>JAFGCU010000022.1 GCA_016932475.1 Anaerolineales bacterium
CCCCATTGGGAAGGGTAGTGAAAGAAAATAGTCCGTACTTTCCCTCCCCTATTGGGGAGGGTGGCCGAAGGCCGGGAGGGGTAAGGAACGGTATGTTATCCATCCTCGTCGCCACCACGTCCTTCCCGCGCCGGGAGGGAGATTTCCGCGGCACCTTCATCTGGGAAGGCTGCCGCGCGCTGGCGTCCCTGGGCGCGCGGGTGCGCGTGGTTGCCCCGCATGCCCCGGGCGCCAAATCGCACGAGGTGCTGGAGGGAATCGAAATTTTCCGGCCGCGCTATCTTCTGCCGGCGCGCTGGGAGCTGCTCCTGGAAACGCCCGGCGGGTTGCCGGTGCTGTGGAGCACGAGCAAGCTCGGCCGCCTGGCGGTGTTTCCATTTTTCGTGTCGCATGCCCTGGCGATCGCCCGCCACGCGCGCGGCTGCGATCTGATCCACGCGCAGTGGGTTCTTTCGGCCTTCGCAGCCTCCCTCACCGCCCCGTTCCACCGCAAGCCGATCGTATGCACCGTCCAGGGCAGCGATGTGTACCAGGCGCTGCGCCTGCCGCTCTTCGGCGCATTCGGGCGCAGCGCGCTGCGCGGCGCGAGCAAGGTGATCGCACTCAGCAAGTCGCTCGCATCGGAAGCCGCAGCCCGGGGCGTCGATCCGCAAAAGATAACCGTCGTCCCCAACGGCGTGGATGCGAAAATGTTCGCGCCGAACGGAATCCCGCGCGAGCCGGTCGCGCTGTTCGCGGGTTCGCTCATCCGGCGCAAGGGCGTTGCCGATCTGATCCGGGCCTTCGCGCTCGTCCGCTCCCGCCACCCCCAGTGGAGCCTGGTGCTCATCGGCGACGGGCCGCAGCGCGGAGAACTGGAGGAGCTCGCCGCGGAATCCGGCCTGGCGGATTCGATCCGCTTCACCGGCAGCCTGATCCCGGCCGAGACGGCGCGCTGGATGCGCCGCGTTGCGTTGTTTGTCCTGCCATCGCTGGAAGAGGGCCAGGGCATGGCGATGCTCGAAGCGCTGGCCTCCGGCACGCCCTGCATCGCCTCGAACGTCGGCGGAATACCCGAGGTCCTTTTGCCCGAATGGGGCGCGCTCGTCCCGCCGGCGGATCCCGGGGCGCTCGCCGCCGCCATGCATGATCTGATGCAGCGCGCCGACCGCCGCCGCGCGATGGGACAGGCGGCCGCGGCCGCCGTGCGCGGGCAGTACGATTGGCCCGTGATCGCGCGCCGGATACTCGATGTGTATGCGGGATTGTCGTCATCCTGAGACCGAGGGGCGGCATGTGTAAAGTGGGAAATTTCAGGCAGGTATGATATGGTAGAGCATGCATTATTCAGGTGGTCGAATAGCCCGCGTGCTCTCCGCGGGCGTATCGAGACCACAATACGTTCAAGGATGAAAAGGAAAATCCGCGTATCGGGCCGGTGGTCTCGAAACGCAAAGACCGCTACTCGACCACCTTTTCAAGAGAGGTCCGCATGATCCACCGGAAAACACTTTTCGCGGTTGCCGCGGTTCTGATCGCGCTCGCACTTTCCGCGCCGCTCCCGGCGCATGCGGCCGCGACCGCCAAGCAGCTCAGCACCAACTTCACCCTGGTCAACCTGGATAAGGACAACCCCGCCACCGGCGCGATCTCCTACCTCCTGGAAAGCGGCGCGGATTGGCCGGGCGTTTCGGCCGGCAACCTCAGCTTCAGCCTGCCGCCCAACGGCGGCTCGATCCAGATCAAACAATATTTCGATCCTTCCATGCAGCCCGGGCGCGGCTCGGTCGTGATCGCCTCCGACAGCCCGGTCGGCGCGATCGTCCAGATCCAGGCCCGCGGCCAGACCCCGACCCAGGGCGCCTACACCGGCTTCCTCGAGGGGCATTCCGTGTACTACGTCCCGCTCGCGGCCCGCAACCGCTTCACCCTTTCCGGCACCGGCAACAGCCAGATCATCATCCAGAATGCAGACTCCGAAGCGGTCACGGTCACGGTGGACCTGATCCCGAGCGAAAGCGCGACCGTCAGCTACACCCGCACGATCGCCGCGATCCAACCCGGGGTCTCCTATTATTACGATCTCTCGGAAGAGGCCAACCTGCCGGATAACTGGATCGGCTCGGCGGTCGTCACCGCGCTCAATGCGCGCAAGATCACCGTCGTCTCGAACTTCTTCCAGGGGCCCGATATCCTTCAGACCTTCAACGCCTTCCCGCAGGAGGAACTCGGTCCCGAGTGGGTCGTACCGGTCTTCTTCTCGCGCCTCGAGAACGGCCTGAACACCGTGATCACCGTCCAGAACATCGGCGGCACCCAGATCGCGGCCGGCGCGCTGTCGATGCACTGCGCCACCATCTGGGGCAACACGCCCGCGGAACTGGATTTCACCAATCCGGCCCCGATCGCAACCAACGGATCGTATTCGTTCAACCCGGTCGGCGACGCCTTGGCGTACCCGGTCGCCTGGGCCGGCACGTGCGAGGTCGAGGCGGCGGGGGCGAGCCTCGCGGCGATCGTCCAGATGCGCTACTACAATTCGCCGACCGGCGTCATCGGCGCCTCGGCTTACGAGGCGGTCCGCGCCGGCGGCACCGACCGGGTGATGTTCGTCCCGCTCGTGGCCAAGGTCCTCGCGAACGGGTTCGCGAGCGTCGTCGGCATTCGCAACCTCGGCGCATCCTCGACCGCCCTGACGCTGCACTACATCCCCGCCACCAACGGCAACTGCCCCGTCGCCTCCTGCGACATCAACCACGACGGCGTGGTCGACGCGGCGGATGAGATCATCATCGCGGGCCTGATCCTGCCCGGCGGCGGCAGCCTGCAGCGCAATCACCGGCTCGGCACCGGCACCGACAGCGCCGAAGCCGAGAACGGGCTGCCCAACAACTGGGAGGGTTCGCTGCGGATCGAGAGCGCGAGCCAGCCGATCGACGGCTACGTCCAGCTGACCTACTACAAGAACGTCGCCGGCGACCAGTTCATGGCCCACCGCGTGTTCACCCGCGCCCTGGCGTGATGAACCGTCCGCTGCTGGGAATGGCGCTGCTGGGATTGACCCTCGCCGCCTGCGCGCCGGCGCGCGCCACGGCCCCCGCGGGCGACGGCCCCTACCCGGCCGATGGCGCCTACTTCGGCCCGGTCGCCACCGGCGACGCCAAGGTCCTGCTCACCCCAATGCCCCCCGCGGACGCGCCCGCGCCCGAACCGGGATTGTCTTCGCTTTCCGGCGCGCTGTATTCCTACACGATCCAGAAAATCATTTCCGAGACGATGTTCTACCTGACCCCCGCCGGCGGCGGGAACCGCGATTCGATGCCGGCCTTCCTGGCCGGGCCGGACCCCGATCGCGGGGATATCATCGGCCGCTCGGACGCCTACGGCAATTTCGCGCTCACCAATGTGCCGCCGGGGAGTTACTTTCTGATCGTCTCGGCCCCCTACAACTGGTGCCCGGCGGAAAATGCGCCGGACGATCCCGCCGCGCGCCTGATCCGCCTGCAGGCGGGCGACCGGTTGGCGCTGGGTGTCGTCTACATCTCGTGGCCGTAAAACCTTTTAACCGCAGAGGCGCAGAGAACGCAGAGGTTTTATAAAAAATTCTCTGCGTTCTCTGCGCCTCTGCGGTGAGAATTTTTCTGTCGGCTTTTCAAAACAGGGAGATGGCGCATGTGCACAAAAAAGTTTGAAGACCAGCTGGAAAACATCCTGCGCGACGCGCACATCTCCTACCGGCGCCAGCCTTCGATCGGCGGCCTGCGCCCGGATTTCATCGTCACCGGCCCAGGCGGGGAAAAAATCCTGCTCGAGGTGAAGATGTGGGATCCGCGCGGCGGCAACACCGCCCGCGCCTTCCGCCAGGTCCAGCTCTACAAAAAAGCCACCGGCGCGGACCAGGCCCTGATCGTGATGCCGGACCTGAAGAAGAATTACAAACGCCGGGGCGTCATCAAGATGGACGCGGTCCTGCCCGCGCTCCAGAAAATGTTCAAACTGCCGCAGGAAGGCCGTCCGGCCGCTCCTGCGCGTCCTCGCGTGGAACCTTCCAAGGACAAAGCCCGTGAAGGCGCGGGAGACCATCCGCGCCGCGCGCCCCGGCCCGCGCCGGAGCCGGCCTCCTCCAAGCGCATGATCTTCGCCGCGATGCCTTTCGCCGGCGAATACGACGACACCTACTTCATCGCCATGTCGCACGCCGCCGAGCAGGTCGGCGCCGACTGCAAGCGGGTGGACCTCAAGGAGTTCTCGGGCGATATCGTCGCCGAGATCAAACGCCTGATCCATTCCAGCATCGCCGTGATCGTCGATCTTTCCGAAGCCAAGCCGAATGTGCTGTACGAAGCCGGATACGCGCACGCCTTGAAGAAGCCCACCGTCCACATCTGCTCCACGCCCCTTTCCGACCTCCCCTTCGACGTCCGCAACTGGAATACGATCGCCTACCACCGCGGCCAGACGGCTCTGTTGAAGGATCCGCTTACCCGCAGGCTAAAGGCCGTGATGGGGAAGAAATAGCTTCGGGGATGAAACCCCTCGCTTATGGTATGGAAGCCCTTTGGGCTTGCATGATATAAGGCAGGGCTTTAGCCCGACGGTCGATTCGCGAGGACAGCCGCCGGCATGACGATTACAAAGACGTCATTCCCGCGCGCTCTTAGCGGGAATCCACGCCATATGTCACTGTCATCAACCCGGTTGAATTTTTTTGAGATCCATTTAGTAAGGGAATCACCAATAAATTCCTGCATGTCCGACAAGCACACTCGGGCATGACTCTCATTCTAATAGACTGTCATTCCCGCGCCTGCCCTCGAGTAGCATCCCGGCTCGCCTTTTCTTCATGAGCCGGGATGAATGCGAAGCGAGGGTGTTCTCAGCGGGAATCCATTTCGACCTCATTTATACCCATCTCTGGATCTCCGCCGGCGGTAAAACCCCTCGCTTACGGCATGGACGCCCTTTTGGGCTTGCATGATATAAGGCAGGGCTTTAGCCCGACGGGCGACGGATTGTCATCCCGGCGTGCTCGAAGCAGGGTTCCATATCAGCCTTTTATATTTCTTATCTGATCCGGCTGGATGCCCGCTTAGTACACGCGGGCATGACGGACGTTTATGTTTAGATATATTAATAAATAATTTTCTCTGCGCCCTTTGCGGCTTAGCGGTGAGGGTTCTCTTCTTCCTTCCCTCCGAACGCCGACGGCAATAATGTATCCAGCGTGCTGACCTGGCAGATCCATCCCTTTTCATCGGCCATGATCACTTCGAGTTCGAGCCCGAATTCCGCGAGCGCCTGGCGGCACGCGCCGCACGGCGGAGCTCCCTCCCGGGTGACGACCGCAACCGCGCGGAACTCGCGCTCGCCCGCCGCCGCGGCCGAAAAGAGCGCCACCCGCTCGGCGCACAAGCCGACCGGGTAGGAGGCGTTTTCCACATTCGCGCCGGCATACACTTTGCCGCCGCTCGTGCGGATCGCCGCGCCGACCGGATATTTGGAATACGGAGCGTAGGCGTTGCCGCGCGCGGCGCGCGCCGCCGCCACCAGCTGTTTGCGCTCCTCGGCGCTCAGTTCATTTTTTACGGGCATTGGGTTTGGTCATCTTTCTGGCCGGCACGCCCGCGACCACGGTCCCCGCGGGTACGTCGTGCGTGACGACCGACCCGGCGCCGGTCTTGGCGCCCTTCCCGATTTTCACCGGCGCCACGAGCATCGTGTCCGATCCGATGAACGCGCCCTCGCCGATCTCGGTCCGGTGCTTTTGCTTGCCGTCGAAGTTGCAGGTGATCGTCCCGGCCCCGATGTTGGCCCCCGCCCCGACCTGCGCATCGCCGAGGTAGGAAAAGTGGCCCATCTTGGCGCCCGCGCCCAGCCGCGAGTTCTTCGCCTCGCCGAAGTTGCCCATGTGCACGCCGCGCTCGAGGTGGGAGCCCGAGCGCAGATGGCCGAACGGCCCGATCGAAACATCCTCCTCGAGCGTCGCATCCTCCACCACCGAACATTCCACCTTGCAGCGGTCGCCGACCGCGCTGCGGCGGAGGATCGTATTCGGTCCGATCACGCACCCGCGGCCGACGGCCGTCTTGCCTTCAAGATGCGTGTTGGCGAGGATCGTCGTGTCCTCGCCGATCACAGCTTCGAGCGAGATGTACGCCGTCGCCGGATCCTGCATCCCCACGCCCGCCTCCATCCAGCGCCGGTTTATCCGCCGGCGCAGGACGGCTTCCGCCTCGGCCAGATGCGCGCGGGTGTTGATCCCGATCCATTCTTCTTCATCGGCGACAGGTATGGCCGTCACGCCGCCCTCGCGCGCCGCCATTGCCACCAGGTCGGTCAGGTAATATTCGCCCTTGGGAGAGGCTTTCACCTGCTCCAGTTTTTCCCACAGCCAGCCGGCGCGGAAGCAGTACGCCCCCAGGTTGATCTCCCGGACCGACTTCTGTTCCGGCGTGAGGTGCGCGTCCTCGATGATCTCGGCCACGTTCCCCGCTTCGTCGCGGATCACCCGTCCGAAAAATCGCGGGTCGTCCCCGATCCCGGTCAGCATTGCGAGCGGGCCGGCCATCTTCCTGCCCGTCTCCGCCAGATGCCGCAGCGTTTCCGGGCGCCAAAGCGGCATGTCGCCGTAAAATACCATCACAAAATCCGCCTTCCCGCGCAGCGCGCCTTCCGTGCGGCGGACCGCGTCGGCCGTTCCCAGCAGCTCCGGCTGCACCACGAACTCGGCCCGCTCGCCGGCCGCGGCCCGCAGCGCATCCGCCCCGTGGCCGATCACGAGCACCGGCCGCTCGGCGCCGGCGCCGGCGGCGATGTCGAGCGCGAGCAGCACCATCGGCCGCCCGCACAGCGGGTGCAGCATCTTGGGAAGGGAGGATTTCATGCGGGTTCCCAGCCCGGCGGCCAGGATGATCGTTCGAAGTGTCATCGCGTTTTCCTTTGGGTCCGGCAATCGGGTGCGGGCAGGCTTCCCCCGCTAAAAACAGAAACGAAGACTCCCCGACCCAGAGATTCGCGAACCTCTTCGAGTCCTGGAGTCTTCGTTTCCGTCGAGGCTGGGGCGCCAGGTTTCGAACCTAGATCCACGGATTCAAAGTCCGGTGTGCTGCCGTTGCACCACGCCCCATCGGGTATTGCGCGGGAATTGTAGCACAGGTAGTTGCGGCGGGGACGCGGCGCGTTAATCGAAAACGCGGTAGGGCGTGGACGCGGCGTCTTCGGGGGTATAGCCGAGTTTTTCGGCCTCGTCGAAGGTGAGCTTGCCGGGCGAAAGGAATCCGCCCGCCTCCAGAACCGCATCGTCCCAGAAGGTCTTCGCCTCCTGGGATTGCACCAATTGCTCGCCGAGATTCCATTCCGGCTCGGTGATGCCGCCGCCCACGGTCTGTTGAACCCAATCGGGCATGGGGACCACTCCGGAAGACGCTTCCTGCATCAACCGGTCGGTGTGGAAGATTTTTTCAAGCCGCCGCACGGCGTCGCTCAGTTCGTCAAACAGGGTTTGGGCGGGGGTCGGCTTGGAGAGGAATACCACCAGGCTCGGGCCGCTCGGCATCGGGGCGACGATCATCTGGCGCTTCTCGCCCGAGACGTGGAAGATCGAAGGAGGATCCTCCTTGATCTTTCCCAGGAACGGCACGGTGCGGTGCAGGACCGCGGCGAACGAATGCTGGACCGATTCCATATCCTCTTCCATCACCTCCAGCACGTCACCGGCGCGGTGGGTCGCCTGCCCGCCTTCCTGGCACAGCCAGGCGGCGTCCGCGTCCAGCTTCTGGCGGAGGTCGGTCAGCACTTTCGCGGCGCGGTCTTCGCTGGGCTGGAAGTGCTCGCCGGCGAGGATCGAGCGCACGGCGAAGAGGAATTCCTCCATCGGCAGGGGCTTATTAAAGAAGGCGCGCACGCCGAGCCGCTCGGCCAGCGAGCGGATCGCGGGTTCGGAAAAGCCGGTTGTGACGATGACGGGGATGTTGACTTTCTGGATCTGCCAGCGCTCGACCAGTTCCAGGCCGCTGATGCCCGGCAGGCGCACGTCGATCACGATCAGGTCCGCCCCGTGCTCTGCCAACTCGAGGGAGGCTTCCTCCGCCGAGAGGGTGTCGACCACGTCCAGCGACGGATCCATCAGCTGGATCGCGCTATGGATCATCCGCGCGATTTCCCGCTGATCCTCGACGATCATCACGCGTTTGCGGCCCATGCATTCGATTTTAGCACAACTGCCCAAGCCGGGGCATCAACCCTTTAGTCCGCATCCGCGCGTCCTCCGGGGCGGGTATAATTCCGCGGATGACCGAAAGAGCGCCGGCTTCGCGGCCACGCACCCTGCGCTACGCCGTCCTGGGAGGGATCATTGCGGCAACGATCCCTCTTTACTGTTCGGCCGTCTTCCTGATCGTCCTTCAGCCAACGCCCACGCAGGAATTCACCCCGAGTTACTCGCCGCCCGTCATTCCCACGCGCCAGTTCCCGCTGCCCGCCACCGCCACGCCGCCGCTCGGGCCGCTGCTCACCCACACGCCGACCAATACCGCCTTTATCCCGCCCACCCCGACCATCACCCCGACCCCGACCGAAACACTCCCGCCCACCCGCACCCACACGCCGGCCCCGACCGACACGCCTCCGCCGACCCACACGCCGACCGAGTTCCCATCCGACACCCCGGCTACGCCGTAGAGTCATTCCTAGGAACACCTGCAGTCCGTCATTCCGAGGAGCGCAGCGACGAGGAATCGGTCGGTCAAATTAAATGGCGAGTTTACCCAAGCGAGCGATTTGAGTAAAAATCACCGATTCCTCAAGGCCTGATGGCCCCTCGGGACGACACTCAATAAGAGAGCCGGGGCCAATCCAGTAACCCGCCGTAAGCGGTTTGCTCTTTCTACAATTAATTCTTCGTGCTTTTCAGGTTTCCTTTCGTGCTCTTCGTAGACTCTACAGCCTCTCCGCAACCGCCCTGGCTACGTCAATCGTGGTGCTCGCGCCGCCCATATCGTAGGTGCGCGCCCTCCCCGCCTTGATGACGGCGGCCACCGCTTTTTCCAGCACCTCCGCCTTTTCCGTTTCGCCCAGCCACTCCAGCATCAGCTTCGCAGCCAGGAAGGTCGCGATCGGGTTGACCTTGTACTGCCCCGCGTATTTGGGCGCGGAGCCGTGGGTCGGCTCGAACACGGCGAACCCGTCGCCGATGTTGCCGCTCGAGGCGAACCCGAGGCCGCCCACCAACTGGGCCGCAAGATCCGAAATGATGTCGCCGAACATGTTGGTCGTCACCAGCACACCGTATTCCAGCGGATTCTTGATCAGCCACATCGTCATCGCATCGACGTTGGCTTCCCACAGCGGGACCGCCGGAAATTCGGCCGCGATCTTACGCGCCTCGCGGGTGATCAGACCGGAGGTCTCGCGCACCACGTTCGGTTTTTCCACCAGCGTCACGCTCTTATAGCCGCGCTTTTGCGCATACTCGAAGGCGGCGCGCACGATCCGCCGGCAGCCGCGCCGGGAAAGGATCCGGCACGAAAGCGCGAGATCCTCCGAGGCGCTGGATTGAAAGGCTTTCATCGCCGGGCTGCGCGCTTCGAGAGCGGCGCGCACGTCCGGCGGCAGCGGGTGGAATTCCACCCCGGCATACAGGTCCTCGGTGTTCTCGCGGAACACCACCAGGTCGATCCCCTCGCGGTGGTTGAGCGGATTGCCGGGGTAGGCCTTGCACGGGCGCAGGTTCACGTACAGGTCGAACTGCTGGCGCAGGCGGACGATCGGGCTGCGGTAGGTCAGCCCTTTGCCGCGCAATTCAGGGTTCAGTTCGGCGGCCGCCTCCTCTCTCGGTTTGGATGTGATCGCGCCGAACATCGCGCACTGGCACGTGTGGAGCAGGTCGATCGTGCGCGGCGGAAGCGCATCGCCCTCCCGGCGCCAGAATTCCCAGCCGATATCGGCGAGCGGATACTCCGCATCCAGCTTCAACTGATCGAGCACGATCCGCGCCGCTTCCATCACATCCTGCCCGATCCCGTCTCCGGGCATCCAGGCGATCCGGTACTTGGCCATCGATGCGTTCTCCTCGTTTAATGGGACGAAAGTATAGCATAGGCTTAAGGCTGTCCACGAAGGACGTGAAGGAAATTCTGAAGAGCACGAAGAAATCCTATGGAGAAGAATAAAAAATGCAACGGCTTAGGCCGTTATTTTCACGGATTATTTTCAACGCAGCGTCAAAGGCGTTCTTGGTGTTGCCCGCCGCACCGGCGTGCTCGAAGCCGGGGTCCAGTGTTTTTCGGCGATTCCATGGATGCCGGCTAAGTCCACCCCCGCTTTGCATGCATCCCCCGCTCGCGAGAACTTCGCACCGGGAAACCGCCGGCGCTTATCGCTCGGAGGGCAGGCGCGGGGGCAGGCGCCGGCATGACGATCGCTGGCTGAGCAGTTGCTATAAAAGGAACTTCGTGTACTTCAGGTTTTTCTTCGTGCTCTTCGTGGAGTCCGGTGGAAGTTGCCTTTCCCGCGGCGCTCTGCTATGATCGAAAAACTATGGACGATAAAGCGCTATCGGAGCACCTAAAAACCCTCCTCCGGGCGCAGGGGCTTTCGGCGTTCGAGACTCCCGTCCGCGGCCTGGTCGCCGCCGCTTGGAAGCGCACGGCCCCCAAACAGACCGTTTCGCGCCTGGGCAGCCTGCATGCGCTCCAGCCCGGCACCGGCCGCACCCCGCGCCCGAAGATCCTTTTGGCCGCCCACATGGATAAAATCGGATTGATGGTCGCCCAGGTGACCGACGGATTCTGCCGGTTTACAGAGATCGGCGGGCTGGATCCGCGAATCCTGCCCGGCCAGCCGTTCACCATCCATGGGCGCGAACCGGTCTCCGCCGTGGTCATCCTGCCCCCGGCCGCGCTGCTGCCTCCCGATCGGAAGGCGGAAGCCGCCCGTCTGCAGGATCTTTGGCTGGATACCGGCCTGCCCGCCGCGGAAGCCGTCAGGCTCATCCGCATCGGAGACCCGGTTTCCTTCGCGAACCAGCCGGTGGATCTGGCCAATGGCCGGATTTCCAGCCCATCGCTCGACGACCGGGCCGGGGTGGCCGCGCTCACCGTCTGTCTGGAAGAATTGGCTTCCCGCCCGCATCGCTGGGATGTGATCGCGGCGGCCACCGTCCAGGAAGAGGAAACCCTCGGCGGCGCCGCGACCTCCGCCTTCGCGCTGAAACCCGACCTGGCCGTCGCGGTGGATGTCACCTTTGCCGCTGAACCGGGACTCCCCGAACACAAGACGTTTCCGATCGCCGGGGGACCGACAATCGGGATTGGGCCGACCGTTCATCCCGCGATGCACCGGGCGTTCGTGCAGGCCGCGGATAAAGCCGGGATCAAGTACGCGCGCGAGGTCATGCCATCCCGTTCCGGAACCGACGCCGACGCGTTGCAGACTACGGCGGAGGGCATTCCCACCGCGGTGATCGGCATCCCGCTGCGCTACATGCACTCGGCGGTGGAAACCGTCGCGCTCGAGGATGTGCGCCAGACCGGAAAGCTGCTGGCGGAAATGGCGGCCGCGCTGGATGATAAATTCCTGCCCGATATGAAATGGGAGTAGGCGGATGACACCCAAGAAGGTCCGCAAATCCGCTCTGCGAAAACCGGCCGCGAAAGCCGCGCGGCGGGCGCGCGCCATCCCGGTTAA
This sequence comes from Anaerolineales bacterium, assembly GCA_016932475.1. Taxonomy (GTDB): domain Bacteria; phylum Chloroflexota; class Anaerolineae; order Anaerolineales; family RBG-16-64-43; genus JAFGKK01. The sequence continues at coordinate 11,665 of JAFGCU010000022.1, forward strand.
AAAAGCCCGGGCGGCCGCCGGGCCCGCGCCGCGCGGCGAGGGGCTCCCCCTCCTGCGCCGGCTGAGCGAAGCGTGCGGCGTCTCCGGAGACGAGACGGCCGTGCGCGAGATCATCCGGGAAGCGCTCAAGGGGAAAATTAAAACCTCCAAGGTCGACGCGCTGGGAAACCTGCTGGTCACCTGCCGCACCCGCGGCAAGCCGCGGATGCGGGTGATGGTCGCCGCCCATATGGACGAAGTCGGGATGGTTTTAATGCAGGCCGGGAGCGACGGGCTGTGGAAATTCGAGACCGTCGGGGGCGTGAACGAACAGGCGCTTCCCGGCAAACCGGTTTGGATCGGCAAAAACCGCACGCCCGGCGTGATCGGCGTCAAACCGGTCCATCTGACCGAAAAGGACGAATGCGAGCATCCGATTAAAAAAGACGCGCTGACGATCGACATCGGCGCCAAGGACAAAGAGGGCGCCACCGCGGCGCTCAAAGCCGGCGACCGGGCGGCCTTTGCCACCGCGTTTCATGCCGAGCGGGGCGTAATCCTGGGCAAGGCGCTTGACGACCGCCTGGGCGTGGCCGCGCTGATCGAACTGGCGCTGGACCCGCCGCCTGGCATCGAACTCGTGGCCGCCTTCACCACCCAGGAGGAAATCGGCCTGCGCGGCGCGCAAGTCGCGGCGTACGCCTTGAACCCAAAGGCGGCGTTCGTGCTGGATACCACGCCGGCGGCCGATATGCCGATGTGGGACGGCGGCGAAAATACCGCCTACAACACCAAGCTCGGCGGCGGACCGGCGATCTACATCTTCGACCGCGGAACAATCTCCGACGCGCGCCTGGTCCGCCTGCTGCGGGATGCGGCCGGGAAGCGCGGCGTTCCGTATCAGATCCGCCAGCCGGGCAGCGGGGGGACCGACGCCGGCGCGATCCACCTGGCGCGGGCGGGCATCCCCAGCGTCTCCGTTTCGATTCCCTGCCGCTCCCTGCACGGGCCGGTTTCCACGGCGCGCCTTTCGGATTGGCGCGCCGTGATCGCGCTCGTGCGCGGCGCGCTCGAGGATCTCGGCCGCCGCGGATTGCCGTGACGGCAACCGGGATGAGCCCTTCATGAACCGCCTGACCTGCGGCCCGCTTGTTTTCTTCACAGCCTGCTCGCTCCTGCCGGGCGCCGCCCCGGCCGCGCTCCCGAGCGATACCGCTGAGCCGGGCGCCGCGCCGTCCCCCATGCCGGCGGCGACCGCAACGCCCACCGATTCACCCACCGCCACGTTCACACTCACGCCGACCTTAACCGCCACCCCGCGCTCCGCGATCCACGCCGGGAACGCGGGATTGCTGGCGAAGGCGTATCAAACCCCGCTTCCCGGCACCCGCTCGGTGGATTTCGCGCCAGACAGCACCTGGCTGCTGATCGGGTCCGGCGACGTTTCGCGCGGAAACGGTTTGGTGAGCATGTGGTGGCCGGATCAGGGGCAAATGCTCGGCCTCGCCCCGGCGGCATCCACCGTCTGGGAGGCAGCCTTCTCGCCGGACGGGTATGAAGCCGCCTACGTGGTAGACAACCCGGGGCAGGATTTCCGCGGATACGTCGTCGATGTCGGCGCGGAAGCGCAGATCGCCGCCCTGACCGGGACCGGGACCGCCTACAGCCTCGCGTATTCGCCCGATGGAGAACGGCTCGCGCTCGGCGGCCTGGGGGTGTATCCCAACGGGGTGATTTGGATTTACGACACGGCCGATTGGAGTGTTCTCCAGGAATTGCCCGTGACCGGGCAGAACGTCCTGGATCTTGTCTATTCCCCCGACGGGATGCGGTTGTACAGCGCCGGCACCGACGGCCGGATCCGGGTTTGGGATACCGCGAATTGGACTCTGCTTCTGACCTTTCAAAAAGGCCGGCAGGCCGCCCGGATCGCGCTTTCTCCGGAAGGGTCGCTCCTGGCCTCGATCGCATGCACAACCAGCGACGCCTTCGGATGCGCCAAAGGCAGTGTGACGATTTGGAAGACGGCGGACGGGAAGATACTCGCGACGTTTGAGGATATTGCCAACGCCGTCGCCTTTTCGCCCGACGGGGCGTTGCTTGCTACCGGCGGTGCTTTTCACGATCCCGCCATCCGGCTGCGCTACACCGCGAACTGGGGGCTGGTCGGGGAAGCGGCGGGGATGGCCGTCTGCATCGCTTTTTCCCCCGACGGACGGCTGCTGGCCTCCGCGGATTACGATGATGTGATGATCTGGACCATTTCCTAGAACGTTTTCCGGCGCTGAAGGCCGCCGGATGGAAGGAGAAAATCATATGAAAGCATTGATCCGCAAACTGACCGAAAGCTATGGCCCCTCGGGCCGGGAAGCCGAACTGCGCCAGATCGTTCGGGCCGAGATCAAGGGCCAGTGCGATTACATCACCGAAGACGCGCTCGGGAACCTGATCGGCGTGGTGAAGGCCAAGGCCAAAACCGGCCGCCGGATCATGCTGGCGGCCCACATGGACGAGATCGGCCTGATCATCTCGCACATCGACGAACGCGGATTTGCGCGGGTCGCCCCGGTCGGCGGCATATTCCCCATGAATTGCGTCGGGAGCCGCGTGCGGTTCGCCTCCGGCCGACCCGGCGTGATCGGCCTCGAGGAGCGCGAAGACAAAAAACGCGCGCCGGCGCTGAGTGATTTGTACGTAGACGTGGGCGCGGCGGACCGCGAGAGCTGCCCCGTCCGGGTGGGGGATATGGCCGTGTTCGACCGCCCGTACGCGGAAGCCGGCAGCCGCCTGATCGCCAAGGCGATGGACGACCGGATCGGGGTGGCGATCCTGATCGAAACCATGCGCCGCCTGAAGCGCACCCCGCATGAGGTCCAGTTCACCTTCACCGTTCAGGAGGAAGTCGGGGTGCGCGGGGCGCGCACTGCGGCCTTCCACCTTGAGCCGGAGGTCGCCGTGGCGGTGGATATCACCACGACCGGAGACACCCCGCGCTGCCCGCCGATGGCCGTAAGCCTCGGCAAGGGGCCCGCGGTCAAGGTGCGCGACCGGGGCATGATCGCCGATCCGCGGGTGGTGGAATGGATGACCTCCGCGGCCGCCGCCCAGCACATTCCCCACCAGCTGGAAGTCCTCGAGTTCGGATCGACCGACGCCTCCATCATCCAGGTTTCCCGCGCCGGAGTCCCGGCCGGGTGCCTCTCCGTGCCGTGCCGCTATGCCCACTCGCCTTCGGAAATGGTCGATATGTCTGATGTGGATCAGTCGGTGAAACTGCTGCTGGCGATGCTGCAGGGGCCGGTAAGCTTCTGAATTTTCCGTTATGGAGAGCGGTACCCTCGCGAAGCATCACCACTCGGTTCTGCTCTCCGAGTGGTGATATCTGCGGAGCGAGGGCAGCGGGGGAAGCGAAGCATCTCCTCCCGCTTCATTAATACCCTTCGTCTTCCCCCGCCCACGGTGAAAGACGGCGCCGAGGGCAGGCTTCGGGAGCGAAGCCCATCCTGGTAATCGCTCGGGGCGATCTCCCTCTCCCGGGAAAAAACTGTGGATTGTTACGACTGCCCCGGGTATCGGCGCGGACCTGCTCCATGGGCAAACCGCAGGAAATCGGCCGTTGGACGGGTCGAGAAATCCGTCGATCGGTTCCCATATCCCCCTCCTCATTATGGAGTTGGAAAACGAACCGCGCAAATCCCCCCGACGTCTAGGCCGCTAAATCCCCTTTCCGTTTCTTCATACCTTCCACATTTCCCCCACATGGAATTTTAACTTCCCGCCGATACACTTCACCGATGGGCGCATGCGGTTGCCGGCTGCCGGAATGAAAGGATTCAAAATGTTTTCATTCAACCGACGTGTCTATTTTTTCCCCGCCATGGCGCTCGTTCTCGCCGCCTGCGGCAGCGGTCCTTCGACGGACAACCTGAAGACCACCCGGGCCGCGGTGTTGACCGGGCTCATCCTGCAGCCAACATACACCGAAGCCCCGACCGCCGCCCCCTCGCCCACGGAGACCGAAACTCTATTTTTGACTCCGTCCGCGACCCGAACCTCCACCCGCCCGCCGGTCGCGACGGAACCGTTGTGCGACAATTCCGCATACGTCAGCGACGTGACCATCCCGGACGGCACGGTGTTGGAGCCGGGAGAGGAGTTCGAGAAGACGTGGAGTCTCCGCAACACCGGCGCCTGCAGCTGGTCGACCGCTTATACGATCGACTTTGTCAGCGGCGACCAGATGGACGGCGTGGCAGCCTCCCTGCCCGCCGCCGTCGAGTCGGGCGGCGTGATCGAGATCTCCGTCGGGCTGGCGGCACCCGGCACCCCCGGAACGTACACCGGTTATTGGCGTCTGAAAAATGCGGGCGGGATCTTCTTCGGCGAATTGGTGTACGTTCAGATCGTCGTGTCGGAAAGCGCGACGGAGACGCCGGCGTCGGCCGACGACACACCTTCCGCAACTCCGGACATCACCGACACGCCCCTCCCGACCGATACGGAGACGCCCGGGTAGAATAAGTTTTCACTTCTACTCCAAGGTTCTCGTCTGGATCGTGCGGTTCCGGCGCGCCATCCCCCGTCTGGAAATCCATCTTCATCCCTGTGGGAGATCTTTATAAGCCCTTTTCTACTTTGCCGAATTGCCGGCAGTCCATGAATCCCCGCTTTTCAGCCCATTCATGGACGGGTGATAGAATGCCTTGTTCCAATAATAAAAAGGAGAGGGTTTCCATGCGACAAACCATGCGATGCTTTATCATCCTGCCCGTCCTGGCGCTTGTACTCGCCGGCTGCGGCTCCGGCTCCACAGACGAGAATTACAAGGCCACCCGGGCGGCGGCGCTGACCGAACTGGCCCTGCCAACGGAAACACTGCCGATCCCCACCGAGACCGTCACACTGACGCCTACGGTCGGGAACACCGAAACGCCGCCGACCCCGTCCGCCACCCGCACCTTCACCCAGCCTCCGGCCGGAAACGCGCCGCTGTGCGACAATTCCGTTTATATTTCCGACGTCACCATCCCGGACGGCACCGTGCTGCAGCCGGGAGAGGGATTCCTTAAAACGTGGAGCCTGCGCAACACCGGTACCTGCAGCTGGTCGACCGCATACGGCCTCGATTTCTCAAGCGGCGCCCGGATGGACGGGGTCATCGCCTACGTACCCCAGGAAGTCGGGCCCGGAGACACGATAGAAATATCCGTGGGGCTTTCCGCCCCAACAACTCCCGGAACCCATACCGGCTATTGGCGGTTGAAGAATGCGGATGGGGTCTTCTTCGGGGAGTGGGTGTCCGTCAATATCGTCGTGGCGGGGAGCGCCGCGACCACGGCGCCTACGGAGATACTCACCGAGGCTGCCCCGAGTTCGTAATCAATCCACATCGCCCTTTGGCACCAAGGCCTCCGCTTGCTCGTCCGGATCCCGCGCCGTTGAAATCGAGCCAGGATCCGGAAGAACGGGCGGAGATTTTTTATTTTCCGGCCGCGCGCCGCGCCAACTTCATCCCGGGCCCCCCAGGCGATCTACACCCGCCGGGGTTTACCCGGACTTCTCCCGCGGCCTGATAATTACGGCCTTCTTCCATGGGCGCCTTGGAGGTGCAGCCCGCTTCGACCGAAATTATCAGGTGGTAGAATGAGGGAATAAACCTCGGGAGGGAGATTATGGCGCGGATCTTTGCTCGAATTTTCTGCCTGTGTGTTCTGACGCTTGCCTTCAGTGCCTGCGGCGCCAATCCCGCCTCACCGGTCGACTCTCCGGAAGCATCCTTTCCTCCGACCTGGACCGACAGCGTCCCGTCTCCGGAACCCGCCTTGACCATACAGGAGACTCCAACCCCGGAGATTGCCGCCCCGGACGATTCGGCTCCCGAGGCCACAATCGATTCCTCCGGCGCCGGCAATCCGCCCCTTGAACCCACGGTCGATCCCTCTGGCGCCGGCGGCCAGACCCCCGAGCCCGCCATCAATTCCTCCCCCACCGCAATCCGCCCGGCCGGGACAAGCGTCGTCCTGTGCGACGATTCAGAATTCCTCGAGGATGTGACCATCCCCGACGGGACGGTCTTAAAGCCCGGGGAAGAATTCAAGAAGACGTGGCGATTTAAAAACACCGGCGTCTGCGAATGGACCACCGAATATGCGATCGGCTATGCCTACGGCGAGCGGATGCACGGAGTCGAAACCAAGCTGCCCAAAAAGGTTTCTCCGGGCGGCTACGTGGATATCACGGTCAAATTCAGGGCGCCGCTGGTGAATTACTGGTATGGCAGCTGGTGGAGATTAAAAAATGCAAGCGGCGCCAACTTCGGAGATTTTGTTTTCGTTTCCGTTGTCGTTGCCGAAGGCACGCCGTATCCGACCATGACGCCGACTTTGTAAACGGGCGCCCATCCCGCACCGGCGCTTTGCTGAAAACCCAGTGGCTCGCATTTCGAGCCTGCCCACCGCTTGCCCCCGCGCAGCGCGGTCGGCCAGAGGCCGCAACGGCCGTCTCCCTGCGTTTCGCCTGCCCCGATTGAGGCGGCCGGGGCAGGCAAAGCATTGGCATAAGACGGGTTCTCCACACACCGCCGGATTGTTTTTCCCCCCAGCGTTCCATGAGATCAAATCAAACCGGGAGAATTACCTGCGTCTTCCACCGCTATTCCAGTTAATGTCAACTATTCCATCGCCGGCAAACCGCACGGGGATTTTCCAGATCCCCGCTCCCGCGTTCTCCGGCCGGACCGGAACACCGTCCACCCAGACCCTGAGCGGATCGCCGGGCAGTGAAATCCAGAGTGCGCCTTCGGCCTCGCGCCCCAGGCGCAATACGGCGCGCAGTGAACCGCGGGACGTTTTCCATTTCGCCACTTCCGCCCCCTGGGTGAAATGCAGATTCGATCCGATCAACCGGATGCCGGAAGCGGGCGGCCGGACCGCAAGCAGGACCGAACCGTGCGGCGGAATATTCGAAAAATGCAGACGCCCGTCCGCGGTGATAAGCGTCCGTTCATCCCAAAAAGAGAATACGACCGGCTCGCCGCTTATTCCGGTCAGCTCGCGTATGTTGATGATACGGCCGGCGGGACGGTCCTTCCAGTTGAATACGCCGATCACCCACCATTTCCCGGACGCGCCCCGCATCGGAAGCACCGCGATCGAAGACGGCGCCTCACCGCGCCAGGCCGGAAGATCCGCGGCGCGGTAGACCGGCGGGAAGAGCGATTGCGCCAGCCGGACGGCGCCCCATGAAAGCGCGGCGAGGTCATCCGAAAGCAGGACCATCCCGCCGGACAGCGCGATCGCGGCGGCGAGCGAACGCCGCTCCGCGATGGTGAGGCGCGTTTCCCGGTCGCGCGCCAGCAGGCAATCCGGATCGTTCCACCACCAGCGCCGGTGAAGCGGCGCGCGGGCGAGCATGTTGCGGACCGAGTTCCACGCCGAGGGCAGGGTCGGGTCGCCCAGTCCGGCCCAGGTATGATGGAAGAGGTGCGGTTTCCAGATCGAATCGACATCCGGACCGATCCGCATCGCGTCGAAGATGCCGATCCCCGAACCGAGCGGGCAGCCGCATCCGAGGAGGTAAGCCTTCTCGCCGGCCGCGGCGCGGATCTCCTCGAGCGCCTTGCGCAACGCCTGAGCCCGGGTCACGGCCGGGTCCGCGAGCCGCGCACCCTTCACCGCAGGCAGATACAGATAATCCAATTTCAGGAACGGGTACTTCCATTCCTTGACGGCGGTCCGGATCAGCCGGCGGATATGGGTTAACACCTCCGGCCGGGTGACGTCGAGCGAACGCGTTTCGCGCACCCAGGCCAGTTTGACGTTCGACATCACCCCTTCCGCCCTGGGCGCGAGCCAATCCGGATGGTCGCGGGCCACTTTGGATCCCGCCTCGGTCAGAAACGGCGACATCCAGACTCCGGGGGTGAATCCGGCTTTTTGGATCCGCGCGGAAATTTCATCCATCCGGGAGGGAAATTTGAAATTGCGTTCGAGCCAAACGCCGGCGTCGGCCTGGTATCCATCGTCGAGCTGGATCAGCCGCAGCGGAAGCTTCGGGCGCAGCTCCGCGGCGGCATCGGTGTTCCGTTCCAGATTTTTCTGGTCGATGGCGGTGAAATAGTAGTACCAGGAACTCCACCCGGCGGGCGCGGCGCGGCGCGTGCGCGCTTCGTTCTCGCGCGCCGCCGCGTCGAAATATTCCCCGGCCGGCGCTCCCAGCGAGAGGTACGCATAATCGGTGCCGAGGGCGCAGCCGGGGTCGAGCCGCACCCCGTCGGCGTCCGCCTCGATCCGCAGGGAGAGGATCTCGTCGCCGAGCCACGTCTCCACCAGGCCGAACTGCTCGCGTTGGGCGAGAAACCCCGCCACAAGCAGATCGCCGCCCGCAGCGCCGCCGATTGCGGTGAACATGTCGGAGACGAAATGCCCTGGGCGTCCCGTCGTCCGGCGGTGCGCGCCGATGTGCATCGCCGCGTTGATCGGCCCGAGCTTCGGCCCCGGCTGGCGGTCGGCAGCCCGTCGCCCGCCGGCATAACTCCAGGATTGCCAGCCGTTGACAAACATCGTTCGTTCCACGGGCGCGGCCGTCAGGCGCACGCCGCCGCCGATACCCGACCGCCCACCGGCATGGCACAAATCGATCCGGTCGATGTGAAGCGTCCGCGAGCCCGCATTGGTCAGGACCGCCCTCCACAGCAGAAAAGGCCGTTTGGCCGGAAGGCTCCATTCCACCCGCACCCTCAATCCGCTTCCTGCTTCCGATTCGACGGCGAGCGTCCAGCAGCGGCCGTGATGAAAGTCGTTGCGCATGCCGGGCACCGGCGCGCCCGGCGATTCCCCAAGCAGCCACTCCACGCGGCTTTTTCCGTCGCGGAAGGCGGCGCCGATGCGCGCTCCTTCCAGCGCCATGGAGTTTTCGCGCGCCTCCGCCAGGCCCCACACGCCGGTTTCCGGATCCAACCGGAAAAGAAGGGAGGGGTTTTTAAGAGAGATCATGTTCACGATTGTATATCTGCTCTCCAAGCAATGTCATCCCGGCTCGGAGGCGGGGGGTCGGCGACTCCTTTGATAAAACATACTTCTCTTCATTCCTCCGATACCGGTTCCTCCCACAAAAAAATCAGGGCTCGGAATGATGTACGCGGAGCGTTATTCCGGGGCCGCTTCAGCGGACGAGGAACCGGCAACGCATGTGCCAGGTTGAATCAGCCGCCCCATTCCCTTCGCACATCCAAGATCGGGATGACCGGCTCCCGTCCCAGGTCGTAAAAGCACGCGCTGGAGTAAATGTAATCGCCGCGGATCGCGGCCAGGCGCCACTGCGGGGCAAGCGGTTTATTATGGATGAGATTAAGGAGCGAGGCGCATTTCCCGCGAGTCAGGATTTCCTCGATCCGCACATCCCCCCAGACCGGCGACCCGTGGCCTTCACCGCCCGAGCGCGCGTGCAGGTAGTGCATGAGCGGTCCGCGCCCGCGCCGCCGCAGCACGGAGGTCATCCGCGCCGCGGTGAAATCGGTGAATCCGTCGACGACTTTGCGGATGCTTCCTCCGAGCGGTCGGCAGAGCAGGTTCAGGTGCGATGGAAGCAGCACGAAGGCGAACAGCGCCAGCTTGCGGGTGCGCCCGAGGCAATCCAGGGAATCGAACACGATGCGCGCGCACGCCTCGTTGGCAAACAGGTGCTTCCATCCGCCGACGGCGGCCGTAATGAAATAAACCGGTTCGGAAAGGTTCTTTTCCTGTGTGTCCATGGTCTCCCCCTTGGAGAAGAAAATTTTTTTACAGGCCGGGAATAACGCCGGTGCGTTGTGCGATCCATCCCCCTTCCTGCAAACAAGATGCCTCCGTCCTATATTGCCGATCCCGTCCGTTCTCTGCTCGGAATTCGGATCGCGAGAATCTTTCGGAAAAAGACGGGCAGCAGCACGCCGGCGCGCCAGAATGCCGTCGCCGCCATCCCGTGGGCCAGGACCGCAAAGAGAGGCGGGGTCTCGCGGGTGTAATACGTCCAGCATTCTCGTGTGGTGCCCCACCGCTCGAGGAAATATCCGAGCCCTGCCCCGGCGGCAAAGAGGATCAACGCCCGGCGCCGGTCACCGGGCGAGAGGATGATCAGCGCGCAAAGGAGAAGTGCGACCAGCGTGAAAGGCTTCTCGAGCGTTCCGCGGACATAGAACAGCATAAGTGCGTAGAAACCGCCGAACACGAGTTGGAAGAGCCGCCCGGCCCAGATATCCGGCACCCGCCGGGTGAGCGCCGCCAGCATCCGGCAGATCCGGTCGATCGCCAGGGTCGCGATCGGCCAAGCCGGCACGATCCACAGCGGCGGACGTTCGCTCGTGTAATACGTCCACAGCAGAGTCTGAGTCCCCCAGGCTTCGATCGTCAATCCGCCGAGGGTCGCGACGAATACGATCCAGGCATCCGTGCGCAGATCCGCCCCGCACATAATCAGGATCGACATGACCAGGAAGATCCCGATCAGCAGCCAATCGACCTGCATCCAGATCGGGAAATCGGGATTGATCTGGCCGAGGTAATCCTCGGCCAGCGGCCACCAGACGACGATGATCAATGCGATCACCGCCAGAAACATGCTCAGCAGAAAGTATGAGGTCCGGTTCCAGCCCAGGCTGTTCGGAACCGGCGGCCGGGGAATGCTCATTCCATTCGTCTCCAAGTGGTGGGGGGAGAAAAAATCCGCGCGCCGTTCGGCCAAAAAGGATCCCCCGTTTCCCGGCGGATTATAACCCGGGAGCGGAAATTCGGATTGCCGTCTCACCTTTCGCCCCCTCCCTTTTCCTCCCCCGTTTGCCAAATGGACTCTCTATCATTTTCAAATTCCAACATATTGGCAAACGGGGGAGGATAGGAGAAAAAAAAGATGCCCTTGCGGGCATCTTTTCCTGTTATTCGCGCATAGCCTGATCAGCAAACCGGGTATCCGCCCACGCAGGTCGGCGTATTGGTCGGGATCGGAGTTGGCGATCCGGTCGGGGTCGGGGTGGTTGTCGGTGTGACGGTAGGTGTCTTGGTGGGCGGCGGCGTGCCGACCGTCTTGGTCACCGAAGGCGTCGGGGATTTGCTGCCAACGACGACGATCACCCAGAAGGACTGATTGCCGGCGTCACCGATGCCGAACCGGCCGGCGTTCGGGATTTTCAGCATCCAGTATCCGGTGTAGGTGCCGGCTTCGGCCGGAGCCTTCATCGTCACGCTGACATCCCGCTCTTCGCCGACGGCAACCGCCGCGCCGATCGATTGGGACGAGGGGGCCCCCATTTGCGATCCGGAAACGAACACCACTTGGGTGTCGGCCGGCCAGTTGCAGGTTCCGTTGTTTTCCAACCGCCACGTCTTGACGAACGTCTCCCCGGCCGCCAGCTTGGCGTAATCCGGGATGGTGACATCCTTGACGAAATACGCCCGGTAGCAGGGAGTGGGGAGAAGCGACGGGGTCGGAGTCACCGACGGAAGATTATCCGTTGTGGGTGTCGCGCTTGGGGCGAGGGTCGCGGTATCGGTCGGAATCCCCGGAGTATCCGAAGCAAGCATAATCGGATTTGTCGGGGTCGTGTTCAGATCGGGCGCACTGTTGGTCAGCACGGCGTACAGGGTCAGAATGTGGGCTGTCGCCTGATTCATACCCGATACAGGGCTGGCCGGCGCACAGCCGGCAGCCATTCCGAGGATCAAAATAGCAACCCCCAGTAATTTGATGTTCTTGATCATATTTTCACCTTTCCCGGCGTATTGTAAAGTAATCCGCCGCTGGTTATCAAGCCTACATCTACTTCTAATTCTTGGGTGCAAGTTTCATTCCCAATCCGGTCTTTGGCGCAGATTTTCGCGGTATGCCTGCCGGCCGCCAACCCGCTCCAACGCACGGAGAACGGCCCGCGTTCCTGCCGGGTGCGCACTTTTCCATCGAGAAAAAACTCGACCTCTTCAATGCCAAGGTTGTCCGTCACATCGACCTGGAGAATCACCGTTTCGCCTCGATCGACGGAGATCCGCTGCGGAGCGGACGGTTGGATCCACCGGATGGAAGGCGGCGTGTTGTCAAGCGAAACCGGGATCGCCACCGTCAGGATTTTTCCGCCGGTGAAAACCGCGGTCAGCTGTATCGACCAGACTCCATCCGCCCCGTGGGTATCCCACTCCCCCAGCACGTCCTCCCGCACAGGCCCGATCCCGGATCCGAGCGCATACCACACGGAAGGATAAAGTCCCGGCCCAGCCCGGAGGAGATACCGCTCCATCCCGGTTTCCGCCGCAGTGCCGCGCAAGACGACCTTTCCACGCGCCACCGAAAGCGGCGACGGGCTGGAGATGTGCAGCGCTTCATAATACGGATAAGAATCCGGAAGTGTGTCGTATGTATCCGGGGGGACCGGGAACCCCGAGCGTTCCGCCCATATCCGCGACTCCCCCTCCAGTATGAAGAACACCTTCTCATCGATCAGGTTCAACGGAGTCCACAGCGTGGCCAGCCGGCCCGTCTCACGGTTGACCGCCACGGGGCGGTAAAAGGAATCCGTCTGCGATGGTTCGTTGCCCGCGAGGAATATATCCGAAACCGTTGCCGGGCAATAGCGGCTGGGGAGCAACCCGGATGGGACGCATACGTCCCGGCGGACGATCCCCGGTGGCTCGCTCCAGCTTTGCACGGGGAGCGCGCGCAGCGCCCATCCCGCGGCGGCCTGCGCGAGAATCCAAGCCGCCTTCGGATCCGCGATTTCCGCCGCGTATGCCCGGGAACGGACTCCCGCCGCAAAGCCGGGGGTAAACGCGAAGGCCCAGGCGCCCTCCGAATCCGGATCTTCGCCCAGCATAGCCGCCACCGCGGACCTCGATCCCGCCAGTGCCGGCGCGGCAAGGTCCGCGCGGCCGGATCGATCGGAAAGAATATCCTGCACCAGGTACGCCAGATCGGATCCGAATACGCGCCGCGTCCGGCGTCCGGAATACTCCTCAAGCGGCGTTCCATCGTTTTGTTCCACGCGCAAAACAACAACGGCGGCGCCGCTTCCACGATCGGCCGCCTCCAAACCGCCGCCCGCCAGAGTCGCGTAGGCCTGCGTGAGCACCGTCAGGTCTGCCGGCTGACGCAGCCGTTCTTCCAGCGCAAGCCCGGCCGTCCCCTCTTCGATCAGTCCGATGAGTGAAAGCGAGCGGTCGATATGGTCGCTGCCGACGCTGGCGGCCATCCCGGCAGCGGCCGCGAGCACGCGCTGCTGAAGCGCTGTCCGGGCGGAAAGCGGTCCGCGGAATTCCCGGTCCGGATCATCGGAAAGATCCGAACGGGGAATGTCGAGCAGCATCGACGCCGGCGAATACCCGCGCGCGAACGCCGAAAGGTAGACGAACGGCAGAAGCGCCGTTCCCGCCGGCCCGCGCGCAACCGACTCCTCCCCGCGGGCGGAGGAGAAGTACGCCAGGACCTCGCCCGCAACCGGATCGATCACCGTGAGCGCGAAATCCGCGGGCAGGCCGCTGACGGATGCCGGCCCGAGCAGGACGGCCATGTCGCACGGTTTCCCTTCCAGAGTGGGCAATGCCGCGGATGAATCCTCCGGAGGGGCGAGCAGGTTCTGCGCGGCGCACAGCAGCTGCAACTCGAAATCCAAATCCATGGTGGTAAAGACCCGGATCCCGGACCTGGGCAGTTGCTTTTGCGGAAAGCGGGCGCTCAACCGCTCCAGGACCAGTTCGAGGAAGGAATCGAGGATCGGCAACTTTCCGCCGAAGACCGGATCCGCACCGCCGTCCATGGACGGTTCATATGCCGCCGCGGGTATGGGATCCGCAACCGCGCGTGCCCATTCCGCTTTTTCCAAAAAGCCTCCGCTCAGCATGCGGTTCAGGAGAGCGTCGCGGGATTCATTCCAAAGCGCGGGATCCCCGGCCAGCGCCGGATCCGCCGCCAATGCTTCGAGCGCGGCGCATTGGGCCGCCGCAAGCGCCCCGGCATGGACGCCGAAGTACGTCAAGGCGGCATCATCCACGCCGACCGTCCCGTTGCCATACAGCCGGACGTTGATCATCCATTCGGCCAGTTCGAGTCTTCCGAAACGCGCGGCCAGCGCGCCAGCCAAACGCGCCTTATCCAGAACGGTGCTTTCGCCGCCCCGCATCGCCAGCAGTTCGGCGGAGGAGTCCGCCGCCAAATCGTCCGCTCCCGCCAGGGAGGCGGCGAAAGCGCGCATGGCGCCCAGAAGGTCCGGCGATCGAATTTCCCCAAACGTCAGGTCGCGCGCGGCGAGAAATGCAGGGAGGACGCAATCCGTTTCCGGCGCGCTTCCGGCCGCGTACCAGCGGCTTTCCCCCGCGCGCGCGGAACCGGCTTCGATCAGCAGTTTTCCCGTCCGGTCGTAAAAACGCGCGCCTTCCGGCTGGGATCCCATTTGCAGGTCCGGTGCGGGAAGCGGCAGCGGGGAGATCAGGATAGCCGCGCCCGCAGCGCCAAGCAACACCGCGCCCAGGAGCAGAATCCGCCCCAGCGGACGCGCAAGGCGCCCGCTTCGGATCCGGCGCAAACGCCGACCGCGGACCATCCGGGCAAGTTTCGATTCAACCGGCATGCAAAGGATTATACTTTAGCCCTTCGGTTGCGGTACGGAAAAAAAGAGCGCGCCGAAACACGGAGAAAAAACGAAGCGCTGAAGGAATCGATAGAAAAGGGATTTCGTTGAAATCGCCTGCTTTCGTTGAGCCGGTGTGCAAAATAATCCATCCCCTCTGTTCGATCGGAGATCCGGAATGCCGGAGCTAACGACAGGGTTGACCCATGAAATCTCAATGACCGTTACGCCCGAACGCACCGCCAAGCACCTCGAGACGGGCACGGCGGCGGTGCTCTCCACGCCCTCGATGGTCTGGCTGGTCGAGCACGCCGCCCAGGTGCTGGCGCAAAACCATCTTCCCGACGGGCAGACCACGGTCGGCGCGGAGGTTTTCGTCCGCCATCTCGCGCCCACCCCGCTCGGGATGCAGGTTACCGCCAAAGTTCGGATCGAGGGAATCGATGCCCGCCGGATCGTATTCTCGGCGGAAGTGTTCGACGAAAAGGAAAAAGTCGGCGAAGGCCGGCACGTGCGAGTGATCGTCGATCACAAACGGTTTATGGAAAAGGTGAAAGGAAAAATCTCACCCCCGCACCCCCTCTCCTGACATAAGTCAGGATAGGGGGCCGGGGATGAGGACGCCCATGTTCTACCATCTCTGGACCGAAGGTTGCCAAATGAACGTGTCGGATTCCCGGCGCGTGGCCGGGGCGCTGGAAGCGCTCGGGTACATTCCGTCCGCGCGCCCCGAGGAAGCCGACGTGATCGTGCTCAACACCTGCGTCGTGCGTCAAAGCGCGGAGGATAAAGCCTGCGGACGGTTGACCTCGCTGCGCCCCTTGAAACAACGCAACCCGGATTTGGTGATTAACCTGATGGGATGCCTGGTCGGGCGGCGGGAGCCGGACGGATTGCGCCGCCGCTTTCCGTTCGTGGATGTGTTCTCGCCGCCTTCCGATCCGCGGCCGCTGATCCGGTTTTTGCTCCGCGAGCGCCCCGTGCATGCATCGGGGGAGACGATCGCCGCACTTCAATCGGCCGTTTCGGAAGATTCATCGCCGGGACTTGCGCGCTTTCCCTTTCTCGCTCCCGCCGATTCCAGCCTGCCGCCGGCGACCGCCCTGGTTCCGATCGTGCTGGGCTGTTCGCACGCCTGCACCTATTGCGTGATTCCCTACCGCCGCGGGGGCGAACAGTCGCGTCCGGAAGCGGATATCCTCGATGAAATTCGAATGTGGGTGGCGAGAGGCGCACGCGAGGTCACCCTGCTTGGGCAGATCGTCGACCGGTATGGAAAGGATACCGGCGGGACGGATTTGCCCGCGTTGCTCCGGAAGGTGAACGCCGTCGGCGGGTTGGAGCGCATCCGCTTCCTGACCTCGCACCCGACTTGGATGACCGACGACCTGATCGAAACCGCCGCGCAGCTCACCAAGGTGTGCGAACACATCGAAGTGCCGGTCCAGGCAGGGGATGACGAGGTGCTCGCGCGGATGAAACGCGGATACTCAGCCGAGGATTACCGGCGGCTGATCGGCCGTATTCGCGAAAAAATACCCGGCGCCTCGATCGCGACCGATGTGATCGTCGGTTTCCCGGGCGAAACGGAGGAGCATTTCCAGCACACGTACGACCTGTTAGCCGAACTGCGGCTCGATGTCGCCCATCTGGCGCGTTATTCCCCGCGCCCGGATACGTTCTCCGCGCGCAACCTCCCGGACGACGTCGCCCCGGAGGAAAAGAAGCGCCGCTTCCGGCTGCTTGAGGAATTGCAGGAGCGAATCGCGGTCGGAAAAAATGCCGCGTTGCTCGGGAAAACGCTCGAGATCCTGGTCGAGGGGAAACACAAGGGGCGCTGGTTCGGCCGCACGCGCACCAACCGGCTGGTGTTCTTCGACGATCCTTTGCGGGATTGGAACGCTCGATTGCTGCAGGTGGAAATCACACACACTTCGGCATGGAGCTTGCAGGGTGATATTAATAGACAGGGTTGACAGGATTATTTTGGAAGTAACGAATTATTAAATATTTGTTATTTGCTCAGGCCGTTTTTTTCACGGTTATTTTCAACGTAGCATCACAGGCGTTCTTGGCGTTGTTCGTCACCCCGGCGTACTCGAAGCCGGGGTCCGGTGATTTTCTGCGATTCAATGGATGCCGGCCAAGTTCACCCCGCTTTGCATTCATCCCGGCTCATGAACCAGAAGCGAGCCGGGATGCGTCCCCCGCTCGCGAGAACTTCGCACCGGGAAACCGC
>JAFGCU010000023.1 GCA_016932475.1 Anaerolineales bacterium
AACCCGGCTGCTACCTGATGAAGGACGAAACCGGGAAGGTGATCTACGTCGGCAAGGCGGTCAACCTGCGCTCGCGGGTGCGCTCGTATTTCCAGTCCGGCGCGGGTCACGACCCCAAGACCGAGAAACTCGTCCGCCGCATCGCGGACATCGAATGGATCCTGGTCGGCTCGGAGCTCGAGGCGCTGATCCTCGAGATGAACCTGATCAAGCGCTACCGGCCGCACTACAACATCCGGCTCAAGGACGATAAGCGCTTTCCGTACATCCTCGTGCACTGGGCCGACCCGTTCCCCAAGGTGACGATCACCCGGGCGATGGAACGGGACGGCCACCGTTACTTCGGCCCCTACACGTCGGTCTGGGCGGTGCACCAGACGCTCGACCTGCTGCGGCGGATTTTCCCCTACCTGACCTGCAACCGCGAGATCACCGGCGCCGACAGCCGCGCCTGCCTGTGGTACGACCTCAAGCTGTGCTCCGCGCCGTGCATCGGGGCGATCGGGCAGGAGGAATACCGGCGGATGATCGGCGATCTGTGCCGCTTCCTCGCCGGCGAGATCGACGCGGTGGTGGACGACGTCGAGAAGAAAATGAAGCAGGCTTCCGTGGAAATGCATTATGAGCAGGCCGCCCGGATGCGCGACCGGCTGCAGGCGATCCACGCCGTGGTCGAGCGGCAGAAGATCATTTCCTCCACCCGGACCGATTCCGACGTGATCGCCCTGGCCCGCCAGGACGGAGATGCCTGCGTTCAGGTATTCATCATCCGCAGCGGGAAGCTGATCGGGCGCGAACATTTCGTCCTCGAGGGGACGCGCGATACCGGCGAGGCGGAAGTCCTGCGGCAGTTCCTGGTTCAGTTTTATGACGAGGCGGCTTTCATCCCGGCTGAAGTCCTGCTCCCGACAGAAGTGGAAGAGGCGCGGATTGTTGAGGAATGGATGCGCTCCCGGCGCGGCGGGGAGAAGGTCCGGATCGCCGTCCCGCGCACGGGCGTGGACCGCGAGCTGGTGGGCATGGCGGTCGAGAACGCGGCGGAAACCCTCAAATCCCTGCGGGCGCAGTGGGACGCCGACAGCGCCCGCCAGGTGGAGGCGCTTGCGGAGGTACAAAAGTCATTGGACCTTCCCAATCCGCCGGCACGGGTGGAGTGTTATGATATCTCCAACATCCAGGGAACTGCGGTCGTGGCCAGCATGGTGGTGTTCGATCAGGGGGTGCCGAACAAGGCGCATTACCGGCGCTTCCAGGTGCGGTGCGTGGAGGGCGCGCCTGATGATTTCGCCTCCATGCACGAGGTCCTGCACCGGCGGTTCGCCCGCTGGAAGGGGCCCGAGATCGAGCAGGTCGGGCGCAAGAAGGATCCCTCTTTTTCCGTCCTCCCGGACCTGCTCCTGGTGGACGGGGGCAAAGGCCAACTGGCGGAAGCGGTCAAGGTGCTAGAGGAGTTCGGATTGACCGACCGGGTGCCGGCGGCATCCCTGGCCAAGCAGGAAGAGGAAGTGTTCCGGCCGGGGAGGAAAAACTCGATCCGCCTGCCGCGGGATTCCAAGGGGATGTTCCTGTTGCAGCGGATCCGTGACGAGGCCCATCGCTTTGCGATCACGTATCACCGCAACGTGCGCGCCCGCAAGGGCCTGGCTTCGCGGCTGGATGCGATCGAGGGGATCGGCCCCGCGCGGCGGAAACAGCTGCTGATGGCGTTCGGTTCGCTCGAAGCCATCCGCCGCGCGCCGGCGGAGGAATTGATGAAGATCAAGGGGATAACCCGCGAGTTGGCGCAGCGCCTGCGCGGAGAACTCTGAGGACAGCGGATGTATAAAGCCTGGATCATCGACGACGACGTGGACATGTGCAAGGCGGTGGGGCTGATGCTGGTGGTGGTCGGCGTCCAGGCCCGGTCGTTCTCGAGCCCGGTCGAGGCTGGCAAGGCGCTGCTCTCGCAGCCGCCGCCCGACGTCATCTTTCTAGACCTCAACATGCCCAAAGTGGACGGAGCGGAATTTTTGCGTTTTGTCCGCAGCCGTTACCCGAAGGAGAAGCTGCCGGTGATCATGCTCTCGGTGGAAAGCGCTGAGACGGCGGTGTATACTCTGCTCTCGGCCGGAGCCAACAGCTTCCTGGTCAAACCGCTGGATGTGGATGAATTGCGCAAGGCGCTGATAAAAGTCCTTCCGGGGCTTGCCGAGCAGAACCCGGACGACATCCTGTAACCCACAGCTATTGGAGAAGAAATGTACTCGAAAACACAAAAGCCTCAACCCAAGCGGCGTCGTCCGATCAACTGGACGTATATCCTGTTCGTGGTTTTCGGGCTGGTCATGGTGGTCGGCTTCATCATCACGGCCGTCGCGTTTTAAAACTCCCCCTATCGGGCTTAGGTTCCCCAAGAATCCGCGCAGCTCATTTCGGGAAGTGTTGGATTCCCCTCCCGGCCTATTCTTTCTCTCTGGGGTCTTCGGGCTTCCAGCGCGCCAAGATCTGCGCTCCCAGGGAGCGCGGCTTTTGGGATTCGGCCGAGGCGCGCGCGGAGCGGTACAATTTCCATCCCGCCCAAATGACCAGCAGCGCGCCGAGCGAGATCCCGATCCATTCCACCGGCACCGCCTCCGGATCCCCGCGCAACGCCTGAACGACCGGGAACGCAAATAGCAGAAACGTCACCATCCCGACGGCGAGAAAGAAACATCCAAAGCGCTCTTGGAGACCCATGATCAGAATCCTTTCCGAGATTCTATCATCCCTCCCGTAGGCGCGTCCCTCATTTATCCTCCCGCCACAGGTACATCCCCCATTTGCCGCGGAGAGTGAGCGTGCAAGTCATTCCGAGGCTGCTTAAGAAGCCTCGGAATCGGCAACGACCGGGTTTGGAAAGAATCGCATCCTAGAATTGGATGCCGATCCCTCGCCCTGCGCCGCCGGCTTGGGCTCGGGATGACAGTGTACCGGTCGGTTTTTATACGGCTGCTTGTTGTATACTCGTCACAGACGAGGACATTTCAGCATGGATCCGAATCGGGTGTTCGCGGGAATTGATCTTTCGACAAGCCGGCGCGGGCTGACGGTGGCGCTGCTTGCTCCGCGGCTGGATGTGCGTTCCCTGAAGCGGGAGTCGTTTGACGAAACGCTTGGGGAACTGGCGGAGTGTCCGCAGATCACCGTCGCGATCGGCGGTCCGTTGCGCCCGTGCGCGCCGTTCGCGGAGCCGGATCCTCCCGCGGAGGATGTGCGGCGGAAAGGCAATCCCCGGCGCACCCGCGCGGCGGACGGCGAACTGTCGCGAAGGGGAATCTCCGTCCGGCGGCCGCCGGGCCAGGCCGGCGACGCTCCCGTCTGGATGCGGTGCGGATTCGATCTGGCGCGGGAGCTCGCGGCGCGCGGTTTTGTCGAAGGCAAAGACGCCTGCGAAGAACCGCGCGTCCTGCTCGAGGCTCCTCCGACGGCGTGCGCCTCCGTCCTGCTCGGGAGGCAGCCCTACGCGAGGGAAATCCTCGAGGGCCGGATCCAACGCCAGCTTCTCCTGCTCCGTGAAAGGGTGGCGCTGCCGGATCCGATGGACGCGCTTGAGGAGCTCACCGCGCATCACATTCTATCCGGGCGGATGGATCTGAAAGGCATCCTCGGAGCGGGAGAATTGGATGCGCTGCTGGCGGCTTTCACCGCCTGGCGCGCGCATGCCCGCCCGGATGCGGTGACATGGTTGGGGGATGACGCGGATGGATGGATTTGTTTGCCGGGGAAGGAATTGTTGGAAAAATATGCGAAGTGAAGGATAGTGCCTGTCATCTCGGCGGATTCAATCGGCCGTCATCCCGGCGTACGAAAACTCGTCATCCCGGCGCGATCTTAGCCGGGATCCAACTTGGAAGACATATTAATTCTATAAAGCAATTCCTGGATGCCGGCCAAGTACACGCCGGCATGACGAGCACTTCTGCGGGTCGTCATCCCGGCGGACGAAAACTCGTCATCCCGGCGCGATCTTAGCCGGGATCCAACTTGGAAGACATAATAATTCTATAAGGCAATTCCTGGATGCCGGCCAAGTGCACGCCGGCATGACGAGCGCTTCTACGGGTCGTCCTCCCGGCGTACGAAAACTCGTCATCCCCGCGTGCTCGTAGCGGGGATCCAGCTTGAAAGGCATGATAATTTTATTAGTCAATTCCTGGATGCCGGCCAAGTACACGCCGGCATGACGAGCACTTCTACGGGTCGTCATCCCGGCGTACGAAAACTCGTCATCCCGGCGCGATCTTAGCCGGGATCCGGCTTGAAAGGAATGATAATTTTATAAGTTAATTCCTGGATGCCGGCTTGGTACACGCCGGAATGACGAATCGGTTTAGTCCCCGATTGTAACCTTCACGTGGATCGTCCGCCCGGCCGTGTCCGGCAGGGGAATAATCGTTCCATCCAGTTTCTTCCCGTCCGCTTCGAGCGTCACGCGGTTGCCTTTGCCGATCCGCCGGGCTTCGATCTTATAGGCGCTGCCGCGGAAGACTCGTTCGGCGGAAAAACCCTTCCACTGTTCCGGGATCACCGGAGCGATCTCCAAGCCCTGGAAGGTCGGCCGGATGCCGAGGATCCACTGCGTGCCGGCGACGTAGGTGTAGGAGGCGGTTCCGGTCAGCCAGGAGGTCCGCCCGCGGCCGTAGTGCCGGTGCCCGGGCGCGGCGATGTTCTGGCAGTACACGTAGGGTTCGGTCCGCAGCGTGTCCACATCCTTGCGCGCCAGCGGCAGGATCTGGCGGTAATACTGGTAGGCACGCTCCCCGTTTCCGAGTTTGGCCGCGGCGATGATCGCCCAGGTGTTGGCATGGCAGAAGATGCCGCCGTTTTCCTTCACGCCGGGCGGATAGGTGGTCGTGCCGCCGATACGATCCTGGACCCCGTCGTACGGCGGCCACATGATCCGCAACCCGAACGGGGTGTTCAGTTTTTCGTAGGCGCTCTCCATCGCGGCCGTGAGGCGCTCGGGCTCGCCGATCTCCCCCAACACCGCCCAGGTCTGGGAATTCAATCCGATCTTGTGTTTTTCCTCGCTGGCCACGCCGACCGGCAGGCCCTTGTCGTCGTAGGCGCGGGCGTACCAGGCGCCGTCCCAGCAGTTTTTCTGGATGATCGCGGCCATCTCGCGCTGGAGTTTTTCACAGCGCGCGGCGTCGGAATCCTTTCCGAGAAACCGGCTCAGGTCCGCCAGGTCCAGCATCGCCCGGCAGAACAGCTCGGCGGAAAACACGCTCTCGGCCTTGCCGCTGCCGTGATCCAGGTTCATCGTGTCGTCCCAGTCGGAAAACCCGAGCCGCGGCAGGCCGCGCGGACCGCGGTTGTCGAGCGTGAATTTCATCGCGCGCAGCAGATGATTCCAGACGGTATCCTCGCCGCCGTCGGAATAGGAAATCTTCTGCTGCAGGTAGCCGAAATCCGCCGTCTCGCGCAGGTAGGCGCAGGTGGCGATGATCAGCCACAGGTGGTCGTCGGAGAACCATTGCGGCTTTTCCTTGTACTCCCCCGCCAGACCCGGCCCGCCTTCGCCGGTGAGCGGGAAGACCTGGTGCCAGGTATGGCCGTCCTGGAATTGCAGTTTCCAGATCATCGTCAGCATCGCGCGCGCCTGGCGCGGCAGGTTGTGCAGCACGCCGAGCGTATCCTGGGCTGTGTCGCGCGTCCCCAGCCCGCGCCCGAGGCCGGTGTCGTAGGCCGAGACGAACCGCGACCAGTAAAGGTTGGCCCGGCACTGGATCGGGTTCCAGACGTTGAGCATCGCGTTGGTTTCCGGGTCCGGAGTCTCGACGGTGAAGGACGCCAGATATTTGTCCCAATCCTCGTGCAGGGCGAGAAACGCCGCGCCCACTTCCTTGGGGTTGGTGAACCGCTTCACGACGGCGGGGATGCGTTCCGGCGTGTCGGTGATGCCGATCATGTAGACGATCGTTTTCTCCTCGCCCGGCTTGAGCGTGATAAGGTGCGAGAACGAACCGATGTTGTTGCCGCGCGGGGCGAGGGTGTTCCCGGGTTTTCCGTTTTCGACCGCCTGCGGATTGGAAAGGTCGCGCATCCGGCCGACGAATTCGTCGCGGTCGGTGTCGAACCCGGAGGGTTCGACCGAACTTGCGGCCCAGGTGGAAGTTTTGCGAAATTTGGTCCGGGCCTGGAGGATGCCGCCGGCTTCGCTCGAGAAAAAGATCTGCTGGCCCCAGTCGATATTCTGCTGATCGTTGACTGCGTCCCAGAACGAGTATTCCGCGTAAGAGAAAGTGCGAAGAACGCGTTTGCGTTTGGTCGTATTGCGCAGCGTCAGCACCCACAGTTCGCAGGGGCAGGTTTCCTCGGGCGGCGAGGGCGGGACGAAGTACAAGACGCTCGCGGCGATTCCTTTATACGCGGAAGAGATGCGCGTATACCCGGCGCCGTGGCGGCATTCGTATGCCGTGTATTTGCGGCCCGGCACGGGCTGGACAGTCGGGCTCCAGAAGCCGCCGTCCTGCGTGTCGCGGATATATATGTAGCGGCCCGGCTGGTCGGCCGGGATGGTGTTGTAGCGGTAGCGTGTGACGCGCCGGTTGCGCGGATCGCGGTCGAAGGAAAACCCGCCGGCGGTGTTGGAGATGATCCCGCCGTAGCGGCCCTCGCCCAGGTAATTGATCCAGGGGGTCGGCGTGTCCGGCCGGGTGATCACGTATTCGCGGGCGTCGGCGTCGAAATACCCGTACGGATTGCTAATGCGCTTGGAGGGGGCGGTTCTCTTCATCAGTAATTCTCCTGAGGGGGTAATTGGTTCCGGCGTTGGCGGGCGGACCGTGCCCGCGTGGAGGGTATTATATCCAATAAATCCCTGAGAAAAACCGACCATAGACCATGGACGAAGGAAATCCGGCCATCGACGATGGCCGTTAATCGCTCATGAAGGTTTTTCGTTTCCCGCTCCTGCATTTCTTCGATCGTTGAAGCAGTAAAGCCCTTGAATAAACAACGGCCATGGTTCATCGTCCACGGTCTATCGTCGCTCTTCCTCCGGTATAATTGCTTCCAACTAACAAGGGTTCCAGAGCATAATTCGGCCGATGGTCGATCGTCGCTCGTCATCCATCCCCCCAAAGGAGCATCCATGAACTGCTACATTCATCCGGATCGGGAAGCCGCGGGCACTTGTGTCGGTTGCGGAAAATTCACATGCACGGAATGCACAACCGTCGTGATGGATAAGAACTACTGCCCCCAATGCGTGGCGAAAGGAATTCCCTATCAAAGCACCACGCAGACCAATGCGCTGGCCATCACCAGCCTGATCCTCGGCATCGTCTCCCTTCCCACGGCTTTCTGCTACGGATGCGGGATGATATTTGCCATCGTCGCCATCGTTCTCGGGTTTGTTGCCCGGAACCAGATCAAGCAAAGCGGCGGACGCCAAACCGGGGATGGGCTGGCCCTGACGGGATTGATCCTTGGCAGCGTCGTTGCCGGGCTGGTTGTCATCGGCGGCTTATGCTATCTGGCGTTCATCGTGATCATGCTTCTGATCCCCTCCGGTTCGGATTATTCGCTGCTTCCCGGGTTGTTGAATCTCCGGTTTTTGATATAGCGCGTCGGAGCATATAAAACGGCCGCCTTCCATCCCGGAAGGCGGCCGTTTTCGTTTTCTTCTTGGTTGCGCGTAGTCATTCACTCATAACAATCGTCCATGGCCCATCGTTCATGGTCTGCCGCCTGGTTTTTCGATGGTCGATCGTCGGTAGTCGATGGTAAAACCTTAGTTTAGCGCGCGACGGAACATGAACGATTATTGGCCATCGCCCATCGTCGATGGTCTATGGTCGGTCTCTTCACTCCACCGTCACGCTCTTGGCCAAATTCCGGGGCTGGTCCACGTCGCAGCCGCGCAGGACCGCGATGTGGTAGGCCAGCAACTGGAGCGGGATGATTGTCAGCACCGGGCTGAGCATCCAGGAGATGTCGGGGATCGGGAGCGTGAAATCCACCTTGGAGGGGATTTTGTCGTCGCCGTCGGTGCACACCGCGACGACCGTCCCGCCGCGGGATTTGGTCTGCTCGACCTGGTTGAGCATCTTTTCGTACCACGGATCGCGCGGGGCGAGCGCGATCACCGGCATGGTCTTATCCACCAGCGCGATCGGCCCGTGTTTCATCTCCCCGGCCGGATAGGCCTCGGCGTGGATGTAGGAGATCTCCTTCAGCTTGAGCGCCCCCTCGTAGGCGATCGGCATGTTGCTGCCCCGCCCGAGGTACAGGCAATGGGTGGTGTCCTTGAGCGCCGCGGCCACCCCGGCCACCGCCGATTCGCGCGCCAGGCATTCCCCCGCCAGCCCGGGCAGGAGCCGCAGTTCGGCCACCCGCCGTTTGCGCTCGTCCACCGGCAGCGTGCCGCGCATCCGCCCGAGCAGAACCGCCAGCAGAAAAAGATCCACCAGCGGCGCCGTGAAGGCCTTGGTGGAGGCCACCCCGATCTCCGGGCCGGTCTGCATGGAGAGGTACCCGTCGGAGATGCGCATCGCCTGCGAGCCGACGACGTTGACGATGCTCCACAGCGTGGCGCCCTTGCGCCGCGCTTCGTCCATCGCCGCGAGCGTGTCGACCGTCTCCCCGGATTGCGAGATGGCGATCACCACGGTGCCGGGTTCGATGATCGGATCGCGGTAGCGGAATTCGGAGGCGATCTCGAGTTCCGCCGGGATGCGCGCCAGGCGTTCGATCAGGATCCGCCCGACCATTCCGGCGTGCGAGGCCGTCCCGCACCCGATCAGGATCACGCGTTTGATCTTCCGGGCGAGGGCCGGCGTCAGGTTCAGAGTCGGGAGGTAGATCTCCCCGTCCTCGAAATCCACCCGGCCGGCCATCGTATCCCCCAGCGAGCGCACCTGTTCGTGGATTTCCTTCTGCATGAAATGGGTGTAGGTCCCCTTTTCGGCCGCCGCCGCATCCCAGGTGACGGTCTGTATGGGAACCTCGACCGCTTTGCCGTCCACGGTTTGCACCGAAAAACCGTTGCGGGTGACGACGGCGATCTGGCCGGAATCGAGAAAAGCCATCCGCCGGGTGTGATCCAGGATCGCCGGCATGTCGGAGGCGAGGAACATCTCCCCGTCTCCGGCGCCGACCGTCACCCCGCCGGCGTTGCCCAGCCGCGCGGCGACGATCGTATCCGGTTCGCGGGCGGAGATCACCACGATCCCGTGCGCGCCGCGCAACCGCGCGACGGCGCGGCGGACGGCTTCGAACAGCGGCGTATCCGCCCCGGCATGGTATTCGATCAGGTGGGCGATGACCTCGCTGTCCGTTTCGGAGCGGAACCTGACCCCCGCCGCGGCCAGCTCTTCTTTCAGCTCCAGAAAATTTTCGACGATCCCGTTGTGCACCACGACGATATCGCCCGAACCGCTGGCGTGGGGATGGGCGTTGCGTTCGTTGGGCTCGCCGTGGGTGGCCCAGCGGGTGTGGCCGATGCCCGCCCGTCCGCGGATTGGGCGGGCCTGCACGGCGCGGACAAGGTTGGAGAGTTTTCCGGCCGCCCGGCGCAGGACGATTTTTCCGTCCTGCTGCACGGCGATGCCGGCTGAATCGTACCCGCGGTACTCGAGGCGCTTCAAGCCTTCCATCAGGATCGGCGCCGCTTCCCGCGGGCCGATATAGGCGACGATTCCACACATGTTGAAAAGTCCTCCCAGAGTCCGATCCCGGGCCGCCGGATACGCGCGCCCGCGTTCGGGCGGCGGCGTCTCATCCGGGCGCGGAGCCGGATGGCACCGCCGGCCGGACGGATACGGACCGGAAAAGTAAATTATCTTCGGTTGGGCAAGAGGCCAGTCCGCCGGAATTGTTTTCCCGGTCACCCGGGAGGTTTCAGCCGGAGAACGGCAGGAGAATCCTGCTTTTTGGGGGGAAGAGAACGGGCAATGGCATGCCCGGAGGGTATCCGCTGATCCTTCGATTTTCTCCCGGAGAAAATTTCCGGGATTAGCCCGGCGTCGAAGCCGGGAGCCCTCACCTCGTCAACCGGCCCCCTTCCGGTCCATGCGCTGTTCTTCCCGAAAGTTTGTTCCACCTCCTTGCTTGTGAAGATAAAAAAATTCTACCACGGTTGCGGACCGCGCCATCCGGGCGATTATTCCGCCGGGATTTTGGAAATCGCAAGATTCATTCCCTGACGAAAAAACTTGGTTTTCTTTGAAATCCTGTTTTCCCCGGGATTTTTCGCCATTTTTATCCCCTTCTTACGGTTTTCCAGCGGGCGCAAAGTTAACATTGATTGTTGATTTATTGCGGCGCAATAAATCCGGTTTTTCATGTCCCTCCTTAAGCCGGTTGCAGGATGCAAGGGTAATATGGCGATTCCTCTGCGGTTATTGATCGTTGAAGACTCCCCGGATGATGCGGAACTGCTTTTGCGCGAACTGCGCCGGGCCGGGTATGACGTGGAGGCCAGCCGGGTGGAGGACGAGGAACACTTCCTCGCCGGGCTCCACGACCTGCCGCAGATCATCCTCATGGATTACCGCCTCCCCGAATTCAGCGCCCTGCGCGGGCTGGCCATTTTACGCGAGCGCTCTCTCAATATTCCCTGCATTGTCATCAGCGGCATCCTGAGCGATGAAACCGCGGTCGAATGCATCCGCCAGGGAGCCGCGGATTACCTGCTCAAGGACCGATTGGCCCGGCTGGGCGCGGCCGTCGAGCGCGCGATCACGGAGAAGGAGGTCAAGGCCGATAAACACCGGACGGAACAGGCGCTGCACGAGAGCGAAGCGCAATTCCTGCGCCTGACGGAAAACGCCGCCGACATCATCCTGCGTTACCGGAGGGGCGCCGATCCCTGCTTCCTGTACATCAACCCCTCGGTCCGGAAAATAACCGGTTTCTCGCAGGAGGAATTCTACGCGGCGCCGCAGCTGTGGGCGGAACGGGTCTCGGTCGACGGGCAGGGGGAGGCGCTTGAGGCCGAGAGCGACCGCACCGGCATCGCGCTGGTCCAACTCGGCCCGAAACTGCGATTCCTGCGCAAAGACGGCACCACCGCATGGCTGGAGCAGCGCGTGGTGACGGTCCAAAACGGTTCGGAGGATGCCGATACCGTGGAAGGCGTCATCCGCGATATCACCGAAAACGAGCAGCGCGACCGCGAACTTAAGGCGATCGCTTCGGTGGCCAGCGCGATGCGCTCCGCCCCGACCCGCACCGATATTTACCCCATCGTGCTGCAACAATTAATGGATCTGCTCCAGGCCGACGGAGTCGCCCTGGCGATGAAGGACGGCGCCAACGACGATATGGTCGTCGAGCTGGCGATCGGCGTGTGGGCCGACCGGACCGGAAAGCGGATCGGTCATGCCTTTTCCAACAGCGGGGGCATCACCCAGCCGGTGCGCGACGCGCGGGGAATGATGAACGGGCTGGCGGATGTGGTGTGCGTCCCCATGATTTCGCAGGGACAGACGATCGGAGTGCTGTGGGCGGGATGCAACGCCGAAATCAGCGACGAGGAAGTCCGCATTCTGAGCGCCGTGGCCGACATCGCCGCCAACGCGCTGCGCCGGGCGGCCCTCCACGAACAGACCCAGCGCCGGTTGCAGCACATCACCGCCCTGCGCGCGATCGATATGGCGATCACCTCGAGCCTGGATTTGCGCGTCACGTTGAATTTTTTCCTCGACCAGGTGACCATCCGGCTCGGGATTCACGCCGCCTCGGTCCTGCTCCTGGACCCGCGCACCCAGATCCTGCAATTCACCGCCGGGCGGGGGTTCCACACCCAGGCGCTGCACCACACCAAGCTGCGCCTGGGCGAAGGGGTGGCCGGGCGGGCGGCGCTCGAACGGCGGATGATCCACATTCCGGATCTGACGAAATCCTCCGAGGCCTTCCGCCGGGCGCCGATGCTGACGGAGGAAGGGTTCGTCTCATATTTTGCCGCGCCGCTGATGGCCAAAGGCCAGGTCAAGGGCGTGCTGGAGATTTTCCACCGCGCGCCGCTCGAGCCCGATAACGAATGGCTGGAATTCCTCGATACGCTCGCGGTCCAGGCCGCCATCGCGATCGACAATGCCGGCCTGTTCGAGGGGCTGCAGCGCTCGAACCTGGAGCTCGCGATGGCGTATGACGCCACCATCGAAGGCTGGTCGCGCGCACTGGATCTGCGCGACCGGGAGACCGAAGGCCACACCCTCCGGGTGACGGATATGACCCTGCGGCTGGCGCGGTCGATGGGCGTGACCGAGGAGGAACTGGTGCACATGCGGCGCGGCGCCCTGCTGCACGACATCGGCAAGATGGGCATCCCCGACAACATCCTCCTCAAGCCGGGCCCGCTGACGGACGAGGAGTGGCTCGTGATGCGCCGCCATCCGGAGTACGCGTATGAATTGCTGTCGCTGGTTAATTACCTGCGCCCGGCGCTGCTGATACCCTATTGTCATCATGAGAAATGGGACGGCACGGGCTATCCGCGCGGGTTGCGCGAAGAGGCGATCCCGCTCGCGGCGCGTTTGTTCGCCGTCGTGGACGTCTGGGACGCGCTGCGCTCGGAGCGCCCGTACCGGCAGGCGTGGCCGGCCGATAAGGTCCGCGGATATTTAATGGAGCAATCGGGGAAGCATTTCGATCCCCAGGCGCTTTCCATGTTTATAAAATTGCTGGATCAGGAGGAAGCCGCCGGAGTGCCGGCGGAGAGGCGGAATTAAAGCGCTATCCCCAATATTTTGTGTATGACCCCGAGGATCCGTTCCTTCTCGACGGGCTTGATGACGAAATCCTTCGCGCCCGCCCGGATGGCCTGCAACACCAGTGTTTCCTGCCCCAAGGAAGAAAGCATGACAACCTTGGCGTCCGGTTGGGCCGCAAGGATTTCCTTCAGCGCAGCCAAGCCGTCTTTTTCCGGCATGGAAATGTCCATCAGGACGATATCCGGCTTTTCGGTCTGAAACAGCTCGACAGCCTTCCCGCCGTTATCGGCTTCCACAACGGAAAAGCCCTCGATGGCCAGCAGGCGGGCTGTTTGGACCCGAAGGAATTCGGCGTCATCCGCGATGAGGATTTTCGGCATCCGATCCCTCCCTGCGTCTGGACCTGTCACCCTCCGCCCGGTCCGCATGCATGAACTCCGGGGGTGATGATTTTCGGATAGGATTTTATTCTAACGCATCCCGGGAAAAAACGCAGTGTGATTTTCTTCCGGTGCGCGGTTTGCCGGACCGGCGCGAAGCAAGGCGATGTTATCGTAAACGTCCGCAGGAATCCGCTGATCTGGCGGCGGGAGTCCGCCCCCGGACCAATTGGGTTTTTATTCCGCGGGAACCTAATTGGGGAGAGCGGATGGCCTATTTCGATTGGAGCGTCAACCGGGTTGGGAACGGCGAAATCATCCCGGCGGCGCCAGACTGACCGGTGCTGTTACGGGCCTGGGGGGTGCGGAACGGGGCGCGGTCTGAAAAGCCGCCCGCGGATTAATCCGACGGCGCCGGGGGCTGCGGTTCCTCCGGATCTTCCGACAACATGGTCCGCAATCCGTCCGGTCCGGGCGGTTCCGGCCGGAGAACCGGCGGTTCGACCAGTTGGGATTGTTGCTGGGTCGCGTCCAGCAGCTCGCTGCGCAGGATGGTCACTTCCCGGGGCGCGTCAATTCCCAATTTCACCTTCTCCCCCTCCACACCCAGCACGGTTATGGTGATGTTGCCGCCGATTACGACACTCTCCTCGGTGCGTCGTGTCAGGACCAGCACAATACACCTCCCTGTCTCCCATGGTTCCCTCGATCTTCCATTATATATCAATGCGTCACAAGAAAATCGCCCCGGGTGTGAGAGCCGGGGCGATGAGTTGAGCTTATCGCGGTCTATGACCGGGTGCGCGCGGTGGAACGGCGCTGCGCGCGAGGTTGTGAATCAGAAGGGCTTCTCTCCCATCAGGTGATTCACCAGCAGAGACGTTTCCCCGGTGTGCAGGTCGCCCTGGATCCGCGGTCCGTGAGAAAGGAAGGCCACCGGCAGCTGGCTTTGATGGAGGAAGTTGAACAGCTCGCCGAGGCTCCGGGTTTCGTCCAGCCGCGTGATGACGACGCCGCCGATCCCCAGATGGGAGTATGCGGCGTACATCTCGCGCAGGTCGGATTCCTTCGCGGTGGCCGGGGCCACCCAGAGGATGTGCCGGTCCGGGATTTGCGCCATAAGAGCGTCGAGCTCGCCGAGCTCCGCCTTGCGG
This sequence comes from Anaerolineales bacterium, assembly GCA_016932475.1. Taxonomy (GTDB): domain Bacteria; phylum Chloroflexota; class Anaerolineae; order Anaerolineales; family RBG-16-64-43; genus JAFGKK01. Next base: position 14,215 of record JAFGCU010000023.1, read on the forward strand.
TACGGGTTGCATCCGGGGGTATCCACAAGCGATATCTCGGATTCGGAATCCCGGCGCAGGAGAGACGGCAGTTCCTCCGGCCGGTAGGTGAGGTGCAGCGGAATGCCGAGCGGGGCGGTGAACGCCTGGGCTTTCGCAATGGCACCCGCCCGGGTGGTGTCCGAGGAGATCCAGTGCACCTGTTTTCCGAGAGCCCGCATCGCATAGGAGGCGATTTTCGCGCAGGCGCTGGTTTTCCCGCAGCCGCTCGGGCCGATCAGGAAAATGACTTTCCGGCGGATCAGGCAGGTTCCCCCGTCGGAGCGCAGCCGCCGCAGCAATTCCTGCCGGACGAGTTCGCGGCTCAAACCTTCATCGCCGAGGATCCGGTCGTTCGAACCGTCGCGGATGGTTTGCATGATCTGCGACAGCCAAACGGGATCCACGCCCTCGGATTTCAGATGGTCGTGCGCCAGGGCCAGGGCGTGCGGGAGGCTGGGCGGTGCGGATGCCGCCGGCTTCGTTTCCGATCCGGGCGCGGTCTTCACCTCCGGCTTGCCGGAGGCGCCGCCGGGGATCGCGGCCGGGGAGGGAATGCCGCCCTGATCCTCCCGGGTGGATTGTGCCTCCTGCACTTCGCCGGCGGAGGCCGGTTCATCCGGGTCGGAATACAACGCATCCACCGCGGACGGCATGGCCACCACCTCGATCCCGGAGCGGCGCCACAATTGCCACGACGGCCCGGCGGGGATCGGGTGGACGGAGACGATCAGCGCCCGGGTTCCGAGCGCTTTCTCGACGGCGGCCAGCGCCGCAGGCATTGTCTTCGCGCGGAAGGCGCGGGGCATCATGCGTCTTCCCCGGGCGGCGGATTTATCGTTCACGTTCATTCCATGCACTGACATGCTCCATCCCGGTCGAAAAACCTGTCGCAAGAATCATATGAGTTTTGGATCCGAAGGATGCGGAATCCAATCTGAAATACAATACTGTCAGCATATCCGCCCGCCACTCCGAATACCGTAAAAGGCCGGTGAACAGCCGATGAATTCCCGATAAATTGGGTGAAAAAAGGGGATCGGCTTTTTTATGGGTTCCCTTCTCCCCCGCCGGCCGGACGGCCGGTCCCGGCGTTGGGTTTACGACTTACTTATGACACGCCCGGAACAATCCGGCACCCGCCCGCGCCCCCTTGTATTCGCGGCATTTCCTTGGCAAACAAAAAGCGGACCACTCGCAGGGATGGCGGGACTCTTTACTACTGGGACTTAATGGGAATTTTATGGCCGGGTTTTTTTTACAAACTTACTATAAGGATAACCAACTCCCCCTCAGTATCGGCCAATCCCAGCGGTATCTTCCACGAATTTGCCTGCGCGGATTGATCGATGCGTTTTGAGCGGGATATTTGTCTGCGTCGGTATGGCCGGACGGCAGGCCGCGCCGGACAGGCTGCTTTGGAAAATTAATATTCCGCAGGATAGATCTGCCACGGAGAAAAAAATGGTTTCCGTTCCATCCGGGCGAATTCGCATACGCGGGGGTTGGATGACGGCATGACCGACGCCACCAGCCGTCCGGTTTCGCATTTTATCGGCGCGGACCATGGCGAAGGCCGTTCCGGCGAAACCGGCGATTCCCCGCCGCCGCAGGCGAAGGTCCGCGTGCTGCTGGTGGACGACGATATTAATTATTCCTCGCTCGTCAAGGACGTCCTGGGATTTGCGGAAAATTATTCGATGGACCGGGCCGCCAACCTGCGGGAAATGTGGTCGCTCCTCGAACGCGGCGCGTACGATGTGCTGCTCTTGGATTACAGTTTCCCGGACGGCACGGGGCTGGATGCGCTGAACAAGATGGTGGAACAGAAGCGTCAGATCCCCATCATCATCGTTACCGGGCGCGGCGATGAACGCGTCGCCGCCCAGGCGATCCAGCAGGGGGCGATCGACTATCTGGTCAAGAGCCCGGAGACCGTGTTTGAGCTTCCGGTCCTGATCAACAAAGCGGTCCGCAATTATGCCTACCAAATCGAGCGGATCCGGTCGCTGGAAAAAATCCGCTATCAGGCGCTGCTGCTGGACAACGTCCGGGACGCCGTGGTGGTCTGGGATTCGGACGGAAAAATCACCTTTTGGAATCCCGCCGCCGAACGGCTCTACGGCTGGCCGGCTTCGCAAATGATCGGGCGCGGGGTGGGGGAGGTTTATGCCGTCCTGTTCTCGCCGCCGCCGGTGCTGATGCCCGCGGACGCCGGCTCGCCGGTCGAGGTGGAGCGTTCCGCGCGCACCAATCACGGGGAAACCATTTGGATCGGATCGCGGATCACCGAGCTGCGCGACGAATATTCCGGGAACCCGTTCCTGGGTTTCATCGATGTGACCCGCGACATCACGATCCGCAAGCAGGCCGAGGAGCAGATCCGGGCCGCGCAATCGAGCCTGGTGGAGAACGCCCGCCTGGCCGCGCTCGGCGAATTGGCCTCCGGAGTAGCGCATCAGATCAACAACCCCCTGACGGCGATCATCGCCGAAGCGCAGATCCTCGGCCGCCAGCTGGCGCCCGACTCGCCGGCGCGGGAAAGCACCGCGATCATCGAACAGGCCGGCTGGAAGGCCCAGCAGGCGGTGCAGGATCTGCTGGAATTTTCGCGCGCCAGCCCCGATACGCTGCAGAGCGTGTCGGTCAACGAAACCATCCAAAAAGCGGTGCGCATGGTCGGCGCCCCGATCCAGGCCGGCGGGGGCGGATTGGAAATTCAGCTCGCGGAAGATCTCCCGACCGTGCAGGGCTACCCCGCACGGCTGGAAGACATGTGGGTCAACCTGCTGCTTCTGGCCCGCGACGCCATTGCCGACGGGTCGCCGCACCGGATCTTCGTCCGGTCCAGCGCGCGCGCGGATAAATCGGTGATCGTGGAAGTGGGCGACGACGGCCGGGAAATTCCCGCCCATGAACTCGACACGCTGTTCGAGCCGCATTTCGCCGGCGCCGTGGCGGGGCGCGGAAACGGGATGGAGTTCAGCATTTGCAGGGAGATCGCGCGCCAGCATGGAGGCCAGATCCGCGCAACCTCCATGGCGGATTTTGGTACAATCGTCGCAGTCGAGCTTCCCACGGAGGTCGGCAATGGATTTGGCGAACATCCTGGTCATTGAAGACGATGATATTGTCGCCCGGACGATCGAACGCAGCCTCCGTGGCGAGGAGTTCAGGGTGGATCTGGCCTCCAGCGGAGTGGAAGGCCTCAAGGCCGCCCGCCGCAACCGGCCGGACCTGATCATCCTCGACGTCATCATGCCGGGCATGGACGGCTACGCGGTGTGCCGGGAAATCCGCGCCGATCCGGTCCTGACCCATATCCCGGTCCTGTTCCTGACGGCCAAGATCAAGGACGAAGACAAGATCACCGGGTTCAACGCCGGGGCCGACGATTACCTCTGCAAACCGTTCAACATCGACGAATTAATTCTGCGGGTGCGCGCCATCCTGCGCCGGACCCAGCGCCAGGCGGCCGCGCAGGCTCCCTCGGGAACTGCGGTGAAGGTGGGGGATTACACCCTCGATACCGCGACCTTCGAACTGCAGACGCCGCACCGCGGCAAGGTCCGCCTGACCCCGGTGCAGTACGACCTCCTGTACCACCTCATGAGTCACCCCGGACAGATCTATTCCCCCATGCGGCTCCTGAACGAAGTCTGGGATTATCCGACCGACACGGGCTCGCCGGATCTGGTCCGCGTGCATGTAAAGAATTTGCGCGAACTTGTGGAACTCGATCCGCGCACGCCGACATTCATCCGCACCGTTCCCGGTTACGGATATACGGTCACCACCGATCCCGCGTAGGCAGTCACCGATGCGGACCAAAAGTAAAGAACCCAGGACTGTCCGGCCGGCACGGGCCCGGACAACCACAAGCGATTCGCCGCCCGCGGCGGCAGGCGCGACGGCCGCGCCGGCGGCCGGTGAGACGGGCGGTTTGTATGCCGCAGCCCAGGAATCGCTGGATTACATTCTGCAGACCGTCGGCCGCGCGGGCGGCGCCGTCCTCGTCCAGCCCGAGGAGGGCGGAGAGCCGCTGCGGATCGCCGTGCGGAACGCCCCCGCGCCTTGGAAAGGGTTCACGGAAAATCCGGACCATCCCCTGCGCAAGATCGCCCGGCGGGTGCTCAAGACCGGCGCGGAAGAACCCCCCGACCCGAAATTGAATCTCGCGGCCGCCATCCCGCTCCTGGCCCGCTCTTCGAAGCAGGGGGTATTGCTTGTGGCGGGAGAGCCGTTCGCGCCCCCGGCCCGTGCGCGGCTGGTGGAATTGGCGCATGTCGCCGGCCGGACTCTGCGGATATCCCGTTCGATGGAATCCATGCAGGCGGCCGATAAGGAACTGGCGTCGCTGCATATGATCGCCAGCATCCTCTCCTCGGACCTCGAACTGGACGATATTCAAAAGGCGATGCTGGCCGGAGTCCGCCAGATAATGGATTGCGAATTCGGCTGCCTGATTCTGGTCGGAGACGGACAGGCGGCCTTCGAACGGAAAATTCTCGGCGAAGGATCGGAGTGGATGCGCAGGGAAGTCGTGCCGATGGAAGGCAGCGTGGTCGCCGAATGCCTGCGCAATTCCCGGCCCGTCCGCTGCGACGATCCCGGGACGAACCCGCGCCTGGCCGCGGAGGCGGAGCGCCTGCTCGGGTCTGTGCCGAGCTCCTACCTGTGCGCGCCCCTGCGTTCGGGCGACGAGTCGATCGGCATGCTCGACATGTTCAACAAACGCGGCGGACCATTCACCCCGTATGACCAGGAGCTGATCAGCCTGCTGGCCACTTCGATGGCCGACGCAATCTACAACAAACGGCTGATCCTGCAGACCAAGCAGGTCAACCTGGATCTGAAGGCCAACCGCGAGGAACTCCTGAATTCGCGCAACACGCTCCGCGCGCTGTTCGACAATCTCCCCGCCTCGCTCTACATCGTGGACCGCGCCTACGCCCTGCGGGCAATCAATCGCAGCCGCGCCCAGCGCGCCGCTTCCCGCCCGAACCTGCTGGTGGGGCGCTGCTGTTACGAGGCGCTGTTCCACCGGATCAGCCCGTGCCCCGATTGCCGGGTGGCGGAAACGCTGGAAAAAGGCAAAAGCACGGCGCGCGCGCTGCGGCTGGTGGAAACCGCCGGCGATGCAAAGGAGTGGGAGATCAGCACCTATCCGATCCTGGACGAAGCCGGCGCGGTGGTGCAGGTCGTTCTCTTCGAGGAGGATGTGACGGAGCGGCGCCATCTGGAGGCCAACCTCGCGCAATCCGAGAAGCTGGCGGCCGTCGGCCAGTTGGCCGCGGGCGTGGCGCACGAGATCAACAACCCCCTCACCGCCGTGATCGCCAATGCCCAGCTGATGCAGCGTTCGCTGGCGCCCGACAGCGAGATGCAGGAATCGGTCGAGTTGATCCTGATCGCCGGCAGCCGCGCGGCCCAGGTGGTCCGCAACCTGCTGGACTTTGCCCGCAAGGAGCAGTACCGGTTCGACCGGACGGAGATCAACGAAACCATCCGCAAAACCCTCGAACTGGTCCAGCACGAGGTTTTATCCCGGTCGATCGTGGTGAAGTTCGATCCGGATCCGGACCTGCCGCGCGTCATGGCCAGCGGCGACCATCTTCAGGGGGTATGGCTTAACCTGATCCTCAACGCGTTCGACGCGCTCAGCGGCATGCCCGGAGAGATCTGGCTGACGACCCGGGTTCACGACCGTGAGGTGCAGGTGGTGATCGAGGACACCGGCAAGGGCATCCCGGCTGAAATCCTGCCGCGGATTTTCGAGCCGTTCTTTACGACCAAACTGCCCGGCCAGGGGACCGGCCTCGGACTCTCGGTCTGCCACCAGATCATCAAACAGCACGGCGGCACGATCCTGGCCGAGAGCGAGGCCGGCCACGGAACGCGCTTTACCGTTTCCCTGCCGATTCCGTAGACCTTTTTACCGCAAAGCCGCAAAGGACGGGAAGTCTTCATCCTTGTCATGCCCGCGCGCACATCGCGGGCATCCATTTGGAACGTCATGCCCGCGTGCTTTAAGCGGGCATCCAGCGTCTTTCTCCAACGGTCACTGGACCCCGGCTGAGGTCACCCCCGCTTCGCATTCATGTTGCCATCCAAGTACAAGAACGATGGCAACATGCTCCGCGGGGGCAGGCGCGGGGGTGACGATCACTGCTCGTCATGCCCGCGCGCACATCGCGGGCATCCATTTGGAACGTCATGCCCGCGCGCTCGTAGCGGGCATCCAGCGGCTTTCTCCGACAGTCACTGGACCCCTGCTAAGATCGCCCTTGCGAAGCGCGGGGTGACGAAGGGTTTGTCATGCCAGCGCGTTCCTCCCCCGCCGGATCCGGCGGATGATGCGCCAGCCGGCAAACCCCAGCGCAACGAGGAAAAGCACTCCTGTTCCGAGCAGGACCTTCGCCAGCAGCGGAAAGCTCATCGCCGGTTTGAATTCCATCGGCAGATAGGTGTATAGGGAGTCGTCGGCCGCGCCGGTGTCGAAGAAGCTGGTCAGCAGCTGCCGGGCGGCGCCGCGCTGGAAACTCCAAAAATCACTGACATGGCCCTGTTCGGCGATGACCACGTGCCTTCCCCTGGTTAACGAAGGCAGCAGTTCCTGCTCGGCGAATTGGGCCGGGGTGGAGAAATCGACGCTGCCGCTGATCAGCAGGGTTTCGATATCGCTCGTGTGGACCGAGCGATATTCTTCGGGCATGCGGGTGGACGGCCAGTTGCCGGGGGCCGTCCCCCAGATCAATTCCGACAACGGCGCTCCGAGGATGGAGCCGGCGGGGGTCAATTCGCTCCGGTAGTCCCGGCCGGGTTCATCGTCGGCGCTGCTGCCGATCGCCAAGAATTCGCCCCAGGTCATCATATTCGGCAGTGTGAAATCATAGGCCAGCGACATCAGCGCCAACCCGCTCGGATCGCCTTTCTCCGCCGCAAGATAAGCATCGAAGGCGATCGGCGCGGTGGTCCGGTGAAACAGCAGGAAGTTGGCAAACAGGCGGACCTTGCCGGAGTCGATCGGAATGCCCATCCAGCTGGCCGGCATGGAATTATTGACCGTGCGCATGGCGGCGGCCAGATCCGAAGTGCGGGCGCGGCATGCGGAATCCTGCTGGCACAGTTCGGCATATTGCCCGATCTGGGAGTCGAGGGTGGCCGGCAACCAGAGGAAGTGCCCGGGGGGATTGACGCCGATCATCGCGATCCGCTTCAGGTTCCGCGGGTGCTTGTAGGCGTAGATTTGCGCGACCCGCGTTCCGTAGCTTTCACTGAGCAGGTTGACGCGTTCGTATCCCAACTTGGACCGCACCGCCTCCAGATCTTCGACAACTTCCGGGATCGTGTACCCGCGCAGGTCTACTCCCTTGGATTGAAGCGCTGACGCGCATGCGGCCGCCGCTTCGCCGATTCGATCCAGCGATTCCGGACTGAGCAAGTCATCCCCGTATCCCCGCGCTGCGTCGGCGAAATTAGGGCAATCCAGCTTCGGGGTTCCGTCCACGCCGCGATAGCCGACTTTCACGTAATCATGATTATCCAGCAGCCAGGCCGGCGGATCCGCGCTCATGTTGCTGGTTCCGGGGCCGCCGCTCAGGTAGAAAATGGGCTCGGCGGGATTTTGGGCGGGCGAATGGATCCGCTGGACGGGCAGGGCGATCAACCGCGCGGCGGGATCTCCGCGATACTCGGGAACGACCAGCGTCCCGCAGTCGGCCGCGTATTCGATTTTCCCGATCTTGACGGTGCAGGGTTCGAGCAACAGGTCGCCCGCCTTTGCCCCCGGCGGGACCGTGGCTGCTTTCGAGGGCGAGGGACGCAGCCAAAACGCAGCCGCTCCCGCCATAACGGCAAGGATCATGAAGATTGAAAAGTAAATCATGTTGCGCCTCCCGGTGTTTCGGTTCGGGGTCACGGTAATCTCCTTATTGGTTTATGAGACATGAATGAAAAGAAGGCCTTCGGCACGGGAAGCCGGTTTCTTCCGGAATCACAACCCTGGGTACTTCCCCTTTTATTTCCTGGGGACCTGCCCCTTCTTGATTTGGGCGATGATGTGTTCGGCCCATTCCAGATTGGCGCGCATGGTGCGTTTCCCCAGATCCAAGGTCGACCGCCAGAAGAAGGTCTCGCGCGGCGAACCGACGACCTGCGCGTATTCGTCGAGCTTTTCTGGCAGATCGTCATAAAGTTTCAGAATGCCGCGCATCATAAATGCGAACTCTTCGAATTTGGCCAGGATTTGTTTATCGGTGAGTTGGCCGGCAAAAAAGACCTGCACCAATGCGGCGCTGCGGGCCGGATCATTCGGCGGGGCGGTCGTCATCCAACCCACCAGCTCGCGGCGGCCTGCTTCGGTGATGTGGTACACCTTGCGGTCCGGCCGGCTGGTCTGTTCGATCTTCTCCATCCGGATGCAGCCCTGTCCGGCGAGCCGGCCCAGCGTGCGGTAGATCTGGCTTTGATCGGCCGGCCAGAAGTGCCGGACGGTGGTGTCGAAGATCTTTTTCAAGTCGTATCCCGAAAACGGCTGGTAGTTCAGGAAACCCAGGATGGCGTGATCGAGCGACATGCTGTATGCTCCTTAATATAAGACTTGACATATATATTACAAGACATATAATACCGGTCCGTCGGCCGCTTGTCAATCCCCGGAAACCAAAACCTCCCGTGCGGGAGAGACGAGAGGATCGGAGGAGTGAGGTTGAAAAGGAGACTGCCCGTGCTGATCCTTCTTTTTTCGCTGCTATTCGTCTTGGGAGTGATCGTTTGCTGATTCGGCCCGGCGCCGCTTGCGGATCCGGGGACAGGGGGAATCAACGAATTGCGGCAGGTGAAATTGGGCGGGCGGTCCGGGAAGCGCCAATATCGCCAAGCTGAGGATTGAGTGCCCCGGCTTGGAAAAAGAATTCGTCGTGGTCGGCTGGGATCAGCGCGGATCGGGAAAAACCTACACTCTGCGGACGGGGGAAGGCGGCCTGACCCTGGATCAACTGCGTGAGGATGCCCGCCAATTGGTGACATACCTGCGGGGGCGATTCGGTGGAAAAAACCCACCGGATGGGATTTTCCTGGGGGACGGCGCTGGGGTTGCGGACCGTGCGGGTTCATCCGGAGGATTTCCTCGGATACATCGGCGTAAGTCCGCTTGTGAATTATGCGGAGGGAAAAAGGTTGTCGCTGGAGCAAGTCCGGCGAATTGCGCGCGAAACGAACGATCGCAAAGCCGTGGAAGAATTGGCCGGCAACAATCCGGCCTGCCGGCCGGATTGTTGGCACGCCCAACTGATGCGGGAAAGAAGCTGGTTGCTGAAATTCGGCGGCGTATACCATACGGCCGACAACTACCGGCATGAGATGCGGATGCTGCTCGGCGCTTCCGAGTACTCGTTTCTGGATGTTGCCTGGCGGCCGATGGGGAGCGACCTGTCCCTTCGAACCTTGTGGCCGGAAATAATGCGGCTGGATTTTTTGGAAAGCGCGCCCCGGATCGACGTGCCGGTGGTTTTCCTTGCGGGGCGGTATGATTGCAATGCTCCGGCCGGGCTGACCCAGGCCTACTTCGATCGTCTTCAGGCGGCGTAGGGAAAACGGCTCATCGGGTTCGAAAAATCGGCGCACGATATCTTCTTCGATCAGCCGGATATGCTGATGGAAGAACTGATCCGGATGAAGCGGGGAGAATGATCCGGCGCCTCGTCGACGCCGGCCGAAAAGACAAGCCGGTCGGGGATGTTACAATTAAAATGAAGGCTGGCCCAATCCCGCCGGCAGGTCCTCTGGTTTGGAGGTCCGAAGGCTTTAAGAAGAGAGACCGCATGAAAAAACTTAGCCTGCTGCTCTTGCTGATCCTCGTCTCCTGCTCCGGCTCCTCGGACCCGGCGGCGGTTGTGGAGGAGTATTTCCGGGCCCTGGTGGAGAAAGACGCCACCAAAGCGGTGACCCTATCCTGCGCGGCCTGGGAAAGCGGCGCACGCACCGATGTCGATACCTTTGCCATGTATCCGGCGGAACTGCAGAATGTCGCCTGCCAGGATGCGGGGGCGGAAGGCGATGCCCGCCGCGTGAAGTGCACCGGCAAGGCCGTTCTCGATTACAACGGCGAAAAGCAGGAGATCGATCTCGCGGGCCGGGATTACACCGTCGTGCAGGAGGGCGGTGAATGGCGGATGTGCGGCTATCGATGACGCCGGAAAAAATCCTCCGGGCGGTCCTTTCGCGGGAAAATCTCTGCGCCATCCTGGTGTGCGCGGCGCTGATCCTGTTCCTGATAGTCACGGCGGACCAGTCTCCGCAATGGATTTATCAGGGATTCTAAAAATCCGGCCGCGGCATCCCATCACCCCGTCATGACCTTCTTCAATATTCTTGTGTTTGCGGCGGTCTCCCTGGCGGCGGGCGCGCTCCCGCGCGCCCGCTCCTGGCTGCTGTGCATCGCCAGCGTGCTGGCCGTGTATTGGCTGCAGCCGGCCCTGCCGGTGCGCAATCTGGATTTCTGGCTCCCCACCGCGTCGATCACGCTGGCGGCGGCGGTGTGGATCGTCACCGCGCAGAAACGGGTCCCGGCCGGGGAAGCCGGCACGCCGGCGGGATCCGCCGGGAGCCGTCCAGCCCGCGAGGATTGGACCGCGCTGGCCGCCATTGGGCTGACGATCTCGGCACTCGCGCTCACGCGGTATCTCGGCCCGGATCCCATCCTGACCCCCGCGCGTCCCCCGGAAATCGGCTGGGTGCTCTCCGGCCTGGTGATCGGAATGCTCATCCTGGGCGGGTTGTGGATGCTTGCGCCCCGCCGTTGGCTGCCCGCTGCCGGAATTCTCGTCCTCCTCGCGCTGTTCGCCGCCATTAAAACGGACCCGTTCGCCCAGGCCGCGGCGGCGATGCTTCGCCGGCTCGCGGGGCAGTCCGCGCAGCTCGCCTCACCGCTGGATATCCGCTGGCTGGGATTTTCCTACCTCGCTTTCCGGCTGATCCACGCGCTCCGGGACCGGATGACGGGCAGGCTGCCGGATACCTCGCTGCGCGAGTTCATCACCTACGGGCTGTTCTTCCCGGCGGTGACGGCCGGCCCAATCGACCGGCTGGAACGGTTTGTAAAGGACCTGCGCTCCAAACCGGGCGGGACGGCCGGGATGCTCACGCCGGGCGCGGAACGGGTCCTGGCCGGCGTATTCAAAAAATTCGTGCTGGCCGACGGATTGGCGATCCTCGCGCTCAACGCCGCGCTCGCGGCACGGGTCGCCGCCCCGCATTGGATGTGGTTCTTCCTGTACGCGTACGCCCTCCGGATTTATTTCGATTTTTCCGGATACACCGACATCGCGCTGGGGCTGGGGCGGTGGGCCGGGGTAACGCTCCCCGAAAATTTCAACCGCCCGTACCTGCAGCCGAACCTGACGGCGTTCTGGAATTCCTGGCACATCACGCTCGCGCAATGGTTCCGCTCCTACCTCTTCAATCCGCTGACCCGCGCGCTTCGGTCCGGCCCGAGGCCCTGGCCGATCGGGCTGGTCATCCTGGCGGGCCAGTTCGCGACGATGACGCTGATCGGGCTGTGGCACGGCGTCACCTGGAACTTTCTGATCTGGGGATGCTGGCACGGCTTCGGACTCTTCCTGCACAACCGGTGGGGCGAGCGGAGCCGCGCCTGGATGCCGCGCCTGGAAAAACGCCCGCTTCTGAAAAAAGCCTACACGGTGGCGTCCACGCTCGCGACCTTCCATTATGTCGTCCTCGGATGGGTGTGGTTCGCGCTGCCCACGGTCGAAAGTTCGTCGGCCGTCTTCCTGCGGCTGTTCGGCATTTCAAATTGACGGGGATGACGGGTGAGCATGACTGACCGAAGCCGGTTTTTCCGCAACGTCCTCATCAAAGCGCTGATCCTGTTCGCCGCGGTCAACGGCGTGTTCGCGGCGGTGGACCTCATGCCCGCGCTCGGGCGCGTTTCCATTTACAACACGCTGATCCCGGGCCGGGTCCGGCTGCCCTACGGCGAAGACGCGCAGGCGGATTACAACCTCAGCCTGTTCAGCCTGGAGGCGATGTTCGCCTCGCATGAAGCCGCCGCCCGGCCGGAACCCGGACCGCTGCGCGTGATGCTGATCGGGGATTCCGCCACCTGGGGTTTCCTGCTCCAGCCGCAAGAGACGCTGGCCTCGATCCTCAACCGGAATTCCGGGGGCGCCGTCCGAACCTACAACTTCGGGTATCCGACGATGACGGTCACCAAGGACCTGCTGATGCTTTCGCATGCGGTGCAGTACGAACCGGATCTGATCATCTGGCTCGTCACGCTCGAATCCATGCCGCAAGCCAAACAGCTGGATTCGCCGATCCTGCAGAACAACGCCGACGCGGTTCGCGCGCTGATCGCCGGGTACCGCCTGCACTCGGATCCGCAGGACCCGCGGTTGAAATCTCCGACGTTTTGGAATCGGACGATGGTCGGCGGACGAAGGGCGCTCGCGGACCTGATCCGCCTGCAGATGTACGGCTTCCTGTGGGCGGCGACCGGGGTGGACCAGGCCATTCCGGCGGAGTATGATCCGCCGCAATCGGACCTCGAGGCGGACGAGGGTTTTCACGGGCTTCTTCCGCCCGTATTACTGGAAGAGGATCTTGCCTTCGACGTGCTTTCCGCCGGGCGGGAAATGGCGGGGGATATTCCGGTGTGGATCGTCAATGAACCGGTCTTCCTCAGCAGCGGTTTGAACAGCGCCATTCGATATAATTTTTTCTACCCGCGCTGGGCCTACGATCAATACCGTTCCATGCTGGCGGATTGGTGCCGCCGGCAGGCGGTCGTGTGCCATGATTTCTGGGATCTGGTTCCGGCGGAAGAGTTTTCCAACAGCGCGATCCACCGGACCCCGCGCGGAGAAGCCATGCTGGCGGACGCATTGGGGGCGTTGATCGCGGAGGAATGCCATGGGCGGTAATCGAAAATCCGGGATGCTGGCCGGCGCAAGCCTGGCGTTGCTGCTTTGCGCATGCGGCGACGCGGCCACCCCCGAGGCAACCGGCCTCCCGGAGACCCCCGCGGTTGTACTGAGCACCGGCGGCACCTTCGCTCCGACCGGACAGGCAGCCACCGATCCGGTGGAAACTCCCAGCGCCGGGCCGCGCCCGACACCCGGCGCGGAGGATTGGATGACGCTGCCGGTGGTTCCGGCCTTCGGCGGCCGGGCCGCGGAAATCTTCCAGAAAGGGATATCCATGGGGCGGGATTTTCACGCTTTCTCCAAGATCGGCGACTGCCAGAACATCACCACCTACTTCCTGGCGGATTTCGATCAGCAGGATAAATACCGTCTGGGGGAATACGCCGACCTTCAGGTAACAATCGACTGGTTTCGGGGATACTTCGGCCGCAAAAGCCTGGCGGTCCGGGGAGGCCTGAACGTGGCGTCGGTCATGAATCCGCTGATGGCCGATCGGGAATCCTGCTTGTCGGGCGAAAGCCCGCTGGTATGCGAACTGCGGGCCAACAACCCCAGCCTGGCGCTGATCAGCTTCGAGGAAGCCTGGGACGGAGACGTGGAAAAATACGAAACCTACCTGCGCCGGGTGATCGAGTACGTGATCGCGCAGGATGTGGTCCCGGTGGTGGCGACCAAGGCGGATAATCTGGAGGGCGGGCACCGGATCAACGCGCTTGTCGCCCGGCTGGCCTGGGAATACGGCATCCCGCTGTGGAATTTTTGGGCGGCCGTCCAGCCCTTGCGTTCCCACGGGCTGACCGAGGACGGCTTTCACCTCACCCAGACCGCCGATTATCACAATTTCTATTTCGATCTGCGCCGTTCCCGTTGGAGCGGGTGGATGGCGCGCAACCTATCCGCGCTGCAGGTGCTGGACGCCGCGCGGGAGGAACTGATCGCCCCGGCGGTCACCGGACAGAGGAGCAACCATGAGTGATGATATCGAAGCCAAGGTTTCAGAATACATCGCCGGCACAATTCTCAAACAGCCGGATCGGGCGATCGACCCGCAGGAGAAACTGATCTCGTCGGGCCTGATCGATTCCTTCCATTTGGTGGACCTTTCCCTGTACGTCGAGGATACATTCGGGGTCCATCTGGACGACACGGAGCTGAACGCGGAGAGTTTCGACACGCTCGCGGCGCTGGCGGCGATCATCCGGTCCCGGCAGTGACCCCCGTGACCACCTTCTTTTCCCGCCTTCAGCATTTGTACGAAACGGATCCGGAGCGGACGGCCATCATCTGGATGCACGCGCGGGAGCCCGAGCATCCGATGACGCGCCGCGACCTCATCCGCCAGGCGGCGGGGTATGCCGCCGCGCTCGCGGCGGCGGGAGTGAGGCCGGGGGAGGTGGTGATCCTCATCTTGCAGCATTCCGAATCGCTGGCGGCCGCCTTTTTCGGCGCCGTGCTGCATGGGGCGATACCGAGCATCATGCCGTTCCTGACCGAAAAACTTGCGCCGGATTCCTACCGGCGTTCGCTGAAATCGCTGTTCGAGGTGACGCATCCGGCGGCGGTCGTCACGTATCCGGAATTTGCCGCGGAATTGCAGGATGCCATCCCCGCCGGCGGTTCCGTCCGCAGCGTGCTTCTGTCTTCGGAAGTTGCGCCGGTGCCGGAGCCGGATTTTCCCGCGCTGCGCGGGTCGGAACGGCTGCCCGGGGATGTCGTCCTCCTGCAGCATTCCTCCGGCACGACCGGCCTGCAGAAGGGCGTTGCGCTTTCGCACGAGGCCGTCTTCCGCCAGCTGGCGAGCTACGGCAAGGCTATCCGCCTCGCGCCGGACGATGTGGTCGTCTCCTGGCTGCCCCTTTACCACGACATGGGGCTGATCGCCGGATTCCTGATGCCGCTCCTCTCGGGAATTCCGCTGGTGCTCATGTCGCCCTTCGATTGGGTCCGCGCGCCATACAAACTCATGCAGGCGGTTTCGCAGCATCGCGGGACTCTTACCTGGCTGCCAAACTTCGCCTTTAACTTCTGCGCCCAAAAAATCCGCGACCGGAATCTGGAAGGGGTGGATCTCGCTTCGTGGCGGGCGGTGATCAACTGCTCCGAACCGATGCATTACCAGAGTCACCGGTTGTTCTACGAACGGTTCCGCGCCCACGGGCTGCGCGAATCGGCGCTGGCGACCAGTTACGCGATGGCCGAGAATGTGTTCGCCGTCACCCAGGGCGGGATCGACCGGGCGGTCACGGTCGATACGATCAGCCAGCGCGGATTGCTCATCGACCGGGTTGCGCGCGCGGCGGCGGACGGCGAGGAGACGATGCGGATGCTCTCCTGCGGCGCCCCGCTCCCGAACGTCGAAGTCCGGGTGGTCGACGACGCGCGCGGGGATCTCCCCGAACGGCATCTGGGCGAGGTCATGCTTCGCAGCGACTGCATGCTCACAGGATATTACCGGCGCGACGACCTGACCGAAAAAGCATTCCACAACGGCTGGTACCTCACCGGCGACCTCGGATACATGGCGGACGGAGAGGTGTACATCACCGGCCGCAAGAAGGACCTCATCATCGTCGGCGGGAAGAATGTGTATCCGCAGGACCTCGAAAGCCTGGCCTCGGAAGTGCCTGGAATTCATCCCGGGCGGGTGGTCGCCTTCGGCGTCTACAACGAGGAAATGGGAACCGAGGAAGTGGTGATCGTCGCCGAGAAGGACGCCGAGGCGGAGTATCCCGCCGGCGCCGGCCCCGAAGCCCTATCCAACGAGATCCGCGCGCGGGTCACCCGCGGGTCCGACATCGCGCTGCGGCAGGTCGCGGTGGTCGAGCGCGGATGGCTGCTCAAGACGAGTTCGGGCAAAATCGCGCGGAGCGCCAACCGAGACAAATTCCTCGCCGGGAAAGCGGTGACGGCGGGGGGATAGGCATCCCAGGCCATTCCGGCGGCAAGGACCCCGGTTGGCATCCCTCAAAAAGTGTCCGGCTTCCAAGAATTAAGTAAAAAAAAAATTATCTCCTCAGCCTTTACTGTCCTAACCCCCACGCCCCCCTTTACCTCTTACGGGAGGCGTCATGCGAGTACCTTCTACGTGCGATATTCATGAAGCCGCCGCATCTGCCGGCGGCAATTCACTGGAATCCGGCCAAGTTAACCCCCGCTCTGCATTCATCCCGGCTCATGAACCAGAAGCGAGCCGGGATGCGTCCCCCGCTCGCGAGAACTTCGCACCGGGAAACCGCCGGTGCTCATCGCTCGGAGGACAGGCGCGGGGGCAGGTGCCGGCATGACGATTGACAGGCTGAGTAGTCAGTAAAAATAAATCAAAGAACCCATCCGGAATGTGAATATGAAAAACATGGACAAGGCAGACAGGCGAGCTTGATACGACGAACTCGTTGGCGGGAGCGGCGGCATGGCAGCTGACGGATCCGGGCGGCTTCTGGGATGAAAGGAAGCAAACCGGATAAAACGTATCGTATTCCGGATTCGGCGAATTCCGGCAAACTGACGGCGGGGAATGCCCTCGGTCATTTCCTTGACATCATCCAAGGGGGGGAGTATATTCGCAAAAGCAGTGATTTTCCCGGGCCGGGAGTGTTTGCCCGCCATTCAAACCCATAACGGCATCATGGATACCGACCTAACGCTTGATCCGGATCATTTACACAACGCCCGAATGCAGATCCCACCTGCCGTTCGTTGAGACGTTAACCGGGGTGTGAACCGACCGCCTGCCCCCCGCGTCCCAAGGACGCGGGGTTTTTATTTCCCTGGCCTCGCCCGGCGAAGCCGGGACAAGGCTCAACCGCAGGAGAATACCGCATGGCGTATGTCCGCGAATTGCTGGGCCGCCCGGTCGCCGATGTCAGCGGCAAGCAGATCGGCACGCTGGCCGATCTGATCGCCACCACCCAGAACCCGATCGTCCACCCGCGGGTGGTGGCCATGGCCGTCCGCTGCAACGGGAACCAGGTTTTGATCCCGGTTTCCGCCGCGACGGTGCTGATCGCCCCCGCCATCCCGCTTAAATACCGGATGAAGGACCTGCCGGCATACGAACCCGCCAAGGACGACCTGTTCCTGGCGCGCGACGTCCTGGATAAGCCCGTCATCGACATTAACGGAGTCCGGGCGGTGCGGGTGAAGGATGTGGAATTGACGCGGGTCGACAACGACATTTACATCGCCAATGTCACCGTCTGTGAAAGCGGCAGGCGCGGGCTGGCGCGGACCCTGTTCGGCCGCGGCGTGCCGAACCCCACTGCTGGGGTTATCTCCTGGGAGAACATCGAAATGCTGCCGGGGGAAAGCCCGATGCGCCTGAAGGTCGCCGGCGACAAACTGGCCGACCTGCATCCGGCCGACCTGGCCGACATCGTCAGCGATCTGACCCGTCATAAGAGCAGCGGTCAGCTGCTCGACCGGATGGTCGTGGAAACCCTGGCCGACGTGCTGGAGGAAACCGAGCCGGAGGTGCAGGCGGATCTGGTGGAGCACATGCCGGACGAAAAAGTGGCGGATGTGCTCGAGGAGATGGCGCCCGACGAAGCGGCCGACTTGCTGGCCGAACTTCCGAAGGACCGCTCCGAGGATCTGCTGGACCTGATGGACCGCGAAGAGGCCGAGGATGTCCGGAAGCTGCTGACCTATTCGGTGGATTCCGCCGGCGGATTGATGAACACCGACTTTCTGGCCGTCCGGCCGGCTCTGACCGCGGCCGAGGCGATCGCCGAACTGCGCCGCGAAGGCCCGAAGATCCAGAACCTCTTCTATATCTACGTAACGGATGAGGAGGGGCGTCTGTTGGGGGTATTCTCCCTGCGGGATCTGGTGCTGGCGGATCCGGACACGAACGTGACGGCATTCATGCGCGCGCGCGTTTTCACGGTCCGCCCGGAGGACAGCCAGGACGATGCGGCGCACGCCGTCTCCAAATACAACCTCCAGGCCGTGCCGGTGGTGGACGATGAAAACCGCCTGCAGGGGATCATCACGGCGGACGACGCGCTGGATAAGATCATCCCCACCGCCTGGAAAAAACGCATGCCGCGCCTGCACCGGTAAAGAAGTAGACCCATGGGAGATGGCAGGGCCGCACGGCAGTACGCCCCCGATGGATAGGGGAGAGGATCTGTACGAGATCCGCAAGGGCGACCCAATGGGCCGCCCCTCCTAGAACCAATCCAGCTTCTTCAAAATAATCACCACCGCCAACGACAATGCCAGCGATATCCCCAGGATGATCGGGAATGCCGCGGGATTCGCCGCCAACGGCAGGGGTACATTCATGCCGTACAACGCCGCCACCAGCGCCGGGAAGCTGAGCACGATCGTGGTCGAGGTCAGCAGTTTCATCACCTGGTTGAGGTTGTTGGAAATGATCGAGGCGAACGCGTCCATCATCCCCGAGAGGATGTTGCTTTCGATGCTGGTCATTTCGATCGCCTGCATCGTTTCGGTGAGGGCGTCGTCGAGCAAATCGGCGTCGTCCGGATACTTCTGGAACAGCTGGCTTTTCTGCAGGCGTTCCATCATCAGCGCATTGGCCTTGAGCGCGGTGGTGAAGTAGGTCAGGCTCTTCTGGTAGCGGAGCAGCTCCAAGACCTCCTGGTTGCGGATGCTCTGCTGCAGCCGGTCTTCGAGCGCCTCGACCACCCGGCTGATTTCGCGCAGGTAGGAAAGGTAACGGACGGAAGTGTTCAGCAGTAGCCGCAGCACGAATCGGTTGTGTTTGGCGGTGGAAAACTCGCGCACCCGTCCGGCGGCGAACTCCTGCAGGACGTCGTTGTTCATTCCGCAGACCGTGGCGAGGTGATTGGGATTGAACAGCACGCCGAGCGGCACGGTGGCGTACGGCACATCGTCCACTTCGCCCCGGAAATAGGGCACGCGCATCAGGACCAGCCAGTCATCGCCGGTGTGCTCCACGCGCGGCCGTTCGTCCGGATCGAGCGCGTAGGCGATATTGTCGCCGGAGAATCCGATCGCGGTCAGCTGCGCGATCTCCGCCGGAGACGGATCGACCGCGTGCAGCCAGCAGCCGATGACCGGCTCGGATAGTGTTTTCAGGCCCAGCTCATCATTGCGGAAGATGGTCAGCATGGTAGACCCTCGCGCGATCCCGGATTTCCAATTTGCCGCAAGCCTGCTTCCTGCCGATGAATTTTACTCCTGAACATGATTAAAAAAACGCCCCGGGAGGAAAGGGAGGGCGGCCCCTGCCGAGGCGACGGCGGGATTCGAAACCACGGCGGGGGTTTTACAGATCCCTTAAAAAAGCAAAGGGCGACCCTATGGGCCGCCCCTGCAGAGGCGACGGTGGGATTCGAACCCACGGTGGGGGTTTTGCAGACCCCTGCCTTACCACTTGGCGACGTCGCCCGGGAAAAATTCGCCCCGTTTCCGGGGCGTTTGTTCAGAGCGGGCGAAGGGATTCGAACCCTCGATCTTCTCCTTGGCAAGGAGACGTTCTACCACTGAACCACGCCCGCAATTGTCCGCTTCCGCGGAGGTGCCGAGACCCAGGATCGAACTGGGGACACCGCGATTTTCAGTCGCGTGCTCTACCAACTGAGCTATCTCG
>JAFGCU010000024.1 GCA_016932475.1 Anaerolineales bacterium
CAATGGGTCGCCCTTGCGTCATCCATGGACGTCGTATTGGATCGCATTTTGCACGGGCGGCGCATTGGATCGCGCTTTGCACGGGCGTCGCATTGGATCGCGTTTTGCACGGGCGGCGTAGGGGCGACCCAATGGGTCGCGTTGTACACGGGCGACCCAATGGGTCGCCCCTACATTATTACCCCTTCCAATACTTCTTCATCACCTCGGCCAGCCCCTTATGCACTTTGCAGTTGCGGAAGGCGAATGACTGCATCACCCTGTCGATCTGCGATTCCGAGAGACCCTTGAACCGCTTGGCGAAGGCCGGCTGCATCTGGCTGGCGAAATAGCCCGCCTGCAGCGCTTGCGCCATGAACCGGCGATTGGATGGATGGTCGATCTCCGGGTCGCCGATCGTCCGTTCGGCGATTCCCGCCAGCCGCTCGACCGCCTTATGAACGGGGGTTTTTCCCTCCGGCCTATCCAGCCAGGAATCCGTCCCCAAGAGATGCTTGGCGCGCAGGATCGGCCGGATCATACGCATGTACTCGCTCTTCGGATCAACCGTCACGACCCCCATCACCCCGATATCCTTGTAGGTCCAGATCGTCCAGTGCGCCGCATGCTCCTCGAAGACGGCGATCTGTTCATCGAGCGCGCGCAGACGGTAGGATGCGTCCGCCGCCGGCCCGGTGTACAACGATCCGAACTCGCCGACCCACAGCGGAACCTCGTTTTGCCGCGAAAAAACCGCGCCTTCGCCCGCGTGGAAAACGTCCGCCTGGCGCTTTTTATTCCAGGTCTTCCCGTCGAATTTCCCCGGATATTTACCCGTGAACAGACCCGCCGGCGTGTAGTTGTGGCTGCTGTACACCAGGTTGGGCGCGAAGGGAGGGTCGAGTTCGGAAAATCTTGTCGAGTAGCAATCCCCCTCCAGGAAGAGGATGTGGTCGGAATCGATCTCGCGGACTGCGTCCACCGCGCGCCGGTACAGCTTGTTTATGGCCGCCCAATCGGAGGGATGATTTGCCCGGAACCGCCCGGTGGACGCCCCCGTGAACGGCTCGTTCATCAGGTTGTACCCGGCCACGGCGGCGACACCGCGGTATCGCCGCGCGATCTCCTTCCACAATGCGATAAACCGGTCCTGAAAATGCGGATGCCCCCAGATCAGCGAATGCCGGTTGGCATTGTCGGAGTGCCAGTCGGTGTTCTGCCACCCCTGCACGGCATGCAAATCCAGGATCACATACAGCCCGGCCCGCGCGCACGCGCTGACGGCGCGCTCCAGACGCTCGAATCCCTTCTCCAGATACCGGAATGGATCGAGATCGTTTTCGAAGTGACGGTAATTCAGCGCCAGCCGGACGACGTTCGCGCCGCACTCCGCCAGAAAAACCGCGTCGTCCTCGTTGAAGAAATAATCCAGCCAACGGTCGAAAAGGAACTCCGCCCGCGCCGGGCCGAGTATTTCCGCCATCGCGCGGCGGGTGCCGCTTTCATCGCCAGGGTAGCCGTTGATGAAATTCTCCATGTTCATCCAGCCCCCGACGCACACCCCCCGCAGCCGGATGCTCCGCCCCTCCGCATCGACGATCTCCGAACCCCGTACGCGCAACATAGGCCTCCTCAATTTCCACGGAATTCCCATCCCGGGACGTCTTAAAGATTTTACCGCGAAGGCGCGAAGAACGCTAAGAATTCTTGATAAAATTTTTTAAACCTTTGCGTCCTTCGCGCCATTGCGGTAAAAAGGTTTTAATCGCACTATTCAAGCAACCACCACATCAATATACAACGTATCCCCGAACGCGATCCCCAGCGGAGAAAACGCCCGGAAGCTGGAGATGTAGTCCCCCGGCGCGAGCGGCGCCGTGAGGTGAATGGATATGACTGCCTCGCTCCCGGCGGCGGCCGGGTAGAGCGCAAATTCCTCCCGCGCCGAAAGAGCCGCCCCGCCCACCCGGCGAAACCGGTATTCCGGCCCCCAGTCGCACCGTCCGGCATTGCGAACCTTCCATTGCTTTTCCAGCGCCTGACCGGGGAAAACCAGCGCCCGGTCCGGATAGGTCAGATCCCCCATGAAGACCAGGTTGTCGGCGCAGGAACCGAAGGCGGCCTGCGTCTCGGGGGGAATGGGTTCCACAGATTCATGCGGGACAAACGCTGTCGCGGTCGGACTAAAAACAGAGACAGCCGTCATGGTCAATGAAAGCCCGGGGGAAGCCGCAGTCAATCCGCCCCCCGGCTCCGAAGCCCCTGGGGTTGGAACGCTCGGCGCGGGGTCCGCCCCGGTTGCCCGGCATGCCGTCATAAGGACCAGCAGGAAGAGGGCCGGGCGGGCGGCGCCCCGGGCGCCCGCCGCCGCAGGACCATGCTTCATGTTTATCCCGGCCTTCTTGGGGGACATTCTTCGATTATACAGCCCGGGTTCTTCCCGGGCTTCCGGGGGAGGTCCACAGGCTCCCGCGAACGGTTGCTAAGCCGCCGCATTCCGTATAAAATCCATTCCGGATGGGCGGTTTCCAGCCCGCTTCGACCTCCCACCGAAGCGGGGCCGTCCCCGCCGACAAGGAATTCCGATGGGGAAAATACTCGAATCGGTCAGAAAATTTTTCCGCGACGACGATTGGCCGTTCACCGAAATGGAGGGGAAACCCATCCTCCGCACCGGCTTTTCCGGTAAAAACGGGAAATGGACCTGCTTTGCGCAGGCGCGGGAAAATCAGCAGCAGTTTATTTTCTACTCCGTATTCCCCAACCCCGCCCCCGAGGACCGTCGTCCGGCGGCGGCGGAATTCATCACCCGGGCGAATTACGGGCTGGTGATCGGCAATTTCGAAATGGACATCCGCGACGGGGACATCCGCTGCAAGACCAGCATCGACGTGGAAGGCGGCGAGCTGAACCACGTCCTGATCCGCCAGGTGGTGTACTCCAACGTGATGACGATGAATAAGTACCTGCCCGGGCTGATGTCGGTGCTGTATGCCAATGTCACACCCGAACAGGCGATCCACACCATCGAGGGCAAGTCGAGTTAACCCGGGTGCAGGCGCTCCGATTCCGCCGGCGCGATCGGCGACCGCGTCCGCAAATCCGATTTTTCCAAACGCTTTCCACCGGGCCGGGGTATCCGCACTCGGCTCTTTTGTTTTACCGGCGGGAGTGGCATCGGAGCCGACGGTGAAAATTTTATGCGTCACCGCGCATCCGGACGACGAATCGGTTTTTGCCGGCGGCACGCTCGCGCTGCTGGCCGGACGCGGCGCGGAGGCGGGAATTCTGTGCTGCACCCGCGGCGAGGGCGGCGAGGCGGGGGAACCGCCGCTTTGCACCCGCGCGGAACTCGGCACGGTGCGGACGGAGGAGCTGCGCTGCGCCGCGCGCGCGCTCGGTTGCGCGGCGGTCGATTTTCTCCCGTTCCGGGATCCGGACGTCGGTCCCGACAACGCGCTGCATGCCTTCGCCGGGTCGGCCGAAGAGGTCATGGCGCGGATGATGGACTACTTCACCGCGGCGAAACCGGATGCGGTGATCACCCACGGCTCGAGCGGCGAGTATGGGCATCCCGGCCATCGGCTCGCGCATCGGGCCTGCGTGGAAGCCGCGCGCCGTTCCGGTGTTCCCGTTCTCTATTCCTTCAGCGCGGACCATGCCGATCATCCGCGCAAACAATCGGCCAACCGGAACGATCCGGCGGATTTCGTGGTCGAAATCGGCCCGGCGTTCGAACAAAAACTGGCCGCGATGGCATGCCACCGGACTCAAATCGCGCTGTTCGTGCGCAAGGCGTCGGCCGACGCCGGGCGCCCGGTTCCCCTGCGGGATGTCATCCGGCGGCTCGAATCGTTTCACCGGGTGTTTCCGCGCGATCCGAAGCCTTCGGATGGCCGTGATATAGTTGCCCTCCTGGGAGAATTCCTCGCGCCGCTCCGGCGCGACGGGGAAGCGTAAGAGGGCTGCCATGCAATGGTTTGGAATCGCATCCGGCATTTTCTGGTCGATCACCTACCTTCTGCTCATCAAGCGCGGATACCAGGATAAGGCCTGCGGCATGCCGATGGCGGCGCTGGCCCTGAATATCTCCTGGGAATTCATTTTCTCCTTCGTCCACCCGCACGGCGGCTTTCAACTTGTCATTAACATCGCCTGGTTCGTCCTGGATTCGATCCTCGTCGTCCAATATCTGCGCTACGAACCGGCCCGCCGCCCGGCAGGCGAGTCCGCGGCTTTCTTTCACGGGGCGTTTCTGTCCATGCTTGTCGTGTCGTTCCTGACCGTGCTCCTGTTCACGCGCGAGTTCGAAAATTACGGCGGCTACTACACCGCCTTCGGGCAGAACCTGCTGATGTCGATCCTCTTCATTCGCCTGATCCTGGGTCGCAAGGATCTGGCCGGCCAGTCCCTGTACATCGGGGCGGCGAAGATGCTGGGCACGTTCTGCGCCTCCGTGATGGCCTTCGCCTATGCACCGCAATCGCACCTGACGGTGTTCTTCGCTTGGGCCATTCTGTTCTTCGATCTGGCCTACATCGGATTGTTGATCCGGCAAAGCCGGCGGCTCGGGATTAATCCCTTGTCGCGCTGGTAATGGAATAGACAGGATGTACAGGGTTGACATGATTTTTTTATCCTGAAAATCCTGTCCATAGATTTTTCATCATCTGAGCGGACATGAACTGGACCTCGATCTCCAACTCGTCATTCTTCGGAAAAATCCTGCGCCTCCCCCTGCGCCTGGTTCCCAAGCGGGCGGTGCTGCCGATCCTGCAGGGGCCCCTGCGCGGGAAGAAATGGATCGCGGGTTCCGGGAATCACGGATACTGGCTGGGCAGTTACGAAATGGATAAGTGCGTCCGCTTCGCGAAGGCGGTTCCTTCCGGCGGCGTGGTGTTCGATCTGGGCGGGAACGTCGGCTACTACACCCTGATTTCAGCCTTCCGCGCCGGGCCGCGCGGCCGGGTGTTCGCCTTCGAGCCGCTGCCCCGCAACCTGGATTTCCTCCGCCGGCACTTGGTCCTCAACCGCATTGAAAATGTGACCGTGATCGACGCGGCGGTATCCGACCGCAGCGGGACGGTCCGCTTTGAAGAGGATTCCAGCACATCGAAAGGCCGCATCGGTGGAAGCGGCTCGCTGGAGGTGAAATCCATCGCGCTCGACGATTGGCTCGATCAAGGTCTGCTGCCGGCACCGGATCTCCTTAAAATCGATATCGAAGGCGCGGAATTCCTGGCGCTGCAGGGCGCGCGCCGGATGCTGGCCGCGAAACATCCGCCGATTTTCCTCTCGACCCACTCCGGTACGGTCCACAAGGAATGCCTCGCGTTTCTGGAATCGCTCGCCTACCGGGTGGCGCCGCTCGACAACCGGCCGCTGGAGCGCTCGCGGGACGTATGGGCGTCCGTTTCTTTCGGGCGGGCCTGATCCCCGTTTCCGCCGATCCTCACCTGCAATCCTGAGAAACAGCCCGATTCGAATACCGAGCGCACCATTCGTCCCGGTTTGCGCGCGCGAGGCGGTCATCATTCCCCCCATCCTCATCACTTTCATCAAAAGTCGATGGTTTTCACACTCCAATTCACATATAATTAATTCAGCGTGGGCAACCGAGCCGGGTGCCACGCTCATCCAACCCGCGATCAGCCGCAAGGTCCAAAGAGGGAAAGTCAACCCAAAACCCAAAGAGGAGGGTTCGCATGTCCATAGAGAAGTTCAACGTGCTTTTGCATTCCGAGGAAAAAAGCGAACTGATTGCGGCTTTATCCGACCTCACAGCGATCGAAGAGCCCGAGGATCTGTTGAAAGCCACCACCCTGGCAGGCTGGGGCTACTGGGCCTAGGGTCGGCCGCGCAGATCATTCCAAGAATCCGGAGGAAAACCGGTTGATCGCAGGGAAAATAGATGGCATTATTTGCTCTGATTTCCCGGGTATCAGAGTAAGATTCTTCGTAGCGCGGACGGCTCACCGCGCTACGATGTTTTTCCCGCCGGGCGGATAAATCCCCAGTTGCTAAATTGCCGGATTTCCCCATAATGATGAAGGAGGTAACTTCATGGATATCGAAGATGTAAAAAATCAGGTAATGAGCCTCCCGGAAGTGGCCGATTGGCCGGCGATTTCCGCCATTTTCGAACGGCAGGTGGCCCGCCCGCATCAGGTCTGGGAATGGCCGCTGCGCGCCTGCCGGGCGGTGGGCGGCGACGAATCGGTGGTGGCAGGCGGTTCGGCCGCGATTCTTTGCATGATTCTTAGTATCCTGCTTGTAGACGATATGCTCGACCAGGATCCGCGCGGGGAGCACCTCAAGGTGGGCGACGCTATCGCGGCCAACCTCTCTTTCGCGTTTCAATCGATAGCCTTCCGCGTCATCGCCAACACCCCGGTGGATGCCGGCCGGCGGGCGGCGGTGATGGATTGCCTCGCGCAAATGGCGCTGACGATGGCCTACGGCCAGGAACTGGATACGCGCAACCTGACCGGCGAGGAGAATTACTGGAAGGTGACCCACGCCAAGAGTTCGTCGTACTTCGGCACGGCAATGCACATCGGGGCGATTCTCGGCAAAGCCAATCCGAAAACCGTCGATCGGCTCCGCCAATTGGGGTCCATCACCGGCGACGCGATCCAGGTCCACGACGACATCCAGGATGCCATGGAAACCCCGGCCAACCCGGATTGGAAACAGGGCCGGAACAACCTGCTGTTCCTCTACGCCCTGACAGCCGATCACCCGGACCGCGATCGGTTCAAGACGCTGCGATCTCAGATCGACGATCCGGACGCATTGCGATCCGCGCAGCAAATCTTGATTAAATCCGGAGCCGTCAGTTATGCAATGTATCACCTGTGTCAAAGCTACCTGGCGGCCCAGAAAATCCTGAAGGAAACGCCACTGACCGATCCGGCATCGCTGCGCTCCGTGATCGACCAATATATCGTGCCGCTGGTTCACCTGTTGAAAAAACTGGGGATTGCGGTGCCGCCCGAGATCGATATACGCTGAGATGGAAAAAATAAAGACCGGTATTCGGCATATCGCCGATTGGCCTTTGTTCCTGATTTCGGTCGTGACTCTGCTGATCTGCCTTTTTTATGGGATCGCGGGGACGTACATCGCGCCGTATTCCGGCATCGAATACGACGCCGGCTGGAGGATTATCGGAATTGCCAATTGCCTGAACAACAACAGCAACCGGCCGGAATGGTGTGCAGCGGACGCGGACATCCTCGCGGCGGGAGACCAGATGATATCCATCGGGGACCTCCAGTATGAGGATTTCCTAAAAAATCAAGATCGCATCCCCTTTTGGGGAAATCAACCGGGCGACACGGTGTCTATTTCAATCGTACGCAACGGCAGCCCGCAGACGATCCTGTGGACGCTTGTCAGCCCGGCCCTTTCCGACCGTTTTAAAAATTTTATCCAAATGCTGGTCTATATCCCGTTTTGGCTGGCCGGGACGGCCGTGCTGATCCTCATTCGTCCCCGGAACCGGCGCTGGTTCCTTCTG
Source organism: Anaerolineales bacterium (assembly GCA_016932475.1). Lineage (GTDB taxonomy): Bacteria > Chloroflexota > Anaerolineae > Anaerolineales > RBG-16-64-43 > JAFGKK01. The sequence goes on from JAFGCU010000024.1 coordinate 7,502, forward strand.
GTTGTTTTTAACTACGCCACCGCGGTATACCTGGCCGTAGGCATGTCCATATCGCTGGTCAATTTCTCATCGTACATTATCCATGTGGCGACGTGGCTGATCGCTCCGCTGTATATCCACCTGCATTTGGAGATTCCCAATCCGCTCTTCCGGCCCCGGCGGCGAGTGTATTTGCTGGTCCTCTATCTTGCCGGCGCTGTGCTTGCCCTGCTGGAGCTGTTCCATGTCCTGCCCCGTCAGATATTTTATTTGGGCTTGGCGGGCGCGATCATCGGCAGCCTGGGGTTGCTTGGGTACCGCCTCTTGACCCGGCTGTCCGCGCCGGAACGGCTGGCTCTGCGACTGATGTTCCTCGGGATCGGAATGGCGTTCCTGCCGGGCCTGCTCTTTGTGACCATCCCCCTCTTCACGAATTTGATATCGCCATCCACCACGGCGCTGGTCGCCACCTACATGGCCCTCCCGCTGCTGCCGTTTTTCTACTTCTACGCGATCTACAAGCGCAGCCTGGGGGAGTTTGAACTGCGCGCCAACCGCGCCTTGAGCCTGTACAGCTTCATCCTGCTCTACAGTCTGGCGGTCATCTTGGTGTTCTCCATCGCCAGCCAATCCCTCCACCTGGCGGACGAATCGCTGGCATTCAGCCTGGCCGTGACGCTGATCTTCCTGATCATCGCCCCGGGACTGCGCGCGCGCTTTCAACGCTGGTTCGATACGATGGCCTACGGCGCCCGGCATAATCCGCAGGAGATCGTTCGGGAATTCGCGCTGCAGCTGCCGGCGGCCTTCAAACCCGCGCTGCTGATCCGGCTCCTGAGCCGCGAGGTGACGCCAAGCCTGCTGATCCGCGAGTCGGCTTTGTATCAAAAGACGGAAATCGGATTCTCGCTGTTCTACGCGGATGGCCTCACCCTGACCGACAGGCTGGTGGAAGTCGGTGAAATGGAAGCGCTGATCACGAACGCCGGGCGTTACCGGCCGCCCGATCACGTCGCCGCCGATCAGTGGTCCTGGGTCCGGCTGGCCGTCGCGCTCCAGACCGGCGGGAAAACCAGCGGGGTGTGGTTGTTCGGGCGGCGCGATCCGGACGATTTCTACCCCCATGACGACATTCTGCTCCTGCGCACGCTCGGCAGCCAGGTGGCGCCGATGCTGGAGAACCTGCGCCTGTACGCGGAAACCCAGAGCCGCCTGGAACGGCTGCAGACCCTGCGCGATATCGACATCACCATCAGTTCCAGCCTGGACCTGCACTTCACGCTGGAGATTCTTCTGGACCAGGTCTCGCGCCGCTCGAACGTGGATGCGGTCGACGTGCTGCTGCTTAACGCGAAAACGATGCTGCTCGAATTCATGGCCGGGAAGGGCTTCCACTCGGACGCCCTGCACCACACCCACCTGCGGCTGGGGGAGGGCTACGCCGGCCAGGCGGCCCACGAACGCCGCCTGATCTTCATCCAGAACCTGGACCAGGATGTGGGCAGCCTGGCGCGCTCGCCGAAATTCCCGACCGAACACTTCAAATCCTATTGCGCGGCCCCCCTGATCGTAAAAGGCCAGGTGAAGGGCGTGCTCGAGGTTTTCTTCCGGACCGCGCTTGCGCCGGACGCCGACTGGTTCGATTTCCTGGAATCCCTTACCGTCCAGGCCGCGATCGCGATCGACAACGCCTCGCTGTTCGACGAGCTGCAGCATTCCAACGCCGAACTGAACCTGGCCTACGACACCACCATCGAAGGCTGGTCGCGCGCGCTGGACCTGCGGGACGAAGGCACGGAAGGGCACACCGAGCGCGTCACCGAAATGACCGAACGCCTGGCGCGCGCGATGGGGATGGATGAAAACCAAATGGTCCACGTGCGCCGGGGCGCGCTGCTGCACGACATGGGGAAAATGGGCATCCCCGACAGCATCCTTCTCAAACGCGACGCCCTCTCGCGCGAGGAATGGGACGTCATGCGCCGCCACCCGCTGTACGCCTACGAGATGCTGTCGCCGATCATCTACCTGCGCCAGTCGCTCGACATCCCCTACTGCCACCACGAGAAGTGGGACGGATCCGGCTACCCGCGCGGATTGAAAGGCGACCAGATCCCGCTCGCGGCGCGGGTGTTTGCGATCGTGGACGTCTGGGACGCGACCACTTCCGACCGCCCCTACCGCCTGGCGTGGACCAAGGATCAGGCGCGCGAATACCTGCTGACCCAATCCGGGAAGCACTTCGATCCACAGATCGTTCCGGTATTCTTATCGATAATAGATTAGGGGGTGTTCGCCATGCCGGCGCCCATTTTAAGCCGGCGTATTCTCTTACGCTTGAAATGCAGGGTGGGTTGAGGCGCCGCCAATTAATAATTAATCACTGGAATTTGCATCGGCCCGTCAACCCACCTACGAGGACGCCAATTCCCGCACCTTCCGCCACACTTTGTCGAACATCGCACGGGTCAGCCGGCCGGTTTGCGTGTTCTGCCGGCTGGGATGATACGAAGCCGCCATCCATATCCGCCGGCCGGCGGCGGAGCCGATCGGCCACTGCGCGCCATGCGCAAACGGCGGGATTTTTTCCGGCAACTCCGGTTTCCACGGCATCCCCGCGATCCCCAGCCGGCCGGGGCCGATTTCGCCGCCCGCCAGCATCCGGACCAGCGCGTCATAGGCGATCTTTCCCAACGCGACCAGTACGCGCAATTCGGCAAGCAGCCGGATTTCCTCCGCCAGGTAGGGCAGGCAGTTGGCAATCTCCTCCGCGGTCGGCTTGTTGTCCGGCGGGGCGCAGCGGCAAACGGCTGAGATGAACAGCCCGTCCAGCGTGAGCCCGTCGCCGCGCGCGAGCGAGAGCGGCCGGTCGGCGAATCCCACCCGGCGCAGCGCAGGGTACAGAAAATCGCCGGAGGCGTCTCCGGTGAACATCCGGCCGGTGCGGTTCGAGCCGTGCGCGCCCGGGGCAAGCCCCACCGCGAGCGCCCGCGCCTGTTCATCGCCGAATCCGGGGACCGGTTTTGCCCAATACGTCTCCGCGCGGTAAGAGCGCCGTTTTTCCCGCCCCATCCGCTCCCGCCACTCCACCAACCGCGGACAGCGGCGACAGGAGATGATCCGCGCCTCAAGATTCTGCATTTTTTTCGTCAAATTGCCCTCTGAAATCCCGGAAAATTTTAGCGTACTTGCCGCCCCGCCTGCCCTCGCGGAGTACCACCGCTCGATTCTAATCTTGGAGCGGTGATGGATGCAAAACGAGGGTTCTGATGCGAAGAATTCGCGAGCGGGGGCAGCGATACTCCTTCTCCCGCCTTCGGAAACCCTTCGTTCCTGGTGATTCTTTCAAAAGGTTTCCCCCGTATAGGAAATTCGGAGGTTTTATGGAATTTTTTTCCATCCCTTAGGGTACACTCAGAATTGGGAAAATTGTGCTTTTTCCCGCACGCGTCCGCGCCGGGCGGGGGAAAAGCATGAACCGGGATTGCGTTTGCATCGCCCGGCGGTTCTGAGTACCATTCCCTTGCCGGCCTGCTTTTCCGGATTCTGTTGCCTTGTTCGAAAAGCCCGGCTTCGCCGTAGCATTCGTTCCGTCCGCAATAAAAAAAAGGAGAAATTCCATGAGACCCCTTCGACCTTCCATCGCCCGGTACGTTTCCTGGTTCGCGATCCTCCTGTTCGCCCTTTTGGCAAGCTGCGGCGGAAGCCCGGTCCCGTGCGACGCCGATATCGTGGTGACCAAAACCGCGGACACCAACGACGGCGCATGCACCGGCGCGGATTGCTCCCTGCGCGAGGCGGTGATCCGGGCCAACACCTGCCCCGGCACCCAGACAATCCGCGTCCCCGCGGGAACCTACACGCTCACGCGGGCGGGCGCGGATGAGGAAGCCGCATCCACCGGCGACTTGGATCTCACCGGCAACGTCACCATCTGGGGCACCAGCCCGGCCGTTATCGACGGCAACGCCGCGGACAGGATCTTCGACGTCAAAGCGGGCGTCACGGCCAGCCTCAGCGGCCTGGTCATCCAGAACGGCCATGAATATAACGGATCCGGCATCCGGATCAGCAACGCGACCTTGAACCTCAACGAAAGCACCATCCAAAACAACATCAGCACCTGGGCGGCCGACCATGAAGTCGACGGGGGCGGGATCTACGCCGCCGGCAGCAGCATCCTCGGCGTCTACATGTCGGAAATCCGCGGCAACCACGCCTTCGTCGGCGGAGGTATCGCAACCGAAGAGGAGGCGGGTAGCGCGCCGACGCTGACCCTCTCCCATACCATCGTCGCCGAAAACGAGGCCTATGGACCGGGCGGCGGATTGTGGCTCGGGCCGGGTACCCAATCGACCATTATCAATACCGAGGTCGAGGAGAATACTGCGGGAAATGAGGGGGGCGGCATTCACAACAACGGCGACCTCGAACTGACCAGCTCCACCGTCGAGAACAACTCCAGCATCAACGCCGGAGGCGGGATCCTCAACGGCTTCGTGACGCTCATCGCACGGGACGTCATGCTGAGCCACAACGAGGGCAGAACCGGCGGCGGAATCTACAACCTGGGGATGGCCCACTTCTACCAGAGCTCGATCGTGTACAACACATCCTACGAAGACGAGGGCGGCGGCGTCTTCAATGCGGACGTCGGCGGGTTGCTCCTCGACAACACTACCGTCGGCGCCAATACGGGCGGTTCCGGCGGCGGCGGCATCTTCAACGACGGCGGGAACATCCGGCTGATGTTCGTGACCGTCGCCGGGAACAACAACGGAGGAATCCACAACAGCGGGGGCGGCGAAAGGACCATCCGCAATACGATCCTGGCCGGCAATTCCGGCGGCAACTGCGCCGGAGTGCCGGTCGATTCCATCGGCCACAACATCGACGACGGCAACACCTGCGCGTTGGCGGAGGGGAGCGATCTCCCGAATACCGATCCGATGCTGGAGCCGCTGGCGCCCGTGGGCACCTGGTCGCCGGCCTATGAACTGATGGCCGGAAGCCCGGCGATCGACTCTGCCGATCCGGATCGCTGTGCGGGAACCGACCAGCACGGCGTAATCCGCCCGCAGGGCGCGGGCTGCGACCGCGGCGCGGTCGAGCACACGACCTCCGGCGGCGACGCCCTGATCAGCGGCAAAGTCTGGCATGATCTGTGCGCGGTCCCGGATCATGGATACCCCCCCACGCCGCCTCCCGGATGCAGTGATCCCGACGGCGACAGCCACCACACCGATGCCAACGGCATCCTCGAACCCGGCGAACCCGGCCTCCCGGGCGTCACACTCCGCCTGAAGAGCGGAACCTGCGCCGCGGGCAGCGACCTGATGACGGCCGTAACCGGCCCGGACGGCGAGTATTCCTTCCCGTCCCTCGCCGCCGGCACCTACTGCGTCTCGATCGATGCGCTCGCGGACGGCAACGACCTGGTTCTCATCCCCGGCGGTTGGACCTACCCGACCCGCGGCGGAGGACCCGTCATGACGGAAATCGTCCTGGGCGAAGGGGAAGCCCGGGCGGATGTCAACTTCGGCTGGGATTTCCAGTTCCTCCCGATGATGCCCGATGTTGAGCCGACCGCCACCCCCACCCCGGCCCTCATCTCGTTCGGGAAGCCGGTCGTCTCGGCCGAGACCATTTACTTCTATGGGCCCAATGCCAAATCCGACTGCGGCCCGAAGGAAGTGAAATTCCAGATCGGCCTTTCGAGCACCAAAGATGTGGCGAACGTCCTGTTCTTCGCCCGGCTCAAGGAACAGAGCAGCGGCCGGCTCGGCGCCTGGACCGACGGCGTCTCCATGACGCCGATCGGGAACAACCAGTACGAAGTCACCCTGTGGGCGGAGAACATTCCCGACGTGCGCACCTTCGGCGAATCCTGGCTGCAGTACCAGTTCGTCGCACTCGACAAAGCCGGTCAGGCGATCGTCCGCAGCGAGGTGTTCTGGAACGTCACCCTCCTGCACTGCGAGTACAAACCCCGGTGATGCGGGTTTCTTCCCGGCCCAAGCACAGCGCGTAAAAAAACTTCCGGAGGATAATTCCTCCGGAAGTTTTTTGGTTTTTGTCGTCCGGCGGAGAGACGGCACGCGGAAAACTCGTTCTTGCACGGCACGCCCCATGCCGCGCGTATCTCCCGCTTGTTCATCCCGAGGATCAGCTTGTCAACGGGGTGCTGCGGGTGTAGCGGATTTGCGTCGAGCGCCTCGCGCGGGCAGGTCGAGTTCGAATGGTTGACGCGAACGCGCAGGATCCCTTTCAGGGGTTCGCAGTTGTGCCCGAGCACCCGCGCCCGTCCGTCGCCGAGGCGAAGACGGTTTCGCCCAGCAGGTTTCCGCCCGGCTGGCGGGCCGTCTCTCCCCATGCGCTCCCGCAACTCCACCAGCCGCGGACAACGGCGGCGAAGGATGGCCCGATCCTCCAGAGCCGTCATCTTTTCGCCAAAACACCCCTGTATAGGAATTTCGGAGGTTTTCTGGAATTTTTTTCCCGGCCTTCCGAGTACACTCAGGGCTGGGAAAAATCGGATATTTCCTCCGGAAAACGATGCCGGGTCTTGAAGACGTTCGCATCGTCCGGCCGTTCCGGGTACCATTCCCTCATCCCATTTGTGATGCCAAGGAGGAGCCCATGAGGCCCACTCGCAATTCGGTTTCCCGCCATCTACCCTGGTGTGCGATATTTCTGCTGGCCCTGACCGTCAGCTGCGGCGGCACCCCGGTGCCGTGTGACGCGGATATCCACGTGACAAAAACCGCGGACACCAACGACGGAGCCTGCACCGGCGCGGATTGCTCCCTGCGCGAGGCGGTGATCCGGGCCAACATTTGCGCCGGCACCCAGACCATCCTCATCCCGGCCGGGACCTACACCCTCACGCGGACCGGCGCCATGGAAGATGCCGCAGCCACCGGCGACCTGGACATCACCGACAACGTCACCATCTGGGGCACCAGCCCGGCCGTCATCGATGGCAACGCCGCGGACCGCGTCTTCGATGTGCACCCCGGAGTCACCGCCAGCCTGTCCACCCTGGTCATTCAAAACGGCCGGGCCGAGTATGATGGCGGCGGGGGAATCCGGAGCCGGGGAACCCTCAACCTCAACGAGAGCACGGTTCAGAACAACATCGGAGTCCATCCCTATCTCGCGGCCAAGCTTCCCGACGGCGGGGGCATCCTGCACGAAAGTGAAGGGGCGCTCGGCGTCTATCTTTCGGAAATCCGCAACAACAACGGGTTCAACGGCGGCGGGATCGCGGTCCTGACCTGGGGGCATTTTTCTCCGTCCGTGATAATTTCCTATACTGAAATTTCCGAGAACACCGCCGATAATGAAGGCGGCGCGGTATACCTGGACGTCGGGGTAAGCGCCTCCATCGTCCGCTTCGAAGCGCAAGATAATACCTCGGGCGGAAACGGCGGCGGGATCTACAATCGCGGCAGCCTCGAGCTCGAGCATGCCACCCTGGAGGGGAACCTCGCCGGCTTCGACGGCGGCGGGATCTACAACACCGCCGACGGGATGTCGGTCTCGCGCCAGGCGTTGCTGGAATCCAATGAAGCCCGAATTGGCGGCGGGATCTACAATCTGGGCATGGCTCACTTTTATCAGAGCGCGCTGGTGCATAATGTCGCCGCGAACGGAATGGGCGGGGGCGCCTACAACGGCCCCGGCGCCGGGTTGCGGGCGGATAATTCCACCATCAGCTCCAACACCGGCGCCTTCGGCGGGGGCGGTGTCCGCAATGAGGAAGGCGACTTTCAGTTTATGTTTGTGACCATCGCTTCGAACGAAAACGAGGGGATCCGCGCCAGCGGCAGCGGCGAAATGACCATCCGCAACACGATCCTGAGCGCGAATACCGGCGGCAACTGCGCCGGGGCGGATCCGGATTCGATCGGCCATAACCTCGACGACGGCGACAGCTGCGCCTTGACCGAGGATACCGATCTGTCGACGACCAACCCGATGCTGAACGGGTTGGCCATGAATGGTTCCTTCATGCCCACCCACGCGCTGCTCCCCGGCAGCCCGGCGATCGACTCGGCCGATCCCGACCGCTGCGCCGGCGCCGACCAGCGCGGCGTGATCCGCCCGCAGGGCGCGGGCTGCGACCGCGGCGCCCACGAGCAGGAAACCTCCGGCGGCGGCAGCGCACTGATCAGCGGAAAAGTCTGGCACGACCTGTGCGCCGTCCCGGAACACGGATACCCGCCCACGCCGCCTCCCGGATGCAGTGATCCCGACGGGGACGGCCACCACACCGATGCCAACGGCATCCTCGAACCCGGCGAACCCGGTCTCCCGGGCGTCACCCTCCGCCTGAAGAGCGGAACCTGCGCCGCGGGCAGCGACCTGATGACGGCCGTCACGGGCTCGGAAGGCGAGTACTCCTTCCCGGCTCTCGCCGCCGGCACCTACTGCGTCTCAGCCAACGCGCTCGGCGACGGCAACGACCTCATCCTCATCCCCGGCGGCTGGAGCTACCCCGCCGGCGATGGTGCGCTCGCCCAAACCGAGATCGTAATCGGCGACGGGGAAGTGCGCCCGGATATCCACTTCGGCTGGGATTTCCAGTTCCTGCCCGCCTGGACCGAACCGGATACCACCCCGACCCCCACCCCGGCAACCATCTCGTTCGGGAAACCGACCGTCTCCACCGATACCCTCTACTTCCCGGCCGCGAACACCCGGGCCGCCTGCGGCGCGAGGGAGGTGCAGTTCCAAATCGGCCTTTCCAGCACCCAAGGCGTGGCGAACGTCCTGTTCTTCGCCAGGCTCAAGGAACAGAGCGACGGCCGAATCGGCGCCTGGAGCGAAGGCGTCTCCATGACGCCGATCGGGAACAACCAGTACGTCTACACCCTGCAGGCGGAAGATCTCCCCGAGGTGCGCACCTTCACCGAGGCCTGGCTGCAGTACCAGTATGTCGCGCTTGACAAGGCCGGGCAGGTGATCGTCCGCAGTGAGGTGTTCTGGAACATCACCCTCCTGCGCTGCGCGTTCAAATAGCAACGGAGGATAGGCCGCAACGCAGAAACACGGCTTTTAAAAAAACTTCCGGAGGATAATTCCTCCGGAAGTTTTTCGTTAAGGGGATAGGGCGGTCAGGCGGAGAGACGGTAGGTGAAGTATTCGTTCTCGCACGGCACGCCCCAGGCCGCGTGCATCTCCCGCTCGTTCAGGTCGATGATAAGCGAACAGACGGTTTTCTGCTGGTCGAGCGGATTCTCGTCGAGCACCTCGTGCGAGCAGATCGAGTTCGGATGGTTGACATGGTCGCTCAGAATCCCACGCAGGGTTTCCCGGTTGTGGCGGTGGGTGCGGCGGAGCAGGCGCATGGCGCGGAAGTAGCGCACCCGCGAGCCGATCAGGTGCTGGGCGTCGTTCTCGAGGCGCGACATGCGGCGGCTGAGGTAGTGATTGGTGTGGGCCAGGATCCCTCCCTGGGCATACATCAGCGAAAAATGCCGCGCGGAGACCTCCACGTTATACGCCTCGCCCGAGGTGTGCACCAGCGTGTGGTTGTATCCCGCCGCCCGGTGCGGCGCGAGCGCGGCGGTAATCGCCCCCGAGATGGTCTGCGCGGCCAGCACCGCGCGCGAGACGAAGATCCGCGGGACTCCGATGCGCACGTCGCTGGGGTAGACCGAATCACAGCACTGGCAGATCCCGGCGGCGTTGAAGCCGATGTTGGGCAGCAGCGCGCCGTAGGTCATCGCCAGGAACGCCGGTTCTCCCTCGGGTTCGGCATGGATGAGGAACACGTCCGATTCATCGGCCGGAAGCCAATCCTCATTGTGCCCGATAAGCACCCGGCCCTCGGCGGTACGCTCTTCGGTCGCCACAAACGTAGTGCATCCAAGCAGGTGCAGCGCGTCGGTGGTGATCGCTTCCAGGCAGTTGAGTACCATCAGGTCGTCGAAAGCAACATCCGCGCCCTCGGCCATGGCGCGCAATTCCTCGACATAGCGCGGAGTGAGCTCCTGCGCGAAGGGCAGGTATTTATGCGCTTGCAGGATCGCTTCGGGCCACGTCAGCCGGATCTGGCCGTAGGTCTGCCCGAGGAAGGTCTTGACGTTGGCGACCATATGAAGGATGGACTCGCGGCGCGCCTTGCCGAAATCCAAGCCCATTTCGCGCGGTGTGCCCCCGATATGAATGAGCGGCAGCGGTTGACCTGTCATGAGATGAAGTGTAGTGGAAAAAACGTCTTAAGACAACGGGGATAACTTGCGCGAGTAAGGAGATCGTCATCCCCGCGCCTGCCCTCGCGGAGCTGGTTGCCATCGGTTTTTCTCTAGGATGGCAACCAGCTTGCGAAGCGAGGGTGATCTTCGCCGGGATCCATCAGATTTGCTCTTTGAGTGGCGATGTTGGCGAAGCCGTGGTGTGCGAAGCGGGCATCCAAGGGTTTGTAGAGAAGTAGTTTATACTAATTCATCATGGATTCCAGCCAAAAGCACGGGGGAATGACGAACTAAGGCCATGCCCGCGCGGTTTTTTCAGACACCCTTGCCGGATTCAATCTCGGATCTGGGCCGGCGCCTAAACGAGTCCATCATGAAGCGTCTATTCCTTGCTCTCCCATTTGTCATCATCGCCGCCGCATGGACCGCCTGTTCCCTCGCCGCGGAGACTCCCGCCCTCCCGCCGACCGCCGCGCCCACCGTTCCCGCCGGCGACTCCGATCGTTCGATTACGGCCAGCGGCATGCAGCGGTCTTACCTGCTGCATGTGCCGCCGGGATTCTCCGCGACCGCACCCGCCGCGCTGGTGTTTATGTTCCACGGTCTGGCGGAGGACGGGTTTTCCATGAGCGTGGTGACCGGGATGAGCGAAATCGCCGACGCCAACAACTTCCTCGTCGTATATCCCAACGGAACGGCGGCCCCCGGACCGCTTTCCTGGAATGCGGGCGGATGCTGCGGTTATGCGCTCAACAACCAGGTGGACGAATCGGAATTCATCCGGGAGATCCTGGCCGATCTTGGACGGAGCTTCACGATCGATCCAAAGCGGGTGTACGCGGCCGGATTTTCGAATGGGGCGCTGCTGTCCTACCGCCTGGGATGCGAAATGTCGGATACGTTCGCCGCGATCGCGCCGGTGGCCGGGATCCTCTCCCAAAATCCATGCCGGCCGGACCGGCCGGTTTCGGTCATCCATTTCCACGGCGACAGCGATGTGTCCGTCCCGTATCGAGGGGGCGGGATGAATCCATCCACCGGCCTGCCGTTCCCCTCCGTGGACCGCGGCATCGCCGCCTGGGTGCGGCTGAACGGCTGCGCGGATTCCCCGCAGCGGGAGCAGCTGGGGATTGTGTCGCACACGGCGTACACGGCGTGCCGGGATGGATCGGCGGTGGAGCTGTACGTGGTGCGGGGCGTGGGCCACCTCTGGCCGCCGCCCTCCATTCTCCCGGCTTCGCAGATCATCTGGGATTTTTTCGCCGCGCATCCGAAAACCTAGAGGGAATTCCCCTCACCGGCTTCGGAAGCATCTATATGACGGATGCTTCGCCAAATTCGGCTTTTCCCGGCCGCACCCGGCATACGCGATATCGATGCCGATGGATACTCGGAAGGGATATCGCGTAAAATAATCCCGCACGGAAGGAAGCGAATCCGGTTGCCATTCTTCCCGCCGCCCTCCGCTCCCATGTCCATTTTCCACCGTCGCACGCGATGGGTACGCGCAAGGATTCCGGCGATCCTAACCGGCGGGCGCGCGTGCGGGCTGCTCGGATTAATGGCGCTCACGATCGGCTGCTCCCCCGCCGCGCCGCAAACATCCAGCCCGACACTCCCAAATCCCGCAACCTTCACCTGGCCCAGCATCCCCACCAAATCCCCGGCCGATACCGTTCGCTCAGTGAGCGTGGATGGCCTGACGCGGAGTTACCTCCTGTACATCCCGATCGGGCTGAGCGCCGGTTCCCCGGCGCCCTTGGTGCTCGTTTTTCACGGCCACCGGATGAACGGCGACTACATGCTGGTGACAACAGGGTTCCATTCCCTCGCCGAGGCGAATCAATTCATCGTCGCCTATCCAAACGGGACCGGACCGGCGGAAGCCCTCTCGTTCAACGCCGGGTTGTGCTGCGGCTCCGCCGAAAGAAACAACATCGACGAGGCGGCGTTCGTCCGCGCGGTCCTCTCCGATCTGGAAGGGATTGCCGTCATCGACCCCAAGCGGATTTTTGTGACGGGATTTTCCAACGGGGCGATGCTGGCGTACCGCCTGGCCTGCGAGCTCTCGGATACGATCGCGGCCGTCGCTCCCGTCGCCGGCAATCTGGGTTACGGCCCCTGCGAGCCGCAGGGGAAAGTTTCCGTCCTCCACATCCAGGGATTGAGCGATGCGTCCGCCCCCTATGCCGATGACGACCTGGAACCCGATTTGGATCCGGTTATCCGGTCGGTGCAGGGCAGCGTCGCGTGGTGGGCTTCCCACAACGGCTGCGCGGAATTCCCATACGACAGCAGGGACGGGATCGCCACGCACACGGTGTATTCCGGCTGCGCCGGAGGGACCGCGGTGGAATTGTATTCACTCTATGGCATCGGTCACATCTGGCCGCCGGACAGCCTCTGGCCGGCGTCCCGGGTCATTTGGGAATTTTTCGCGGCGCATCCCAAAACGGAAATCGCATCCGATCCCTCGAGGCCTGAAGGCCTCTCGGGATGACGTCCTTCAAGTGTCATCCCGAGGAGCCCGGAAAGGGCGACAGCCTGTCCCGAGCGAAGCGAGGGAAGGGATCGGCAACTCTTGATCTCCTCGATGGATTAATCCGGATTCCCACACCCTGATATACTTCCCGCCATGATGGATCCCACGCCGTATCTTAACCTTGCCAAGCGCCTCGACGACCTTCCCAACGGTTACCCGCCGGCCCAGGACGGTTCGCATCTGCGCCTGCTCGAATACCTGTTTTCCCCCGAGGAAGCGGCGCTGGCCGCCGAGCTCTCCCCGCAACAGGAAACGCCGCGGGTGATCGCCTCCCGCTTGGACAGAAACCCCGGCGCGATCCGCGCGCTGCTGAAGGAGATGGCCCGGAAAGGATTGATCACCGCCGGGCGGGCCGAGGGCGGCCTGGGATACGGCCTGATGCCGTTCGTTGTGGGCATCTACGAGATGCAGTTGGAGCGGATGGACGCGGAGCTCGCCCGGCGGTTTGAGGATTACTTCCGCGCAGGATTCCGCCAGGCGCTCGCGATTCGACCGCAGTTCCACCGCGTCGTCCCGGTCCGGGAAAGCGTGAAGGCGGAGCTTGCCGTCGCGCCGTTCGAAAGCGCTGCCGGGATCATCGAGCGCGCCTCCGCCTGGTCTGTCATGGATTGCATCTGCCGCAAGCAAACCGCGCTCGTCGGCCGCCGCTGCCCGCACCCGGTCGAAGCCTGCATGGTTCTTTCCTCCACGCCGGACGCCTTTCACGGGCGGAACGGAATGCGCGAACTGACCAAACAGGAAGCGCTCGACCTGCTGCGCACGCTGGCGGAGGCCGGACTGGTCCATTCCGTCTCGAACAACCGCGAGGGCAACTGGTACATCTGCAACTGCTGCACCTGCGCATGCGGCATTCTGCGCGGGATGGCCGAGGGTGGAATGGCGTCGGTGATCGCGCGGTCCGGGTTCGTCTGCCGGGTGGATGAGGCCGCCTGCACCGCGTGCGGCGTGTGCGCCGAACGGTGCCCCTTCGGGGCCATCACCGTAGACGGCGCGGCGCGCGTGGATCCGATCCGCTGCGCGGGATGCGGCGTGTGCACGGTGGCATGCCCGAACGGGGCGTTGACGCTGGTGCGCCGAGCCGCGGAGGAAGTATCGCTTCCTCCCATGGATGAGGAATCCTGGGGCAGGGAACGCTTGGAGTGGCGGGAGAAGAATATTCCCCCTCCCCCCTAAAATCACTTCCCCCCATCCCGAAGGGATGGGGGGATTGGAACGGCACAGAGAAAATATACACCCCAGGGGGAGGGATGGGGGGAGTAGAACAGTTCACGTATCCTAAAGGAACTGAGGGGTGCGGATAAAACCGGAGAGAATCTATCCAGGGGGATTGACATGTCACAAGCTCAAGAATCGAAAACGTTTCTTCGTGCTCGGATTCTCCGAAGGAATCTAACCATCGCCGAGAGGAAATTATGGCGGTACTTGCGCGCCCATCGGCTGGCAGGAGCAGGTTTTCGTCGTCAACATCCGATCGGATCGTATATCGTCGATTTCTGCGCGCCCCGGAAGAAGATCATTATCGAATTGGATGGAGAACCTCACAAATCACAAATGGAATATGACACTGCCCGTTCGGAATATCTTAATGAACTTGGATATTCGGTGCTTCGCTTTTGGAATCGGGAGGTTATGGAGGAAATTGAAGCGGTATTGAAAAGGATCCGCGAAGTCATCGAGGCAAAGAACAATAATAAATTTCCTTAGGTTCGCAATTTCCCCTCCCCCTAAAATCACTTCCCCCCATCCCTGAGGGATGGGGGGATTAGAACGGCACAGAGAAAATATACAGCCTCAGGGGGGAG
>JAFGCU010000025.1 GCA_016932475.1 Anaerolineales bacterium
CGTCCGAGGCGTTCTCCACGGGTTGGTCCTCCGTCCCGGGTTCAGCGGGAACGTCCGAGGCTTGCTCCGCGGGTTGACCCTCCGCCCCGGCGGAATCCAGCGGCCGGCGCAGGCTGAGCGCGAGGCGCCGGGAACCGCTCTCGACCGAGATCACGCGCGCGGTGACTTCTTCCCCCTCGGTAACGATGTTGCGCGGATGCGAGAAGGGTCCGTCCGCCAATTCGGAGATATGGATCAGCCCTTCCACGCCCTCTTCCAGCGAAGCGAACGCGCCGAAATTGGTCACATGGGTGATCTTGCACGGCACCCACTTGCCGGGCACGTACCGTTCGGGGACGGTCACCCACGGATCGGATTGCAGGCGTTTGAGGCTGAGGGCGATCCGGCCCTGGTCGCGGTCCACGCTGATGACTTCCACGTCGACCGTTTGCCCGATCGACACGAAATCCGCGGGATTGTGGACGCGGCCCCAGGAAATCTCGGAAAGGTGGACCAGCCCTTCCATGCCGCCCAGATCGATGAACACGCCGAAGTTGGTGATGTTGGTGACCTCGCCCTGGATCTTATCCCCGACCTGGAGCTTGGTCAGGAGTTCGGCCCGACGGCCCGGCGCGGCCTGGGCGGCGCGTTCGGAAAAGACCACCCGGCCCTTTTCGGGGTCGAACTCGATGATCTTGGCGCGGATCGGCTGGCCGATCTTGCGGTACATCACCGTCTGGCGTTCCTCCTCGCTGCCAAGCGAGGGAACTCCGATCAGGTGGGAAAGCGGGATGAACCCGCGGATATGCTCGCCTTCGACGAGCAGGCCGCCGCGGTTTACGCCGGTCACATTCAGGTCTGCGATTCCGTCGCTTTCATATAATTCGCGCGCGGCCGCCCAGTCGTAGGCGCTTGGCGCGCGTTCCTGCGGCGCGTGGTCCGCGGAAGGCCCGCGCCGTTCACCGGGCTCTTCGCCGAGAACAGAAGCCCACCAGGAATCGCTGGGGAGGTTGGGTGAGGCGGATTCGATGGTGGATTTCGCATCCTGTGTCCGCGCCGGCCGGGGGGCGGGTGCGGCGGGCGGCGGCTGTTGCGGGGACGCCGGCGGTTGTGCGTTCGAATGGGAATTCCGCGTGATCGAGGAAAGTTGTTTCGGGGTAAGGGAGTACAGGTTTTTCATCAGATAACCGTCCTTGAAATTTGGTGTTTTTTTGGATTAACCGACGACTTCATAATCGGTCGCCGGTTCATTCGACTGACGTTCCATTTCGGCGATCACATGCGCCAGTTCTTCGATCGCCACTTTCTGCTTGCGGTAAAGATCCGCTTCCGAAACGGCCAGGCGCAGGGCGACGTCGCGGACCCGTTTGCCTTCCAGGAATTTCATATCCAGAATGTTATACAGCAGCCACTCGCTGGTGAACCGGCGTTCCCCTTCCGGACGCACGCGTTCGACGGCCCGCCGCAGGACGGCGCGCAGCGCGTTGACCGTGTTGCCGTCGTGGCGGTCCAGTTCCTCGCGCACCACGCGCAGGGTCAGCAGCGGGCTGCCGGTGAGCTTGGGCCCGCCCCAGTAATGGTTAAGAGCTTCGCGGACCCAATCGGCAAGGTCGGCCTCCACCGGCCCGCCCTCGGCGGGGGCAGCCAGGAGCGCCGCCTGTCCGTAGCGGGCCGCGGCGCTCAGATGCTGGATCTTTTCCACATCCGGCATCAACCGGTTGAGCGAAGCCAGCACGTCACGCTGCAGGCGCTCGTCCGCCAGCGCTCCCGCCGCCCGTTCCGTCAGCCGGCCGAAGGACTCGCGCTGGTCCGGAGTAAGCTCCAGCCGTTCTGTGATGGCCGCCAGCCCAAGCAGGCCGATCATCTCTTCGCGGTCCGGTCCGTGCAGCGGGATCAGCCAGTAGCCGCCCCAGCGGAACAGACTGCCCGCGCCGGGGATGTATTCGAGCACCTCGGGTTTGGGCAGGGTGGTGAGGTCCGCCTCCAGCGGCAGCATCGCCCGCGGCCCCACCCCGGCCAGAAAAGCAGTGCCCTCGTTGTGCCATTCGATGACAAACGCGGCCGGAGAACGGGTCAGGTCGCACAGCGCGGCCAGAAGCGATTCCAGAAACTGGCGCAGATCGGCCCCGGTGAGCAGACGTTCTTCCAGCCATTGCAGGCGGCGGATCTCTTCGCGTTCGGAACGGTTTTCGAGAAACAGCGCCCGTTCCAGCGGCTGGCGCCCGATCGTGATCGCAAACTGCAGCAGGACGATCCCCACCACGACCGCGACGAGGATCAGGCGCGAATCGGGCAGCCCGATCCGTTTGAAGATGTACGTGGAGAGGACAAGGATCGCGAGCGCGACCGCGGCCACGAGCGGTCCGCGCAGCAGCCATTGGAAGAGGCGGCCTTTAACCGCGCGATCCGAATAGGCCACGCCGAAATACGCCGTCGCATACGCCAGGACCACGAGCAGCCCGGCCACGAGCAGGTTGGCCTGCATCAGGACGATCCGCACCAGGAGCGGATGCAGTGCCGATATGCTGCCGAGCATCAGCAAATATGGAAAGGCCGCCATGCCCGGGGCCAGCGACCCGACCATCAGGTAGATCATGCGGCGGCGGCTGGTGGAGGTCTGGCAGCGCCGGTACGCGCGCACGACGTTGATCCCGGTCCAACCAAGGATCGGGACCGCGTAGGCGATGAAAACCCAGAAGTAAGGACCCGCCCGGAGGTGGGCCAGGCCACCGTCCTGGGTGATATCCGTGATAAACAGGTTGGTGAGAGAGACCGCCGCCGCCAGGCCCGCGGCAAGCAGATAGTTGGCGCGGACGGCGAACCGCCTGCGGCCGCGCGACGGCCGGCCGGTGGACGAGAGCAGCGCGTCGGAAAAGTGCAGGTATGCCGCGGGCAGAAGCGCCGTTCCCACCCATTGCACCCGCAGCCAAATTTCCGCCTCCCAGAGATCGTTCGCGGTGGAAGCCAGCCCGTCGGTTACGGTTATCAGCACAATGCATCCGAGGATTAACGCAAATACGCGCGCCACCCGTTCGCGCAAACTGAACGTCAATGCGTGGAGCAACAAGGAAAACGCTGTGATCGCGATGCCGGCTACCAGGATTCGGTTGAGGATCGGCAAAGCATTAAGGAAGAAATCTACCATTCAACCTGCTGTGATGATATTGGAATGACTGCAGTTCCAACCCTCTCCCGGGGGTTTTCGTGCAACGTCATTCAATACTACATTGATCCAATTTTACCAGATATTCGGGAAAAAACAAACAGGAGGAATCCCCTCCCATCCCCCGAGTGCACGTCCCCCTCGTTTGCAAACAGAATTATGCCAGTCCTTTACAAATGGTGTCGCAGCAAATAGGGGGACCATAGAGGGCGGGAAGGAAGGGGAGGAGTTGGCGAGCGCAGATTACGGTTGGGCGGATAGCACCTGGATCGGCACCACGCACGGCGCAGGGAATGTGAGATCCGCCTTGAGAACCGTCAAGCGCAGATGATACACGCCCGGCACCACCGTCGTGCTGTCCCAGACCCAGGTGAAGGGATCCTCTTCCGGGGCGGATTCGTTGTTGCTGTAGATCGGAATCCACAAATCCGGTTCGTCCGGCGTGCCCAGCTCGATCTTGTAAAACGCGAAATTGGAAATGTCCGCGACGATCCGGAGCGTCACTTTCCCCCGCACCGCATCGCCCGGCCGCGGTTCGAGAAGCCTGGCCCTCGGGTTGATGCGTTCATCGCATCCGCTCACATCCACCCCGAACAACACCAGCGGAGTCGGGGACGGCGTGATGGTCGGCAGAAATTCCGCGTTGGCATTAACCCGGATTAGTTCCGCCCGCTGCGCCTCCGGCAGGCCGTACCGGACAGCGAGGTTAACGCCGACCGCCAACCCGATGATCAGAGCAAGGGTCCCCGCCGCCTTGTTCCGCTGCCCCAGGCACAATTCCCGCTCCAGTCCGAACGCCGTTTTGGAAAGGCGCACCTGCGCTGCAATGAAAAGATAGATGTACCGCAGCGCGATAAGCGCCGCGAGGTAATACACCACCATCTCATAATCCTGCAGGAGGGTGAGGAGCGCGACGATGCTCATGCCAGTGACCGGAGAATGGATTCGATGAGGCGGGATAATTTTGGGACCGCCGCCTGGGTGGCGCGGAGGACTTCCTCGTGTTCCGCCGGGTGGGACCCGTCCAGGTTGGCCCGGTTGCTGATCACCGAAACACCCAGCACCCGCATCCCTCCATGCCGGGCGGCGACCACCTCCGAGACGGTCGACATGCCGACCGCATCAGCGCCGATCCCCCGCAGGAAACGCAATTCGGCGGGGGTTTCGAACGACGGCCCCGCCACGCCGGCGTACACACCCTGCCGGAGAAACAATCCCGTTTCCGCGGCGGCCCGCCAGGCCGCCTCCTGCAGTTCACGGTCGTAGGCGCGGCTCACGTCCGGGAAGCGCGGGCCCAACCGTTCGTCGTTCGGTCCCCGGAGGGGATTGGCGCCGCCCAATCCCAGCAGGTTGATGTGATCGGTGATCAGCATCAGATCCCCGGGTTGAAAATCCGGATGGATCGCGCCAGCGGCATTGGTAATAATGAAAACATTTACTCCCATCCGCCGCAGGACCCGCACCGGGAATGCGGTTTGTTCGGCTGTATACCCTTCGAAGAAATGCACCCTGCCCTGCATCACGGCAACGCTTTTGCCCGCCAGCGTTCCGGCCACCAGGGTGCCCGCGTGCCCCTTGACGGTGGAAACCGGCCAGCCGGGAATGCGGGCATAAGGAACCGCCGTCGGTGCTTCGATGGAATCCGCAAGCGAACCGGACCCGGATCCGAGAATGATCGCAATTTCAGGCTGGATGCGAATCCGTTTGCGCACGAATTCCGCCGCGCGCTGGATGTCGGCGAATGCCGGGGAGGATTTTACCGAGGGGGTTTTCCCGCTGCGTGTGGCCACGACTGAATTATACATTACGTGAATTAATTCAGGAGAAAGCCTCACCGCAAAGGCGCAAAGGACACGAAGTATTTCCATACATTTCTTTGCGGACTTTGCGGCTTTGCGGTGAAATTTTTTATATACTCAAAGGATCAGCATCGCATCCCCGAAGGAGTAGAACCGGTAGCGCTCGCGTTTGGCTTCTTCGTACGCGGCGAGGATCCGCTCACGGCCCGCGAACGCGCTGACCATCACCAGCAGGGTCGAATGCGGCAGATGGAAATTGGTGATCATCGCATCCACCGCGCGGAAGGAATATCCCGGGGTGATGTAGAGGCGCGTATCGCCCGCATAGGCGGCCGGTGTACCCTCCCCCGCTGCGGCGGCGGTTTCCAGCGCGCGGACCGAGGTTGTGCCGACCGCGATCACGCGGCCGCCCCGCTCGCGGGTTTCGCGCACGGCGCGCGCCGTCTCCTGGGGCACGCAGATCCACTCGGAATGGATCGCGTGGGCTTCCACGTCCCCCTCGGTGATCGGCGCGAAGGTATCCAGCCCGACGTGCAGCGTGACGAATGCGGTCCGCAGGCCGCGCGTCCGCAGTGTGTCGATCAGCCCGGGCGTGAAGTGCAGCCCGGCGGTGGGCGCCGCGGCGGAGCCGGGATCGCGCGCGTAGACGGTCTGGTAGCGTTCCGGATCGCGAAGCGCCTCGTGAATATAGGGTGGGAGCGGTGTGGAACCGAGCGCGGCCAGGCGCGGCGTGATCGGCTGTGAGAAGCGCACGACCCGGCGGCTCTCGCCGAGATCCCGCACAACCTCGACCCGCACCGGTTCGGGGGCAGCGCCGCCGGCGAGCACAAGCTGCGTGCCGGGACGGACGCGCTTCCCGCCGACCAGCGCCTCCCACGTCTGCGCTTCCAGCCGCCGCAGGAGCAGGATCTCCACCCGGCCGCCCGTTCCTTCCTTGTGCGCATACAAGCGGGCCGGGATCACGCGCGTGTCGTTGAACACCAGCAGGTCATCGGGCACGAGAGACTGCCCGATGTCGCGGAATACGGCGTGCCGGATCCCACCGGTTGCGCGATCTAGAATCATGAGTCGTGATGAATCGCGCGGTTCAAGCGGAGATTGCGCGATGAATTCGGCGGGCAGATCGTATTCGAAATCTTCGAGTCGCATTTTATTCGCCGGCGGGCGAGGTGAACGGGCAGATATTTTCCAAGGTTGGCCCCGAATTATAAAATCCATAATTTCCGAACAGGCCAAAAACATCGGCATGGAATTTTTCCGCTTCGTCCCGGACCGCGGCGCACGCGTCGGTCATACTTCCATCCTTAACATACGCCCACCAGAATGCATTCGCCAGATAGGCATAAATGTAGCCCGGGGATCCAAGTGGGAAACTGGTCCGCAGATAGGATCGATGGCTTCCCGCTTCCATCACCCGGCCGAGGTAGACGTACAGTTCCGTCAGACGGAAGCGCGCGTAAGCCCGGATCCGCGGCGGCTCGGTGGGGTCGGATTTCCCAGACCCGATCAGATCGCATTTCATATCAAACGTCCAATCACCAAACGAACCGGGCTTTAATGCGTCATCAAATACCGCCCGTAAGTACATCTCCTCCGCCCGGTCATAAAGTCCGATGGATGTAAAGCTGTCGCCGTCCAGTGCAGCCTGAAAACGATAAACCGGCGGAACGGCCTCCCTCCACATAAACCGATAATACTCGCCGTCCCACATCCATATGGCAAACGTATTTCGGTCAACGCCTCCGTCGCATCCCCTGTACACTCCCATCCCCTCATCGTTCCAGAACATCGAGGCTGGAAAGATCAGTTCCATGATCCCGTTTTCATCGATGTCCCTAAATCCAATGCCTGCATCCACCGCATAGCGGTTCCATTCGGAACCCGGATCCGGATCGTCCTGCATGAGTTCGCGGAAACCTTTTCCATCCCATTCCAGGACTTGCGCCGACACATCGGTAAATCGCATGCCCGCATTCGCCATGAAGGAGTACACCACCTCCTTTATCCCATTCCCATTGATATCCATTATCGCGGTTAAGGAAGCGAACCAACGAGAGCTTTCTTCCCAATTCGCCAGCAAAATCCGGTGAAAGACCGCGTACTCTCCGTTTCGGCAGCCCAGAATAAAGATGGCTGCGCTATCCCAGGCTGCGAGGCTGATGAGAAATTCCCCGTTCAGGTCTCCGGTGACGTCCTCTTCAAATACTTCCACATCCAACGAGCGCGTTTCCCCAATCAATGACTCGAGGGATTCTTTAAACTCATGAAGGTTTCCCCGAGCCGCCAAGTAAGTTAAGAGCGGCTGTTCATACTGCGCCGGATCCTTGAGCAATTGGATTGGCGCATCCGCACCTGTCGGCGGAGGACAGGTTTCCCGTGGAGATAGAGTGGCTGTAGGAGGCAGCCCGCGGGTAGGCGTCGGCCGCGTGGTGGGGGTGAATCCATCCGGCCAGTGAGTGGGGTTTTCCGTCGGAGAAGGTGTGGAGGTGCCGGGTCCAGCGAATCTCGCCGTGGGCGTTTCCGTGGAGCCGAAAAGGGTGGCCGTTTCCGTATGCGTCGTTGTAATGGAAAACTTATCCGTAGCGAACGAGTCGGCGGTCTTGGTCGCAGATTCCTGAAAGGGGGAGACGGTGGTGTCCGCCATTCCGGCCGGCTGGCAGCCGAAAAGCAGTCCAAGAAGAACCGCGCCACATGTGATCTTTACCCGGTAGGACATACCCAGAATTTTACCCGGAACCGGAATGGAAGGGGCAAATGGTATCCGATGCCGGACCTGTGTTTTGGTATCCGTATACCATCCAGGAAAATAAATCATCATGCATATCGACTGCCTTTTCGTTAACCGAATTACAGGCAGCATCAATGCCGTTCCCGGTTTGGAGTGTCTCCCAGAAGACCTGGGCTAACGAGGCGTATGAATATTCGGTTGCTGTTGACCTATGCCCATTGATGTATTGCCAGACCACTTCCCCCTCCTTCATTTTTCCCAGATACACGTACAATTCCAGAAGACGCAACCGGGTGTAGGCACGAATGTACAACGGCTCATTGGGTTCTGAAATATACCAATCGACACTACAAAAAATGCCGAATTTTTCCGCCCATTCCCTCCAAATAAACGGTTCGAGTTCTGAATCGTTGAGCGCCTGGAGATACAGGGTTTCCGCGCGATCAAATAATCCAACCGTCACGTAATAATCGCCGTCGAAAGCGGCCTGGAAGCGGTATCTCGGAATTCCCGGATCGGTCCACATATATTGATAATATTCCCCATCCCACATCAGGATGTCGGTCGAATCACGCACCGGCCCCGCATCACATTCATTACTCCAACGCGATCTGTCTTCGGTGAGAAGGATCTCAAGAGTTCCGTTGCCGTCGATATCCTCGAGAATTGGATCGTTAACCGGATTGATGATGGTCGCATGCTCCGTTATCAAGGAATGAAAGGACCCGCTATTCCATTCCAGGACGTCGAAGTAAAGGAAATAATCCGGTGAGTAGAAAAATCCATATTGGTAAAAAACCTCCCTAATGCCGTCGGCATTTGCGTCGGCAATGAGCAACGGGGATTTGGATCCGTCATTCGAGGAATATGCGGCATAGTCAGACCGTTCCAGCAATGAAAACTGAAGGACATAATTTTCAGATCGGCATCCGATAATGAAAAGAACCATTTCATGCCGGGGTAAGTAGGGATTCGGGTCCTTCTCCGGATCCATTCGTTGAATGACTATCATAATGTATTCCGCAACGGAATCGCCGGTGACATCCTCCCGGGAATAGAAAACCTCATCCGTATCGAACTCGCCGTCGATTTCCCTCCCCAGTTGCGCAATCTGAGCGACAGCTTCCGCCAGATCGCCTTCGGCGCGGAGCGAATCTAAAACCTGGGTGGCATAATCCTGGGGATTTGCCGAAAAATGGATCCCTGCATCCGCATGTGTCGGCGCCGGACAAACCTCCGCCGGAGCTGGGGTTTTTGTTGATGGCAATCCCTGCGTGGGCGTTGGTCTTGTCGTGGGGGTGAATCCATCCGGCCATGGGGTCGGCCAGTCCTCTTCGGTGTTCGACGCCATCGGTAAGGGGGTTAGGCTGGGTGTGAGAGATTCCGTTCCGCCTGTCGGGATTGGCATCTCCGTATACGTACCCGTGGTAATCGGAATCCTGTCCATTGGTATCGGTGAAGCAGATTTGGTTTTTGTCGACACGGGCGTTCCAGCAGACGGTTGGCAGCCTGCCAGGATACCGAGAAGGAGCATGAGGATAAATATTCGGATGCTGCTTGGACTATGCATCATTCCCCTTAAAACCCTATAACATCAAGCGGATCATTACTTGGAGGGCGATGAAAAAGGGCGAGGTGGCATTGCGGGCGGCTTAAGGAAGCGAAGTAATCTTGATTTTCCCGTATTATAACCGAGATTGCTACGCCTGCACGGAGTGCAGGGGTCGCTTGCAATGACTAGTTCTCATTTTTCAGCAGCCTGTTAGCTTGGAAAATCGCCATCATCATTAAACAAGCTCGGCTGATCCGGGCGGCGGAATTCCAATCCCAGATGCTCGTATGCCAGACGGGTGGCCGTGCGGCCCTGCGGGGTGCGGTCGAGGAAACCGAGCTGGAGCAGGTACGGCTCGTACACGTCCATGATCGTATCCGGCTCCTCGCTGATCGAGGCGGCGATCGTCGCCAGGCCGACCGGCCCGCCGCCGTATTTTTCGATGATCGTGCGCAGAACGCGCAGGTCGATCTCGTCCAGGCCGAGCGGGTCGACGTTGAGGAGGTCCAGCCCGGCGCGGGCCGTCTCGAGGTTGATGGTGCCGTCGGCGCGCACCTGGGCGTAATCCCGCACGCGGCGCAGGAGCCGCAGCGCGACGCGCGGCGTGCCGCGCGCCCGGCGGGCGATCTCGCGCACGCCGCCTTCATCTATCTGTGCCCCCAGGAGCCACGCGCCGCGGCGGACGATCTCGGCCACCGCCTCCGAATCGTAGAAATCCAGGCGGTAGACGGCGCCGAAGCGCGCGCGCAGCGGCGAGCTGAGCATCGCCAGGCGGGTGGTGGCGCCGACGACGGTGAAGGGCGGCATGTGCAGGCGGATCGAACGCGCGCTCGGACCTTTGCCGATCACGATATCCAGCGCAAAATCCTCCATCGCGGGGTACAGCACCTCTTCGATCGCGCGGCCCAGGCGGTGGACTTCGTCGATGAAAAGGATATCCCCCTGCTGCAGATTGGTCAGGATCGCGGCCAGGTC
This sequence comes from Anaerolineales bacterium, assembly GCA_016932475.1. Lineage (GTDB taxonomy): Bacteria > Chloroflexota > Anaerolineae > Anaerolineales > RBG-16-64-43 > JAFGKK01. The sequence continues at coordinate 10,197 of JAFGCU010000025.1, forward strand.
CCCCGCCCGCTCGATCGCCGGGCCGGAGGTGACTTTGATCGCGACTCCCATCTCGCGCGCGAGCACGTGGGCGAAGGTGGTTTTGCCGAGCCCGGGCGGGCCGTAGAAGAGGGTGTGGTCGAGTGGTTCCCGGCGTTCCCGCGCGGCGCCGATCTGGACCGCCAGGTTCTCCTTGATCCGCGTTTGGCCGATGATTTCCGCGAGAGTCGTGGGACGCAGAGCGGGATCGAAGGGTTCCTCGCCGCGCGTATTCGGCGAAACAAGCCGTTCCTTATCCATGGAATGATTATATCAGCCTGACGATAACCTCGAGCGCAATGGCACTTGTTTATGTGCCTAATTTTTAATAACCGCAAAAAGCACAAAAAGCATTAACGAAAATACTGGGATTTCTTCTTGGCGTCCTTTGTGCTTTTTGTGGCGATTGAATTCCCCCTGTCGTATAATCCCCGCATGGACATTCGCAGCCGCTCCCGCCAACGCAACCGGATCATCGGCATCGCGCTGATCGCGCTTTCGGCGCTCGCCGCCGTCTATTCCCTCTGGCCGACCAGTTACCGCACGGAAGTATTCGAGGTCAGTTCCGCGCTGCTCCCGCACAAGTATCAACTGGAAGTGCGCTACCCGCGCTTCGGTCCGACGGGCGAAAACGCCGCGGTGGAGGTCACCTGGAGCCCGGCCGGAACGGCCGCGGAGTTCACCAAACCCGGGGAAGCCAACCCGGTGCTTATCGCCGAGATCCAATCCTCGGATATCGCCTTCATACCCGACGGGCAGATTTCCACGCCGCTCCAGGAAGGAATTCCGGTGCATTTCACCTGGGAGGCGCTCTCGACTACGGCCGGCAACGGGAAATTCAACCTGTTCTTCTTCAAGGCCGGGGCGGAGGAAGTCGACGGGGTTTTCCTCCAGCAGCCCGTATGGGCGCGTATCTTTCCGTATTCGAGCTTTGCCGGAGCAGGCGGGCTGAAGATCCCGCTCCTGTTTTTTGCGGTGCTGGGCGGAGTATTCGGCCTGGGCCTTTTGTTGTTGAACTCTCTGCGCCAGACCCCGAGCCGCACCTCATCCCGAATTTAATCAGCAAACGAACCCGCATGAATCCGCATACCAAGGATCCGCAGGGAAAATGGGAAGTCGTCCGCCTGACGGTCGGTCCGCTGCAGACCAACTGTTACCTGGTCGCGGATATCGCCGGCGGCAAAGCCGCCGTCATCGATCCCGGCGATGAAACCTGGAAAATCCAGCACGCGCTGGCGATGCACGAATGGACCCTGGCCTGGGTGCTCGTCACCCACGGGCACTTCGACCATATGGCGGCGTGCGGAGAACTGGCCGCCGCGGCGGGTTGCCCGATCGCGCTCCATCCGGCCGATTTGCCGCTGTGGTGGATGCATGGAGGCGCGGAAATCTTCAACCTGAAAATCCCGGACCAGCCCGAACCGCAGCATTCCCTCAAGGAGGGCGAACGCATCACCATCGGCGAGCTTTCCTTCGAGGTAATCCTCCTGCCCGGCCATTCGCCGGGCGGGGTTGGATTTTTCGCGCGCGAATCCGGCTGGCTTTTTTCCGGGGATACGGTCTTCGCCGACGGCGGAGTCGGCCGTTCGGACCTGCTGGGCGGGAACGAATCGGAGCTCCAAGCGAGCATCGCGAAAATCATCCGGCTCCCGGAAACGGTCGAGGTGTTCCCGGGCCACGGCAGCCGGTTGACGGTCGGGAGCCTGCGCATGATCTGGGGGGATTTATTGTCGGACGCGCAAACGTAGGGGCGAGGCATTGCCTCGCCCCTGCGTTTTTCCCCTGCTTGACAAAAACCCCGATATTGATACAATTAGTTCAATAATACATTTGATACTTTCGGCCGGATATTCCGTCTGCCGCAAACAGGAGAAATCCCATGGAAAACATTGAGCAATATCTGCCCCTGATCATCCCGCTCGTCCTCATCCAGCTGGTGCTGATGGTCACGGCGCTCCTGGATCTCCGCAAGCGGGAAAAAACCCGCGGTCCGAAATGGATGTGGGCGATCATCATCATCCTCGGCGAGTTGGTCGGTCCGATCGTGTATTTCACGGTCGGCCGACTGGAAGAATAAAAATGAGCCGCTCGCCGCGCCGCACCGAAAACCGGACTCCGCCGCCCGCCCCGGATTCGCCGGAAACGGCCGCGATTTTCTGCCGCGGCCTCTCGAAGCAATACGGCGAGGTCCGGGCGCTGGACGGGCTGGATCTGGCCGTCCCGCGCGGATCGGTGTTCGGGTTCCTCGGCCGCAACGGCGCGGGGAAAACGACCACCATGCGCCTGCTGGCCGGGCTGGCGTTTCCCTCGGCCGGACGCGCCTGGATCGACGGGATGGAGACCACCTCCGCCAACCGCCTGGCGCGGTCGCGCTTCGGCTACCTGCCCCAGTCGCCCGCGTTCTACAACTGGATGACCGCCCGCGAATACCTGGATTACGTCGGACGAATACAGGAAATCGCCCCGGACGCGCGCCAGCGGCAGATCGATGAATTGCTGGAACTCTCCGGTTTAAAGGAAGCGTCGCGCCGCAAGGTCGGCGGATTTTCCGGCGGCATGATCCAACGGCTCGGGATTGCCCAAGCCCTGATCGGGAATCCCCCGGTCCTCCTGCTCGACGAGCCCACCAGCTCGCTCGATCCGGCCGGGCGCTATGAGGTGCTGGAGATGATCACCCGGATCAGCGGATCGCGGACGGTCTTCTTCTCCAGCCACATCCTCAACGACATCGAACGGGTCTGCGACTCGCTGGCGGTGCTGCACAAGGGACGCCTGCTTCTGGTTTCCGGCGTGGAGGCGCTCTTGGCGCAGTATCCGGTGGACGCGGTCGAGCTGGAGCTGGATCCGTCCGGCGGAGAAACGAACGCCGGAGCGCCGGCGGCATTCACGTCGGCTCTGCAGAATCTCCCCTGGGTGGCTTCCGTCAAAACGGAAGGCCGCCTGATCCGGATCATGGTGAAAAACGTTCCCGACGGCAAGCGCGAACTGGTGCCGCTGATCGCAAAGCTGGGGCCGACCGTCAACCGTTACGAGTGGATCCGCCCGTCGCTGGAAGATATATTTCTGCAGATGAGTTCATAGGATGGAAGGGCAAACCGGCATGTTGACCATTCTCTACGGCGCATCCGTCCTGCTGATGATCCTCGTTCCGGTGATCCTGGCGGCCGGGCTGCGGCGGATTTCATCCGCGCCCTGGCTGCTGTTCGGGGTCGGGAGCGGGACGTTCGTCCTTTCGCAGGTCGTCCACCTCCCGCTCAACCAGTGGCTGGCGGATCTCGGCCTGCTGCCCGGGACCGTCGCCGCCGATGTCCCGATCGTCCAGACGGCGCTGATCGCCGGGCTGACCGCCGGGTTGTGCGAGGAGCTGGCCCGCGCCGGCGGGTACGCCCTGCTCCGCAGGCTGCGCCCCGCGTGGATGCGCCTGCAGGACGCGGTCATGCTCGGGCTGGGCCATGGCGGGATCGAATCGATGATTTTCGGCGGCGTGCTTACCGCCGCCACCATCAGCTCGCTGCTGCCCTTGATCGGCGCCGATCTCAGCGGGTTTGGATTAACGCCGGACCAACTGGCGAACCTTGAGGCGCAGCTCGATTCCCTCGCGGCTCATCCGTGGAACAGCGCCTTCCCGCTGCTCGAACGGATCGTCGCCATCTCCGCGCACGCCGTTTTCTCGCTCATGGTCTGGAAGGCGTTCACCGGCGCGGGGCTTCGCCGCAACTGGTTCTACATCCCGCTCGCGATCCTGTACCATGCCGGCGTGGATTTCGCCGCCGTGTACGGCATGCCATACCTCAAAGACCAGACCTTGCTGTTCGAGTTGAGTTTCATCGGAATGCTCGTCCCGGGGTATGTGTGGGCGGCCTACCAGATCCGGCTTGCAGGAAGGACGGTTGCTTCCGCGGAACCGGTCATCCACGCCGTCCCGCAAAGCTCGATCCGCAGCGAGCTGGCCGTCTACCGGACCGCCGTCGGCAAGGAACTGGTCCAGCTGTGGCGGACGAAACGGATCCTGGTAACCGGGGCGGTGTTCCTGGTCTTCGGGATGGGCTCGCCGCTCATCGCCAAGGTCATTCCGGATATCTTTAAATCCGTGGAAGGCATGGAGCCGTTCGCCAGCCTCATTCCCGAGCCGACCGCGGCCGACGCGATGGTTCAGTACATCAAGAACCTCACGCAATTCGGGTTCCTGCTGGCCGTGCTGCTCGCGATGGGCACGGTGGCCGGAGAAAAGGAACACGGCGTCGCGCCGATGATCCTGAGCAAACCGATGCCGCGCTGGGCGTTCATCGCCGCCAAGTTCACCGCCCAATCCGTGATGTACCTCGTTTGCTTCGCGCTCTCCGGCGCCGGGGCATACTACTACACGTGGATTCTTTTTGGCCCGCTCGATCCGGGCGCTTTCCTCCTGGTGAACGGTCTGCTCCTGGTATGGATACTGACCTTTGTCGCGCTGGCCGTGCTTGCCAGCACGCTCGGGAAAACGACGGTCAGCGCCGGCGGGATCGGATTCGTGCTGGCGGTGTTTTTCATGCTGGCCGGCTCCATTCCCCGATATGGCGTCCTGTTTCCCCAGGGGCTGCTGAGCTGGGCCGATCAGGCCGCCCAGACCGCCGCGGGGAAAACCGCTTCGTCCGCACTAACCTCCGCGCTGGCCGGGCAAATTTACGTCAACGGCGGCGCGCTGGCTTCGGCCGTGGTTTTGATCGTGATATGCCTGATCCTGACAGTCGGTTTTTTCGAGCAACAGGAATTGTAGATTCCCGTATACTCAAAATATGCAGGAGGAATGCATGGAATCCCCAAACCCTGAAAACACCCCCAAAATGGCGCTTCCGCGTTTCCTGGCGGAGCTGATCGTTAAACCAAAGCAGGCCTTTACCCGGCTGGATCAGACCGGAAGGCCGCATTTTCTATGGACGGCGGCGGCGATGCTGGCCGTCGTATGGCTGGCGGCGATCGTCACCCTCCCGGTCACCCAGCGCGAAGCGGCGGCGGGTTATGAAACCATCATGGAAACCGGCGGCAACTTCAGCGAAGAACAGCGTGCCGTCATGGAGCAATCCATGGAATTCTCGACCAATCCGTTGTTCCTGGTCGGGAGCCAGGGCATCGTGGAAACGATCAGCTGGCCCATTTTGTGGCTCTCCGCGGCCGGGCTGCTGTATCTGTTGAGCATCGCCTTCGGCGGACAGGCGCGCTTCGGGTCCGTCCTGTCGATGGCCGTCTGGGCGACCGTCCCGCTGATTTTTGGGAAGCTCATGCTAATGATCGGCACGCTGGCCTCCGGCGCGACCCCCCAGCCCGGACTCTCCTATCTCGTTTCCGTGGACAACATCGCATCCATCACACCCGCCGCGGCGGCGCTCAGCCAGATCCTTTCCAGGGTCACGATCTTTGAAATCTGGTACCTGGTATTGATCGGGATCGGGATCGGCGTATGCGCCAAGGTGACCCGCCCCAAGAGCGCCGTGATCACCATTCTGTACTGGCTGATCTCGCTGATCCCGCCCGTAGCCATGACTGTCGTCAGCGCGCTGATCGCTTCGGCGACTCTCGGGTAGGCCGCCGTTACGGCGAAGATTTTTTTACCACGGAGAGAACAGCCTCACAGAACACAAAGCACCCAAAGTAAGAAGCAATAATTGTGTTCTTGGAGTCTTTTGTTGGCGGAGAAAAAATCCCATGTCGGACCCCGCACTGTTTCTGCAAGCCGTCGGCCTGCACAAGGAATACCGCCAGGGACAGAAGGCTCTGGAAGTCCTGCGCGACGTGGACCTGACAATCCGGCGCGGGGAGTTCATCGCGGTGATGGGTCCCTCCGGCTCGGGGAAATCCACCCTGCTGCATGTGCTTGGCGGGCTGGACCGCCCCACGTCCGGAACGATCACGGTGGAAGGGGAGGAGATCACCGCCCTGGATCAGGACGCCCTCTGCCGCTACCGCCGCGAGCGGGTGGGCTTCATCTTTCAATCCTTTCAGCTGCTCTCGACGATGAGCGCCCGCGACAACGTCGCCTTCCCGATGGTCTTCACCGGCGTGGGGCGCCGCGATCGGACCGCGCGCGCCGACAAGCTGCTGGCCGAAGTGGGGCTGGCGGAGCGCGCGCACCACAAACCGAGCGAGCTTTCCGGCGGCGAGCAGCAACGGGTGGCCATCGCCCGGTCGCTCGCCAATTCGCCCGACCTGCTTCTGGCGGACGAACCGACCGGCAACCTGGATTCCGCGACGGGATCCGAAGTCATGGCCCTCCTGCAGCGGCTGCACCGGGACGGCCGCACATTAATTGTCGTCACGCACGACGCACGCATCGCCCGGCACGCCCAGCGCGTCCTGCGCATGCTGGACGGGCGATGGACAACCCGAACGACGGAGAAAAAATCATGAACCCGACCGCCAACCTCCACCGATCCGCTCCGCGCCGGCGCACGGCTCTGAAGGCCGCGGGCATCATTGTGCTTGCGCTCCTCGTCATCGCCGCCGGAAAGGGCGGCCCGATGGCGGATATCACCATATACGGCCGGCCGGCGCTGATCGTATCCTCGGCGGTGGTGAGCCCGCGCCCTGGCGAGGAAGCCGCTTACCCGCGCGTCTTCGATCTGACGCTCACCGTCTCCAACACCGGTTCGGTCACCGCCAGCCACGTCGTTGGGACGGTTCCGGCCAACGAGTACGTCGGGACGGAAACCGGCAGCGCGCTGTTCGGGTACTCCTACATCTATCCCGGCAAATCGGAAGTGACCACCCTGCACATGCTCCTGGATCACGCCGATCCCGGCGGGCGCGTGCAGCCGGTGATCCACTTTGAATATTATTCCTACGACGAGGAAGAGGACATCAGCCTCAAGTACACCGGCGACGAACCGGTCCGCCTGTCGTTTGGCGAACCGGGATGGAACCAGCCCACGCTGCTCCTCGAAGAACTCACGACCGTTCCGGAAACCCCCGCCCCGGGTGACGCCTGCATCCTGACGGTCAAGCTCGCCAACATTTCGTCCGGCGCGGCGGAGCAGGTGCTCGTGCGCCTGGGCGGAGCGGACGGGCCGAAGCCGTTTGCCACGATCGGCGCGGGCAACGTCGGCCACATTCCGAGGATCCCGGCCCACAAAACGGCCGCCGTGGATTTTTCGCTGGTCGTGGAAGGGGATACGGCGGCCGGGCTGTACCCGGTCCCGGTTTCACTGACATTCCGGAACGTACTGGGCGAGGAACTGACCGACACGCAAACGGTGTACCTCAAGGTGCAGAACAAACCCGCGCTGCAGGCCGGGTGGATCGGCGAGCTGCCCGCGCCGCTCCGGACCGGCGAGCCGTTCGAAATCACGGTTGAGGTGATCAACATCGGGCGGCAATCGGTAAACGTCGGCACGATCGAACTGACCAGCGGGGAATTGACGCTGACCAACGCATCGATCTACGCCGGGCCGCTCGACGAGAGCACATCCACCTCGATCATCGCGAACGCCGTGGCGGAGAAGGCGGGGCCGGCCGAAGTGGTGCTGACGGTCCACTATCTCGACGAGTTCAACCAGCCGCAGACATGGACCCACACCTTCCAGTTGACGGTCGAGGAATCCGCGATCGCGGCGGAATCCCCCGCGGACACGGGGGAGAATCCGAACTTCTTCGAATCGATCTGGAAGGCGTTTCTGGCGTTCCTGGGATTCGGCGGGTAGATGAAAACCCGCGATCTGCTCCGGCTGGTCCTTGAAAACCTGAACCGGCTGAGGTTTCGGGCCGCGTTCTCGGCGGTGGGCGTTGTCATTGGAACGACGGCCGTCGTCGTCCTGATCGCGCTCGGGATGGGGTTGTACGAATCCAGCATGGCGAGCGTATCCGCGTCGGTCGGATCGATGAACGAGATCACCGTGCTCCCGGGCGCCACGATCCGCGCCCTGGCGGGTTCCTCCGGGTTCGGCGCGGGGAACGAAGGGGTCATCCATCTGGCATTCCTCGAGGAAATGCGGCGCCGGCCGGATGTCCTGGCGGTCACCCCGCGTGTCTCGCTGACGTCGGGCGCGCTGACGATGCGGCAGCTTCTTCTTTCCGCCAACCCCGTGGGGGTGGATCCGGCGTCGATCCGCGGGATGGGCTGGACGGTCCAGAAAGGCGCGTTAACCCTCGGACGCGGCTCCGCGCTGCTGGGATCGAAAACCCTTGAGAGCTTTGTCGATCCGCGCCGCCACGAGACGGTCGCCTTTCCAGCCGAGGATCTCATCGGCCAATCCCTGACCCTGACCGTAACGCGGATCACCGATGAAGGCAAAGAGCAGACCCGAACCGTGCGGCTGCGGATTGCCGGCGTGCTGACCGAGCGTGGAGGGCAGGACGATTACGCGTTCTTTCTGCCGCTTTCCGAAGCGGAATCCCTGAACCAGTGGGTATCGGGGCGGCAGATCAATCGGGCCCGTGAAGGGTACGAACAGGCGTCGATCGTTCCCCGGTCATCGGAGGAAAGCCTGGCCATCGAGACGCAACTGCTGACACGGGGTTTCTACGCCATTTCGGCCGGGACGTATATCAAGGCCTTCAACATGATTTTTTTGATGATCCAGGCGGTGCTCGGCGGCGTGGGCGGGATCGCGCTGCTGGTGGCGGGGGTGGGGATCGCCAACACGCTGACGATGGCGATTTACGAACGCACCCGCGAGATCGGATTGATGAAGGCTCTGGGGGCATCCAACCGGGCGGTGATGTTCATCTTCCTGGGCGAAGCGGGCGCAATCGGGTTCCTAGGCGGCCTGGGCGGCGTGCTGCTCGGCCTGCTGCTCTCCGGCGCGGCCAACATCCTCTACGGCTTGTATCTCCAGAGCCAGGGCGCGGCCTCGGCCCCCGGCGCGGCGACCTCGATCACCGCCGTCCCGTTGTGGCTGCCGATCGCGGCGGTGCTGTTCGCGACCGTGGTGGGGGTGCTATCCGGTTTGTATCCGGCGCAACGCGCCGCGCGGCTGGAACCGGTGGTGGCACTCAAATACGAGTAAAAAAAGGGCGCGGTGACCGCGCCCTTTTTTATCCATCGCATTGTGTCTTTACCGGTATGCGCTACAAGATGCTCGGCTTGGACGGGATCATCTCTTCCGGCATCCCTTTCCGATCCACAATTTCGGGCTCGTTGCGAACCCCGGTCAGCCAATCCTGATACGCCGCCTGCTGGGCTGCCGCGTACTTCTCGGCCGCCATCGGCTGCGGACCGCGTTCCAGGACCTTCAGGATCACCCAGGTATTTGCGCCGGTCTGGAGCACCTGGCCGACCTCGCCCGCCTTCATCGCGAAGGCCGCCTTTTCCAGGTCGGTCGGCGGATCCTGCATCGGCACCCAGCCGATATCCCCGCCCTTGTCTTTGCTGGCGGCATCGATGGAGACTTCCGCAACCAGCGCATTCCACGTCTCGCCGCGCAGGAGCCGGGCCAGGGTGTCCACCGCCTTCTGATAATCATCCACGACGATCTGAGCAAGATGCACCTGCTCTTCCGTGCGGACGACTTCGCTCATGATCGCATCCCGCACCTTCTGGATGTACAACTCGCTGCGCACCCGCTCCCGGAATTCCGCTTCATCCATCCCGGTCTGGCGCTGGATATCCTCGATGTAGAGCGTGTAATACTTCTGGAACGCCTGCTCGGTGAACGGGGTGGCGGTGGGAACCTTGGTCGTGGTCGGCGTGAGGGTGATGGTCAGGGTCGCCGTCACCGTCCCGCCGAGAGTGGGGGTCTGGGTCAGGGTGGGAGTCTGCGTGATGGTGGGGGACGGGGTAAGAGTCGGCCCGCCCACGGTCACGGTGGGGGTCAGGGTGTGGGTGGAGGTCGGCGTGAAGGTCAGGGTCTTGCTCGGCGAGGGCATCGCCGTCAGGGTCGCGGCCGGGATATACCCGAGGATATCATCCACCGCGGCCTGAACCTCCGCGTCGATCACCGTGATGCCTCGCGCTTCGGCCTCATGCCGCGCGATTTCCGCATCGATCAGGAATTGCAGGGAGGAATCGGCCAGCGCGATCTTATCCGACAGGCTGCCGGCGATGACATCCGCCTGCGATTGCAGCCCCGCCGCCTCGGTCGGATCCAGCAACATGCTGGCGGATGCGATCAGCCGGTTGTAGGATGCGACCAGCTGCAAGCGCTGAAAGCGGACTTCTTCCTGGACCTGCCCGATCGTGATGGTCTTGCCATGCACAACCGCAGCGGGCTGCTTGACCCGCAGGAAATACGTATTCAGATACCCGTAGCCGATCACTCCCACCACCACCAGTATGATCGCCGCGGTAATCGCCAGCACCCACCGGGTTTGCACCTGGTCGTGCCGCAGATGCCGGCGCTGCTTCCGGGTGAGGGTGGTGGGTGTTCTTTCAACTCTTGATGGCATATCTACCTCCAAGGCTGCCTTCCGGCTCGGCCGACGCACGCGCCGCCGGATGAACTATCGTTAACGGCCGGGCCGAGATCAATCGTCGGCGAACGGCAACAGGGCCAAATGCCTGGCCCGCTTGATCGCCACCGCCAGCGCGCGCTGATGGTGGGCGCAGGTCCCGGTCTGGCGGCGCGGGCGGATCTTGCCGCGCTCCATCACGAATTTCCGCAGCATATCCCCCTGCTTGTAATCGATGACGGTTGCTTTTTCGATGCAGAACTGGCAGACGCGCGGCTTGCGGATGTAGCTGCCGCGCCCGCGCCCGCCCCCCTCGGACCGGGTTTCCATCTCCGCGCCGGGAGCTTCTTCCATTCTATCCATTATGTCCTCCAGGGCGGCTTCCGCCGCCGACAGACTTCCCCCCGCGCCGCTGGGCGCAAGGGGAAACGAATTCTATATACGGGAATCGATGCAGCGTGCCCGCGCCTTGCTGCGGGCTTAGAAGGGATATTCCTCGTCGACCGCCGGATAATTCAGCGCCACGGCGCTTTCGCGCTTCTCGCCCAGCTGGATCATCTCGCCCGCGACGATTTCCACCGCGGCGTGTTTTTTGCCTTCGGTATCTTCCCACCGGCGGGTTTGCAGACGGCCTTCGATGTAAACCTGGGAGCCCTTGCTGAGATGCTGTTTGCAGATCTCGGCCAGGTTGCCCCAGGCCACGACGGTGAACCACTCGGTCTCCTCGTGGCGTTCCCCGCTCGCGCTGCTCCAGGAGCGGTTGGTGGCCACGCTGAACGTGGTGACCGGCTTTCCGGAGGAGGTATAGCGCATCTCCGGATCACGGCCCAGATACCCGATGATCATCACCTTGTTTAAGCTTCTCGACATCTTCCCGCTCCTGATCCCGGCGGGAGACGTCCGCCGGAAACCCCAACAATCGCATCAGCTCTCCGTACGGATAATGGAAAACCGCATGATCGATTCCGCAAGGCGCAGATTTCGTTCGAGCGTGGCCGGGATGGCTCCGGGCAGGTCCGCATACAGGAAGGCATAGTAGCCGTCGCGCTGTTTGCGGATGACGTACGCCAGGCGCCGTTTGCCCCACACATCCACCTTGGCGACGGTGCCGCCGGCCTCGGTGATCCAGCCTTTGATTTTCGTCAGCAGCTCGTCGAGGTTTTGCTGGTTGGTGTCGGGATGAACAATCAAGCCAACTTCATAGTTGCGCATGAGGAGAACCTCCTTTCCATGGGATTGCCCCCCTTGGCCGGGCGGGTACCCGGGTGGGGAGCGGAAACGCGGGATGGACCCGCGGCAACGGGCGGGAGTATATCGAAAAGCGGGGAGAAAGGCAAGGTGCGGGGATTCTGCAAGAACCACGGCGAGTACCCGACCCTAAGGGTTGGCAAAGGTTCCCCAAGGTTCGACCAACCCTTAGGGTTCCCATATAAAAGGAAGCGTGATTGGACTGCTGAATCCGGGGGACCCAGGGAACAGAGTTAACTCAGTTTCTTCACCAAATACAATTCCCCATCGATAAACCCCCGCCCGCGGTAATAATCTCGGGCGCCGACGGCGGAGATCACGGCCAGGGCGCCAAAACCGGCTCCGCGCGCAATTTCCTCCGCGCGCGCAAGCAATTCGCTCCCCAGGCCGAGGTGCTGGGCGGCCCCATCCTGGCTGCCGCCAACCGGCAGAGTCTGCCCGTAGATGTGAAGATCGCGCACGATCGCCGCCCCCTCCAAATCCGGCATGGTCAAACCCGGATGCGGGCCGACCGGCAGCGATAGCCGCAAATAGCCGGCGAGTTTGTCGTCGGCTGAGACGAAGGACAGAAAGCGCTCCACCCCCCCGCCCGCTGCGTACGTCAGCTCGTCAAGCCGGAGCTCCTCCCGCGCCACCCGCCGCCCCCGCACCTCGCGGCAGCGGATGCAGCGGCAGCGGTTTCCGCGCGCAGCCAGCAGGCGCTGGACGTCTTCGCGCAAATTGGAACGTGTGTTGCCGGCGGCCACATGATGCCCCGGGATATCCCGCGCCAGCCGGTTGACCCGGCAATACGGTGGAATGAGCGGTTTGACCGCCGCCATTAATTCCAGAAGGTCGTCCAGGGCATACGGATGATATTCGCCGCGTTCGTAAAGCGCGTAGAGAGGGCTGCTCTTCACCAGGATGGTGGGGTAGATTTTCAACTCATCCGGCCGCAGGTCGGGGTCGTCGAACAGGCGCGCAAAATCTTCGCGGTCGCTTTCGGGAGTCGCTCCCAGCAGGTTGGGCATCCAGTGCGCCTGGATTTTGAATCCGGCCGCGCGCATCAGGCGGAATGCGCGCCGCGAATCCGCCACCGTGTGCCCACGGCGGTTGAGCGCGAGGATCCGGTCGTCGAGGCTCTGCACGCCGACCTGGATCTTGGTCACCCCGAGTCGGCGCATGCTCCGCAATTCATCGGATGTAATCGTGTCCGGGCGGGTTTCCACCACCAGCCCGACGCAGCGCCGCGCGGAGGATTCATTTTTGCGCTGCGCCTCGGCGAGCGAGCTCGAATCCTCCCCATTGAGCGCATCCATCAGGCGCAGGACGAAATGCTCGCGGTACTCCCCGGGGTAAGCGCACCACGTGCCGCCCAGGATCAGCAGTTCGACCTTGCCGGTCGTGTGTCCGACCGATTCGAGCGAGCCAAGGCGGCTGGCCGCCTGGCGGAACGGGTCGAACGCGTTCTGCGCGGCGCGCAGCGCGCCCGGTTCGTCGGCGATGTAACTCTTCGGCATGCGCGCATCATCCGGGCAGAAGAGGCACTCGCCCGGGCACGGGTACGGGCGGGTGAGGACGCTGACCGTCGCCACGCCGGAAAGGGTGCGCACCGGCTTCATCCGCAGGCGTTCCCACAGCGCCGGATCCGCCGCCAGCTCGCCCGCGGCCGTCATCGCGCGGTACTCGGCGATCAGGAAATCCTTGCTCAGGTAGGCGCCGCGCGCCGGATGCCGGTGCAGCGCCGGACGCAGCTCAGCCCCGCCTGCGACTTCAAGCAGGATCGCGCGCGCCGCGGCCCGCCGCTCGGGATCGGAATAATCCCGCGCGCGTTTCCAGGAGTCCAGCCGCCGGGCCTCTTCTTCTGTATAATCTCCGGTTGTGAAATCAGACATCGCCCGCCGCCTCGTAGCCCTCAATCGGGAATTCTATCAAACCCTCGCCGCCCCCTTTTCGGCCACGCGCGGAAAAGTCCAGCCCGGCGCGCAGCGCCTGCTGGGGCGCATCCCGCCGGATGCCTCGGTCGCCGATCTCGGCTGCGGGAACGGCAACGCGGCGAAGTACCTTGCCGACCGCGGTTTTCACGGCCGATATGCGGGCTTCGATCTCAGCACAGGGCTGCTCGAAATCGCCCGATCCGAAGTCTACCCCTTCCCCACAACCTTCCAGGCCGCGGATTTCCTCGAAGCGGGATGGGAACAGTCCATTTCTCAAGAATCCATGAATTACGTATTCGCATTCGCCGTGCTTCATCATATCCCAGGCGCCGATGGAAGGCGGGCATTCCTCGCCGCTTGCCGGCGGATGCTCGTTCCCGATGGAATACTCTTCCTTTCAGGCTGGCAATTCCAGAGAAGTGAGCGGCTGCGCAAGCGGGTCGTTGCCTGGTCTGAGATCGGAGTAAACGAATCCGATCTCGAGGAGGGCGATTACCTTCTGGATTGGCGCCATGAGAGCCGCGGACTCCGCTATGTGCACGTGATCCGGGCGCAGGAACGGCTGACTTTGGCAGAGCAGACGGGCTTTTCCGAAAACGAAACCTTCGAATCCGACGGCAAAGAGGGTAACCTGGCGGATTATGCGGTCTGGACCCCCTCGCTTCCCTCCCCCGTCAAGAAAACCGCTTGATGGGGGAGGGTTACCGCGACAATATAAACCGTTAGCCACTCATTTATTTTGCGAACGGGGGAGGACAGGGCATGCCCCCCGAGTGATGAGCGCTGGCGGTTTTCCCAGCGCGAAGGTTTCATGAGCGGGGGTAGGCGAATTCTGCGGACCACCCGGATCCCCGCATTAGAATTTTTCCCCCGCATTCGACCATTCCTCGATTTCCTGTTTGAAACGGTCGGCCAGGATTCGCATGACCTCCATCTGCCGCCTGCACGCCGCGCCCAGTTCTTCATACTGATTAAAGAAATGTGATGCGGAGTTGCTTACCCAGGCTCCCTCCTCCAATCCGTGTACGGCCTCGGTCAGGCCCGCTAGCAATTCCTCAATATGCGCCTGGTCCTTAACCATCCTGTCCTGGATGACGCTGGCGGCTTCGATGTTCAGATGCAATTCGCGCATGGATTCCCCCCCTTAATCTTCTTTATTATCATTCTCCAACGACATTCATGTGCCCTTTCCATCAACCACCTCAACTTTTATATACATACTTCGACGGTCGCTTCCGACAGCTCGGACAAGAATTTGATACCCTTCGAAATCGATGGCCTTTTCCGGATACACGCGATCAAAGGCATTTACATCGGGTTTGCCGCCGAGGACAAGCCACAAGCCAGCCGTCGCCCCGCGTTTTTCCGTTCCGTTTTCATCCGAATATTTTCCACCCTGAAAATTCCCGGTCCCGATCCCCAGAACGCCGTGACCGCCGCGGTGATTTATCATGACACCATCATGAATGACCAGGGTTGCAGAAGACATCTTACCTCTCTTTCAATGAGGGTGGAATATGCCATCCATCCGTTTCGCAGCTGCGCCGTTCTTGAAACCGGGCCAGCACTACTCCTATTCGATTAATCCTTCAATGCAATTCCTTATTCATGGCTTCCCATTCCACAATTTCCAGACGCATCTGTTCGGAAAGATCGCCCATGGTTTCGCTCTGCTTTTTCACTTGACGGTGAAATTCCTCGCATTCTTTTTTAAAATCCGTCGCGGCGTTCCCGATCCAGTCTTTGCCGACCATGTCATCAACGGCGGCGGTAAGGCTTTTAATGGTCGCTTCGATTTCCCCCGCATTCAGAACCGTCCGCTCCCAAACCGCTTTGACTTTTTCGATATCCATGTGAATGGTGGGCATAAAGTCATCTCCTCGTCCGGCCGCCGGAAAGCACCGTGTTAGTCCGCCGATTCTATGGCCGCATCCACATACATTCCATTTCGTCCGCGGTCGATATCCAAAATTTGGAGGGCAATTTTTTCAAATTGGATCTTTGTCCCTGCGTTGATTTTAAATGCTTTTTGCGTCTCCCGCTTATCTTTTCCCTTCATGGTCAGCATGGCCGTCCAACCGCGTTGCTCTTTGCCATTTTCATCCTTTATCTTTCCAAAAATAATATTGGTGGCGGCGAGTAATATTTTTCCGCCTCCGGATTTTATCGTAACAATGACATTCTCCGGGAGGATTATTCGATAAGGCCGGATCATCATAAACCTCTTTCCCTCTCTACAACACCGGGAGAATCAGATATATTTCTTCTTCGTGACGATATCCATATTTCAACATCAATGTTTCTCAATTCAGTCTTGACCCAACATTCTTCTAAAACAATCCGCCAATGAAGCCCTTCGCACCTCTATCTCGGTATACAATCCGCTTATATCGGTATCCACGATGCGCGAAACGTGGATGTTGTATCCTTCAAAAAGTATATTCTTACCCTCAAAAGCCATGAATGTTTTTTCAGTCTCCGGACGATCTTCAATGATGAGCCATAAGCCGACTGTCCAGCCATGTTTTATTTTCCCGGAATCCGTCACATAATCTTCAGTATTGTAATTGCCGGATCCAATTCGTAATGTGTAGTAAGAATGCTGAGCCCCCTCTTTAAGAACCAACCTATCTCCCGGCATTGGTTTACCCTCCACAAGACCTATGATTGCGCCAATTCCTATTAGCGTAAAACCTATTCGTGCAATCCATCGACAGGTTATTCTCCTACGAAGAGACAATGGATGCATTTCTCCTCCCTATGGATTGACGGGATTTGTGATCGTTAGCGCGAATAATCTTTGATAATCATCGTAATCCAGAACGATGGGTTGGAAATTATCGTTCCATGGATTGACCAGAGTAATGGAATTGGTGATGGGATCCACATTGGTAATTGCGTATGCATGATCGTTGACAATAATTCCTTTCTGGTATTCAGGCATCGTATCGGAAATATCCGGGTTATCGATCCATTTGCCGTCTACGAGCACTTTATAATCCCGCAAACTTGCTGCGGCAATAGCATCCCCGCGTTGGAATGCGCTGTATAATTCATTGATATCCAATTCGGTAGGGACGAAAACGGTACTATCCATTCCCGTGAGTGCGGATAAAGCCTGTGAAATATATCCGCCATCGATCGCGTCGTATCCGCCTTTCCACTCGGCATACGCGCGCTCGATGATCATTGCCCAGACTTCCTTGTTTTTCCGGGTGGTATCGCCCGGCTCACCGTATTGGGATCCGTCATACCGGCCGGGAGGAAACCCCAGATCCACCGTGATGGGAACTTCGACATAGGTGCACGGCCCGACCGCGGTCTCGCACTTTATTTCATGAAATATAACCGTAAACGTTCCGTCTCCGTTATCATGGATCATCTGTTCTATCAATTCCGGATGATGTTGCGCAAGGGTTATCAGGGAGGCCATAAGGTAGCAGGTTCCCAATCCGCCCTGATCGACGTCATTCCAGTCGACCGGCGTCGAATCGCCGGAGCCCACCAGGAAGGGCGTGTACCCTTGGTTGCCCCAGCCGAATTTCGCCGCGGCCCTCTCCCATTCCTCTGCCTCATCCGCAAGTTTCGTCCCAAGGACATCGCACATCACCTGAGCCGGAAAGACACCGCTCTCCCAGTGGCGGATGCCGGCCATAAAGTCGTCTTTCTGCGCAGAAGACCAATCCATCCCCTCAGCCCCGCGAACAATCTTCGCGACGGCATCGCGCAATTCCTCCGAAAAACGTTCCAGCTTGCGGCTCATTTTCCGGACCGACTCCGGTTTCATATGCATGGTGATGGTCATGATTTTCCCCTCCGGAGAAACAGCCGCATAAAATCCATGAAAGCCCTGATCGGCAACGGCATCAATCCAGTTTTGCGGATGCGGCTTCCCAATCCGCAATCGCCTGCCACAACCGTCCGGCGAACGCTTCCATGGCATCCAGCCGGGGATTCAACTTGATAAGCATATCGTCATAATCGGTAAAAAATTGATTGGCGGAGCTTCCTGCCCATTCTCCTTCCTCCAACTCCATAACGGCACCGGTAATGGATTTTAACGATTTCTTAAGGCTTTCTCTCTCCCTCATCAGGAGCTCCATTACCGATCTTACGCTGTCGACATCCATGTGGATTGGCGGTGGCATGACATCCTCCCTTGGGGTTGCGCCTGCGGAAAATTATATTACAAATTCCAGGCGGCAAAAATCCTCGCCCTTCTATCCCCCCGAGTGCACGTTCCCCCATTGCCCATCATAAGAGCCGGCTAGCGCGCCAACTTGATCGTGGGCGATGGGGGACAGCAGAGAGAAGAGCCGGCGGGGGAGGATGACCGCGCACAAACCTCCCCCATTGGCCGCTCTTGGTCCTCGGATGCGGGGCGGGCTCCCGCGCACAAAGCTCCCCTGTTAGCAGCTCTTGGTTTTCGGTTAACGGGGGAGGACTCCCGGTAAAATCCTCCCCCGTAAGCGTTTTTGAATTTCCGCTAATGGGTGAGGGCAGCGGAGGAGGGTCAGTAAGTCGGTGTGGGAGTCGGGAATCTCGGTGTGATATCTTCACCGCGCGACCAGGCGATCAGGTACGGGTACGGGTCCAGCTCCCCGCGGCGGGTGAGCCAATCTTCCGGATAGGTCGGATGCGAAATGCCAAAGTGCAGGTGCGGGCTAGTGTTGGCCGCGTTGCCGGATTTTCCCACCAAACCAAGCCGCTGGCCCGCCTTCACCCGCACGCCGCGCTTGATCCCGTCGGCGACCTCGGAGAGGTGCGAGCCGTAATAACGGATCCCATCGTCACCGATGATCGCGACGCACAAACCGCCCGCGAAGGCGGGATCGTCCGAATCGGGATTCCAAAGATCGTCGCGGGAAACAAAATTCACCGTTCCGGCGGTCACCGCGACAAATTCCGTCCCAATCGGCGCGTAGATATCGGTGGCCGGGTAGGCATGGCCGCCCGAGGCGAAATCGGCCGCCGACTGCGGCTGGACGGGGAAGACGTATGTATGGGCGTTCTCGGTGCGGGAGGGGGTATAGGTTTGGGTGATCGTGAGCGTGAGAGTGGGTACAGGCGTACCCGTCACCGTCGGGGTGCTGGTGCGGGAAGCCGTGCTGGCGGAAGTAATCGTGAAGGTTGGCAAGGATGTTTGACTGGGAACCGCCGCTGGTACAGGGATCGGCGAAACAACGCCGCAAGCCTGCAAGCAGATAAAAACCTCAGCCGACAGGATCCATCCGCCCGCTCTTCTCATCATGGATATATTATGCCAAAAAAGAGATGGGAATTACCATCGATCTGACGGCGGCCGAACTTCGCGAAATAATGATATTTTCATCTCTGCAAAATCTCCATCATCGATTCCCTATTACCCGAACTTTTCGGCCGCGTGTTCCCATTCATGGATCTCCTGCTCCATCCGCTCGGCCAGGATTCGCAAGACCTCCAACTGGCGCTTCCACTTGGCGTTCTCCATTTCATATTCCGCGAAAAACTGGGAGGCGGAGTTGCCCACCCAAGCGCCGTTCTCCAATCCCTGAACAGTTCCGGTAAGGGCGGTGACCAACTCGGCGATGCGTGTCTGGTCTTTGGCCATCCGCTCCTGGACGGCGCCGACGGCCTCTACGTTTAAAAGCATGAACGGCACAGCATCCTCCCCTCAACTCAATTTGGCAGCCGCGGCGTTAATTTCGGCGATCACCTTGGGCAGCCGGTCGGCAAAAGCCCCTGTGGAGTCCACCTGCGTCAAGACATCCTTATAAAGCAGATCGTATTCGCTGTAGAATTGATCTGGAGAAGCCCCGGACCATTCATTCTCCTCCAAATTCCTCACGGCCAAGGATGTGTCCCGGATAAAATCGGTCTGCTCTTCCTTTTTTCGTTCGAGGAGAAAAATGACCCCCTGTACGCTGTCGACATCCATGTGGATTTTCTTGGTCATGGCATCCTCCCTTGGGGTTTTCCGGATGAAAATTATGGTACATATCCCGACGCCATCCTACCCAAGCTTCCATTCCAGCCTCCTCCACTGTCCTCTCACAATAACTACGACCTGTTTTTTTTCTGAGAAGGACAATCAATTGAAAAACAAAGGCGTTGGGGAGGATTAAAACATGCGAAGCGCCGCAAACGGCGCTTCGATTTCCATACATGACAGGTTTATCCTGATCCTCCCCCTCCAAACAGATCATTTGATGTCATCGTCCGGGTCGGACAAACTCGGACCCGTCCGCGGAAACTGGCCGGTGGCGCCTGCGGGCCTCGGCTGCGTGTTCCCGGCCCGCCCCAGCTGCCCGGTTCCGGTGCGCGGGAAATGCCCCGTCCCACCCTGCGAAAGCTGCCCCGTTCCGGTCCGTCCCAGCTGCCCGGTGCTGAGCCGCCCCAGCGATCCGGTCCGGCCGATGGCCTTTTCCTCGGCCGCAATCTCTTCCTCCACCTCGGAGATCACCCCGATCCCCTCGACCATCTGGCGGTTGAAGAGGATTGCCGGCGCGCGCGTGACCAGCTGCGGGAAATACACCGGGATCAGCGTGGCGTTGAACAACGCGGTGAATTGGCGGTTGCCCTGGAACATCTGCGCGGAGAAATCGAACTTGCCCGGGCTCTCGAGAATCCCGAACATTTCGAACCCGTGCAGGCTGGCCCAGATGCGGTAGGAGATCAGGCGCGAGAATCCGGCGCGGGCGATGGTGATCCGCCCCAGGTCCGCGGTTTTTTCGCACAGCACGGCGATAATGCGCGATTTGACCATCCCCCAGGAGTTGAACTGCGCCACCACCTCCTGCGGGCGGTGCAGACGGACAAGCGAGGCGTTTTCGATCTCGATGTACGAATCGGTCGGGTCGCTCAGCAGGCCGATCAAGCCGGCGGCCGTTACGGATATCATCCCGTTCACCCGGTAGTTCTGCGTGATCACCGAGGTGGAGACGAGGTCGCGCGGCATCCTGGATTCCATGGATTATCCCTCTCTCCGCTCACGCGGCCGCCCGGAATCCGACGTAGATTGTCACCGGCTCCGAGCTTCCTTCCACCCAGAGCAGGCCGCCGCCCGCGCGGATCTGGCGGTTGGCCGCCCCCAACGGGGAAACCATCTGGATCTGGGTGGTCTGTTTGCGGATCTCCGCCAGCTCCGCGCCGGTCAGCGCCGGCCCGGAATCCACGATCGAAAGCACCACCCATTCGCCCAAGGGGAGCTTATCGGCATTGTTGATCGCGAACGGCCCGCTCGGCTCCCCGCCCTTGAGCCGGAAAAGAACCAGGTCAATCGGCGTGCGGTTGCTGCGCGCGATCGACCAGCCGATCAGCGTCTGCAGCCCGGATTGCGCCGCCTCCGATTTTCCGAAGACGTTCGGGAATTCTCCCACCATCTGGGTGAGGATCGGGACCTTCTTCATCTCGGCCGCCGACCGCACCGCCATCAGCGCATCGCCGATCGCCTTGCGGTATTGGAACACTTCCGTCCCGGCCGGCGCGTTCGGCGTCGCCTTCGGTTCGGCCGGAAGCCGCTTCAACCATTCCTCCACCTGCGCGCGCAGCTTCCATAAATTGGCGCGGTTCGGAAGGTTGGGATTGGTGCCGACCACCTTGGCCACCTCGGCGATGAAGGTCATCATCGCCTGGCGGAACTCGGCGGGTGAGACGGCCGCGGGAAGCGGCGAAGTGCCGGATACGGCCGCCGCGTCGCCGCCGGGCGAGCGCAGGAGCCGCTCCAGCGCCACGCCGGCCCAGGCCGCCAGCCCGCGCAGAAGCTGGACATGATGCTCGCTGAAATTCACCTGCGCTGAACGGTTGTACACGCCCAGCACCCCGCCGATGCGGCCTTCGACCCAGATCGGCACATTCGCCAGGGTCTGGACCATGTAGCCGGTCTTTACCTTCAGGTTGACCTGCCCGTCTTTCTGACGGACGACCGTCTGGCCGGATTTCACCACCTGGTTGACGAATTCGTCGGAAACGGAAATGCGGTTGGTCATCGCCCGGCCGCCCTGGGCTTCCTTGCTCGCGCGCAGGATGATTTCTCCGGACGTATCCTCGAGCATGTAGAGGCCCGCGTCCTCCGCGCCGGTCAGGTAGGCGGCGGCTTCCACGATCTGCCGCAGGAGCAGGTCCGCCTGGCGGGTTTGGGTGACGGCGCGGCCGACGTCGAGCAGCGAACGCAATTCCTCGTTGCGGCGGCGCAATTGCTCGATATTGGCGCGCAACTCGTCGACGCTTTGCCGCTCGCCGGCCTGGACCGAGGATTGACGAAAAGCGTTCAACAGGGATTGGACGATGTCGTCGGGTTTGCAGGGCTTGAGGAGAAAATCCTTGACCCCGAGGCGGAACAGATCCCGCGCGAGTTCCGGGTTGATCCGGCTGGCCATCACGATCGCCGGGGAGGTTTCCCCCTGCTCCCGCCGCTGCCGCAATCCGGTGACCTGGAGCCCCTGCAGCTGGGTCAGGTCTATGGCCAGCACGTCGGCCGGGGGCGAATCCGGCCGTGAGACTTCCGCCGGGAATCCTCTCGGAAGCAGGACTTCGCGCACAAGCCACTCGCCGGATTCTGGCATATCCGCGAGCACGAGCACACGCGGAAGGGCTTGACGGATGTTTCCTGTTTTCGATGGTGAAGCTGCCATGCGGAAAACCGGCTCCGCTGAGAAAATGCGGCCTCCATACCATCACGGGAGGAGTCCGACGAACCGATTGTACTATAGGAAGGAAAACCCCATCCTCGCGCAGCTCAACCGTCCCGCGGCAATGCTGCGTTCCTTCGAACGTATTCGCTTTTCCAGGATGCCATCGAATGCGGCCGGCGCGGCCGTCTGACATGCCGCCGAATGGTCCGGTTCAAGCCGGATCAGGACGGCGGATTGTGATGTCGGGGAATGCGCCGGATCGGGGGCCTACCGGGCGGCGGAATCCTTTCCGGCATCCCACTCCCTGCGAAGGGTGCGGATGCCCTTGCGGACCCACCCGGCCAACCCGAAGATCCACCCCGCGCCGAAGATCATTACGAGGATGAGAACAATAAGAATAATTTCACCGAATCCCATGCTTGGTTCGCCTCCCGGCGCGCCGGATTGATCCTATCCCTTATTATACGGCGGTTCGCTTTCGGGCGCCGTGCCCTGCCCGGAGGCAAACAGCGCCGCTCGGGACGGCAGCGACGCCCCGGTGAACCATCCGGCGGCGATCCCCGCAGCGGCGATCAAAAACACAACCCGGTAACCCCAAGCGTCCGCCAGGGCGCCCCCGATGAACGGGAACAGCACGATCACCCCGACAATCGTGTTGGTCAGCCCGACATACACCGGCCGCTGGCCCTGCGGTGCGATCTCGAGGACGTAATTAATGAAACCCAGCATAATCGATCCGTCGCCCAGCCCCAGGAACAGGAACGCCGCCGCCATCAGGGCCAGCTGCGCCGGTCCGCTTACCCCGGCAATCCCCGCCGCCAGTACCAGGCAGGGCGCCAGCAGGTAAACGCCCCCGACGATCCGGATAACGATATGCGGTCCGAAACGGTCGGCGACCCACCCGAAGAGCAAACCGGCCAGCGCGCTGCCGACCGTCTGGGCAATGGCGAACCAGCCGACCCCGGCTTCGGCGATCCCGAGTTCCCGGATGGCATACACGGCGAAAAACGGCGAAGCCATCACGCACAACGCCATCAGCAGGCGGGAGACGTTCACCCGCAGAAAGGTCCGGTCCTCATGGAGTAACCGCACCAATCCGGGGAGGTATTCGAATATTTTCTGCCGCTCGGCCGCGACCGGTTCGAGCGGTTCCCGGATCAGGTACATCCCGCCGAGCGAGATCATGAAGCACACGGAGGCGCACGCCAGGATCAGCCCGTAATTTTGCGGGAAGGCCAGCCCCGAGGATTGGAGGATCCAACCGATCGCCGCGCCGGCCGCGATCGAGAGAATGCCCGCGAGCGCCTGGCTGGTGCCGATCAACCGCCCGCGCTCGCGGTGCGAGAAGGTCTTCCCCAGCAGGTCGAACCAGGCCACGCCGGCGATGGAATCCGTGAAGCTGAAATAAAAACTGCAAAAATAAAGCCCGAGCAGGAACACCGCCGGCCAGACCGCCCCGGAGAGGAGAAGAAAGACGCCGAACACGAGGAAGATGGGGCGGCCGATCCAGGCGAAGAACTTGATCGTCGGCAGCTTCCGCACCGCGGTCGAAAGATAATGCGCGGCGAACATCTGCGGCAGCAGCCACCCGCCCTGCCACAACGCGTTGGCCAGGCCGATCAGGATGGGGTTATCCGTCAGGTTGGCGGCGAAGGCGGGCAGGATCGTGTTGGTTCCCGCGAAGGTCAAACCGATGCTGAAGAAGACGTAATCCGTGAGGAAGCCGAGCCAGTTGCGGGTGTGGTCTCGGCGGGAAAAGGTGGAGAGCGCCATTCGGCCGATTATAACCCTACCCCTCTTTCCTCCCCCATTTGCGTCAGAAAGATTCTAAAAAAAAAATAGAGACCCTCGTGACGCAAACGGGGGAGGATGAAGGAGGGGGTTATAATTCCTGTGATCCGAACTGGGAGAGGGCATGAAACCATCATTGCGCTTTTTATCGCTCGCCGTTTTCGTTTCCGGCATGACCGCCCTGGCGGTGGAGCTGGCCGCGTCGCGCCTGCTCGGAAATGTGTTCGGCACCAGCAACCTGGTGTGGGCCAACATCATCGGGTTGATCCTGGTCTACCTCACCGCCGGGTATTTTATCGGCGGTCGCTGGGCGGATCGCAATCCGAACCCTTCGGTGTTCTACCGGATCATGGCCTGGGCGGCGCTCACCACGGCGGTGGTGCCGGTCGTCAGCCGGCCGGTCCTGCTGTGGGCGGCGGCCGCGGTGGAACAGCTCGACGCGGCGATCGTGCTCGGGTCCTTCGGCGCGGTGCTGATTCTTTTCTCGGTTCCGGTCACGCTGATGGGCTGCATTTCGCCCTTCGCCATCCGGCTGGCGATCCAGGATGTGAATGCCGCCGGCAACATCGCCGGCCGGCTGTATGCCGTCTCCACCCTCGGATCGATCATCGGCACGTTTCTGCCGGTGCTGTGGCTGATCCCCGCCATCGGTACCGCGCGCACGTTCTTCGTCTTCGCGGCCCTGCTCCTCCTGGTGGCGCTGATCGGGCTTTGGCGGACGGACCGGCGGATGGCGCGGAATCATCTATGGATGCCGCTGGTCCTCCTCGGCCTGTATCTTCTCGGCACGGGGCTCTCGATTAAAAACACTCCCGGCCAGCTTTATGAACGGGAATCCGCCTACAACTACATTCAGGTCGTGGAATTGGAGGGCGTGCGCTACCTGCGATTAAATGAAGGCGAGGGGATGCACTCGGTGTATGCGCCGGGGCTCCTCCTGACCGGCGGGACGTGGGATTATTTTCTCGCCGCGCCGTTTTTCAACGCGCCGCCGCGCGGGATGGCGCAGGTGGAGAGCCTTGCGATCGTGGGGCTCGCGGCCGGAACCGCCGCCATGCAATACACGAAAATCTACGGGCCGATCCCGATCGAAGGGTACGAGATCGATCCGGTGATCATCGACGTGGGCCGCGAATATTTCGGGATGACCGAAGCGAACCTGGAGGCGCTCCCCGTCGACGGGCGCTGGGGATTGAGCCACAGCCGGCGCGCCTTTTCGGTGATCGCGATCGACGCGTACCGGCCGCCCTACATTCCCCCGCACCTGACCACGCTCGAATTCTTCCAGACGGTCCGCGACCGCCTGGGGCCGGACGGCGTGGTGACGATCAACGTCGCCCGTCTTCCGGACGACCGCCGCCTAATCGAAGGCCTGGCCGCGACGATGCAGGCGGTGTTCCCGAGCGTGTATGTGACCGACGTCCCCTACAGCATGAACAGCATCCTGTTTGCGACCGCCCAACCCACGACAATCCAGAATCTCCTCGATAACTACAAGGCGCTGAAAACCGGGGGCGAAGCGCCGCTCGAGCTCCTGACCGTGCTGGAGTGGACAATTCAGAACCTGCAGCCCACCCCGGCGAACGGGATGGTCTACACCGACGACCGCGCGCCGATCGAATTGCTCACCAACGCGATGGTCGTCCAATTCGTGCTGTCCGGCCGGCTGCCCATGCTGGCGCCGCAGTGAGAAAGGGCCCGCCCATGAAAAAGATCCTCCGCCTATTCCTGATCGCCTCCTTCCCGCTGCTGCTGTTTCTGGGTTGGGTGCGGATTATGCTGTTCCCGGCGTTTGTCGAACTCGAGTACCGGCGGCCGGGATTCCCCGCCGACCCGTACGGCTTTACGGCCGAGGAGCGCATCCAATGGGCGAATATCTCCCGCGCATACCTTCTCTCGGATGCCGGTGATGAATTCTTCGCGCAGTACCGGCTGGCGGACGGTTCGCCGCTCTACAACGAGCGCGAAGTCCGGCATATGGCGGATGTGCATCGCATTGTCCAGACGGCGATGGTTCTGCTCGCCGCGCTCGGCATCCTCTACCTGGCCGGCTGCGCTTTTTTATTCTGGAAGGATCGCGGCCTTCTGCGCAGGACGCTTGCCACGGCGGGCCTCGGGACCTTCGGCTTCCTGATCCTCGTGCTTGTCACCGTCGCCCTGGCCTGGGATTGGGCCTTCGTGGGTTTTCACCGGGTCTTCTTCACCGGCGAGACCTGGCTCTTCCCGTATTCGGATACGCTGATCCGGCTGTTCCCGGTCGCCTTCTGGCAGGATGGATTCGCGACAGCCGTGACCGGCATGCTCGTCACCTGCCTGCTGGTCTGGTTCGGCGCGGCGATCCTTCCGCGATTGTCGCAGAGGAAACCCCCGGCGGCGGATTAACCCAACCGGTTATATCCATTTCTCCCGGTCCGGTGCGGATCCTTTCAAACGTCTGCTGTTTTTTCGCGCGGCATCCGCCCGATCTTCCCATTTACCGCACCCTTGGCTCTGCAGGAAAATATGGTGTGATATCCAGACACCCTTGGGGTGCAGGGGAAACTTACCCCCCCTGTGGCACCCTTAGGGTGAGGCAACCCTTGTCTACCTTTCGGCACCCTTAGGGTTGAGGCAACCTTTGTTTACCCTTCGATACCCTTAGGGTCTGGAATTCCGAAAACCGCCGGATTCCACGATCTCGGGTATCATTTAAGCGGTTTGCGCCGGTGGTTCGCCTGCGTTTATCCATTCCGATCGCAACGGTAATGCCTGGAGGCTTATGAGGATCCGATCCGCCATTTTCCGGTCAGTGCTTGTCTCGCTTCTGGCCGGCCTGATCCTGGCCGGTTGTGGAACGGGCGGCAATCTTACCTACCCGATTGCCACGCCCCTGCCGCTCCCGACGTTTTCGGTCGCCTTCCTGGTGCGCGCACCCGCGGATTCTCCGGCGGGCGGGAAGGTCATCCTGAACATCCTCGATGAGGTGACCGGGCTTACCTTAAATCCGACCAGCTACGAGATGAAGCAGATCGATGCCGGGCTGTGGCAGCTTCAGCTGGAGTTCCCCCGCAACGCCATGATCCACTACCGCTACAGCCTCGGGAGCGGCGAGATCGAAGCTGGCTCGGGCTCGGGGATGGTGGATTACCGCACCTATTACGCGTCCGGGAACAACCAGGTTGAGGATACGATTGCGCACTGGATCGGGACGGAATTCCACGGAACCACCGGGCGGATCCGCGGCCTCGTGCGCGACGCGGTCACCGGTCTGGCGATCCCGGGCCTGGTGATCGGAACCGCCGGGATGCGCACCATCACCGATACCAACGGCTACTACCTGCTCAGCGGGGTCCCGACCGGGAAGCAAACCCTGATCGCATTCGATGTGGACGGCGGCTACCGGCCGTTCATCCAGGAAGCGATCATCGCCGACGGACAGGATACCCCCGCCAACCTGGCGCTCTCTCCCGCGCCGCGGGTGACAGTCTCCTTCCATTTATATACCCCGCAGGTGGAGAATCCCCCCGGCGCGCAGATTCGGATGGTGGGCAATCTGCTGATGCTCGGGAATACCTTCCAGCCCGGCGCGGCATCGACGATGGTCGAACCGGCGCGCGCGCCGCTGATGACGCTCCTGAGCGACGGCACCTACGTCGTTTCGCTTTCCCTCCCGGTGGGCACCCACGTCCGCTACAAGTTCACCCTCGGCGACGGATTCTGGAACGCCGAACGCGACGCGCAGGGGCGGCTCGTCCTGCGCGACATGATCGTTCCGGAGCACGATGCGATCGTCGAGAACGGGGTGATTACCTGGCAATCCGGCGAGCTCGGCCCGGTCACGTTCAACGCGGTGGCGCCCGCCAGCACACCCTCAGCCGAGAAGGTGTATATCCAATTCAGCCCCTTCCAGGGCATTTGGATGCGACCGATCCCGATGTGGATGATCGGCCCCCAGCAATGGACCTACACCCTGGCAAGCCCGTTGGAATGGCCGGGGCCGGTGGCCTACCGGTATTGCCGGACCGGGATGTGCGGATTGGCCGACGATCTGGCCACGGCCGGAGATCAAGCCGTCGGACGGATGTTCCAGGTGACCAACGCCGCGCAGACGATAGTGGATTCCGTGCTCGGCTGGTCCGCCTGGCCGGATACGGCGGCCGCCGTGATCCCCGCCCCGTCCGCATCCGTTCGACCCAGCCTGCGCTTCGGCGCGGTATTCTCCCCGGCGCGCTGGTCGCCGCCGTACGATTCCACCATCGCCGATCTGGTCGCGTTGCGCGCCGAGACGGTCTTCCTCAGTCCGCAGTGGTACCTCGGCGCGAATGCCCCGCTGCCGGAAATCCGCAATCTCCCGGAACTGGCCACTCCCCTGTACCAGGATGTGATGCTCCAGCTGGCGTACCTGCGGGCCGCCGGCATCCGGCCGGCGCTCTCCCCGACGGTCGGCGCGCTGACCGGCCTCACCTCCGACTGGTGGGATACCGCGCCGCGCGATACCGCCTGGTGGGATTCCTTCTTCCTCTCGTATGCGAATTTCCTGTTCACCTACGCCGACATCGCCCAGCGGAACGGCGTGGAGGAACTGGTGATCGCGCGGGCCGACATGCTGCAGGCGATGCCCGGGCTGCCGGGGACTCCGGCCGACATTGAAACGCGCTGGCGTGTGCTGGTGCGCAACATCCGTCTGCGCTATGCCGGCAAACTGGTCGTGGAGTTTCCTCTCTCCGACGCATTCCCCGCCATCCCCCAGTTCTTCGATGAGATCGACGAAGTTCTGATCCGCACGAGCGGCCCGCTGACGGCGGGCAACAACTCCCCCGAGGAAATGAAAGCCGCCGCCGGCGCGCTGCTGGATGAAAAGCTGGCCGGCCTGCGCGCCTTGGGGAAACCGATTCTTCTCGCGCCGGCCTACGCTTCGCTGGGCGGGGCGGATGCGGGCTGCCCGCGCGACGCGATGGGTTCCTGCCTGCCGGTTTCCGCGGTCCTTTCCGGAACCGGCCTGGCGCTCAGCCTGGCGCCGGATTTCGACGCCCAAACCCGGGCCTATCAGGCGCTGCTCCTGGCGGCCGCCGAACGCGATTGGATTTCGGGATTCTTCGCTTGGGGATATTACGCGCCGGTGGCGCTGCGCGACGCCTCGCCCTCCATTCACGGCAAGCCGGTGGAGCTCTTCCTGGCCGGCATGTTCAACCGGTGATGCTGTCGGGAGTGCGCAAATCCTCGCAGCAGCCGCGATCGATGATCGCGGGAGTAAAAAAAAGTGCCGCGATCGGCGATCGCGGCACTTTTTTTGCGCGGCTTCATTTTTTCGCAGCGGTTTTTTCCAGCTGCTGATTTTTCCCGATGATCCACTCCAGCAACAGCGGGTACGTGCGCGCGTTCTGCTGGTTGGGCTGGGACGGCTCGATGAAATCGTGATCCAGCTTCCAGGAAGCCTCGAACTGCCGGTGCGTGACCGGGATGCCGAGTTGACGCCACTCCCGGAGCACCCTCCCGATCATGACGTTGCTCACCGCCCAATCACTCGGATTGGTGACGACGATCAGTTCCTTCCCCGCGGGGGGCTCTTTTTTTACCCGGCTTCGCACGGCATACGCCAGGCGCAGAATTTGCCGGAGCGCCCGCAGGGAATAACGCGGGTATGTGTGTCCCGGCACACCCCGGTTTTTCTTAATCGGATCCCACCATATATAAATGTTTGGAAGCAAGCCGAACAAATTGACCATCGGGAGAGTTAGTCTCCAAGGTATCATCCGGAACCCGAAGGCGGGGGCCATGAGGACGGCGGCGGAGACGTCCGCGCGAGTTGCCCAGGCCCAGGCGCTGACCACGCCGCCGCAGGAAATGCCCGCGAAGGTCACCCGCCGTCCGATCCCCCGGGCGATATCCGCCATCTCATCGGCATACGCCGCAAGCTCCTCCGCCGTTAGCCCCGACTGGACGTCGTTCATCCGATCCGTCAGACCATGGCGGGGAAGATTCGCGATCAGGACGTTGTACCCCCGCTGGTGAAACATCTCCCCCAACTTGACATACTGGCGCGGGCAATTGGTGTATCCGTGGACAAAAACAATCGCCTGATCGGTCCGTTCGCCGTGGGTCATGAATTCCAGACGGGCTTCCGGGATTATTCGCACCCCTTCGCGATCGCGGATGGCGGAAATCCTACGCTCGGCTTCTGCATAATCGCCGGCGGGATTAGGCCGGGAGAGGAGATTTCCGACGGATATCGGCCGGAACAGTAGCAATCCGAGTCCGATGAGGATGACGGCTGGAATCAGAATATACAGTGACATGGACATCTCCGTTTGGATTCATCCGGGTTGGATTCTTACATCCATCCGCGCGCAACTCCCTTCCGAGGTTGCCCGGAAAAGAAAGCGCCTCACCGTCTATCGACCGGTAAGGCGCTGAATTGTCGGCAGGACGGATCGTCCATTTAAAGAAGGGACTTTCTCCGCTTACCAGTCTCGACGGTTGCCCCCGCCGCCGCCACGGCCGCCGCGCCCGCCTCCGCCGCCCCCGCGGTCGAAGCCGCCCCGCCCGCGTTCTTCCCGCGGCTTGGCCAGGTTGACGGTCAGGATGCGATCCCCCATTTTGGTTTCTTTGAACATGGCGATCGCGGCCTGGGCTTCGGCCTGGGTTTCCATTTCCACGAACCCAAACCCTTTGGAGCGGCCGGTATCCCGGTCTTTGATGATGGCCACGGATTTTACGGTGCCGGCCTGGGCGAACATGGTCTGCAGCTCTTCCTCCGTGGTGGAATAAGCCAGATTGCCCACATACAGTTTCGATTCCATCTCTTCTCCAATGAACGCCAGCTTGAGTCCCCCGATGGGGGAACAAAGAGGATTTGAATTAGTTTATCACAGGATCGCGCATCCATGCAGCCCGCAACGGAAAAGAAAAAGTTGGGATCGCCCTTCGATGCGCCGCGATGACGGGCAGTTTTTCCAAGCGACTGCCCGGCAGAACGGACACCCCTTAGAAGAGGATTGTGAACCTGCCCGCTCCGGTAACGGTCGTTCCCACGGATTAACTAAACAAATTTCATCGGGAATGGTAGAATTGCCCATGAGGAGAAAATGAACGCGAAGCGTTTTAATTTCAGCCCCCGTTTGCTGCTTTTCTTCTTGGGGGGATTTGCCGTCTTACTGGCGGCGGCAGCCTGTCAACCGTTACCGGCCTCCGCCACTGGGCCGGCCGTACCGCCCGAAACAATTTTAAATACGGTGATCCATACCGTCGAAGTGACCCGCCTTGTGGAAGTCCCCGTGACGGTCACCCTCACCCCCACGCCCGACAAGAGCCCGACCCCTACCGGCACGCCCACGATCACCGAGACGCCGACGCCAACGCCCAGCCATACTTCCACCCCGACCTATTCCCCGCCGAGGATCCGCGTGAAGATGTGGTCGCAATGCCGCTACGGCCCGGGCGTTGGCTACCTGTATGAATACGATTTATTCGAGGGCAACCTGATGGAAGTGATCGGCTGGCGGGAGATCCTCTCGCAGCAGAGGGATGGGACCTGGCAACCGAGCGTCTGGCTGTATGTCCGCGCGGTCGGCGGCGTTAATATATGCTGGGTCAATTCCAATCTGGTGGAGGCTGTGCGCGGGGATATCTTCGACGCGCCGGTATTCACCTCGTTTCTGCCCACTTCCCAGTTGTACCGGGCTCCCAAAGCCGTCGAGGCGTGGCGGGACGGGAATATGGTGACCGTGATGTGGAGTTCGATCTGGATGACCGAGGATGATTACCGCGGCTATCTGATCGAAACCTGGGTGTGTCACGGCGGCCAGCTGTATTTCGCCCCGGTCGGCTATAACGGCGTCAATGTCGCCAATCCGGCCGTGCAGGTCCCCGACGAACCCGGATGCTCCGAACTTTCCGGCGGCCGGTTGTATGCCGCCGAAAAACACGGTTACACCACTTGGATTCAGATTCCCTGGCCGGATTTCGACTCCACGAAGAGCACGAAGTAAACCGGAAGAACACGAAGGAAACAGGCCGTCATGCTTCGCTGCCCTGCGCGAACCGCAGGGCAGCGAAGCATCTGTGTTTGTGATTGAGAACCCTTCGCTGCTCTCAGAGTGACGGTACTTGGTTTTCTTTCCCTCCGTGTCCTTCGTGGAATCATTCGAACACGTATTCCTCATAATCGCCGATCGGCCGGTAGCCGATTTTCCGATAAATGCTGTTGGAGATGGGGTTCGCCAGATCCGCATACAGCGTGCAGTAAGCCCGCCCGTCCCGCAGAAGCATCCGGCTTAATTCCCCGACGCAGGCCGTGGCAAATCCCCGCCTTCGCAACTCCGGCGGCGTATACACCATCCCGATCGAGATCCCCCGTTTGGTCGGCCGGGTTTTGCTCGCCATCGAAACCGGCTCTCCCGTATCCCAAATAAACACATCCCCGTCGGCCAGCTTGTATGCCGCCGATTTTTTGCATTCCTCCGGATCGGCGCGCCCCATCATCTCCAGCCGCGCGGCGTACCACCACGGGGTAAGCCGCTCAAGATCCGCCTGCTCGGCCTTTCGCAACCGGCCGCCATCCGGGGCGGGAAATTCGACCCGCGTGAGTTCATACATCCGCAGATTCTGGTGGAGGCGAAACGGTTTCTTCACGGATGCCGCCAGCTGTTCCATGACGGTCCGTGCGAGTTCCACCGGCCCGAATACTCCGGGGACCTTCCACCCCTCCCGGATCAACACGGCGGCCAACTCCGCGGCGCACTCCTCCATCCGACCGGGGTTCCCGGTCAGGAGCAGGCTGTGCGGCGGGGTCATTGTCGCGGCCAGAAGCAGCGTTCCATTTTCTTCCAAGGTCTTCAAGCAGACCGGCATCTGGAATCGTTCCGGATGCTCCACCAACTGTCCGCACACCCCGAGTATCAGGCCGTTGGCGGCCTCGCGGGCTTCCAGATCCGCCTGCGCGGCCTGCAAGAATTCCTGTGCGGTATTATGCGTTCGAACTTGCAGCATCGACGCCGCCTCCCGCCCGGAACATGCGCGGACGATCCGCCGTGAGCCCAAACGAATGCCCATCGAAGAATATTTACGGTGCCGGATTCTTCCTGCGTTTGAAATAATACCAGGCGGATGGATGACCCGCCCCCTGCTCGTACTGATACAGATGAAAATCCGCGGCGAAGCAGGCGGTCACATCCTCCCGCGAGACGCCGCGGGTATCTCCGGGATTTTCCGGCTGCCATGCATAGAGCAGGAACAAGCCTTCCGGTTTCATCCAGCGCCCCAAGCCGCGGGCGTACCGCGCGCGATCGGCGCGGTTCAGGCTGTGGAAACAGCCCATATCCAGCGCCAGATCATACGGTCCCGGCAATCGCATCCGCTCCAGGTTGGTGACATCCGCTTGCAGCCATGCCGCCGGTCGGGATCCCAGTTTCCGCTTCGCCGCCGCAAGCGCGCGGCCGATAAAATCCACTCCCGTGATTTCCCAGCCATGCTCCGCTAGATACAACAGGTTCGTGCCCGTCCCGCACCCGAGATCGATCGCACGGCCGGGGGCAAGGCCGGCAATCGTCCGCACCAATTCGGGCGCCGGGATGCCGGTATCCCAAGGGGAATGGAATCGGTAAAGGATCGAATAGCGGAAACGGATAAACGCGGATTTCATACGCGGCCCAAAATGCACGTTTTTACGGGCCGACGGCCGGCGTCAAGGCGGAACGGATTTTGCGCGCCTGCTCATCCAATTCCCGGCGTTCCGGCAGGATCGCATACTCCGGCCCGTACGTAAATCCGAAACCGTCCCCGGCAAACCGCGGGAAGACATGCACATGCACGTGGAAGACCTCCTGCCCCGCCGCTTCCCCGTCGGCCAGCAGCAGGTTGACGCCCTCGCACCGAAGGCCGGAGGCCCGTACCGCGGCGGCCAGCGCATGCGCCGCCGAAAAAAGCCGGGCGCATTCCTCCGCGTTCATATCCGCGAGAGAAACGGCATGCCTCCTGGGGATGACCAGAACATGCCCCGGGTTCACCGGCTGGATGTCCATGAAAGCCAGGCAATTGTCGTCTTCAAACACCAAGCTCGCCGGAGATTCACCTTTTATTATTTTACAAAAAATACACGCGGGCATTTGATAATCCTCAATGGAAGGATTTACTATTACTGCTCGGAGATCCGAGAGTGATTGGAAAATTGTGCGCGGATGACGCGGAATCCCTGAATTTCGCGGAACATTTCTTTGGAAAAACCCTGAAGTATTGTATCCCATCCGCGCAATCCGCCCGTTTCCGTGAATTCCGCGTACGGGTTCTTCTGGGTTGAGCAGTAACATTTTTCGTATTTGCTCAGACCGATTTCTCTTCCGGTACACCGGATAATCCATTCTGCAAATCCGCGTAATCGGTTCTTCTCCGTGAAATCCATGTACGCTTTTCCCGGCATTAAATACTTTTTTGTCGTTGCTCAGGCCTCCTCCTATACACTGTCCTAACCTCCGATCTCCCAACCCTCCTTTCGCTTCGCTCGAGGAGGGCGCCTGAACCTCGGTATTCTTCGAGGTGAAGGCGGGGAGAGGGGGGTAGGACAGCAAAGGTAAGCAGATACCTTTTTTTCTAATTACTCAGCCTGGGGATTGTTGTGCCGGTGCCTCCCCCCGCGCCTGCCCTCCGAGCGATGAGCGCCGGCGGTTTCCCGGTGCGAAGTTTTCGCGAGCGGGGGACGCATTCCGGCTCGTTTCTGGTTCATGAGCCGGGATGAATGAAACGCGTGGGTGTACCAGGCCGGTATCCATAAACCGCGGAAATCACTGGACCCCGGCCTCGCGCACGCCGGGGTGACGGATGAAACCGGGCACATCCGGAGCGTGCATGGGCGAATTTTACCCGGAGCAGTGTTGCGGGAGCATGGTAAGAGGGGAAGGCTGAGCGGTTGCCTTTTTCCATTTACCCATGGGCTCCCAGCGCACGCAGCGCCCGGAGGGTGACCCATTTATTTGGCTTCTTCTTTGGCCCGTAGTCTGCCCAGGTCTTTCCGGCATAATCGTATTCCAGCAGCCATTTCCCGTCCTTGGTTCGTTTTCCTTCCACCAGGCCGGCAAGGTTGTTCGATCGGCGGTCCTTCCCGTATCCCAGCGCGGTCAACACTTCGAGGATCTGAAGGACATCGGTGATATAAAACACCGGAAATCCGAACTTGAACCAGCTCAGACTGGGTTTCGCGGTCCACCCGCAGGGGTAACCGGCCGTGGCGGGATCGACGCTGAAAAGAAAACGGATCCCCCGCGCCACGGCTTTCTGGATGGCGGGAGTGATGTTTTTTTCCGGAAGGACGCTGAAGGCGCGCATTACTTTGACCGCGCCCCAGGCGCAGGGAAGATTGTTGTTGGCGCCGCAGGCGAAATCCGGCCCGCACTTGCCGGCATAGTACCGGA
Source organism: Anaerolineales bacterium (assembly GCA_016932475.1). Taxonomy (GTDB): domain Bacteria; phylum Chloroflexota; class Anaerolineae; order Anaerolineales; family RBG-16-64-43; genus JAFGKK01. Next base: position 45,522 of record JAFGCU010000025.1, read on the forward strand.
CGGCGGCGTCCTTATCCTTCCTCGGGGCGATTCCGTCGCCGGTGACGCTGCGGGCCATCCAATCGTACGCGACAGGCAAGCGGGCATCTTCGCAGCCCAGCGCGGTCAGCGCCCAGCACAGATTGCCCTGCATGCAGTCCGCGGTTCCGGAAGGCGCTCCGGTGGCGGTCACCTGGCCGCCTTCGGCGAGGCCATGGTCGAGGAAATACCTGCATGCGATGCCAATCCGCTTGTCCGCCCGAACCGAGCCGCCGAGTTCCGCCAGCTGGATGAGCGACCATACGGTCGAAAAATATTTCGGATTGTATCCGGGGCCGGGTTCGGACCAGTACCCCTCGGGCTTCATCTTCGCCAGGACGGCCCCGATCGGCCCGTCGGCGTGCGCTTTTTTCTGTTCCTTCCGCGCCGCCTCGCGATCCAAATAAATATCCCGCAGCGCGAGGTAGCGCACTCCGGGATCCTCTTTTTCCAGAAGCCACTCCGCGGTATTGCGGATTTCCATTTTATCGATGGGCATATGTCATCCTACCGTCATTCCACGGGGGAAAAACAGCCGCAGCGCGGCGTTCAACAAATACATGAAAATTATAAGGACGATCCGAAAAAAGCAAAGGGTGAATATCAGCTCCGACCGGCGCCCCCCGGCCGGAAATCCGCCTTGCGGACGGCGTAAATGGCATCGTCGACCAGTTCGCCGCGGATGACCATGCTGGCGGGCATAAACACCTCTTTGCGCATTCCGATTCTTTCCAGCAACCGGATCGAGGGTTTGTTGCGCGGATCGACGCTGGCATACACCCGGTCCTTGCCCATCGTTTCGAAGGCGAACCGGCAGACCTCCCTGAGCGCTTCGGCGGCCAGCCCCCGGCGCCGGAACGCGGGCGAGAGTGTGATCCCGGCTTCCACCTGCGTGGATTCCGTCTCGGGAAAATGCATGCCCACATCGCCGATCATGAGTCCGTTCTCCCGCAGCGTCATCGCCATGGAAAACCAGGTGCCGCGGACGCCCGGCGCCAATCCCTTCAGCTTCTCAATGAAGGCCCGCACCTCCGCTTCGTCCGCGGGCCGCCAAACCTGGTAGCGCGAAACGTCCGGCCGGGACCGGTACCGGTACATCGTTTCGGCGTCCTCGGATCGAAGCGGCCGCAGGATTAATCGGGGTGTGGAAAGGGCGAATTCTTTACTCCGGTCCATCGGCCTAGTTCCTGTTCGTGCAGAGATACGATGCCCTGAATCCGTCCGCGTAATCCGCCTGGTCGATTCGGAATCCCGCCCGTTCCAGCATCCCCTCCATAATCCAGTCATACGTGCTGTGTTCGTCGCGGATGTGCGTTTCCACTTCGGCGGCAAATGTATCCCCCGCCTCTTCCTTCATCGACCCGATCCAGGCTTCCATCTGCCCGCGGAGATCCTCTTCGCCGCCGGGAAAGACGATATCGAAAAGGTACAACCGGCCCCCGGGTTTCAGGATCCGGGCCAGCCGCCGCAGCCCAATGTACTTCCAGAAGTCCGGCAAGTGATGCAGCGCGCCACTGGAGACGATGAAATCCACCGGATCCGCGGTGTGCGCATACGTGAGGAACCCGCCCTGCCGGAAAACAATGTTCTTGAGATCCCGCGCGGCGGCCTGCCCGCGGCAGTATTCCAGCATCGCCCGCGAGACATCCACGGCGTAGACCGTCCTGCACAACGGCGCGGCATGCAGGGCAAAGGCTCCCGTGCCGGCGCCCATATCCAGGACGGTATCCTCAAGCCTTACGCCCAGCCGTTCGATAACGGCCTCCGCTTCCCGGCGGTAGTCGCGGAAACGCTTATGGCGCTCATCGTACACGGCAACCTGGGAGGGATCGCTGTAATCCACCCCCGAATGCCGCAACTCGTCGTAGTGCCAGGCGGGTCGATTCATCCCATCTCCATCCGGAACGGATTTTTACAGGGCGGTCCCTTGGACGATTTCAGAATTTCCCATGTTTTTTTCGGGTCGTGCCGGGCGGATCCGGCGTTGGCATCGTTACTTTTGATTGTCCAGCGTTCGCAGAAACCGCATGGATTGAATGATGGACAGGATGAAGGAAGCAGCGAAAATCCCCAAGTTTCCAAAGGCATAGGCGTCAAGCGAGATTTCGGGGATGAGTGCAAGGCCGATCGCGCCGAGAATGGCGCAAAGCCCGACGAACACCAGCCATTTGCCGGTGTAGGCGTTTACGGAATACCACAGCTCCGGGTCCTCCAACGTCCATCGGATCCGGAATCCATACCAGGGATTGGGGCGGATCTTCCGCAGGATTAATGGGATGGACAACAATATCAGAAGCAATCCCCCAAGGATGTAAATCGTTTTTAGGAGGGTCATGGGTTCCCAACTCCGAGTTATCCGTGTCTGGCGAAGCGGCAGCCGCCCTGGGGTTCCTCTGAATCCGGCGCGCGGGGATTCCGGCCGTCTGCAACACGCGGCGTATTTATTCTATCAAAGAATTGCGTTCCCGATCTTCGGATGCGATCGCTCCGGCCAGACAGTCCGGCCGACGCCGCCTTCCATCCGCCATGGATGCGCGCATTCCGGGAAAAAGACGGTCGAGCATCTGCTTCACCGCGCCGGCTTCTGCCCGCCGGAAGCATTTCCCCGCCAAACCATAGTCAGAATGCGGAAGAAGCGATAAACTTGCTCCATTCAATCCCACCCCGGAAAAGGACTCCAACCCATGGGCGGTTTTTTTGGCGTTGTCTCCAAAGAAGATTGCGTTAACGACCTGTTCTACGGGACCGATTACCACTCGCATTTGGGAACCAGCCGGGGCGGGATGGTGGTTTGGGGGAAGAGGGGTTTTGAACGCGCGATCCACAACATCGAGAACTCCCAGTTCCGCTCCAAATTCGAAGACGACCTGCGAAAAATGGACGGCACCATGGGCATCGGGTGCATCAGCGACACGGAAGCCCAGCCGCTGATCATCCGCTCCCACCTGGGGCATTACACGCTGACCACCGTCGGCCGGATCAACAACATCGAGCCCATCGCCAAACAGGCCTACACCGACCACACCGCGCATTTCCTCGAAATGAGCGGCAGCGAACTCAATCCCACCGAATTGGTGGCCTCGCTCATCGACCAGGGTTCTTCGGTCATCGATGGAATCCGCCGGGCGCAGGACATCATCGACGGCTCATGCTCCATGCTGCTCCTGACGGCCGAGGGCATTTATGCCGCGCGCGACCGGTTCGGCCGCACCCCCGTCATCCTCGGCGAGAAGGATGGCGCCTACTGCGTCACCATGGAAAGCTGCGCCCTGCCCAATCTGGATTTCCGCGTTCATTCCGAACTCGGGCCGGGCGAGATCGTCCTGATCACCCCGGATGGGATTCAACAACTTTCCCCGCCCGGGACCACGCTCCGGATCTGCGCCTTCCTCTGGGTCTATTACGGCTACCCGGCCTCCACCTACGAAGGCATCAACGTGGAAGTGATGCGCAACCGCAGCGGAGCCGCCCTGGCCCGCCGCGACAGCGTCGCGGTGGATTTGGTGGCGGGCGTCCCCGATTCCGGGATCGGCCACGCGATCGGATACGCCAACCAGGCTCAGATTCCCTACAGCCGCCCGTTCGTCAAGTACACGCCCACCTGGCCGCGCAGTTTCATGCCGCAGGACCAGCACGTCCGCAACCTCGTGGCGCGCATGAAGCTCATCCCGGTTTTCGAGTTGATCCAGGGCAAGCGCCTGCTTCTGTGCGAGGATTCGATCGTGCGCGGCACCCAGCTGCGTGAAACGATCGACCGGCTGTACGATTACGGCGCCAAGGAAGTCCACATGCGCCCGGCCTGCCCGCCGCTCATTTACGGCTGCCGGTTCCTCAACTTCTCCCGCTCCCGTTCGGATTTCGACCTGGCCGGACGGCAGGCGATCCGGGAACTCGAGGGCCAGGAGGATGTTAACCTCGCCGAATATGCGGCGCCGGATTCCGCCAAGCAGCAGGCGATGATCGACCGGATCCGCACCCGTTTGAATCTGACCACCCTGCGCTACCAGGCGCTTTCGGATATGGTCGAAGCGATCGATCTCCCCAAAGAGAAGGTCTGCACGTATTGCTGGGACGGGGTGGGTTGATCCTTGCGGTTTTTTGGGCGCGTCGACTGCCATTGGAATCGAAAATCCCGGTCTCCCGGGATTTTTTTTCGCCGTCCAGCGGATTATCGATTACCGCAGTGGATGACCGGACTGGCGCAATTCCTCGAGCCGCGCCAGATTCTCATACGGCCGGATGAACGACCGATAATCCTGTTCGGAAATTTCCATCCCGGTCTTTGCCTCAAGTTCCGGCAGGGCAACAATACGTTCCTTCAACTTCGGGCAGATATACTCCCCGCACTCCGAACAGTTGTCCAGGCCTTTGGCAATCACGCACGGCCGGACCGGGCAGCCGGGATCGATCAGTTTGGGATCCTCTTCCCGGCAGCCCTCGCAATAAATCCCTTCCTCCGGAATCCGAAAGCCGAAATAGTTAAACCAGCCGTCGCTGAGTTTGCTCCGGTTGGAGGGATCGTTTTCGATGTTCGGCTTATACGCCAGGCACAGGTCGCAACGGTATCCGCAGCGGGTCAGGACCGGTTCCATCCCTTTTCCTTTCACCGCATCCATCCGTTCCGGCCCCGAAGCAAGTCCGGACCAGGGGAATCCTTTTTTCCGAAAAACACGCAACGGAAGACCGCCCGAAAAAAGACGGGGGCGGCTTCCGTTGCTTGAATTGTCAATCCCGATTCGCGGAAGGCTCAGCGGCTCTTTCTTTTTTCCTTCTTCCCCTTCCGCTTGATATCCGCCCCGTGCGCCCGCTTGTACGTCTGGATATCCACAAACCGGCCCTTCTTATCCCGGACGGCGTACAGCTTGGTTCCCGATCTGCTGCGGTGAGTTGTTCGCTTGGCCATATCGTCTCCTTTGCGAAGAGTATGATCCGGATAAGGCTGCCCACTCACGGAATTCCGGTTTTTCACTGTCAATCCGGCAGCAGCACCCGCATTTCCATTATATAGCAATTCCCGGGGGTGCACACCGGCCGGCGGCGCGTCCCATCACGCCAGCGGTTCGGCCATCGTCCGCATCTGGATTTCGATGATGCGCGCGTGCGCGGGCTGGGTGCACGCCAGGAGCACCGCGTCCGCCACATCCCCGGGTTCGAGCATCTCCGACCCGGCGACCCCCTCCTCTGTCCGGCCTTTGCCGATCGCGAATTCGGTTTTCACGCCGCCGGGGCAGATCACGCCGACTTTGATTCCATGCGGCCGCAGTTCTTTATCGAGCCCCTGCGCGAAACCGACCTGCGCGAACTTGGTCGCGCAGTATACGGCCTCGCCCGCGAATCCGTAGATCCCGGCCATGGAGGAAATCATGAGCAGGGTGCCGGATTTCTGGCGGATCATCACCGGCACAGCCTGGCGGGTGAAGAGAAAAGTCGAACGCATGTTGCTGTCCATCATCTCGTCGTACTCGTCCGCGTCCGTGTCGATCAGATTCTTGTAATTGCCCACGCCGGCGTTGTTGACGAGGATATCCAGCCGCCCGAAGGCTTTCACCGCGGCGTCGACCGCCCGGCGCGCCGTATCTTCTTCCCGCGCGTCCCCGATCACGATTTCCGCCTTCGGCCCCGTTTTCCGGATCTCCCCGGCCAGCGCTTCGAGCCGCTCCCGGCGCCGGGCGGTCAGGATGATGTCCGCGCCCTCCGCCGCGATCGCGCGCACGCACGCCGCGCCGATCCCGGAACTGGCACCGGTGATCAGTGCGGTTTTCCCTGCCAATCGTTTGGTCATTGGAACCTCCATGGACGGTGCTTGCAGATTTATTTCAAACGACTTTACCATAGGTTGAAATTGTGGTCGAACTTCCCCATTCCCCGGATCTCAATTTTTTTTCCCTGCCTCCACGCCACCCCCTCCACCTTCCCCAACACTTCGTAATAATCTATATCGATATAGGGGAAAACCGGCGGCATGCGCATCCGCGAATGATGGGAATAAACCGGGCGGACCGTCAGATCGAGATCCGGCGACCGGATATCCCAGGCGCGGTCGAGGATGTCCGGGTGGAACGAGAAGTGGGCCGGCGAAGCCAGATACTGCCATGCGCCCGCGTGCCACAAGCAAGTGTAATGATGCGGAATCCCGGAATCATAAAGGCAATCCATTACGATCCCGGCCGTTTCCGGAGCCCAGAAGTGGATCCAATTCGCCCTCGAGTGGCGCGGCTGGACTCCCCAGTTGTGCTCGCCATATCCGTACCCCTGGAACGGATTTTCGCGTCCTTTGAGGATGATCTTTCCCTCCGCTTTATTCATGGGGAATTGCAGGATGTGATAATCGATCGGGCGCGCCAGCAGCCGGTTGCCGTGAACCGGTGTCCGCGGATTCTGCCGGCATTGAATTTCCAGTTGGGGGGTGAAGGCCTCGACCTCCCACCCATCCTCAGCCCGGCCGCGGAAACGCACATGTCCCCACCCGCCCCGCGCTTCGACATCCACTCCGCTGCCCGCACCCGCCCGGAACGCGCCCAAGTGCTCCTCTTCCCACCGCTCGCTGCTTCCGTAATCTATCGCTTTCAGCGAGACGTAGCTGCTGGGGAAGCTTTCCAGGGCGAGCAGGATAAAATATATTTTCCGCTCTTCGTCCAACCCTTCGAACGACCACCATTGCTTCCGCCGCAGGGCTGCGAGCAACCCGTGGCGGCGGAAATCGATCCGCACCCTGCCTTCCCCATCCATAGCTGTGCCTCCTTTGCGGCGGGACCAGTTGACCGGTTCCCGTTATGGATTTGGCGCTTTTGCCGAACACAATAGGGTGAGTTTACCGTTATCGTAGAGGTCCATATGGGTTAGGTATACCCCGTCGCGGGTCAGGTGGAACATTCCCATCGGGACCGGAAGGGGTTCCTCCGTCCATAAGGATCCGCCGTCCACGGTTCGCAATGCGTACACACTCCCCTCCCCGCCGCCGATCGTATTCAGGGCGACGACGCCGTGAATTGAGTCGGAAAACCTGAGTGCGGCGGAGTGGTTCAGAGTCGGGATGGTCTTTCCTTCCGGAAGACCGAGGGAATGCATTTCCCAAGTCTCACCTCCATCCGCGCTGACGAAGAGGTTTCCCGCAATATCCAGAAGGTAGCCGTCGCGCGGGGTGCGCAGGTGCAGCGCGGCCGGGCGGTCCATCCGCTCCGGGAATGGAATCGCGCTCCAAGTTTTGCCGCCATCGGCGGTGGAGAAGAATGTGCGCAGTTCCGTCGTGACTCCCCAGCCGTTGTTTGCATCTGCAAAGCTTACGTATTCGACATGCGCATTATGGGCAAAAGGGCCGACCGAATTCCATGTGTGCGCCCGGTCGGTGGAGAGCAGAACATCTCCCCCTACGCCGATATGCCAAATCCGCTGGTTTCCTTCGGAGATTTCCAAGGCCACTCGGGATAGTCCGGCCTTGATCGTATAGGTCCAGGTGGACCCACCGTCCTCCGTGTAGTGGATGCCCCCTCCCAGATCGGCCGCTACGCCGAAGGACCCGTCCCCGAACATCACGCTGAGCGCCGATTGCCCGAAATGCATCCTGCGGATCACCGTCCACTCGCTGAAGGCACAGCCGGCCGTGGACGCGGTTTCGCCCGCAGCGGTGCAGTTTGTTAGGAAAAACAGGATTAGCAATATGCTGAATATAAGGTTGGGGTGTTTCCGTTCGATTGCCATATTCCTCCGATATAAAAAAATAATTCAGCGCTAATCCCGCGATTATATCGCCGAACGATCATCCGGCAGGGCTTTCAATGCCGAACGGCAATCCGAATGCATCCTCGTCCGATGGAGGTGGCGGGCGACAACCCCATCTCAGGCATTCTTTTGTGATTTCCCATTGGATAGCGGACCAAGTCAAAGGCGGTGTTGCCGGTCATTCGGAAAGTACCAAGGCCGATCCTGGATCAGGATTATCCGCGGAGCCGCCGTCAGCGCTATATGCGCCAAATCCGCCGCACCGGCTCCGTCCGGAACCTTCAGGACGATCAGGAGCGCCGGTGAATCCAACGTATTACAAGAACCGGACGGACTCGCTTTCCGGGGAAAACGACGGACGCAATCGGCGGACACGCGCCGCCGAACGCCGGATTCCCCATGACCCATCGGATGGCGGGGGAATCCGGAAACCCGGAAGGCCCATGCAAGACGGCCCGTGCGGCGAAGGAAAACCGGAGAAACGCATTCGGAGGCATGAGCGAAAATGCCGATATCCGGTAACTGGGCTTTTGTTCATGCGAGGATCGTGCTATCGCTTTTTCTGGCATTGCGGACAGTAGTACGTCGACCGCTGCCCGACGGTGATATGCCGGATCCTGGCGCCGCACTTCGGGCATGGTTCCCCCTCGCGGCCGTACGCGCGGAGGTGGTTTTGGAAATCCCCGCCGCGGTAGACCCAGTCGATGCTCGCCCCGTCCCGGGCGATCCCCACCCGCAGCGCGGCGTGGATTCCGCGCCAGAGCCGCGCCGCCTCTTCCGGCCGCAGGCTATCGCTGCGGCGCAGTGGATGCAGGCGCGCGCGGTGCAGCGCCTCGTCGGCATAGATGTTGCCGATCCCAGCGACGAAGGTTTGGTCCAGCAGCAGGGGTTTAAGCAGGCGCTTCCGGCTGCGCAGCATCGCTTCCAGCCGAGCCGGGGTGAATTCCGGCGCGAGCGGCTCCGGCCCAAGCGCGCCGAGCACACGTTCGGGGGATTCCAAAATCCAAATCCGGCCGAACCGGCGCGGATCATGAAACCGCAGATCCCATCCGCCGTCCAGATGCCACACCACATGATCGTGCTTGCGCAGCGGTTCGCCGCCGGGGAACAACTGCACATCGCCGCTCATCCGCAAGTGGATCAGCAGATAGTCCCGCGTGAGCCGGCAGACGAGGAACTTCCCCCGGCGCGCGATGTCGAGGAAGCGCTGGCCGCGCATCCGCGCGCGCGCCTCCTCCGGGTCTGGGACTGCGATAGGTTTCGGATGGCGGACCTCGACGGTGAGAATCTCGCGCCCCGTCAGCGCGGGTTCGCCGCCGCAACCGGTGCGGAGCCTGCGCGCGATCGTTTCTACTTCGGGCAGTTCGGGCATACTCTCCTTCCTCACCCCCTAACCCCATCTCCTGTAGGGGCGACCCAATGGGTCGCCCTTACTGAATGGGAAGGGAGGTGAGGTGGATAGTATAATTCCTACCGTGCCGCCAACCACCGACGACCGCGAACTCCAATATCTGATCATCGGCCACGTCACCAAAGACATCGCCCCCGAAGGCGAAAGGATGGGCGGCACGGCCGCCTATGCCGGCCTGACCGCGCTGGCTTACGGCGCCTTCCCATTGCTGGTTACGTCCTGCTCGCTTCACGGAAACCTTTCGCCCTTGGATGGCATGTTGATCCACAAGGTGCTTTCGGGCCGGGAGACGACCTTCGAGAACCGGTACAACGGAAGCACGCGCGAGCAATGGGTGCGTTCAGTCGCCGAACCGCTGGGAGAGGTCCACATCCCCCGGACCTGGAGCGAACCCGAGATCGTCCACCTCGCCCCGGTGGTCGGGGAAGTCAAACCCGGCCTGATGGACCTTTTCCTGAAATCGCTTTGCTGCGTGACCCTGCAGGGCTGGATGCGCGATTGGGATGACGACGGCCGGGTGCATCGCATCCTCAGCCCGGATGTGGAGCAGGCGGCGCGGAACGCGCACGTTTCGGTGTTCAGCATGGACGACATCGGCGGCGACGAAGCGCTGGCCGCGGGCCTGGCCGCGCTTTCTCCGGTAAGTGCTGTGACCGACGGGGAACGCGGGTGCCGGATCTCCCGGCGGGGCGAGACGCGCGTTCTTCCGGCGCCGAAGGTTACCGTCGTGGATCCGACCGGCGCGGGCGATATTTTCGCCGCCGTCTTTTTCCTGCGGCTGAAGGAGACCGGCGACGCGTGGGAAGCCGGGCGCATGGCGACCGCACTCGCCTCACTCTCGGTGACCCGGCCCGGACTGGCGGGAGTCCCTACGCGCGATGAAATTCTCGAAGCAAAACGGACGGGAACCGCTCTGTGACAAAAATCTACGCGTTCGTCAACCAGAAGGGCGGCGTCGGCAAGACGACCACCACCATCAGCCTAGCCTCGTGTTTTGCGCGCATGGGCCAGCGCGTCCTGATGGTCGACCTCGATCCGCAGGCTAATGCGACCTCCTGCCTGGGTGTCGACAAACGCCGTGTCCAAAGCGGCACATACGAGGTGCTGATCGGTTCCTGCCCGCCCCTGGCATCCATCCTTAAAAACGAACAGCTCGGCCTGAGCCTGATCCCCTCCACCCAGGATCTGACCGGCGCGGAAGTGGAACTGATCAGTGAAGAACGGCGCGAGGTCCGGCTCCGCGACGCGCTCAGGGAAATCCACGCCGAGTATGATTACATCCTGATCGATTCCCCTCCGTCGCTCGGCATCCTCACCCTGAACGCGCTGGTCGCCGCCGCCGACGGCGCAGTCATCCCCGTTCAGTGTGAATACCTCGCGCTGGAGGGGTTAAGCCAATTGACCCAGACGATCGGTCGCGTGCGCGCCTCGTTCCATCCCCGCCTCGAGATCCGCGGCGTGGTGATGACGATGTTCGACGGCCGGACGAACCTCGGCAATCAGGTCATCGACGAAGTCCGCAGGCATTTTCCGGGAAAGGTCTTCGCAAGCGTCATCCCGCGCAGCATCCGGCTGGCGGAGGCGCCGTCCCACGGAATTCCGATTTCCATTTACGCCCCCTCCTCCATCGGCGCGCTTGCCTACCAAGAATTGGCGGAGGAAATCTTGAAATCCGACGGAGCCCGGATCCACGACAAGGGATGAATCCATGAGCGCAAAAAAACACGGACTCGGGCGCGGCTTGGACGCCCTCCTCCCGGCCGAAGCCTCCCCCGCCGACACCATGTCGGTGCCGGTGGGAAAGATCCGCCGCAATCCGCGCCAGCCGCGGGCGACGATCGACCCCGGCGAACTCGAGGAGCTGGCCGCGTCGATCCGCGAGCACGGCGTGATTCAACCGTTGATCGTCAGCCGCGGAACGGCTCCCGATGAGTACATCCTGATCGCCGGAGAGCGGCGGTTGGAAGCCTCGAAGCTGGCCGGGCTGGAACGGGTGCCGGTCCTGGTCCGCGACGCCTCCGACCAGCAGCGCCTGGAACTGGCGCTGATCGAAAACCTTCAGCGCGAGGATCTCTCCCCGCTCGAGACGGCGGAAGCCTACCGTCATTTGCATGAGGATTTCGGACTCTCGCACGAGGAAGTCGCCAAGCAGGTGGGGAAGAGCCGCGTCGCAGTTTCGAATACATTGCGCCTGTTGAAATTGCCGGAGCGCGTGCGCCAGGCTCTGGGCGCGGGTCAAATTTCCGAAGGTCACGCCCGCGCCATCCTGGCCCTCCCGACCATTCAGGCGCAGCTGGCCGCGGTGGATACCGTCCTCAAGCGCGATCTGAGCGTCCGTCAAACCGAAGAACTCGCGCGCCGGATGACCGGCAAGCGGGCGCCCAAGGCCGCTCCGCCGCGCCTGCCCCCGGACCTGCGCGCGCTTGAGAAAAAATTCGAGGAGTCGCTGGGGACGCGGGTGACGATCAAGCGCGGCAAACGCGGCGGCCTGGTCCTTTTATATTACTACTCCGACGAAGAGCTGGATGCGATTGCCGGCCAGATTTTAAAAGGGAAATAGCCTCCTCCCTCCCCTCTCCCGTCAAAAAACCACTTAACGGGGGAGGCTGATGCGGAAGAATCCTCCCCCGTAAGCCGTTCCTGGTTTTCGGTTGACGGGTGAGAATGTTGCAGAAGAATCCTCCCCCGTTAGCCGCTCCTGGTTTTCGGCTAACGGGCGAGAATGTTGCAGAAGAATCCTCCCCCGTTAGCCGCTCCTGGTTTTCGGCTAACGGGGGAGTTTGATGCGTAAGAATCCTCCCCCGTTAGCCGCACTCGGTTTTTAATTGGGGGGAGGCTGATGCGTAAGAATCCTCCCCCGTTAGCCGCTCCTGGTTTTCGGCTAACGGGGGAGGACAGAGGAGGGGGCGATCCAGGGGCGAACATGATCAAGAGAAGAAAATCCCGCCGCGGCACAACAGCTCAAACCACGCAATTCGCCAAAATACTCAGAACTTCCATGACCCCCGCGGAGCGCTTGTTGTGGTCCCGGCTCCGGCGAAATGCCACAGGTGTTCACTTCCGGCGGCAAGCTCCCCTTGGAAAATTTATCCTCGATTTCTACTGCGCCAAATCCAAATTGGCGGTCGAAGTGGATGGCGATATCCATGTTAATCAAACCGGCCATGATAACGAACGATCGGAATGGCTCAATTCACAAAAACAAATTCGCGTTCTTCGTGTCACGAATAAGGAAATTATAGAGAATATGGATGGCGTAATAATGTATATACTTCAGGAATTGGCATCCGCCCCCTCCCTTCCCTCCCCCGCCAAAAAGATCCCTTGACGGGGGAGGGTTACCCGCGGGAATCCTCCCCCGTTAGCCATACTTGGTTTTTTTACTTACGGGCGAGAATGTTGCAGAAGAATCCTCCCCCGTTAGCCGCATTCGATTTTTAGCTGGAGGGGGGGCTGGGGAGGCTGATGCGTAAGAATCCTCCCCCGTTAGCCGCTCCTGGTTTTTGGCTAACGGGGGAGGACAGAGGAGGGGGTCTGCCGGCTTTTAAAAAAAACCTCCCCCGCTGGTTGCCATAATCTCTTGGCAAACGGAGGAGGGAATAATGGAAGCCAAGCATATTCTTGCGATAGACTACTTCGGCGCGGATCGCGCCAGCCATTCTCGGATCGTATTGGCGAGCGTCTCCAGCCGCGCCCGGTCCCCCTCCTGCGCGGCTTGCAGCGCGTCCGAAATTTCTTCGAACCGCTCCTCCATACGGTTAAGTTTCTCCGCGACTTTGGTGAATTTACGATCCCGTTCGCGCCACTCGTCTTCCCAGGTGAGGTTCTGCGCGGTCCACCGCTTCTGATCGTCCGCCAGAAAAGTGGTCCAATCCTGGCGCAGACGGTCCTCCTGAATACGCTGGATTTCCGCCATCTCCTTGAACTTCTGCTCCATGCGGTCGGAAAGGCTGTGGTATTCGTCAATCGACTGGCGCATCGAGCGCTGGAGTTCCTGAAAACCCTCTACCTGTTTGAGGAAATCCGCCATCCGGGCGATTGAATCCGCGCTGCGTTTCTCCAAGTCTTTCCATTGCCGTTCGCGTTCCACCAGGGCCGAGGTTTGTTGCTCCTGCCAGATGGCCATAGCATTGCGGCGCTCGAGTTCCAGCGCCATAAGTTCCGCCAGCCGTCCATCGTTCCGCCGGCCGGCGGATTCAACCGCATCCAATCGGGCGGAGTTCTCGCTGCCCATTTCGCGGATCGCCTGCTGCTCCCCCTGGACGTCCGCCATGCGGCGGATATCCTGCCGCCGGCCTTCCTCCACCGCGGCCATGATCCGGGTCCGCTCTTCGTCCCGCTTCTGGACCATCTCCAGGGTCTTGCGCATCTCCTGCAACAGAATCGCCTGGCGCGCCTGTTCGGATTTTCGGGCTTCCATCGATTCCTGCAAGTCTCCGAGCAGTTCGATCTGTTTCTTGAATTCGCCGATCGTTTTATCGACCCGGTTTTTTTCGATCGTACGCGACCGTCCGGCCTGCTCCTCGAGCTCCAGGCGCCGTTTGTCCATCGAGTCCAGCGCGCGGGCGGTGTCTTCGCGATGTTTGGAGATCAGCTCGTCGATCTTCTGCGGCTGGATGCGGGTGTTCATCTTCGTCAGCTGCGAACTGGCATCCTGCAGCTGCTTGGCCTGAGATCCCACCACGCCGGTCAGGTTTGCCAACCGCTCCTCAAGCTTCGCCAGCAGCGCCTTGTCTTTCCGGCGCTCCTCATCCAGCCAATCCACCCGGTTTTTCAGGTCTTCTCCTGCCATGGAATTCTCCCGCCGGGATTATACCCGGCGCGTGTTTGCTCCCGCCCGTGATCGAATCAGCGGGAAGTGAAGGCGAGCCGCTTCAAGACCGATTCGAGCGCTGTCACGGACCGTTCGAATTCGCCCAGATCAATCCGTTCCTCCGGAGTATGATCCAGGGTCGAATCGCCCGGTCCATACACCGCCATCGGACAGTTCCATTCCGGCCCAACGACATTGATATCCGATGTTCCAAGCTTGAGGCTGAACGATGGATTTCCGCCCTGGGCGCGAATCGCGGCCAAGAGCGCGCCGACAACGGGTGTGTTCTTTTCCACCCGGTAGGCGGGCACCGGCATGCCCTCGATTCGCAGTTCCCCCGCCCCTTCCGTGGCTTCCCGCATGAATCGTTCCGCTTGTTCCGGCGGAATGGATTGTGGAAGCCTGAGATGGCCTCCCATTTCGGCGGTCTCCGTGAATCCGTCGCCGGATGTCGACATTTTTTCCAGCACCGGCGTGATCTGGGCAAATTTCCGTTCGGCGCCGCCGTTTTCCCGCACGGCGGTTGCCACCAGCCTGTTCCAGAAACCCACCGCCGTTTCGCATGCGCTTTCCTGGCCGGCCGCGGTGTGTCCGATGGTATGCCGCGCCCGGAACCGGAAACGGGTTATTCCACGGTACCCGAGCGTGATCCGGTCCCATCCGCTCGGCTCGCCGATCAGCGCGTACCGGGGATGATACCGGCCCGCCGCATGACGCGCCCCGGCGGAATCCCCTTCCTCATCGACCGCGCCGATCACCACCACCTCCCAGCCGGGGATCGCGCCGCTGCGCGCCGCGGCATCCACAAACGCCGCCAGCGGACCTTTCGCGTCCACCGATCCGCGTCCATGCAGAACTCCGCCCTCCATACGAACGTCGATCCGGCCGGGAACCGTATCGATGTGCCCGAGCAGCACGATCTGGTTCGGGCCGTCGCCGATCCTCCCGACCGCATTCCCGGCTTCGTCGGCATCGGCCGAGGTGAAGCCCAGCGAGCGCATGTGCGCCACCAGCCAAGCGACGGCTTCGCCTTCCTGGCCGGTTGGGCTGTAGCGCTCGACCAATCCGAGCAGCGTTGCAGACGGTTGTGTCATTTTCCTGCCCGTCCTCCATATTCAAGATGAATGCCGGATGCATCCCGGGCTGGCTTCCCTTCGGGTTAATCATATCCGAAATCCGCCCGCTCCCCTCAGCAACCCATCCCCCATTTCCCCCGTGGGACGGGATAATTTTCAGATCGGAAGTCCGTATTTGCCGCACCCTTTTCCCTCTTGAACACGCATCGATAACACTCCGTAATTTGTAATTTGGGAGGATTCTTCGCGAGGTGAAATCAGCTTATCCAGGGGTTGATTTGCCGCCCGCCTTCAGGTGCGCAATCAATCCGCCGGCCTCCAAGAGCGCCCTCACGTTCGGCGGAAAGGGCGGATAGGGGAAGACGCCCTTTGGGAGGATCACCTCGCCGCGCGCCAGATCCACTTTGACCGGATCGCCCTTTCGCGCGGCGGCCACAGCCTCCGGGCATACGATCGCCGGCAGCCCCTGGTTGATTGCGTTGCGGTAGAAAATGCGCGCAAAGGATTCGGCCACCACCGCGCGGACGCCGCGCCCCTTCAGGCAGGTGACCGCCTGTTCGCGGGATGATCCGCAGCCCATATTTCTTCCCGCAAAGACGACATCACCCGGTTTGGATGAGGGTACAAAATCCGGATCGAGGTCCTCCAGCGCGTGCGCGGCGATTTCCCCGGGGGTCCGCAGTGTATACGTATATTTGCCCGGGAAAAGTTGATCGGTGTTGACGTTGTCGCCGTAGACCCAGGCGGATCCGTCGGCGTTATAGGGTGAGGGCTTCCCGGCCGGTTTTCCCGGAGAAGTGTTTTTTTCGCCGCGCCCGGCGCGCAGATCGGTCCCCCGCAGTAGTTGTAGAAATCCGGAGGCGGATTCCGGCGAGTCGACGCCGAATTCCTCCGCGGTGGGAATTCTGCCCAGCAATGCCCCGAGCGCGACCAACGCCGGCGAGCCCAGATAAATTTCCGCGTCCGGCTGCCCCATGCGGCCCTTGAAATTCCGGTTGGCGGTGGAGAGAACGACCTCGCCCGCGGCGGGTATTCCGAGATGGTTGCCCATGCACGGGCCGCAGCCCGGGACTCCGATCATCGCGCCCGCATCCAACAGCGTTGCAATCACACCTTCCTGCACCGCCGCGCGGTAGATCTCCGCCGACGCCGGAATGACCAGGAAGCGCGTTCCGGCATGGACTTTCTTTCCGGAAACGGTTTTCGCCGCCGCGCGCAGGTCCTCCAGGCGCCCGTTGGTGCAGGTGCCGACGAAGGCCATGTCGATCGGGCGGCCGGCCGCTTCCGCGAGAGTCCGCCGCCGATCGACTCCGTGCGGCGCGGCGACAAGCGGGCCGATCGCGGCAAGATCGATTTCATACTCCGCCAGATACTCCGCGCCCGGATCCGCCGTGAGCGCCAAAGAAACGCAATCCTCTCGCCGCGCGCGGCCCGACGGGCGGGAAGCGAGATAATCGAAGACCGCATCATCCGGCGCGAGAAACGCGTTCTTCACGCCGAACTCGGCCATCATATTCGGGATGACCATCCGGCTGTCGATCGAAAGCGAGCGCAGTCCCGGTCCGTCGAATTCGACCGACAGGTACAACCCGCCGCCAGCCCCCAGTTCGCCGATGACGGCCAAGCATAAATCCTTCGAGGTCACGCCGGGGCGTAAATTTCCCCGCAGCGTGATGTGGACGCTCTGAGGCACCCGCAGCCACAGCTTGCCGGCCGCCCACAGCGCCGCCGCCTCGCTGCGGCCGATCCCGGCCCCGAACGCGCCCATCCAGCCGTGATGGGTGGTGTGGCTGTCCGCGCCAAGGATGACTTGGCCGGGCAGGAGCAGCGCTTCCTCGCCGACCACCTGGTGGCAGATCCCCCGTCCGATGTCGAAAAAATCCCGGACTCCCTGCTCGCGCGCGAAGGCCCGCGCTTCGGCATGGTTTTGGGCGTGCTTGGTCGTGGGCGGCGGGGAGGCGTGATCCAGGACGATCACCAGGCGCGAAGGATCGTGCACCTTCCGCGCGCCGAGTTCTTTGTGGAAAATCTGGGCGATGGCGGCGGTGTTATCGTGCGAGAGGATCCGGTCCGGGCGCGCCTCGAGGATCTCGCCGGCGCGGGCGTCGGCCGCGCCGGCCGCGCGGGCCAGCGCCTTTTCGGCGAACGTGCGCGCCTGTCCCGCGACGTGCGCAGGTTCGATCTTGATCATGAAACCTGCGCGATCACGCAGCGGGGCGGCCTTTTCCGCGCCTGCCCTCGGCGCGGTCTTTCGCCGGGGGAAATGCGCAGGTTCGCATTTGGTCTTGGAACCTGCGCGATCATGAAGCGGGATCACTTAACCTGCTCCTTGCGGGGCGGTTCCTCATCCAGGCGCTGGACAATCCGTTTGCGCGTCGATTCGGGCAGCAGGAGTTTCGGCAGCTTATATTCCTCGGTGGCGATCGAAAGCAGGAGCTCGGCCGGCGACTGGTCGGCGTCGATCTGGTACACGCGCTCCTTGAACCGGGCGGTGATGTCGCGCGCCGTGGCTTCGTCCAGCCGGAAGTAGTGGATCTCCTTGAGGAAGTAGTGGATCGTGTTCCACCCGGAGAGCGGCCCGAGCAGGATATCCCGCTCGCTGACCCCGAACACATCCAGCGGATGCGCCTCGTAGGTGCTGGAGTCGTTGAGGATCGCGCCCTGGTGCACGCCGGCGGTGTGAGTCCGGTTGGTGAGCGAAATCGGTTCCTTGGGCGGCACGAGCATGCGCAGCTTGTCGGCCGCGAGCACGTTGATCGGGTACGATCCGCGCAGGTGATACCCCTCCAGCGCGTCGTAGTTCTGGTCGAGGTGCAGGTTGAACATCAATGCGGTCATCGAGGTGATGCCGGAGCGTTCGCCGATCCCGAGCAGCGTGGTGTTGACGTAACGCACGCCTTCGCGAAGGGCTTCCATCGTATTGGAGAGCGCATACCCGCGGTCGTCGTGGAAGTGCACCTCGAACTCGGTGACCGGATAGCGCTCGCGCAGCGCGCGCAGGCGCTGGCTGACCGTCGGCGGCGTGGCCACCCCGACCGTATCGGGCAGCCCGAGCCGGTCCACCAGCGCCGCCACCTGATCGTACACCAGGAACTGATCCTCCAGCCGGGTGCGGAACGTATCCTCCCCGCTGAACCGCAGGACCAGGTTGGGATGATTCCGGCGCAGGTCTTCCAGCAGCGCGCGGGCCCGGCGGGCGATCTCCTCCAGGTCCTTGCCGGTGTTGAACGTGCGGGATTGCGGCGAGGTGCCGATATATATGTTCAGCCCGTCGAACCCGGCCTGGATCGCGGCTTCCACATCGTCCGGATGGCAGCGTACGTGCGCCAGCAGGAAGGTGTATCCCTTCTGGGTTACCAGCTCGTCGCGCATCTGCTGAATCGCCTTGAAATCCTCGCGCTCCTGCGGGCTGACCATGGGCGAGAACATCTCGATGAACTTCACCCCGTACAGGATCAGCGCGCGGATCATTTCCAGCTTGTCGCGCTCGGTGTAAAAATATTTGTGATGGTCGTGCAGCAGGGACGTCTGCTGGCCTTCGCGCAGAGTCGTGTCGATGATCTCAAGCTTCCTGGGATGATACAAACGGTAACGGTCCTGGTTCTCCGTGACGTTCATGGCTATTGTCACTCCTACTCGGCGTGGCGTTGTGCCAGCACGGCGGCGATTTGCTCCGCCACCGTGTCCAACTGGGGCTGGGTGATCACGAGCGGGGGCAGCAGCCGGATCACGTTGAGCCCGGCGGGAAGCACAAGCACCCCGCGCTCGGCCAGCGCCGCGATGTAGGGCGTGGCTTTCTGTTTGAGCTCAATTCCCACCATCAATCCAAGTCCTCTTACCTCACGGATGAGCGGCGAGCCGATGGCGCGCAGCTTGGCCGCCAGATTCGCCCCCAATGCGGCGGCTTTTTCCGCCAGCCGCTCTTCTTCATACGCATCCAGGGCGGCCAGCGCCGCTGCGCTCGTAACCGGGTTCCCGCCGAAGGTGTTGGCGTGAATGGCGGGTTCGAGCTGTCGGATGCGCTCGCCGATCACGATTGCCCCCATCGGGATCCCGCCGCCGATCGACTTGGCCAGCGCAAGGAGATCCGGCCGCAGGCCGTAATGCTGGTAGGCGAACATCTTCCCGGTCCGGCAAAAACCGGTTTGGACCTCGTCGAGGATGAGCAGGGCGCCTTTTTCTCGGCAGATCTCCTGCGCGCCGCGCAGGAACTCGGGGGTCCCCGGATACACGCCGCCCTCTCCTTGGACCACCTCCAGGATCACACCGGCGGTTTTTTCGCTCACCGCCGCGCGCAATTCTTCAAGATTATTGTACGTCACATGCTGGAAGCCCGGCACAAGCGGAAGGAAGGCATCGCGGTACTTTTTATTCCAGGTGGCCGAGAGCGCGCCCATCGTCCGGCCGTGGAATCCGCGCTTGGCCGCGACAAATTCGGTCCGGCCGGTGGCGTATCGGGCCAGCTTCAACGATCCCTCCACCGCTTCCGCCCCCGAATTGCACAGGAACACCCGGTTGAATCCTTCGCCGGCCGCCTCGACAAGGCGCTGCTCGAGTTCCGCGCGCCCGGCGTAATAGAACATCTCGGTGCAGGTGATCAAGGTTTGCACCTGCTCGGTGACCGCCTTGACGACGGCCGGGTGGCAGTGGCCGAGGTTGGCCGATCCCTGCCCGGCGACGCAATCGATGTACTCGCGCCCGGTTTCATCCCACACCAGCGCCCCCTGCCCGCGCACGAGCGCGATCGGCCGCTTGACGTACAAGCCGGAGGTAAATTTGTTTTCCCGCTCGATGGTATTGGTCATAGGGTCCTCGTATCTTTCCTAACCCCCGCTCCCCCGGCCCCTCTCCCCCTTCCCCGTAAAGGGAAGGGGGAGAGGGGTGCCTGAGACCCGGCGGTCTGCCGGGACGAATGCGGGGTGAGGGGGTTAGGACGGTTTCTTCTCCTGCAACCGAAAATGCTCCTGCAAACTCCGGTACTTCAACGCTTTTTCCCGCATCGCGCGGATGCCCATTACGGCCGCGGCCGCGGCCGAAAGCGTGGTCAGCAACGGCACGTTCATCACGGTCGCGGCGGCGCGGATGAGGTTCCCGTCGCTGTGCGCGTTCGGCCCGAGCGGCGTGTTAAGCACCAATTGCACCTTCCCTCCGCGAACCAGATCCACCACGTTCGGCGATCCATGCCCCACCTTGAACGCCGGCTCGACCGGCAGCCCGGCGTGCATGAAGAAAGCCGCCGTGCCGGGGGTGGCGCACAGGTGGAACCCCATCCGGTGCAGATCGCGGGCGACTTTAAGCGCCGCGCCTTTGTCGAAATCATTGACGCTGAATAGCGCCGCGCCCTGTTCCGGCAGCGCGGATCCGGCCGCCATCTCCGCCTTGGCGAAGGCATGCCCGAAATGGCTGGCATGCCCCATCACTTCGCCGGTCGAGCGCATTTCCGGCCCGAGGAGAGAATCCGCTCCGGGGAGCTTCTGGAACGGCAGCACCGCTTCCTTGACGAAGAAGCCGTCCACTTCAGGCTGCTTGAAGATTCCGATATCCGCAAGCGACTGCCCGGCCATGATCTGGGCCGCGCGGCGCGCGAGCGGCACGCCGATCGACTTGCTCACGTAGGGGATCGTCCGCGACGCGCGCGGATTGACCTCGAGCACGTAGACCACTTCATCCTTGATCGCCAGTTGAACGTTCATCAGCCCGCGCACGTTCAACCGCTGGCCGAGTTTTTCGGTGTATTCCCGCATCGTGCTGAGATGGAAGGCGCTGATCTTGTACGGCGGCAGCACGCAGGCCGAATCCCCCGAGTGCACGCCGGCTTCCTCGATATGCTGCATGATCGCCGCCACCACCGTCCGCTCGCCGTCGGAGATCGCATCCACATCCGCTTCGTAGGCGTCCTCGAGGAAGCGGTCGACCAGCAGCGGCTGTCCCGGGGCGGCGGCCAGCGCCGCGTGGACAAACCCTTCCAGCTGGGCTTCGTCTCCGACGATCGCCATCGCGCGCCCGCCCAGCACGAACGAGGGCCGCACCAGCAGCGGATACCCGATCCGTTCCGCGATCGTCCGCACTTCTTCCTGCGAATGGGCGATCCCATGCTCCGGTTGGGGGATGTCGAGTTCCTCGAGCACGGCCGCGAACCGCTGGCGGTCCTCCGCCAGCGCGATCGCATCCGGCGAGGTGCCCCAGATCGGGACTCCCGCCGCGGCCAGGTCGGCCGAAAGGTTGAGCGGTGTCTGCCCGCCGAACTGCACGATCACGCCGGCCGGCTTCTCGCGCTCCACAACATTTAACACGTGTTCGAGCGTGAGGGGCTCGAAATACAGCCTGTCCGCCGTGTCGTAATCGGTCGATACGGTTTCCGGATTGCAATTGAGCAGGATCGTTTCGTATCCCAGCTCGCGCAGCGCGAATACCGCCTGGCAGCAGCAATAATCGAATTCGACTCCCTGCCCGATCCGGTTCGGCCCGCTGCCGAGAATTAACACTTTCGGCCTCGGCGTGACCCGCGCCTCATCTTCGGTTTCGTAAGAGGAATAGAGATACGGAGTCTGCGCCTCGAATTCCGCCGCGCACGTATCCACCCGCAGGAAGGTCGGCCGGATGCCGAGCGCCAGCCTGCGCGCGCGCACTGCCGCGGCAACCGGCGTTTTGCCATCCGTGGCCAACAGGCGCGCCAGCCGCGAATCCGCCAGGCCGGCTTGCTTTGCCCGGCGCAGCAGATCCGCCGTCAGCGTTTCCAGCGTCTGCGCGGAAATTTCTTTTTCGAGTTCGGCGATCCCGCGCATCTGATCCAGGAACCAAAGATCCATCCCGGTCAGGGCGGAAATTTTCTTCAAATCGGCGCCGTCGCGGATGGCCCGGTAAACCTCGAACAGGCGGCCCGAAACCGGGGCGTGGAGCGCCTCAAGATCGGCGGCGGTTTTCTTTTTGCCGGGTACAAGCTTGTTCGGTCCCGATCCGTCCAGCGCGTCGATTCCGCTTTCGAGTGAGATCACCGCCTTGGAGAGCGCCTCGGGGAACGTCCGTCCGAGCGCCATGACTTCGCCGACCGATTTCATTTGCGCCCCGAGCGTCGGATCCACGCCCGGGAATTTTTCGAACGCCCAGCGCGGGATCTTGACCACCACGTAATCCAGCGAGGGTTCGAACCCGACCTTGGTCTGGCCGGTGATGTCGTTGGTGATCTCATCGAGCGTATAGCCGACGGCGACCAGCGCCGCGACCTTGGCGATCGGGAAGCCGGTGGCTTTGGAAGCCAGCGCCGAGGAGCGCGAGACACGTGGATTCATCTCGATCACCAGCGCCCGCCCGTCGGCCGGATTGACCCCAAACTGCACGTTCGACCCGCCCGTCTCGATCTCCACCGCGCGCATCACCCGCCGCGCCAGATCGCGCAGGACCTGGTACTCGCGGTCGGTGAGGGTCTGGGAGGGCGCGACGGTGATGCTGTCGCCGGTGTGCACCCCCATCGGATCCAGGTTCTCGATGCTGCATACGACGACGAAGTTATCCGCCCGGTCGCGCATCACCTCGAGTTCGAATTCCTTCCATCCCAGGACGGATTCTTCCAGCCAGGCCTGCCCGATCGGCGAGACGGCGATCGCCTTGCGCACCGCCTCCGGAAGTTCCTCCGCCGAGTTCACCCACGAGGCGCCGGTGCCGCCGAGCGCGAAAGAGGCGCGCACCAATACCGGGAAGCCGGTTTGGTCCGCCAGCACCTTCGCCTCCTCGAGGTTGTGCGCCGGCCCGCCGTGCGGAACCGGAATATCATTTTCCCGCATGGCCCGGTTGAATTGCTCGCGGTCTTCGGCCAGTTCGATCGAGCGCAGCGGCGCGCCGAGGAGCTGGACATGATATGCATCCAGAATCCCGCGCTTTCCGAGCGCAAGCGCCAGGTTCAACCCGGTCTGCCCGCCGACGGTGGGAAGCAGCGCGTCGGGCCGCTCCTGGGCGATGATCGCCTCGAGCGTCTCCGGCGTGAGCGGTTCGATATAGGTCGCGTCGGCGAGGTCCGGATCCGTCATGATCGTGGCCGGATTGGAATTGACCAGGATCACCCGGTATCCTTCGGCCCGCAGGGCTTTGATCGCCTGCGTGCCGGAATAGTCGAATTCCGCCGCCTGGCCGATGATGATCGGACCGGAGCCGACGACCAATATGGAGCGGATGTCGGTTCGCCTGGGCATCTTATGAGTCCCGCCTTTCGATCAGCGCGAAGAACCGGTCGAACACGTCGCGGGCGTCGTGCGGCCCGGGCGAGGCTTCGGGGTGGAACTGCACACAGAACACCGGCTTCTTCGTCAGCCGGAAACCTTCGAGCGAGCCGTCGTTCAGCGAACTCAGCGTGACCTCCGCCTCACCCGCCGGGAGGCTGTCGGCCTCGACGATGTAATTGTGATTCTGCGCGGTGATCCAGACCTGCCCCGTGCGTTCGTCGCGGACGGGGTGGTTGCCGCCGTGATGGCCGAATTTCAGTTTGGTGATCCGCCCTCCGAGCGCGAGCCCGATCAGCTGATGCCCGAGGCAGATCCCCAGCGTCGGCACGCCGCTTTCCAGCAGCGCCCGCACGGTTTCGACGATTTTCGGCAACCCGCGCGGATCCCCCGGGCCGTTGGATAGGAAGATTCCGTCCGGCTTCAGCGCGAGCGCTTTCTTCGCCGGCGTGTTGGAAGGAACCACGCTGACCCTGGCCCCGTCCGCCGCCAGGTGGCGGAGGATGTTCTTCTTGATCCCGAAATCGTAGGCGACGATATGCTTTCCCTTCATCGCACCCGCACCGCCGCTCTCCACCCACCGGCTGCCCGGATCGTCCGCCCAGGCATATTCCTCCGGGCAGGAGATCTCGCTGACCATGTCGCGCCCGTCAAGCCCGGTCCATGCGCGCGCCATTTCAACCAGCTTCGCCGAATCGGTGCCGCGGGTGGAAAGCGCCGCCTTCTGCGTGCCGCCGTCGCGGAGCTTGCGGGTCAGGTAACGGGTATCCACCCCGCTGATCCCGGGCACGCCGGCTTCCGCGAGCCAGTCCGGAAGCGGCTTCTCCGCGCGCCAGTTGGATACCGCCGGGCTGACCGCGCGCACGACCGCCGCCGAAATCTGCGGGCAGGCGGATTCGTAATCCTCGCGGTTGACGCCGACGTTGCCGATGTGCGGGCAGGTGAACAGCACGCCCTGCCCGCGATAAGAGGGATCGGTGAGGATCTCCTGATATCCGGTCAGGCTGGTGTTGAACACCAGTTCAAAGACGGCGTCGGTCTGCGCGCCGAACGGTGTTCCGTGCAAAACGGTTCCGTCTTCGAGGGCGAGGGTGCTCAGACTCACGAGATGACCGTGCCTTTCCCGGCCAGGGCCGATGAAATCGGCGCGGGGATCCGGCTGTCGGCGAAGATCACCCGCTGCACGCCTTCCCCGAGCGCTTCGCCCGCGCCGAGGACCTTTTTCTTCATCCGCCCTTCGGCGAATTTCAACGCCTCTTCCAGTTTGGAGCGCTCGATCTTCGGCATCAGCGTGCTCTCATCGGGGAAGCGGCGCATCAATCCGGGCACGTTGGTCAGGATCACCAGGCTTTCCGCTTTGAGCGCGCCGGCGATCATCGCCGCCGCGCGGTCGGCATCGACGTTGAGCGCGACTCCTTCCGGAGAAATCGCCAGCGGCGCGACGACCGGAGTGAGCCCCGCGCGGATCAGCATGTGCAGGAGCGGAGCATCGACGGCCTGGATCGTTCCGGTGTGATCGTCGTGCAGCAGCCGAACCCGCCCGTTTTCCACGGCGCGCACGGCCTCTTTGCGCTTGGCCTGCATCATGCGGCCGTCCACACCCGAAAGTCCGAAGGCATTCACGCCGAGCTTCTGCAGCCGCTCGACGAGGATCGTGTTGATCTTGCCGGATGTGACCATCGCGAAAATTTCCAGCGTCTCGCGGTCGGTGAAGCGCGAGGTGAACCCGGAGGGCGATGTGATGAATTTCGGGGGATGGCCGAGCTTCTCGGAGACCGCGTTCGTCTCTTCCGATCCGCCGTGGACAAGCACGGCCTCCTGCCCGGATCGGACGAGCTTCGCGAGATCCTCGCAGACCGTATCCATGTTGTTCCCGGCGGCTCCGCCGATTTTTACGACAAGCATATCTATCTCCTTCCTCGCCCCCCAACCCCTGTAGCCCCCCAACCCCTGTAGGGGCGACCCAGTGGGTCGCCCCTACTAAATCGGATGCAATCCCGAGAATTCCAGTCCGGCCGTCTCTTCGAACCCGAACATCACGTTCATCGCCTGGACGGCGGATCCCGAGGCGCCCTTCATCAAATTGTCGATCGCCGCCATCGCGACGATCCGTCCCGTATCCGGGTCGAGTTCGAAGCCCACATCCACATAATTGCTGCCCGCCAGGATTTTCGGATCCGGCACCCGGTGCACGCCGGTCTTTTCCTTGACGATGCGGATGAACGGCTCCTCCTTGGCGAACCCCCGGAACGCGCGCCACAAATCCTTTTCGGTGACGCCCGGCTTGGCGAAGCAGTGCGCCGCCGCCAGCGCGCCGCGGACCAGATCGACGGAGGTGATGGTCAGGTGCACATCCGGCAGATTCAACTCCTGGATCACCTCGGCGGTGTGCCGGTGGCCGGAAGGGGCGTACGTGCGGATCACGCTCGACCGTTCCGGATGGTGCGAGCCGGCGTTCGGGCTGGCCCCCCCTTCGGAGGACCCGACCTTGACATCGACGATGATCGGGCGCGCCGGGTCGATCAGCCCGCCGCGCACCAGCGGCGCGAGCGCCAGGTTGGCCGCGGTCGCGTTGCACCCCACCCCGCTGATGTATTTCGCCGTGGGCATTTCCCCACGGTGGAATTCCGGCAACCCGTACACGAATTTGCCTATCCATTCCGGCGCCTGGTGGTCCAGCTTGTACCATTTCTTATAGAGCGCCGGATCCTTCAGGCGGAAATCCGCCGACAGGTCGACGATCTTCCCGGCCAGCTCCGCATAACGCCCGATTTCCTTTTGCGCCTCCCCGTGCGGCAGGGCGAGGAACAGGACATCGCACGGCTGCAGCACCTGGCGCGAGACGAATTGCATCGCCGTCCGCTTGCGCAGGTTCGGGTGCATCGAATAGACGTATTCACCGACGTGCCGCTCCGATGTCGCCTGGATCACCTCGACCTGCGGGTGGCCGAGCAACAGGCGCAGCAATTCGCCGCCGGTGTATCCGGAGGCGCCGACGATCCCGGCTTTCCTTTTTTCGCTCATTTTAGAATCTCCATAATCGCCGCGTGCGGCACCGGGTTGTACTGTGCGCGGAATTCGTCCTTTTTCTTCCCCACCTCGATGGTGTAGTCGATCACAAATCCGGGGATGTCGATCCCGGTGGCCGGGACCGAGGTGTGGAACTCCATCGTGTGGTTGACCTCGTTGACCAGGTATCCGCGATCCTTGTCCTCGAGGATGTCCACCGCCAGTACGCCCCCGCCGACGGCCCGCGCCGCGGCGACGCAGATCCTGTCCAGATCGGGCGTCACCGGGCAGGCCGAGCCCTGCCCGCCGCGCGCGGTGTTGGTGATCCAATGCTCCGACGTGCGGTAGATCGCGGCGATCGTACGGTCGCCGACGACAAACGCGCGGATGTCGCGTCCCGGCTTTTTGATGTATTCCTGGATGTAGAAGATATTCTGCTGGTAGTTGCCCAGCACTTCCCGGGCTTCGAGAATCGCCTCGGCCGCGTCGCGGTCGTTGATTTTGGAGACCATCCGGCCCCACGATCCGATGACCGGTTTGAGCACCACCGGATACCCCATCTCCTCAATCGCCGCCACGGCGCTTTCCGGCGTGAACGCGACCTTCACCTCGGGCTGGGGAATTCCCGCAAACTTGAGGGCCGCCGAAGTCCACAGTTTGTCGCCGCAGGTATCGGCCACCGCCGAGGTGTTGACCGTCGGAATGCCCCAGCCGTTGAGGATTTTGCAGGCGTACAAACCGCGCCCGTACGACAGGCTGCGTTCGAGCAGCACCGAGAGATGATCCCATTCCCCGGGATGATTGAGGTCGAACTTCGCCTCCCGGTCGTCGATTTTTTCGTAATCGGCCCCGCGCTTTTCAAGCGCCTCGAACAGCCATTTTTCCTCGATCCGCAACCGGGTCATCAACACGCCGATCTTCATCGCCGCCGCCTCTCCGCCTTCCGTGAAATCCGGTCCCGCATTCCTATTCGCCCCAGTCTTCGGCTTCTTTCGGCGCCAGGGTCAACTGGACGGGTTCGAGCGCCGTGAGCTCCAACTCGACTCCGCAATCCGGGCAGATGATAATTTCCCCCGTCTGCGCATCGTCCGGGATCGCCACTTCCGCTTCACACTCCGGGCATAGACCTTTCATTTCCATTCTCCTTTGGGGCGCGCTCCGGCGCGCCATGAATTTAATTCCTGCCGTGCGTCGATCGATTCGCACTATCTACATATACGTTTTTTATGGATCACTCGGATTTCGTCAGCCATCCCTTCCTTCGATCCCAAAATTTTTTAACCTCCGCGAAATCCGCAGACGAGATTTCGGTTCGGTTGCATTTCCGGTTTTATGCGTGCCGCGCGGCCTTCGCTTTCGCAAGCTGTTCCTTCACGGCCTCCGGCGCCGTCCCTCCCAAGGCGTTGCGGCGGGAAAGCGCGCTTTCCACACGGAACGCGTCCGCGAGATCTTTTTCGAATGCGGGATGGATCGCCTGATACTCGCTCCATTCCATTTTCGAAAGGCCGATTCTCATTTCGATCGCCCGCCGCACGGCTTTGCCCGCGGCGGCATGCGCCTGCCGGAACGGGATCCCCTTGCGCACCAGGTAATCGGCCAGGTCGGTGGCGAGCATTCCGTCATCGATCGCGGCGGCCATTTTTTCCGGGTTGACGGAAAGCGTTTCCAGAAGACCGCCCATCACCGGCAGTACCGCGCCGAGTATGTCCGCCGCCTCGAACACGGGGAGTTTATCTTCCTGAAGATCCTTGTCGTACGCCGAAGGCAGGCCTTTCAGCGCCGCCAGCAGCCCGGTCAGCAGGCCGATCAGCCGGCCGCTCTTTCCGCGCGCGAGTTCGAGCAGGTCCGGATTTTTCTTCTGCGGCATCAGGCTCGAGCCGGTGGCGAAGGCGTCGTCCAGTTCCAGGAAGCCGAACTCGGCGGTCGAGAACAGGATCAGCGCATCCGCCATGCGGCTACAATGTATTCCGATCAGCGCGGCGGCGAACAGGAACTCGGCCGCGAAATCCCGGTCGGAGACGGCGTCGATGCTGTTGGGCGCGGCGGACGAAAAGCCAAGCTCCGTTGCGAGCGCTTCCCGGTCGATGGGGAACGCGGTACCGGCCAGTGCGCCGCTTCCCAGCGGGCAGACCGCCGCGCGGCTGCGCGCTTCCTCCAGCCGCCCCGCATCCCGTTCCAGCGCCCAGAAGTGAGACAGCCACCAGTGCGAAAGCAGAACCGGCTGCGCCCGCTGCGTGTGCGTATACCCGGGCATCACGGTTCCCAAATCCCGCTCCGCCCGCGCCACCAGCACCGCCTGCAGTCCGCGAACATCCTCCTGGATCCGGTCCCCGGCTTCCAAAAGCCAGAGCCGGAAGTCGGTCGCCACCTGGTCGTTGCGGCTGCGGCCGGTGTGCAGCTTGCCGGCCGGCTCGCCGATCAACTCTCCCAGCCGCCGCTCCACCGCGGTGTGAATATCCTCGTCGGTCGGCGCGAAGACGAACGCGCCCGACGAAAGTTCCTCTCCAAGTTGCGTCAGTCCGGATTCGATCCTCCGGGCTTCCTCGGCGGTCAGCAGACCGGCGCGCCGAAGCGCATGCACCCAGGCAATCGAACCGCGCACGTCCTGCGCCCAAAGGCGGCGGTCGACGGGCAGCGACGCATTCAACGCAGACGCCTTCGCATCCAGACCGCCCTCCAACCGTCCCGTCCAGAGTTGCTTCATCGTCGTATCCTTCCCCGCCAGACCTCTCCCACCTCCCCCTCGTTCCCCCTCCTCCCTCCCCGTAACGGGGAGGGAGGAGGGGGAAGTCCCGAGCGCAGCGAGGGATAGGGGGAGGTGGGAGGGGTCTGGTTAATCCCGGTCCACTTCTTCCGGGGGAACCGGCGGAATGCCCTTGCCGCCCTCTTCCAGCAGCGCGCGCACCTTGAGCGGAAGGCCGAAGAGGTGGATGAAGCCGGCGGCGTCCGAGTGGTCGTACACCAGCGAATGGCCGAAGGTGGCGAAATCCTCGCGGTAAAGGCTGAACGGGCTGGACCGCTTCTGCACGATCACGTTGCCCTTGTACAGGTCCAGCGTGATCGAGCCGGTCACATGTTCCTGAGTCTTGTCGATGTAGGCCTGCAGGTCCTCCCGCAGCGGGGTGAACCACTGGCCGAAATAAACCAGCTCGGCGTAGCGTTGGGCGACCCTTTCCTTATAATGCTGCGTCTCCCGGTCAAGGGTGATGCTTTCCAGTTCGCGATGGGCCGCCACCAGGATCGTCCCGCCGGGCGTCTCGTACACGCCGCGGGATTTCATGCCCACCAGCCGGTTTTCCACCAGGTCCACCCGGCCGATGGCGTTGCGTCCGCCGATGTCGTTGAGCGCCTCGATCAGTTTCGCGCCCGCCAGCTTCTTCCCGTTGAGGGAAACCGGATTCCCGCGCTCGAAGCCGATCTCGACCGTTTCCGGCCGGTCCGGCGCCTTCCCGGGCGAGACGGTCAGTTGGAAGAGATCCTCTTCCGGAGCATTGGCAAGATTCTCGAGCGGCCCGCCCTCGTGGGAAAGGTGCCACAAATTGCGGTCCCGGCTGTAGAGAGATTTTCCGGTCGTATCCGGAAGGGTGATGTGGTGCGCCTTCGCGTACGCCACCGCATCCTCCCGCGAGCGGATGTTCCATTCGCGCCAGGGGGCGATGACCTTCAGGCGCGGGTTGACCGCGGTGTAGGTGAGTTCGAAGCGCACCTGGTCGTTGCCCTTGCCGGTGCATCCGTGCGCGACGGCATCCGCCCCGACCTGCTCCGCCGCCATCACCTGATGTTTGGCGATCAGCGGCCGGGCGATCGACGTCCCGAGCAGGTACTTGCCCTCGTAGACCGCGCCGGAGCGGATCAGCGGGAAGATGTAATCGCGCGCGAATTCCTCGCGCAGGTCCTCGGTGATAAGCCGGGTGGCGCCGGATTCCCTGGCGCGTTTGGCCAGCGACGCGGTTTCCCCCACGCCCTGCCCGATATCGGCGGTGAAGCACACCACCTCGCACCCGTAGGTTTCCTTGAGCCAGGTGACGATGATCGAAGTATCCAGCCCGCCGGAATAGGCGAGCACGGCTTTCTTGACCCTGTCCTTCGGCATACGCTTCTCCTTCTCTCCCGACCGGTTTCCCGTCATCCGGCCGGCGCGGCCGGGTGCGGGCGCCTGTATACAAAAAAAGCCCTCCGGGTGACGGAGGGCTCTGAAATTTGGATCACCATGCTTGTCCGCGCTCGGCCAAGCGTAATCAGCCCACCTTCCCGATTTCCGGGTGGATGAAAGGACGACGAGCGCGAGCCTTCAAAAGATTAGCATCCATTACGAAGGTGAATTTTACCGGAGGTTGCATCCGATGTCAAGCCGCCGGGAGGATAATAAACCGAACATCATCCCCGAGTGCTCTTATCGGGGATCCATTATCTGGTTCCTGGATGCCCGACAAGTTCACCCTCGATTCGCAAGCATAGCCGCTCATAAACCCGGATCGAGCAGCTACGCTCCGCGAGGGCATGCTCGGGCATGATCTTCTCTCGACTCAATTATCGCACCCGTGCTCCTCGCCCGCGTTGCACGGCGCGGTAAGCCAGATGTAGACGAGGAAGCTGTGTTCGTTACTTTTTACGACATAACCATCGTTCGCTGGATTGCGCGAAAGGTTTTCGGGTAGATAATTTTCTACCTTCCCCGCTCCATACCTTGCCGGCGTCACACCCGCTTCCACTCCGACGTACCATTCACCGGGCAGATCCATCGGGACGTTGTCGATGTAGATGATCAAGCTGGTTATGCCATCGTCGAAAACGCTCACCCCGCCCGCAAAAAAGTTCATCACCCCGTTGACCACCTCGGTGCACGATCCTCTATCTCCACCAAGGCCGGGGCCTGAGTATTCAATGATGCACTGCCCAGGATACCCGATACTAGCATACGGCCCTCCTGCCGCGACCCCCCCGTACAGCGGGATTACCCGGCCCGAGCCGCCCCCGTTCGAATCCGGATCCCCCGCCAGTTTCAGGTACTGTGAAGGCAGGTCGGTCGTCCGCGGATCGGCTTTCAGGAAGTTAAAACCCGGGTGACTGGCGATAAAAGCGTCGATCTCCGCGCTGGTCCACAGCCCGGTATCGCCCTCGGCCGTGAAACCTTCCGGCGTCCAAGTTCCCAGCGACCACTTCTCTGGAAACATGAAGCGTAAGGGGTATTCATCCATTGGAGTGGTTATCCACCCAAGCCATTGTTCAGTTCTATCTGTTGGTTTTAACCATACCTTAATACTTTCACCAGTAATATGCCGGTACACCGTCTCGGTGTGAGTGATGCATTGCGCCTGCCGGTGATAGAACAGGCCGTTCTTCCGATAAGGGGAGCATTTCGGAAGAGCATTATCCGGCTGGTCGAGACCGATGCATACCTGCTCTTCGGTTTCGTAGGTGATTGTTCCCGGATAAGAGACGATCTCGACCACAATATCCACACCGCGGTGCTTGTCATCCTGTGTCACTACCACAGGATTCTCCGGCGCTGCTTTCTCAGCAATGATAATATTAAATCCCCAATCTCCCCCGTCCGAATATGTAACTTTTCCCGTATCATTGCATCCGCCCCCTGTCTGCGCCCGGGCAACCATTTTTTCAGAGAGAAGGAGGTAAACAGAGAATAAAATAAAACAGGCAATTTTCTTTCTCATTGCGGCCTCCGTCATGCAGCCTGAGAGCAAACCTATTCATATCCGATCAGTTCTTGGCACATAAATCTCCTTTGGATTTCAAATAGAACACGAATATGATCCACCTGCATCAAATCCTGTTCGTTCAATTTAATGGCCGGTCTCCACCATTGTGTGAATGAATCGGATTTATCCCATTTCCCACCTGTCGGATCTTCATTGCTTCCCACTCCACGCAAATGTTTATAACCCGTAGGATCGCAAAACATTGTGGTGCAAGTTGGAGTTTTATAATTAAGGATATTTAATATTTCACCGTCATTGTCATATAGCACAATCCAGGAGTGCGAATCATGATCATGGAGATAATCCGGCACGATATAATCAACATCATAATCGATAACGATTTCTTCGCCTTCGATGAGATATTCGAGATTTTCGACTTGCGGATGATAGTTGGCATAAAAATTATCAGGGTGTTCCCGGAAAGGGTAAAAGCCCTCGATCTCTTCCCAGCGCTTGTAGAAACCTTGGTACCCATTAAGCTGGTAACCCAATTGGTTCGGAGGTACGCTCAGCTCTGAACTTGAATAATCATTTGACGAGTCGCCATACAAGGAATTAATACTGACAACCAAGACCCCTGTTTCGCCCGGATACAACACACAGCTCATCGCTTTCTGATAATCCGTGCCGGGCCGGATAAATGCCCCAAGGACATCATGCATATAAATACCCGCAACATGAAGCCACCACCTCTCCAAATTCATCCGCAATCCGTTTTCCCTTCCCGGGAAGATCATCTCATAATCCGTGTTGTTGCGCATCTCCGCGAATAGATACTCCACCCTGTTATATTCCTTACTGCCCGCCCACCAATAGGCATTCCCTTCCCGCACCGTCACGTTGAAAAGTTCCAGGTCCGGAGCCGGGCCGGGGCTGGGCGTGACGAACGGCGCCGCGGTCGGGATCGCCGTCGCCGTCGGCGTCTCGGTCGGCGGCCCAGCCGGGGTATCGCTCGGCCTTCGCGTCTTCGTCGCCGCGGAGGCACTTGCCCCGGGAAACGAAGCCGCCCCAGCCGTACAACCGGCAAGTAAAATGATCGAAAGCGAAAAAACCAACATGCGATTTCTTTGCGACGCATTCATATTCGGCATCTCCATCGGAGGACTCTCTTCAGCCGCCGATTATCCAGTTGCTCGTCGTCCCGAACTTGGCCTTGACTGTGACCGTATTCACAAGATTGATGGATATGCTGCCCCCCGTCAGCATCAACCGGACGCTCGCCCGGCCGGTGCAGGTCGCGGTCACCATTTTCAGGAAAGGCCCCTTATCTTCCACGGTGTAAGCCATGTTGGTCAGCGATCCACCCTCCGGGATATTGTAGCTGAACAGCCGGATCCCCTCGCTGCGTGCTTCGGGCGCCAGCCGCACGCCCTGGCCGTCCTGGAACGCCTGCATGTCCGGCGTGTTGGCGTAAGCCGAGCAAGCCGCTTCCACCGCGTTCGCCAGTTCCGCCTTCTTCAGCCAGATCCGGGTCCCGTCCACCGTCAGCGCCATGAGCGGGACGCCCACCAAACCGATGAAGGCGGCGTACAGCGCCATCACCCCGCCGCTTCTTCTGGTCCGTTTCATGGCCGGAACCCCTCCCGGCGCCAAACGGCCCGCGCCTCCCCGGAAAAAGCAGCCGGGCATCCCTCCCCGAATAGAGTGCAGATCCCGGCCATGATCGTCGGCGTGCTCCAGCCTACCGTCACCGAAACGACCGTCTCACGGCCGGAACCGAGCAGGAGCACCTCGACCGGGAATTCCCCGCTCCCTCCCACGCCGGATTGCGCCAGGGAGGCTTTGGCGGCGGATTCGGCGTACGCGCGGGCATTGGTTCCGGCCACCGCGCCCACCCGCGCCCCGTAGTTCGCCGCGTTGCGGGCCGCCATCGCCGCATACCCGGCCCGGCTCACGTTCAACGTGAGCACCAGGATCAGCAGCACCACCGGCATCGAGATCGCCGCTTCGGCCATGTTGCCTGCGTTTTTATCGGTCAGCATGCAAGCCTCCTGCCTCGCCTCACTTCCTCACCACCCTTCCCGTTTCCTCGTGGCGGTCGTCACTCCGCCGAAATGCTCCGGGCAATCGCCGCCGAAATAATTGCACAACCCCGATAGCATCGAGGGATAACTCCAGGCGACCATCACCTTCACCGCGCCGCCGGGCTCCTGATCCACCTTGACGCTGAAGGTGTAGCTCCCGCCGGCGCGTGATTTCCGCAGCGCCGCGCTCACCGCCGCCGATGCCCACTGCTCCGGATTGGAACGCGCCACCGCACCCGCCCGCGCCCCCTCATTGGCGGCGTTCGCCGCCGACATCGCGGTGTAACCGGCCAGCGAGCCGTTGATCACAAACATCAACACCAGCATCACCACCGGCAGGACCACCGCCGATTCGGCCATCTCCGCGCCGCGCCTGTCAGTCCGCATGGATCCCTCCTTCCTCATCCCATCTCCTGCACACCTTCCCCTTCTTCCAACCTGAGTTGGGAGAGGAGGAAGGAACGCAAAAGG
Organism: Anaerolineales bacterium; assembly: GCA_016932475.1. GTDB lineage: Bacteria > Chloroflexota > Anaerolineae > Anaerolineales > RBG-16-64-43 > JAFGKK01. Next base: position 79,996 of record JAFGCU010000025.1, read on the forward strand.
GCGCCCCGGCACGGATGACCCGCGCGGAGGCACCCATGGAAAAATCGTTTTCGCAAATCCGATTACACGAGTGAGTGAGTGAGTGAGTGAGTGAGCCTCATCCGGCCCCCTTTTTGAATGCACAAAATATACTCCCGACCCTGATTCCGGTCAAATCCTGGATGCCCGAAAAAACCACTCGGGAATGCAGCCGCCGGGAGGATATAATACGCGAGTCTCCAACGCGACGGAAAGGAAACCACCATGCGGATCGCTCTCGATGCAATGGGTTCGGATCAGTTCCCGCGGCCGGATGTGGAAGGCGCGGTGATGGCGGCGCGCGAGTACGGCGAGGAAGTGCTGCTGATCGGCGACGAAAAGCTCGTGCGCCCGGCGCTGGAATCGTTCGCGCCGGAAAAGCTGCCGATCACGCTCATCCACGCGCCCGAAATGCTGACCATGCAGGAAAAAGGGCTGGCGCTCGCGCTCAAGGCCAAACAGAAGGAACCGAAGACTTCGATGGCGGTCGGCGTCGATCTGGTCAAGCAGGGCAGGGCCGACGCCTTCGTAACGATGGGCAACACGGGCGCGGCCGCCTCGGTGGCCTTCTTCCGCCTCGGAATGCTCCCGGGGATCGAGCGGCCGGCGCTCGCGCCGGTCTTCCCCACGCGCAAGGGTTTTTGCGTGGTGCTCGACATCGGGATCAATCCGGATCTCCAGCCGAAGAACCTCATGGAGTTCGCCGTCATGGGAGCGGTGTATGCCGAAGCCGTGCGCGGCGTGAAACGGCCGCGGGTGGCGCTGCTTTCCAACGGCGAGGAAGCCGGCAAGGGCAATTTCCTGGTCCGCGAAGCCACGCCGCTGTTTGCGGAGAGCGGGCTGAACTTCACCGGCAACGCCGAACCGAAGGAAGTCTACGCCGGGAACGTCGACGTGCTGGTCACCGACGGCTTTACGGGGAACGTCTTCCTGAAATCCTCGGAGGCGGTGGCCAAGTTGATCGTCGACACGATGAAGGAAAAAATCCTGGGGGGATCGCTGCCCGTGAAACTGGGCGGCCTGCTGGTAAAGCCCGCGCTGGCGGACATAAAAAAAATGCTCGATCCGAGCGAGGAAGGCGCGGCCCCGCTCCTCGGGGTGGACGGGCTGGTGTTCATCGGCCACGGCCGCTCGGACTCGCTGGCGGTGAAGAACGCCATCCGGGTCGCGGCCGGCGCCGCCCGCTCCGGGATGCAGGATCTTATCCGCAAGGAAATTTCAAGGCTCGCTTCCGGCACACCGGGGGCTTCCTAAGGAGACCGCATGAACAATAGTAGACCCCGCGTGGTGATCACCGGAATCGGCGCGATTACGCCGCTCGGCCTGACGGCGGCGGAACTGTGGGAAGGCCTGCTGGCCGGCCGGTCGGGCATCACCCGGATCACCCAGTTCGACGCCAGCCCCCTGCCGTGCCAGATCGCGGGGGAAGTGAAGAATTTCGATCCCGGCAAGTACATCAATATAAAGGAAGCCCGCCGGATGGCGCGCTGTTCCCAGCTGGCCCTCTGCACCGCGCAGGAGGCCATCCAGGCCGCCGGCCTGGATGGCGGTTTCCCGGATCCGGAGCGGGTGGGCGTCCTACTCGGGACCGCCGTCGGCGGCTGGGACAGGATGTCCGAGGGGCTGAAAGTGATGTGGAGCCAGGGTTATATGAAGGTCAATCCCTTCATCCCGCCCTCGTCGATCCCGAACATGCCGGCCCATCACCTCTCTCAAAAATACCAGACCTACGGACCGCTCAACACCGTCCCGACCGCGTGCGCGGCGGGGACCCAGGCGCTCGGCGAAGCCGCCGAATTGATCCGCCGCGGCGCGGCGGACATCGTCATCAGCGGCGGCACGGAAGCCCTGGTGCTGGATTTCATGATCGCCTCGTTCTGCGTGATGCGGGCGCTGCCGCTGAGTTTCAACAACGATCCGGAACGCGCTTCGCGCCCCTTTACCAGGAACCGCGAAGGGTTCGTGTTCTCCGAAGGCTGCGCGATCCATATCGTCGAGAGCCTCGAGAGCGCGCGCCGGCGCGGCGCGAAGATCCTCGCCGAAATCCTCGGGCATTCCTCCTCCTCGGACGCCTTCCACATCGCCGCGCCGGATCCGACCAGCGCGGGCGCGATCCGCGCGATCCGCTGGGCGCTGAAGGATGCCGGCATTGCGCCCGAACAGGTGGATTACATCAACGCCCACGGCACCTCCACGCCGGCCAACGACCTGATGGAAACCAACGCGATCAAGCAGGTCTTCGGCGAGCGCGCGCGCAAGATCCCCATTTCCTCCACCAAATCCATGGTCGGGCATCCGCTGGGAGCCGCCGGCGCGGTCGAAGCGGCGGCCTGCGTCCAGACTCTGCTGCACGGGAAGATCCACCCGACGGTCAACTACGACAACCCCGATCCGGAATGCGACCTGGATTACGTGCCGGCAACCGCCCGCGCGGCCGACGTCCGGATCGCCCTCTCCAATTCCTTCGGCCTGGGCGGGCAGAATGCCTGCCTGGTCTTCCGGAAGTGGGAGGGCGAATGAAAAAGATAACCAATCCCGGGTTGTTGAAGCGCAACAAGCTGATCGGGAAATACGCGACCCTCGCCTCCTTCATCGTCCTGGCGGGCGGGATCGCCATCTCCAACTTCCTGCAGGACCGGTTCGATCTTTCCTATCTCGCGCTGATCCTCGGATCCATCCTGGTGCTCGTCGGTTCGACTTTCACCAGCCGCTGGGGGCGGATTCCCCCGCCCGACCAGGCAGTGGACGATGTCCTCAAGGGGCTCGACGAACGGTACACGATCGTGCATTACCGGCTGGGCGCGGAGCATGCCCTCTTCACGCCGGATGGGATCCTCGCGATCCTGGCGAAAAACGAACGCGGGCGGATTTCCTACGACGGAAAAAAATGGCGCCAGACGGGCGTCTCCAAACTCGCAAAATTTTTCGGCACCGAGTCGCTGGGCAACCCCTCCTCCGACAGCCTGTTCGAAGCGGAAAGCCTCACCCGGGCGCTCCGCAAGCTCCTGGAGGACGGCGGGAATCTCATCGTGCGCCCGATCGTCATATTCGTTAACGACAAGACCCGGGTCGAAGCGGACTCCTCTCCCGTTCCGGCGCTGCACGCCTCGAAGGTCAAGGAATACATTCGCCACATGCCCAAATCCGCGCCGCTCCGGCCGGACCAGCTCCGGCGGGTGATAGAATATGCGGGCGGCAAAAAATGACCGCCGGCGCGCGGATGATGTCGGCGCGGACATAATCCAATCCCGAAGGAGAAGTTCACTGTGGCGTACAAAATTTCCGACGACTGCCTGAGCTGCGGAGTATGCGAACCGGAATGCCCCAACCAGGCGATCAGCATGGGGGATGCGCACTTCGAGATCAACCCGGACCGGTGCACCGAATGCGTCGGGTTTTTCGATCAACCCCAATGCCGGTCGGTGTGCCCGAACGAAGCCCCCGGCCCGGATCCCGCGCACAAGGAGACCCAGGAGGAATTGCTGGCCAAAAAGGCCAGGCTGCATCCGTGATCGCCGGACAAGGAAATCAATTTTTTTTCGAGCGGGTGGCCGATGGGCCACCCCGATTTTTTTAATTTGCTGTTTCCCCTCTCCCTGTTCCTCATTCCTTTACGCGAGATAATTTGCTTTCCACTACCATCCCATCCCACCTCCCCCTGTCCCTCGCATTCGCTCGGGACGTCCCCCTCCTCCCTTCCCGTATCACGGGAAGGGAGGAGGGGTTAGGGGAGGTGGGATGGGATGGCATAAGGCTCCGGAATCGCGGAAATGCTAAAATGCTGTTCCTCGGATAAGGGGACGCCCGATCTGTTCGGGGCACATTTCGTAAGGCAACCCTGATATCGCGTGGATCCTGTGCTTGTTTTTTCCGGAGGAGCGATATGGACGTTGAAATCATTGTGATCGGGGATGAACTGATCCTGGGAACCATCGCGGACACCAACACGCAATTCATTGCCCGCGCGCTTTGCGAAAGCGGATACCGGGTGCGGCGCGTGACGGCCGTCGGGGACGATCCCGGACGGATCATCGGCGCCCTGAAGCATGCGGCTGCGGAATCGGACGCCGTCATCGCCGCCGGCGGTTTGGGCCCGACCGTCGACGACCCGACCCGCGAAGCCGCGGCCGCCGCCGCCGGAGTCGAACTGGTCTTTCATCCCGAATTATGGGAGGCGATCACGGCGCGATTCCGCGGCCTGGGCCGGGCCCTGCCCGAGAACAACCGCAAGCAGGCCCACCTGCCCGCCGGCGCCGCGGCGCTCCCCAATCCGTTCGGAACCGCACCCGGGTTCTCCCTGGCGCTTGGCCGGTCGGTGCTGTTTGCGGTGCCCGGCGTGCCGAGTGAAATGGAGGCGATGATCACCGGCCAGGTACTGCCCGCATTGCGCGCGCGCTTCGGAGACGGGCAGGTCATCCACACCCGGACGATCCACGTCGACGGCCTCGGAGAATCGATGATCGACGAGCGGATCGGCCGATGGGAGCGCTCGGAGAATCCCACCGTCGGATTGATGGCGCACGCCGGCCTGACCGACATCCGCATCGTCGCGCGCGCCGCGGATGAAGCGGGCGCCCGGAAATTGATCGCCGACGCGGAGGAAGACATCCGCTCCTCGATCGCGGGCCATATCCTCGGCGCCGACGGGGAAACGCTTGCCGGCGCGGTGCTGGGCCTGTTGCCAAAGGACGGGAGCCTGGTCACGGCGGAAAGCGGGACCGGCGGCGCGCTTGCCGGGATGCTCGGCCTCGAGAGTTCCGGCGCCTTCCGCGGGGGCCTGGTGCAGGGTCAAACCGGATTGGAAACCCGGACGGCGGAAATCCTGCGCGAGTGGCAATCCGCGCGCCAGGCAACCCACGCGGCGGGATTGGACCTTTCCCCCGTGACCGGCGGTTTCCGCTCCGAATACATCCTGATCGCGGACGGGAAAGAAACGCGGAAGCAGCGGACGCATCTGGTTCCCTATGCGATGGCGTCGCGCTGGGCAGCCAACACGGCGCTGACCGCCTTGTGGAACCTCCTGCGGGATACTCCATCGGAATAGCTCCCGCGGCGCCTGTGATATATTTGCATTTTTCCCGTCGCGGCGGCAGGCTCAGCGCCTTCCGCCGGACAAGGAAGGATGGTGCCCCATGCACGGAGGATTCCCGGAAACCGAGCCGCCGATTGCACCCGAACTTCAGCTGCCCAAGCGGATCTCCCGACTGCCGGAGATGGCCTACAACCTCTGGTGGACGTGGCATCCGCAGGCGCAGGCGCTGTTCAGCCGGATCGACTTCTCCCTTTGGGAGGAGGTGCGCCACAATCCGGTTCAATTCCTCCGGAAAATCAAGCGCCCGCAGCTGAACGCCGCGCTGTCGAACGTCAATTACATGGAGTCGTACGACCGCGTGATGGAAGCCTTCGACCGATACCTGAACGCATCGGGCATGTGGTACTCGCGCGAGAATCCGGATCTCCTCAACCGCCCCATCGCATATATCTCCACCGAATACGGGCTGCATGAAAGCATCCAGGGCTATGCCGGCGGCCTGGGCGTGCTGGCCGGCGACCTGATCAAGGAGGCCAGCGACCTTGGAATTCCGATCGTCGGGCTTGGGTTTCTGTACACGCTTGGGTACTTCCGCCAAAGCATGACGGAGGACGGCTGGCAGGAGGCGAATTACGAACCGCTGGATTTCGCCAACCTGCCGGTCTGGCCGGTCCTCGGGCGCGACGGCAACCCGCTCACGGTCAGCGTCTCGCTCCCCGAACGGGATCTGGCGGCGCGCCTGTGGCAGGTGCGCGTCGGACGGATCCCCCTCTACCTGCTCGACAGCAACGTCGAATCCAACTCTCCGGCGGACCGCGAACTGACGGCGCGGCTGTATACCAGCGAGGTGGAACAGCGCATCTCCCAGGAAATCATCCTCGGCATCGGCGGCGTGCGCGCGCTGCGCGCGCTCGGCTACAACCCGACCGCCTGGCATCTCAACGAAGGCCATTCGGCGTTCGCGCTTCTGGAACGGGCGCGCGAGTACGTGGCCGCCGGGCGGACGTTCGAAGACGCGAAGGAAATCGTCCGCAAGACGACGATCTTCACGACCCACACGCCGGTCCCGGCCGGCGCGGATGAATTTCCGCTTTGGTTGATGGACAAATTCTTTTCGCAATACTGGCCGCAGCTCGGGCTCGAGCGGGATGCCTTCCTCGACATCGCCCGGCACAAGCACTCCTGGGGCGAAACTTTTTCCATGCCCGTCCTGGCGCTGCGCCTTTCCGACCACGCCAACGGCGTTTCGGAATTGCACGGCCGGGTCGCGCGCAAAATGTACAACCACCTCTGGCCGGACCTCCCGGAAGACAAGGTGCCGATCCGCCACATCACCAACGGCATCCATACCGAAACCTGGCTCGCGCAGCAGATGGGGAGCCTCTTCGACCGGTACCTGGGTGACGACTGGCGCGAACGGATCGACGAGCAGGCGGTGTGGGACCGCGTCTGCGACATCCCCGACAAGGATCTCTGGGAAGCGCGCAACCATCTCAAACGCCGGCTGGCCGCCCACATGCGCGACCGCTCGCGGCAGCTGTGGCTCTCCGGGAAGAAGCACCCGGTCCAGATCGTGAATGCGGGCGTGCTGATGGACCCGAACATGCTGGTGATCGGCTTCGCGCGCCGGTTCACCATGTACAAACGCGCAGGCCTGCTCCTGCGCCAGCCCGAAAGGCTGTTGGCCCTCCTCAACCGGCCGAATCTCCCAGTCCAGTTCATATTCGCCGGCAAGGCGCACCCGGCCGACGACCCGGCCAAGCGGCTGCTGCAGGACGTTTACCGCTTCGCCAAACAGTCCGAAACCGGCGGCCGCTTCGTATTCCTCGAGGATTACGACATCAACCTGGCCCGCTACCTGGTGCAGGGCGTGGATGTGTGGATGAATACGCCCCTGCGGCCGCTGGAGGCATCCGGCACGTCCGGGCAGAAGGCGGCCTTGAACGGCGTGTTGAATATGTCGGTCCTCGACGGCTGGTGGCGCGAAGGCTACAACGGTCGGAACGGCTGGGCGATCGGCGAAGACAAGGAAAATCAAACCGCCGACGTTCAGAACGCGCAGGATACGGATTCGCTGTTTGCGCTGCTGGAAGACGAGATCATCCCCCTGTTTTATGAAAACCGCTCGCCGGAGAATATTCCCTCCGAATGGGTCGATCGGATCCGGGAATCCATCCGGACGATTTCCGCGACCTTCAATACCCGGCGCATGCTCAAGGAGTACGCATGCGACCTCTACCTGCCCGCCATCCGGCAGCCATTCCCGGAGATAGGCGACGCGTCGTTGGAGATCCCGACGTAAAAGCATTCCGCGAAGAACATGAAGAGCACAAAGAAAAAATGCACACGAAGAAAAAAAGGGGGGGCTGTCTAAAAAGACCGGCAGGGCAGACTGAAGATCGTCATGCCCGCGTGCTCTTAGCGGGCATCCAGTGACTTTGTCCTCCCTCCCGCAAAAAGACCCTGGATTCCCGCCAAAAACACGCGGGAATGACAGCTCGATAAGGAACCACTGGTTTTCTCTTCGTGTACCTTCGTGGATTCTATTGCCCGACGCCGGTCTTGCCGAACTCCACCCGCACCGTCCCGCCGTCCAACGTCGCGGTCGAGGTATCCTCCACGATCCCGATCCATGTCACACCGGGCCGCAGGGCGAACGGGCCGTCCTGGCCGTAGAATTGCAGGGGACGGTCGATTTTCGGAAGCCGCCAGATCCCATCCTCCATCTTGCCGTCGCGGAAGATCAGCGCTTTTCCCCCGCCGAACAGCTCCAGCTCATAAATCTCACGCTGCTGCCGGCGGATGTAATTGGCATACAGCACGATCACGTTCGAAACCGAGAGCTGCTCGCCGGTCAGTCGATCCAGCAAGGGAGCCATATCCTGGTTCGGCTTGCCGGTCTCGGACCAGCGGTAATATCGTTTATCCTCCGGGTTGTAGCGCCATTCGGCGAGCGCATTATCGGAGATGAACCGCACCCAGACGGCGGACACCGCACCGCCGCTCATGGGCGGGGGTTCGTCCTGGAAAACCATTCCGTTCAGGTCCGGCACGCTGTCGGGGATTTTCATGACCCTGGCGGCCTTGCGCAGTTCAGCCGTATTTCCGAAAATGCCGTTTTCCGTTATCTCGCGTTCATCCCGGCACAGCGCCGGGCAATCCACCGGGCCGACGTACAACAGCCGATCGCCCACATCCTGAAGGTCCATGTATTCCCAGGTCGCCGAATATTCGGCGCAGAAGACCAGCAGCGACTGGTAGGCTTTCATCAGCGGCACGTCGATTTTCCGTCCGGAGCGGATCGGGCCGACCTTTTCCACATCCTGGCTCAGGTAGATCGCCTGGAGGCGGGTCATCCCCATTTCCTGGTAGAACTCAAATATCAGGTCGGCGTAGGAAAGCCCGGCCTGCGGACGCGCGGAGCGGGGGAAGTTCGATACTTTTATCGCCAGCGGCCAGCGCTCGAGAACGGAAATATCGGAAACCGGCAGGCCGGTCAACGGGTTGATAATTTGCGGTTCGGGGGTCTCCATCGGGAGTTCGGTGGATGTGGCGGTCGGCACGGGCGTGCCGGCGGCCGGTTCGGCCGTTGGTTGAATTGGGGCCGCGGATTCCAACGAGGGCATACCGGTGGATACGGCCGTTGCGGGCGCCGTGCAGGCGGCGGCAAACACCAGCAGGAAGACAAGCCGGCTTTTTTCCAGCCGGTTCAGATCCGGCCGCCTGGAATTCCGGCGTTCTCCGGCGCGGGTTTCCATGCTTCCCTGCCCGTTGTTCATGCGCACCCTTCCTTTTTCCACACTCCGCTTTAATCCTGAGAGGCCGCCCTCGCGCCTGCCCTCCAAGCGGCGAGCATCGGGGGTTTTCCGATGCGGAGGATTCGCGAGTGAGGAGAGCATCCCCGCTTGCATTTGTTCCACGAGCAGGGATGACTGCGCCGCATGGGCGGCGAAACATCCGCTCCCGCGTTGCCAGACCCTTCGCTCAGGTCCACCGCACAGGAGGTTGCCAAATATCTTTGTACTATGAAATTATTACCCGCGGAAGGGACGCTCGTACCAACGCGCAGAAATTCATGCGCTTTTTCGCAAGATTAAGCAAACACCATTCTTTCGCAATTCCCGATCCGGATATCCGATTACAACGCGTTGTAGAAATACCATTCGGAAGTCGCCGCGCGCGCGCCGGTAGCCTGGTCTCCGAGGATCCCGATATAGGTCGATCCGGGATGCAGCGGGAATAAGGCGCCGGCCGAATCCACGAACTGGAGCGGGGCGTTTGGGCCCGCGCTCTGCCACCGGCCTTCCAACATGACCCCGTCGCGGAAGAAAAACGCCTTTCCGGAAGTGCTCAGGTTCATGTCGTACTGTTCGCCCGTGCCGGTCTTGCCCGCATAATAGAAGGTATCCACCACCAGGATCACGAGATTATCAACCGCCAGCTGTTCCCCGGTCATCCGGTCGGCGAGCGGTTCAAACGCAAAGGAGGCGTTCTCCGAAAAGCGCACGTACCGCTTAAGCCCGGGGTCGTACTTCCATTGCGCCTTGGCGGAGGACGAAAAACTGATCCGCGCACCGGTCGATTCCTTCAAGTCGGCGGGAACCGCGGGATCGAACACCATCCCGTCCAAATGGGGCCTTCCGGCGGCGAGCAGCCCGATCCGCCGCGCGTACTTGGTCAATTCCGCGGTGTTGCCGAAGGCGCTGTTCTCAACAATCTTCTCTTCCGGATCCCGGCAGATGGCCGGGCAGGAAGCCGGGAATTCGTTGATCGTATCCACTCCGCTTTTGCTGATTTCCTGCCAGACGGTTTCGAAAGCCTGGACGTGGACCAGGATCGCATCATAGAGCGGGATGATCCGCGTATCCAGGACGCGGGCCGAACGGATCGGGCCGACCTTCTCGGCATCCTGCCCGTAATACATCGCGATCCAGCGGGTGTTCCCGAATTCGGTGTAAAACTCCCAGAGGATGTCCGCGCGCGACAAGCCCGCCTGCGGACGCGCCGTGCGCGGGAAGTTGGTGACCTTAACCGCGAGCGGCCGCCGGTCCAGAAGCGACGGATCGGCCACGATCTTCCCCGTGAGCGGGTTCACATTGGACGGAAAGCCCGACGGGCCGACGGGGTACACCAGCGGGATCGGCGTTTCGGTCGGCGTGGCGGTGGGTTCGGGCGGTGTTTCGGTCTGAGTGGCGGTGGGCGTCGCCGTGCCTGCGGGGAGAAACGGTGTTGATGAAGACGCGGCGCCCGAATCCGGATCCCCCAACCCCAGATTGCAGGCGGTCGCAAGCCCCAGGCAGATCAACGGGATTCCTCTTCGGAGAAGAATCCATCGCGGATTGCTCATCCACCACCTCCGTGGTCTGTCCACCGCCGGGATTGTACCGCCCGCATTTTACAAGGTCAATGCGCCGGCGCGCGTGTTGACTTGCATGTCTTTTCCCCTATAATTCAACCCTGTGACCCGCGTTTCCACCCTCTTCCGGCTTCAAACGCTGGACAGTCAGATCGATGCGCACCAATTCCGATTGGCGGAGATTGAAGCCGACTTGAGCCGGCACCCGGAACTGGATCAGGCGCGCGCGGAGGAAGCAGAGGCGCGGGCCTCGCTTGAAACCGCACGGCAAGCGGTCCGCCGCGCCGAGGAAGAGACCCGGCACCAGCAGCAGCGCATCGCCGAAACGGATAAGACGCTTTACGGCGGAGGAGTCCGCAATCCGAAGGAGCTCCAGGATCTGCAGGAAGAAGCGGCCTCCCTGCGCCGGTATCTGGCCGTCCTCGAAGAACGCCAACTGCAACTGATGATGCAAAGCGAAGACGGGGAAAAAACCGTCTCCGCAGCGCAAAACCGGCGCGAGGATCTGGAACAACGGCGGGTTGAGGCGGAATCGAAACTCCGCTCGGAGCAATCCGCGCTGCGGAGCGCGCTGGCGACACTCGGGGTTCAGCGCGAAGCGATGATAACCGCGGTGGCTCCGGAGGATATCGAAAAATACTCCGCCGTCCGGCGCGCCAAACGCGGCCTGGCCGTGGTCCGCCTGGAGAACGATTCGTGCGCCGGTTGCGGCGTCGCCCCCTCCGCCTCGCGCGTGGATTCCGCCCGCTCCGGCCAGGAGATCGTTCAATGCAGTAACTGCGGCCGGATCCTTTATCTGGGATAGGCATGAGCTTCCTCAGCGGCTGGCAATTCGAGAGTATCTCCTTCTGGATCGGCTTTCTGCTGGCCGCGTTCCTGGGATACGTGCTGTACCGGCTGCGCCGCCGGATCTCAAATTTCCGCGAAGCCATGGGGGAATCCTACCGGACCGCCATGGAGGCGCTGACCACCACCTCCGCCCAGGGCTACCGGAACGATCTGATGGTATGGGCACAGTCGGCGCATATCGCATCGCATTTATTCGCGCTGGAAGAGATCCTGCTCCCCCCGCGCCTGATGATTCACCCGGCCCCGGTGGATCCGGAACAGCCCCCGGAATACGACGCCCCGGCCTTATTTCCCTTTACGCCGGATTGGCCCCAGCTGGCCATCGCATACGGCGCGGCGAACATTCCCGCCCAGCAACTGCTCTCGCTGAAATCGCACACGCTGCTGGTCGGGCTTCCGGGCAGCGGAAAAACAACCGTTTTGGCCGCCTTGATCCTCGAATGGCTGCGCAAATCGGCCCATCCGGGCACGCCGGCGGCTGATCTTCCGCGCGCGCTTTTTTACGCCAACGCCCACGATTTGGCGTTGTCTTCCTCCACAAAAGACGCCCTTCCGCCGCTGGTTTCGGCCGTGCAGTTTTACGCCGCCTCGCTCTCCGCATCGCAGATTCCTTCCTATATAAAAGGAAGCCTGCGCGCCGAGGGTGCGGTCGTGCTGCTGGATGCCGTGGATGAGCTTACCTTCGAGGAACAGGATGCCGTGCGGGAATGGATTCGGGAATTCCTCGCCCAATTCCCCAAAACACGGCTGATCGTCACCATCTCCCCGGAGGAGACGGCGCACTGGCGGCCGATGGGGTTTGCCGTCGCCGCGCCGGCCCCCTGGCTCCCCGCGGATCACCGCCAGTTCATGGAGAAATGGGGCGCGCGCTGGCAGGAAGTTATTGTCTCAAACCGCAAGTCGGCCGAGAAACCGGATCCGGCGCTGCTGATCGGCTGGATTTCGCGCCAGACGTTCAGCCTGTCTCCGCTGGACATCACGCTGCGGACATGGGCGGCGTTCAGCGGCGACCTGCAGGGAACGACCGCAGCTTCGGATCAGCAAGCGTATCTCAGCCGGCACCTGCCCGAGGCCGCCGAAGAGGCCATGGCCCAAGCCGCCCGGACGATGATCGTGGAAAACAGCTCCACCCTCGCCCGCAAGCAGGTGGAATCGGCGCTGGCGCTGGCCTGGCCGCATTCGGAACAATCGCTTCCGCCGGTCGAAGATTTCTTCGATGACATGATCGAGTGCGGAGTCCTGCGGCGCAGACAGGCCGGACGGGTATCGTTCGGCCATCTGTCCATTGCGGCGCGGCTGGCGGCGGGCGCCGTATCCAAAGAGAGCAACCTCAACGCCTTCTTTGCCAATGCGCGGTTTTCGCTGTCGAACCTCACCGCGCAGGCAATGTCTGCGCAGACCGACGTATCCACCCTCGTTTCCGCCGTGTTGACATCCCCCATCCATAGGTCGGAAGGCGCGGAAACCGCCGGCGGGGCGCAGATGCCGCCGATCGTCGAAGACGGCTGGAAACTGCTCAGGGTCGCTTCCTGGCTGCGGGATGCGCCTCCCACCGCGGGCTGGCGGGTGGAGGTATTCCGGCGCCTGATGAAGCTGGTCCGCACGCCCAGCCAGCCCTTTCCGCTGCGCACCCGGGCGTTGTGCGCATTCCTCAACAGCCGTGATCTTTCGGCCACCCAGCTGTTCCGGCAGATCCTCACCACGGAGGATGCCGACCGGGAGGCGCAAATTCTTGCGGCGCTCGGCCTCGGCGCGATGAGCGATGCGAGCGCAGTCGAACTTCTTGCCAAACAGATGGAAACCGATTCGCGCGAACTGCGCTGGGCCGGCGCGCTGGCGCTGGGGCATATCGCCACCCATGCCGCGATCGACACGCTGGGCCAGGTGCTGCTGCAGGGCGAAGACGATCTGCGGCGCGCCGTCGCCGAAGCGCTCTCGCTGGATCCGATCGAAGGCCACGGGATTCTGCGCGAAGCGATCCAGGACGCCGAACTGCTGGTGCGCCGCGCGGCTGTCTTCGGGCTGGCGCGGACCGGGCAGGCCTGGGCGCTGGAAATCCTGGAACGGGTCCAGACGGAAGACGGCCAATGGGCGGTAAAATCAGCCGCAGCGCAGGCGGTGGAACGACTGCACGGAGAAACCGAGAACCCGCTGCCGGTCCCGCCCCCCATTCACAACCTGCCCTGGCTGGTTGCTTTCGCGACCGAACGCAAGACGGGATTGGCGCCCGGTCTTCCGGCGTTGGCGATGTTACAGCGGGTGATCCGCGAAGGGGAGCCGCGTCAGCGTGCGGCCGCGGTGGAAGCCCTCGGGAATCTCGGCGACCGCGATTTCACTCAGGACATCTGCATGGGGTTGAGCGACAACGAGAGCTCCGTGCGCAGCCTGGCGTTCGAAGCCCTTTGGGCGATCCGGACAAAGCACGAAGAAACACCGAAGGATTAACCGCCCGCGCGATCCCCGGGAGAGGGATCCTCTTTATGACAGTCTCCATCCGCGATTTCGAATCTTTTATGCTCAGCACCCAGGGAATCCTGCTCTTTCACGGATCGATCCTGCTGGTGGCGCTGGTGGCGGCGTTCCTCCTCGTGCTGAAAAAGCCGAGCCGGGAATGGAACCGCGGACTCTTTCTGACCCTGGGCATAATTTTTCTGCAGGGCATCGGGCTGATCCTTGATCTGCTCGGACCCATTTGGAACAACCCCACCGTTTCGTTCCTGCTGGCCAACATCGACCGGTCGCTGGAAATGCTTTCGATCACGGGATTAGCCTGGTTTTTCCTGTATCCAAGGGGGCACAAAACCGGAGATGCGCTGACTGCGGTCTGGACTGTCGGCGTGATCCTCGCGGTCGCCGGATCCTCGGTTTATCTATACCTTTATCCCGCCACCGGCCCCTTTAACAGCAACCTGCTTTCCTTCAACTGGGATCTCACGCGCTGCATCTTCCTGGCAATCGGCATCATCATGCTGCTGGCGCGCAGGCCGGCGGGATGGGGATTATCGTTCGTCTCGATGGCGCTGTTCCTGGCCGGAGTGACGCTCCAGCTTGCGCTCGGCGACGCAACCACCCATCTGCCGGGGCTGGCCCGCGTGTTCGGCCTGCTGGCAATCCCCTTCGCGGGCATGCGCCTTGCGTATGCAGCCACCTCCGGCGGCGTGTATGCCGCCGCGGGCAGCCAGGCCAGCCAGATCCGGCAGGCCGCCGCGGAATCCGCCCCTTCGCTCTCGGAGTTGATCCTCACCCATCAGCCCCAGGATCTGCCGCAGGCGGTCACGGTCTGGCTCTGCAACGCGATGCGCGTGGAAGTCGCCTTCTTTGTGGCATCCTCCGAAAACGGGGACAGCGTGGAGTTCATCTGCGGGTACGACCGGATCAATTCCCAGGCGCTTCCCGGTTTTGTGGTGACCTCAGAGGCCGCGCCTCAGCTGCATTTTGCGGTGACGGGCCGGGAGATTATGCGGCTCGGAAAAACGGAATCGGATTCGAGCCTGCGCCACGCGGCGGAACAGGCGCAACTGCCGCAAGCCGGGCCGGCGCTCTACGCCCCCCTTCCTCTCGGCGATGAAGCGGCGATGGGGATTCTGCTTCTGGCATCATACTCCGGCGAGGAATGGCGCGAGGACGACGAACCGGTCGCGCAGGCGTTTGCGAAAACCTGCAGCATCGCCTTCCAGGAGATGCATGAACACAACCTGCTGCGACAGGGGGTCGAAGAGGCGCTCCAGGAAAATACCCGCCTGCAGGAGGAAAGCGAACGGCTGCAGACGGAGCGGATGAATCTGGAGACACGGCTCGATCAGACGGAGCTGGAATGGCGCAACGAGCGTCAGCGGGCCGAAGGGCTGGCCTCGCTGGTAAAGGATCAGGATGCCGGGGCGGCTGTTCCGGTCCCCCTCCCCGAAGGCGGGACCGAAGCGGAACGGCAATGGATGCTCGCGATTCAGCAGAAGGACGGATGGATCGACCGGCTGCAGGAGGAACTGGAAACCACGCGCGCCGAACTGCTGGCCGCGCAGCGCGAGGCCGCCCAGTTCAAGGAATCGGCTGCCGCGGCCGACACGATTCGCACGGAAAACCGGCATCTGCAGGATGAGATGCGCCAGATTCAAACCATGTCGGGCGAAACGCCCGCCAGCGGGGAAGGCTTTGCCGGAGTGGAGATCACACGTCTGCGGAACGCGCTTGAAGAATCCGAGCAAAAATACCAGCAGGAGATGTCCCGCGTTCAGAACGAATTGCGCAAAACGCTGATCGAATACGCCCACCTCCAATCCGCACTGCTTCAGCCGCCTCCGCAGACCGAAGCCGGAAAGAAGCTGACCTTCGCCGCCGATGTCGGGATGGTGACCGGGCTGATCGCGGAAATCCGCCAGCCGTTTTCCTCGATGGTGGGGTACACCGACCTGCTGCTTTCCGAATCGGCGGGGATCCTTGGGGGCATGCAGCGGAAATTCCTGGACCGGATCCGGGCCAGCATCACCCGGACCGAGGCCCTGTTCGAAGACCTGCTTCAACTTCTGCTGTTGCCGGAAAAAGTCGCCGCCCCGCGGATGCAGGCCGTGGATGTTGCCAGTGTGATTGACGGCGCCATCACGGGGGCCAGCGACACCGTGCGCGAAAAGAACCTGGTCCTGCGGCTGGATGTCGACGAGGAGATGCCCCCGGTCGAGATCGACCGCGATGCGCTCCAGCAAATTCTCAACCATCTTGTGCAAAATGCGGTGCTGATCACTCCGCCGGAAAAAGAAGTCGTGCTGACGACGCATACGCCGCTGGCCGAGCAAAACCGGCAGCTGGCGCTGCTCATTACGGTAAAAGACAGCGGGCCGGGGATCTCCGCCGAGGACCAGCCGCGGGTGTTCACCCGGCTGTACCGGACGGAAGGGCCGTTGATCGAGGGCCTGGGCGATACCGGCGTGGGAATGGCCGTGGCCCGGACTCTGACCGAGGCGATGGGCGGGCGGATCTGGCTGGAAAGCCAAGTCGGGCACGGAACAACGTTTTTCGTCCTGCTCCCGGTCCAGGTGGGACAGACTTTGCCGCCCGAAAACACGCCTCCGGATGCCGCCATCTGACCCCGGCGCCTTCCCGGGGGAACCGCAAGGACTGGGTACACGCATGTCATCAAAAATTCTTATCGTGGAAGATGAAGAGCAGATCGCGTCCTTCCTGCGCCGCGGACTCTCGTATGAAGGGTACGAGGTGGAGACGGCCGCCGACGGCGCTTCCGCGCTGGCCAAGGCGCGCGACGCGCGGCCGGATCTGGTGGTGCTGGACCTGATGCTTCCCGGCATGGACGGATTGGAAGTCTGCCGGAGGCTGCGGACGGCCCACTCCTCGCTGCCGATCCTGATTCTCACGGCCCGCGATTCCGTTTCCGACCGGGTCCAGGGACTGGATGCGGGCTCCGACGATTACATGGTCAAGCCGTTTGCGCTGGCCGAGCTGCTGGCGCGGGTGCGCGCCCTGCTCCGGCGCGCCGGGCCCGGGGAACCCGAAATCCTGCAATTCGCCGACCTGCGGCTGGATACCGGCACCCGCCAGGTGTTCCGCGCCGAAACGCGGATCGAACTGACTTCGAAGGAATTCGATCTGCTGGAGCTTTTCCTGCGCCATCCGAAGCAGGTGCTCACCCGTGAAACCATTTACGACCGGGTCTGGGGTTACGATTTCGGCGGTGAGAGCAACATCATCGAAGTGTATATCCGCTACCTGCGCCAGAAACTCGAAGCGGACGGGAGAAGCCGCCTGCTTTTCACCGTCCGCGGGGTCGGATACGTGCTGCGGGAAGAGACCTGACCGCCCCGGAGAGGGGACATGGCATGTCGCTGCGCGCCCGCCTGATTCTCGGGTATTCCACCCTTCTGGCCGCAATCCTCTTTCTGTTCGGCGCCAGCCTTTTTTTCATCCTGCGCTACACCCTCACCCAGCAAATCGACCAGGCTCTCCGGGAATCCACGGAGGACATCCTTGGTTCCATGACCGTCCGGCGGGTTGAGGATCTGAAATTCCTGAACCTGCCCCCCCTCCCGTTCTCGTCTTCGAATACCTATGTCCAGGTCTGGAGCGCGGACGGCGAACTGCTTTCCTTCTCGCCCAACATGCAAAGCGTCCGCGACCCCCTCTCCCCGGCCGCCGTGCCCGGGCAGGGGAAAGGCACGCCGATTTCCTACGGGCCCAATCTGGAGGGAGCCTCGGCCACGCCAGTGTATACGCCGCTCCCGGCGGAGGATCTGCGGTTTTCCGACACCAACATCCGCGGGCTGCACATGCGGGTGGTCACCAAAACCATCTGGGTCGAGGACCGCCTCCTTGGCCTGCTGCAGGTCGGGACTCCGCTGACCGTCGTGGACCGGGCGCTGTCGATCCTGTTCTTCGAGCTGGCGATCGGAGGCGGTTCCGCCCTGCTGCTTTCGGTGCTGATCGGCAATTGGATCGCGCTCGGGGCGCTGCGGCCGCTCGAATCGGTGACCGCGACCGCGATCCAGATCACGCACGCGGACGATCTTTCGCGCCGGATCCCGCTCGAGGTTTCCGCATCCAGCGAGGTCGGGCGGCTGATCCTGGCCTTCAACGATACGCTCGAGCGTCTGGAAAAACTCTTCTCGGCCCAATCCCGGTTCCTGGCGGATGTCTCGCACGAACTGCGGACGCCGCTGACATCGATCCGCGGAAACGTCGACCTGATCCGGAAAATGGGCGCGGATTCCGAATCGCTGGAATCGGTGCAATCCGAAGTGGACCGGATGAGCCGCCTGGTCGGAGACCTGCTGATGCTTTCGCGGGTCGAAGCCGGGACCCTGCCGCTGGTGAAGGCCCCGGTCGAGGTGGATACGCTGCTGCTGGAGGTGATGCAGCAGGCGATCGGCCTGGCGCAGGGGAAGATCGAAATCTGCATCGGAAACCTGGAACAAGCGTCGGTCGTCGGCGACCGCGACCGGTTGAAGCAGCTGCTCCTGAACCTGGTGGTGAACGCGCTGCAGTACACCCAGCCCGGCGGCCGGGTGGTGCTCTCGCTGCGCGTCATCGACGATTGCGTGCATATGACAGTGTCCGACAACGGGCCGGGCATCCCGCGCGAAGAACTTCCATTTATATTCGACCGGTTTTACCGCGTGGAAAAATCCCGCAGCCGCGGTCCGCTGGGCGGCTCCGGGCTCGGGCTGTCGATCGCGCAGTGGATCGCCCACGGCCACGACGGGCGGATCGAAGCCGCCTCGGAACCCGGCAAGGGAACGACCTTTTCGGTCTGGCTGCCGATGGGGAAAGGCTGAGGAGAGAGGATAGATAGCCGTTTGTCCGCCACCCGGCGTGCTCGAAGCCGGGGTCCAGGGTTTTCCGATGAAATTATGGATGAGGATCCAATAGATGCCGGCTACGTTCACCCCCGCTTTGCATTCATCCCGACTCATGAACCAGAAGCGAGCCGGGATGCGTCCCCCGCTCGCGAGAACTTCGCACCGGGAAACCGCCGGCGCTCATCGCTCGGAGGGC
>JAFGCU010000026.1 GCA_016932475.1 Anaerolineales bacterium
CGGAATTGACTTCCGGACGGTATTCTTCTATACTATCCTTACCTTCTGAATCGGAGGAAAACCGCCATGAGCGGAGAGGATCGACAATTAAGGTAAATCCAAAATGGCACGGGGCCCTGCGCCCGCGTGCCTTTTTTTTTCCAAGGAGGCGCCTATGGACCACGGAATGATCGGAAAAATCGAGAAGGCCAAGCGTTACGCGGAGGAACCCGACCGGTTCCATTTTGATCAATTCGCCCTCACATTCCGAGGCGATAATAACAACCATCAGGTCAGGTTCGAGCAGGGAAAATGGCAGTGCGATTGCGAATTCTTCCATCTTCGCGGCGTCTGCTGCCATACAATGGCGCTCGAACGTATTCTGGATAAAATGCTGCCGGTTTCCTCGGCCGCATAGCAGCCATCGCCGGACAACTTTCATTTTTCACCCTTACGCGGGCCGTGTTCCCGGCCGTTTCCGGGCAACCGCCCGCCCCCGTATATATCTCCCTGCACGCCCTCCCTTCTTACTTAATATGCTAGAATTTCTCTTCAGGCGTATTAATGATTGCCCTTATCGTCCTCTTCATTTTAACCATCGGCGCCCTGGCCACATATTTCCTTCCGCCGCAGCGGCGCAACCTGCAGATCGCCGTTGCTCTGGTTCCGGCCGCGGCTTTGGCCGCGCTGTTCCTGCGTCTTCCTATTCCTGATTCCTTTTCCATCTCCTGGTCACCGGCCGGCCTCTTCCCGGATCCTCTTGAATTCCGGGCTTCCGCTTCCTCCGTCTCCTTTGCCGTTTACTTCTGCTCCCTTTTGCTTCTCATCGTGTGGACCCGCCTTCTCCGTCAAAGCCCCGGCCGAACGTCGCGCCTTGTAATTTACCTTTTAATTATGGCGGGGATTGCCGCCTGTTTTGCTTCCACCCCTTTAGCGGTTATCATCGCCTGGTCTTTGATTGATTTATTGTCTTTTCTGGCGATGCTCTTTTTAAAGAGCCCTGTGGAAATCGGCACGGCTGGGATTTCCTCTTCGCTCTCGCATTCGATGGGAGTCCTTACCATTAATATGCTCGGTAATATCCTGGTTGTGTTCTCGTTGTTCGTGGGATCACCCGGGGCGGGATCGGATTGGGGCGTTCTTTGGGGGGTTGCGGATTACAGCTTCGCGGCAATCCTATTCCTTGCAGGGCTTCTCCTGCGCATGCTTCTGTCGCCGCTCCAGTTTGCTTTTTTACGGCCTCACACATCTTTCACCGGCACAGAAATGCTCTTGCGAATCGTCTCTCCCGCCGCATGCCTGTGCCTCCTGGCAAATATCTGGCCGTCTCAACCGGAAATCGCCTTCACGGGATGGAGCCATTCTTGGCCGATCATTCCCCTGGCGGTTGTCCTTCTGGCGGCCGGCTGGCATTGGTGTATTTCGGCTTCGCCTCTTGGGCGGCGCGATGTTTATTTCCTCATTCTTCCGGGTTACGCGCTCCTTTCGTCGCTTGCCTTCCCTTTCACGCCCAGCTTGTTTGCGGCAGCCGGTGGCTTGCTCATCCTCGGCGGCGGCATCATCCTCGCCTACATCGGATTTCTTCCGCACCGGCGCTGGATGGCCGCCTTTCCGGTCCTACTGGGAGTCTTCCTGTCCGGCGTTCCATTTTCCCCCGCTTCCATCTGGAGTTCGGCGGTCTATCCCGGGCTGCTTAATCCGTCCGGATTACCCGTTCTGGTTCCGCTTCTGCTCTGCCAAATATTCGTCGTGTGCGCTGTCTTCCGTCTGGCGTTCGATCCCGTGGACGCATTTCCGCCCAACGAACCGGTTTTCCTTTTTGTATTTTCCGCGGGTATGATCGCCGCTTTATTCGGACTGCTGTATCCAGCATGGAACGGTATTGTTTCGGCCGGTTCCATTGTTTTTCCGCTGCTGGTGCTCGGCGGCGGCATATGGATGGTGTTCTTCGTCCGGCGGGTTCACCGCACCGGCGCAACCCTGTTTTTTCGCCTGGAAAAGATATTCCGGTTTGATTGGCTGCAACGGTCGGTCGATTTTACATTTCAGAAAGCGTCGATCCTGGTCTCTGGAATGGAAGCATTCCTAAGCGGCGAGGGGGCCATGCTGTGGTCTTTGGGAATAGCCTTGCTGCTGTATCTGGTATTCCGGGGAGGTTAGGGTGCCATCCGGATTTTTCCTCATCGGATACTTCTGTCTGTTGGGCGGCACATCGCTCCTGATTGTTTTTCGATCCTGGAATCGCAGCCTGTCGGCGCTTGCGCTTCAATCCATCGGGCTTGGTTTGGTGTCGTTCCAGATTACGCCTCCGCCGGTCGCGGTGGCGAAAACCACCGTCGGATTATTTGCCGTGGCGCTTCTCGCGCTCACTCTTTCCCGTGAAAAACAGGCCGCCGGCGACGAGGAGAATCCTCCCGTTCAGGCGCTGTTCCGAGTCTCGTTGCTGCTGTTCCTTTTTTCCTCCATCGTTGCCCTGTTTCCCCAGCTTACCGGTGTTTTTCGCGAGCCTCCGGCTGGCATTTCGTTTGCCGCTCTCTGCCTCATCTGCTCCGGTCTGCTCAACCTTGGGCTGGCGGAGCATCCGTTGCGCTCGGCGGCCAGCCTGCTAACCATCCTGCAGGGTTTTGAACTCGGGTATTTATGGATTGAGCAATCGCTGCTGGTGCTTGCGCTTCTGGCCGTAACGGATCTGGCGATGGTTTTGGTCATGATCATTCTTTACTCCCATGCCGCTCCGGAAGCCCCTGCGGAAAGCCGGGTTGCCTCATGAACGCACCCGCCTTGTATCTCGCGCTGCCGATTGCGGCCGCCCTAAGTGTCTATTTTCTTTTTCCGTTTCGCCCGCGCTTGGCGATCTTCATTTCCACCGTTCTGGCCGCCGGAATGGCGTGGTTTGCTTCCGTGCTTCCGTTCGACGCCCCCATTACCGTGCTCGGCCATCCGATTCCCATATCCGGGTCGTTATCGCTGTTGGGCCGCCAATTCATTTTCGCTCCGAGTCAGCGATCCGCCGTTCTTTTTCTGTTTATCGGTGGAGCGGCTTTGTTCGGCGGAAGCCTTGCCACTCCCCGGAACCGGCTTTTGCTACCGGTCGGGTGGGTCGTTCTGAGTTTGTTTTCCGCCTCCCTTTTTGTACAGCCCTTTTTGTATGCGGCGTTCTTCCTTTTCCTGTCCGTGCTATTCCTCTCCCTTCTCCTTTCCGATTCCACGCATCCCGTCCCGCGCGGCGCCGTGCGTTGGATATCCTACTCCGCGCTGGGGATGCTGTTCCTGCTCCTGGCAGGATCCGAGCTTTCGACTCTTAACAACCTGCCGAAGGATCCCGGGGATCTGCAATTGCTCCTGGTCCAACTCTGCCTGGGTTTTGGCCTGTTGATTTCTTTTCCCCCGTTCCACTTTTGGCTTCCGGATGTCGTCGATGATTCTTCTCCCTACAGCGTCTCTTTCATCCTCTCCCTCTACATCGGCTCGGTAATTTTCCTTCTGCTGCGCTTCCTCGACGGGTTTTCCTGGCTTAGGATGTCGCCTGATGTCTATCTGGCGCTCCAGGCCGGGGGAGTGGGGATGTGTCTGGTGGGCGGCGGCTTTTCTGTGTTTCAAAATCGCCTTGGCCGCTCGGTCGGTTATCTCTCGCTGTGCAACCTTGGCGCTCTGCTGCTAAGCCTGTCCATTCCCGGTCCAGCCGGAGCTCAAATGGCGATGGTGATATTGGCCGCCCGCGGGTTTTCCCTCCTGGTTTGGGGCGTGTCGTTTCATGCGTTGCGCCCGACCCATTCTGGCGACCGCCTGGAAGACCTGCGCGGCGTGGCCTCCACCCGGCCGCTCGCTTTTTCGGCGGCACTTCTTTCCGGATTATCCCTGGTCGGCGCGCCGGGTCTGATCTCTTTTCCTCCGCTGTGGGCGTTGCTCAGGGAATTGGCCGGCGCTTCAGCCTCCGGCGCCTTGGGGCTCCTGCTTCCGCTCTCATTATTGCTCTCGCTCGCGGCCGGTGTCCTTTCCGTTTTCCGGTTTGCGCGCCCGATGCTGACTTTTGCGGTATCGCTTCCTCTTTCTGTGGAGAAAAGCCGTTCTTTGCGCGCTTTTCTGCTGGCGTCGCTTTTCCTTCTTGTCTTCCTCGGGATTTTTCCACAGATTTATTTACCTCTGATGGCAAATTCGGCGAACGCGTTTGTAAATATTATGGGTACCAATTAACCTTGTTGATAATAGGATTAATTAAAAAGTAGCAGTAGTAGGCCCTGTGTAAAACTAAAAAAGACGGAAACCTCAGGCGTATTCAATTGATTTCAACATTGCGAAACGGGATGTCTTGTGGATACGAAAACCGACAGAAACAACCTAAATCCCGCAAGAACGCATGTTCGTATGGAAATCAGCCGGATTCCTAATAAAACACCCCAAACGCATTTCTCCTCTCCCCAGAAAGGTCGGCTTATCCACAGATTAGTGGCGCTTATCCACATTTTGGGGTCCACAAGTCGCCCACAACATCTTAATAAAGCCCGGTTTTTAGGATCGACAAACGCGCGCAAGAACGTTTGTTTTTCGGCGGTATTCATCGGATATCAACAAGGAACGATGTACGGGTAAGAAAAAGGATCGTCGAGCCGTTAGGGCTTTCGACGATCCTTTTTCTGGAACGATCCGGTTCAGTTATGGGTCGGCTGATACAGCTGCTGGCGGATAGACATGATTTGCCGGCGGAGATTATCGTCCTGTTCCATGAGGTCGTTGATCTTGTCGCAGCCATACATGATGGTTGTATGATCCCGGCCGCCCATGGCATTGCCGATTTCCGGCAGGGAGGCGTTGGTTTCTTCGCGGATCAGGTACATGGCCACCTGCCGCGGGAGGACGATGTCCTTCGAGCGTTCCCGGCCGAGCAGTTTCTCCCGTTCGACGCCAAATTGCCCCGCAACGGCATCGATGATCGTTGCGGGGGCAATCCGCCGGTTTTTCGGCAGCATGTCTGTCAGGGCCGATTCTACGAGTTCCGGGCCGATGGGTACGCCGCTCAGGTCGGACAGGGCCAGAACGCGGATCAGTGCGCCTTCCAACTCGCGGATATTGCTTTGCACCCTGCGGGCGATGCTTTCCAAAAGTTCGGGCGGCATGGTCCTGCCGGCGCGCTCCGCCTTGGAGCGCAAAATGGCCATGCGCGTCTCGATATCGGGAGGCTGGATGTCGGCG
Organism: Anaerolineales bacterium; assembly: GCA_016932475.1. Taxonomy (GTDB): domain Bacteria; phylum Chloroflexota; class Anaerolineae; order Anaerolineales; family RBG-16-64-43; genus JAFGKK01. The sequence continues at coordinate 5,170 of JAFGCU010000026.1, forward strand.
GTCAATCCCCATTCGAACCGCGAACGCAACCGCTCCTCGAGGGTGACCATCGCTTTGGGCGGCCGGTCCGAAGAAAGCACCAGCTGTCGGTTCTGCCCGTGCAGGGCATTGAATGTGTGAAAAAATTCTTCCTGGGTGGATTCCTTGCCGGCGATGAACTGCACATCGTCGATCAGAAGGACATCGATCCGGCGGTATTTATCCCGAAACGCCTCGGTGGTGTGCGACCGGATCGAATTAATCAGATCGTTCGTAAAATCCTCGGAGGTGACATAGAGGACCATCAAGCCGTGGTCGATGCAGGAATTGCCGATGGCGTGCAGAAGGTGGGTCTTTCCCAACCCGACTCCTCCGTAGAGGAAAAGCGGATTGTAGGCCTGCGCCGGATTGTCGGCCACCGCCAGGCTGGCGGCATGCGCCAGGCGGTTGCTGTTTCCGACGACGAAGGAGGAAAACGTGTACCGGGGATTTAAATTGTTGCCGGTCGGCCGGATCGGCAGCGCGACGACCGCCCCTTCCCCCGCGGCGGGCGGGATCAGCTCTTCTTCATCCGCCGCTTCCATTTCATCGGGGAGGTCGGATTTACCGACTTCAAATTTCACCTCGACTGATTGCCCCCAAATTCCAGTGAGTATCTTGCGCGCCAGGCCGGTCAGCCGGTCTTCCAGCCAGTCGCGTGCATATCCGTTGGCGACGCCGACTGTGAATATGCCGCCGTCATAAGAAAGGAACCGCGAATCTCGGACCCACGTATCGAACGTGGCCTTGTTCATTTCCAGCTGGAACTGCCCGAGTGCAGCCTGCCAAGCTTGTTCTGGATTCATTTGATCAGGCTCCGTCGTCGCCAGAATTCTTTTTTAATTTTTTATGTTGAAAAAGTGGTGCGGTTGATCGGTGGTAACGATCGTTCTGGATTCTAGCAGACTTATCCGCCGCTGACAACGATAAGCACGGTGGAAAACCGGTTTCCACAAACCTTTAAGGTTGTATTCCCTTAAACCGATGCCGCAGCAAGAGTACTAATGTATGGCAGTCTCCCTCCGATTTACACTGTTACGGATACAGGAAAACATGATTTTCTTGGGGAAATCGACGAATCCGGAATAAATCGCGGATCGCCCCGGTCGATATTAAAGAATTCGTTGAGGAGAATCCATTTTTCACCGGGAAAAAACTGAGTTATCCCTCATTCTCCACAAGCCATATGGAACAAACGGCCAAAAGAAGTCGGTGCGGTATAATCCCGCCATGTCACTGACCAAAGAAGAAGTCGAACACATCGCGTCGCTGGCCCATCTCCAGCTGGGGGAGCAGGAATTGGAGAAGTACCGTCGGCAATTAACCGATATTCTGGATTATGCCGACCGGTTGCGCCGGGTGGACACCTCGGCAATCTCCCCCACTACCACCGTGCTTCCCCTGCGATCGGTTTTGCGGACGGATGAAATTAGGGAATCCCTGGCCCGGGACGATGTACTTGCCAATGCGCCTGAACGAGACAGGCAAATGTTCCGGATCCCGCCGGTGTTTGAATAGACGGACGGTCCAAATGGATCCGCTTGAACTCACCCTATGCGAATCGGCGGAGGCTCTCCGCGCCGGAACCCTTAGCAGCGCCGCGCTGGTCGAAGCCTACCGGAACAGAGCGGAGCAGCTGAACCCAAAAATCCACGCCTACCTCAACATAGCCGGCGAGGATGTGATTCGCGCCGCTCGCGACGCGGACGAATCCTGGTCTGCGTTTCGCCGCGGCGGCGATGCGCCCGGCCCGCTGACCGGTATTCCCGTCGCGGTCAAGGATGTCTTGTGCGTAAAAGGGTATCCGTGCACGTGCGGCTCGCGGATTCTGGAAAATTTCAAACCACCGTATACCGCCACAGCGGTGGAGCGGCTGCAATCCGCCGGAGCGCTGATTCTTGGAAAAACCAACACCGATGAATTCGCAATGGGGTCTTCCACGGAGAATTCCGCGTTCGGCATGACACACAATCCGTGGGATGCCGAACGCGTGCCCGGCGGATCGAGCGGGGGCAGCGCCGCCTCCATTGCGGCCCGGATGGCTCCCATCGCGCTCGGAACCGACACGGGCGGCAGCATCCGCCAGCCGGCGGCGTATTGCGGGGTGGTAGGGCTAAAACCCTCCTACGGCAGGGTTTCCCGCTATGGATTAATCGCCTTCGGCTCCTCGCTGGATTGCGTGGGGGTTCTGGCGCGGACCGTCGAAGACGCCGCCTTCCTTATGGAAATCATGGCCGGGTACGACCCGATGGATTCCACATCCATGCCGGAGAAAACCCCCGCCTACCGGAAAACACTGAGCGGGGAACCGGACTTGCGCGGGATCCGGATCGGCATCCCGAAGGAATATTTCTCCGCGGGAATTCAACCCGATGTGGACCGGTTGGTGCGGGAGGCGATCGGGGTGCTGGGGTCCCTGGGCGCGGAAACGAAGGAGATCTCGCTTCCCAACACGGAATTCGCGTTGCCGGTGTACTACATCGTGGCTCCGGCGGAAGCATCGGCCAACCTGGCCCGCTACGACGGGGTGCGTTTCGGTCTGCGGCGCGAGGGACAGACTCTGCGGGAATTGTATGACGGCACCCGCGGCGCAGGCTTCGGGCCCGAGGTCAAGCGGCGGATCATGCTCGGGACGTACGCGCTTTCCGCCGGATATTACGATGCGTACTACGGGCAGGCGCAAAAAGTACGCACCCTGATTAAAGCCGATTTCGAAAATGCATTCCGATCCGTGGATATCATCGCCTCGCCGGTCACACCTTCGACGGCATTCCGCGCCGGCGAGAAGGTCGACAACCCGCTCGCCATGTATATGGAGGACCTGCTCACGCTGCCGGCCAGCCTGGCGGGGGTCCCGGGAATTTCCCTGCCGTGCGGACGCGATTCCCAGGGTCTGCCCGTCGGCCTGCAGCTCAGCGGTCCATTCCTGGGGGAAGAAACCCTCTTGCGCGTGAGCTGGTCTTTTCAGAAGGTCACCCGGTGGCACAAGGAGGCGCCCAGCCCATGAAAGTCGTCCTGCCGATGGCCGGTTTTGGAACGCGCCTACGTCCGCTCACTTGGAGCAAACCGAAACCCCTGGTCCAGGTTGCGGGAAAGGCGATTCTCGGGCATGTTCTGGATATGTTCTGCCGACTGCCGGATCTGGAAGAAGTGGTGTTCATCGTCGGGTTTCTCGGCGAACAGGTGCAGGATTACGTACACCGGACATATCCGGATCTGAAAGCCAGCTATGTCGAGCAGAAGGACCTGCTCGGACAATCGCAGGCGCTGTGGCTTGCCCGGGATCACTTGAAAGGTCCGGTCATCATCTCGTTCGTGGATACCCTGATGGATACCGACTTCGCCAGGGCGATCCGGAACCGGAAGCATGCCGTCGCGTGGGTCAAGCATGTGGAGGACCCGCGGCGTTTTGGGGCGGCGACAATCGGCCCGGACGGGCGGGTGAAGCGCCTGGTGGAGAAACCTTCGACGATGGACAACAAGCTGGTTGTGGTGGGGACGTATTACCTGCCGTCGGGAGCCGGGCTGGTCGGGGCCATCCAGCGGCAGATGGAGCGGGGGGAAACGATCGGGGAGGAATACTATCTGGCGGACGCGCTGAACCTTATGCTGGCGGACGGGATGCACATGGAAGTGGAGGAAGTGGCGCACTGGGAGGACTGCGGCAAACCGGAAACCCTGCTGCATGCGAACCGCTGGCTGCTGGAGCGCAGCCATGGAAATTCCGCGCCCTCGGGCAAAGACGGGGTGGTGATCGTGCCGCCGGTGTTCATCGATCCGGATGCGGTGGTGGAGCAGTCGGTCATCGGCCCGAATGTGTCGCTCGCCGCCGGCTGCCGGGTGGAACAATCGATCATCCGCGATTCGATCGTCGATGAGAAGGCGGAAATCGCCCGGATGGTGGTGTCGGAGTCGCTGATCGGATCCCAAGCCAAGCTGCTCGGAAAATTCGAAACCTTCCTAGTGGGGGATTCCTCCGAAATGCGGATGGGATGAACGGGGAGGCCCGGGCCCCCGAACCGGTGGAATGCTATTCTGGCGCGGAATACGCGGAAGAGCCGCGAAGGTTTCTCTGGGAGGGGGAATGGCGGACGGTAAGCCGGATCATCGCCCGGCGAAGGCTTCCGGCTGGAAAGCAATTCGTGACAGAAGACGGGCAAGGGGGAAAGTTCACACTGACATACCTGACCGAATGCGGGCAATGGACGATTCGCCCCGGAGTTTGAGCCTCTGTTCGAAATTCTTTTTCGAGGACAGCATGCGGAATTTTGTTGCGAAGCGAATCCAATCGGTTCCGCCCTCCGGCATCCGGCGTTTCTTTGATATCGCCGCCACGATGAAGGACGTTATTTCGCTGGGGATCGGCGAACCGGATTTTGTGACACCCACGCCCATCCTGCGCGCGGGCATTCATTCCCTCCGGCTGGGGGACACACATTACACCTCCAACTCGGGCACCATGGAACTGCGCCAGGCGGTCTCGATCCAGATGAAGCACCTGTACGACGTTTCCTACGACCCGGAGGAGGAAATCTTGATTACGGTCGGAGCGTCGGAAGCCCTCCATCTGGCGCTCTCGGCGATTCTCGATCCGGGCGACGAGGTCATCGTTCCCGAACCCTGCTTTGTGGCCTATACCCCTGAGGTGGTGTTCGCCGACGGAATTCCGGTGACGGTGCCCACGTATGTGAAGAACGATTTCCAGGTGACCGGCGAGGAGATTGAGCGGGCGGTGACGCCGCGGACAAAGGCGATCCTGATCGGCTACCCCAACAATCCGACCGGGGCGGTGATGTCGCGCGAGAATCTGGAGCGGGTGGGCGAGGTCGCGAAAAAAAACGATCTGCTCATCATCTCGGACGAGCTCTACTCCCGGCTGGTTTATCATCGCGAGCACGTATGCGTCCCATCCATCCCGGGCTTGCGCGAACGGACGATCCTCGTAAATGGATTCTCCAAGGGATACGCGATGACCGGCTGGCGGCTGGGATACGTCGCGGCGCCGAAGGAATTAATGGCGGCCATGCGCAAGATTCATCAGTATACGATCATGTCCGCGCCGACCGTGGCGCAGGCGGCCGGATTGGATGCGGTCCTGCATGGTGAGTATTACGTGCGTGAGATGCTGGCGGAATACGATCGGCGCCGCGAACTGCTGATCCGGGGACTCAACTCCCTGGGTTTGGATTGTTTCGAACCGCAGGGCGCATTCTACGCCTTCCCGTCGGTGGCCAAGACCGGAATGGACGACGAGCAATTCTCCGAAGCGCTGCTGCGCGAGGAGCAGGTGGCGGTGGTTCCGGGATCCGCGTTCGGCCCGAGCGGCAAGGGGTTTGTCCGCCTGTGCTACGCCACCGCTTACGAAAAAATCGAACAGGCGCTGGATCACATGAAGCGCTTCATGCAGCGGCACGGGTAGGCGGAGCGCGGAGGAGAAGCCGTCATGGAATGGGAACCGGTTGTCGGCCTGGAAGTGCATGCGGAGCTGCGCACCCGCTCGAAGATGTTCTGCGGATGCGCGGTGGTCGATTCCACCGTGGCCGAGCCGAACACGTCCACCTGCCCGGTCTGCCTGGGAATGCCCGGCAGCCTGCCGGTGATCAACGAACGGGCGGTGGACCTGGCGCTGCTCGTGGCGCTCGCCCTCGGATGCCGGGTGGAACCGGTGAGTGTTTTTGCGCGCAAGAATTATTTCTACCCGGACCTGCCCAAGGGATATCAGATTTCACAGTATGAACTGCCGCTGGCGGTTGAGGGCTCGCTGCGGATCGAGGCCGGCGGGGAAACCCGCCCGATCCGTGTCCGCCGCGTGCACCTGGAAGAAGACACCGGAAAACTTTCGCATGAGGAAAAACCCGCGCGTTCTCTGGTGGACCTCAACCGCGCCGGCGTCCCGCTGCTGGAGATCGTTTCGGAACCGGATATGCATTCGGTGGAGGAAGTGAAAGCGTACGCCACCGCGTTGCGCCGGCTGCTGTGTTACCTGGACGTCAACAGCGGCGATATGGAGAAGGGGGTCATCCGTTTCGAGGCCAATATTTCCCTGCGCCCGAAAGGAACCTCCGAACTGGGAACCCGGGTGGAGGTGAAGAACCTGAACTCGTTCCGCGCGCTGACGCGATCGATGGAATACGAATTGGACCGGCAGGCGGCCGTCCTTGAAAAGGGCGGTTCGATCCGGCAGGAAACGCTCGGCTGGGATGAAAACGCCGGCCGGACATACAGCCAGCGCAGCAAGGAAGAAGCGCACGACTACCGGTACTTCCCCGAGCCGGATCTGCCGCCGCTCGAAGCCTCCGCCGAGCGGATAGCCCGGATCCGGGCCGCGCTTCCGGAACTCCCGGAGGCGGTACGCGAACGGCTGGTGTCCAAGCTGGGATTGAATCGGTACGACGCCGAGGTCATTCTTGCGGAAAAGGAAACCGTCGATTATTTTGACGAAGTGATCCGGACTTCCGGAGCGCCGGCGCGCGCGGCGGCCACCTGGCTCGGCGGCGATCTTTTCGGCTTATTAAAAATGCGCAGCATCCCGCTCATGGGCGAGGGCGGGAAGCCAGCTCTTCCGGCGCGGGAGTTCGGCCTGCTGGTTAAAATGATCGCGGACGGGAAAATCAACGGACCGACCGGGAAGATGCTTTTGGCGGAAATGCTGGATACCGGCAAATCCGCGGACGCGCTGGTCGCGGAACGTGGATTGCAGCAGATTGGCGATGCGGACACCCTGCGAGCGGCGGTTAGGGCTGTGATTGCGGAAAATCCCGGGCAGGTGGATCAATACCGGAATGGAAAGACGACCGTCATTCAATGGCTGCTCGGCCAGGTGATGAAAACCACCGGCGGCCGGGCCAATCCGCAGACGGTGCGGCGATTATTGGAGGAGGAACTATCGGATCCGGCGAAGGGGTGATTGGTTTTTCCATGCGGAAGGGTATTTTATGAAATCCGGAATAAAAATTATCGCAATCGTTGCGGCGGTTGGCACAGTATGCGGGGCGGGTTGCGCCTTTGCATTTTTGTTATTCATCCTCTTCCGGGGTTTGACCGGGATTCCCTCGGGCACAATCCCGACTCCCTTGGCGCCCCCCCCGTTTCCTCCCGTTCCCACAGTCGAAATAGGCGGATTGCCGACGGAAGAGCGTTCCCCGGCCGATGGATCGCATGCCGGTTCGGGCGGGATTGGGGACCCGTATTATCCGCTGATGGGCAACGGCGGATACGATGTTATAAATTACGATTTGTCCATCGATGTGGACATGGAAGTCGAAGAGATCAGCGCCACGGCGGTGATCCTGGCCCGTTCGACGCAGGTCCTTGGCCGGTTCAACCTGGACCTGGAGGGTTTTGAGATCGGCTCGATTAATGTGGATGGACGCGAGGCGGATTACACGCGCGACCTGGGTGAGTTGATCATCGTCCCGGCCGCGGAAATTCCCGCCGATACGGATTTCCGGATAGAGATCGCGTATGCGGGCCGGCCGGGCGAAGGCGAGGCATACGGCGGGATGGAATTCCTGGAAGGCTGGAATTTCTATCCGAATGGCGTGATCGTGGCCGGCGAGCCGACCGGCGCCGAAACCTGGTATCCCTCGAACAATCACCCGCGGGACAAGGCGACCTTCGCCTTTCACATCACAGTCGCCAAACCGTTCGTTGTCGCGGCCAATGGGATATTACAGGAACGGATTGATCGGGGAGACCGCTGGACGTACGAATGGGTGATGGACGACCCGATGGCCAGCTACCTGGCCACGATCGCCGTCGGCAATTTCGAAATCCGGGAAAAAAAATCCAAAACGGGTGTGCTTATCCGCGATTATCTGGATGCGGATATCCGCGGGCAAGTGGAAGATTCCACCGCCGTCCTTCCGGAAGCGCTGGATTTCTTCAGCTCGATCTTCGGACCGTACCCGTTTGATGCCTGTGGGGTGGTCGTCCATGAATTGGAAATTCCCTTCGCCCTGGAAAACCAGACCCTGATCGTCCTGGGCCATACCTTCGCCTACGAGATCGTGGTCGTGCATGAACTGGCTCATCAATGGTTCGGTGACAGCGTCAGCGTGGCTTCCTGGAAGGATATTTGGTTGAATGAGGGGTTCGCCTCCTACGCCGAATCCCTGTGGTGGGAACATACCGAGGGGGCGGACGGTCTGGAAGAAGACATCGTCGGGCGCTACGAGTATGTCAGCGGTATCTCCGACTCGCGGATGGATCCGATCGGAGATCCAGGACCGGACCACCTGTTCGATCCGGAAGTCTACGACCGCGGCGCGCTGACCCTGCACGCGCTCCGGTTGAAGGTCGGAGATGAGGCGTTTTTCCGGATCCTGCGGGATTTCTTCGACCGGTACCGGAACGGGAATGCGGCCATTGCGGATTTCACCGCGCTGGCCGAAGAAATCAGCGGGCAGGAATTGGATGATTTCTTCCAGTCCTGGCTGTTCGAAACCGCCCTGCCTGACATTCCGGAAATGGGTTTATCCGACTGATGCGCTCGAATGAGGTGAAAGGTCTCCGCGCGATCTTTGGAATCCGGCTTATTTACTCGTCTCCCTCCGGACACTCCGCGCCATATCTCACCCGGATAGGGTATTGGCCGCGGAAACGGCTATGGTAAAATCCTCGCGACTTTGGGAAGGCAGGCTGGGTGCTGCAACGGAAAAAACCCGCATCCGCGTTTGTCGTCTTAGAAATCTGCCAAATTTATAACCCACATCAAGGACTGCGCCGGTAATCCGCAAGCGTGATAACGGCGCTTAAGTGCTATCTCCACCCGGAGTTACGACAACAGAATATGTCAATCGGTTCTGTCCGGGCACCCCGCCGCCCGAAAAAACCCCACCACCCAGAAAGGACAAAGAACCATGAGTGACCCCAATCCTGTGCGGCCCAACCCCTTCACGATTGCTCAACGCCAGCTCGATGATGCCGCCGCCATCATGAAGCTCGACCCAGCTATTCACGAGCTTCTGCGCTGGCCCCTCCGCGAACTGCACGTAACCCTGCCGGTAAAGATGGACGACGGCACCACGAAAGTCTTCCATGGCTTCCGAATCCAATACAACGATGCGCGCGGCCCGACAAAGGGCGGCATCCGCTTTCACATCGGTGAGACGGTGGACACGGTGCGCGCCCTGGCGGCCTGGATGACCTGGAAAGTGGCCGTGATGGATATCCCGCTCGGCGGCGCCAAGGGTGGCATCATCTGCAACCCAAAGGCCATGTCGCCGGGTGAAATCGAACGGCTGAGCCGGGCTTACATCCGGCAGGTCGCCCGGATGATCGGCTTGGAGAAGGACGTCCCCGCGCCGGATGTGTACACCACGCCGCAGATCATGGCATGGATGATGGATGAATTCTCCATGATGCAGGGTTACAACGAATTCGGCGTGATCACCGGCAAGCCGCTCGCCCTCGGCGGATCCCAGGGACGGGGTGACGCCACCGCGCGCGGCGGCGTGTATTGCCTGCGCGAGGCGCAGAACGTGCTCGGGATCAACCTTAAGGGCGCGACCCAGGCGATCCAGGGCTACGGGAACGCCGGCACCTTCGCCCACAAGCTGGGCGCCGAGATCCTCGGGCTGAAGACCGTAGCGGTGAGTGATTCCAAGGGCGGCATCTACACTCCCGACGGATTGGATTACGAGAAGGTATTGGAACACAAGAAGAAGACCGGGTCGGTTGTCGGGTTCCCGGGCACCAAGCCGGTCAGCAACAAGGAGCTGCTTGAACTGGATGTGACCGTGCTAACCCCGGCGGCCTTGGACGGCGAGATCACCGCGGAAAACGCACCGCGCGTTAAGGCCAAGCTGATCGCCGAGCTGGCCAACGGCCCGACCACCCCCGAGGCGGACGCCATTCTGCAAAAAGCCGGCAGCTACGTCATCCCCGATTTTCTCTGCAACGCCGGCGGTGTCACCGTCTCCTACTTCGAGATGGTGCAGAATGCCTACGATTATTACTGGGATGAAGAGCGGGTGCAACGCCGGCTGGACAAGAAGATGACCACCGCCTTCCACGCCGTTCACGAGACGGCCCGCAAGTACAAGATCAACAACCGCATGGGGGCCTATATCGTTGCGGTCAGCCGGGTGGCGGAAGCGGTCCGGCTTCGCGGCTGGGCATAGCCCCCGGATTTTTTCAGCAGAGACCGAGGAAATGGCCCTTGAAAAAGGGCCATTTCTTTTTTCGGCCGGAGATGCGGATTCGCGCATATAATGGAATGCGGGTTTCCACTTCCGCCGGCTTTTGCAGCCTTTATTTACAAACAGCATCTCATTATCGCAGCGGAGGGGTTTTTTCCGTCGATGCCAGAGCATCCGCTGGATGTCCCGAAGATCCTTTCCATCCACCTCCAAATCTCCCAGTATCCAATATTGGCGAGGCAGATCCGCCGGCATATGCGCGAGGAGCTGTACCGTTACGGCGTCCTTTCGCGCGAACGGCTGGAGGCGGAGGTGCGGGAAAAGGCCGTGCTCTCGCAGAAGCGCGAAGGACTTATCGATCCCATTTCGGAAGAGAACGACAATATGTGGGAAGAGCGGATGCAGCAAATCCGCGATCACCTCACGGATTTTTATTTTGCGCACAATCTTCCGATCGACCTGTTCGAGACCCTCATCGAAAAAGTCCTGGCCGAACGAAACCGGCGGCATCCGGAAAGCCGCATCCGTTACTTCAACCCGGAACTGGCGCCGCTCGAACTGTTAATCGAGCAGTTATCCCGCTACGAACGCCTGCCCGGTGAGCAGCGCGAACCGATCCGTCCACTGCTGGAGGAAATGGCCGTCGTCCTGGTGAAGGCGGTCATCAGCGATCACCCGAGATTCGTGCGGATAGCAAAGAATTGGCTCACCGCCGACGATTTTACATTCATCCAATCCCGCATGATCGGTTCGGGCAAGATCGGCGGAAAAGCCGGCGGCCTGTTTCTGGCCTGGCGGATGCTACGTGCTTCGGCTCCCGATCTGGCCGGGCAGATGACGGTTCCGCGTTCCAGTTTCATCGGCGCGAACGTGTTCCACGACTTCCTGGCGGCCAATCATTTGGATTATTTCCATCAGAAGTTTAAACCGCTGGATCAGATTCGTGCGGAATACCCGCGGATCCAGGAGGAATTTAATCGCGGTTCCCTGCCGGAACCGGTGGAGAGCCGCCTGCGGGAAATCCTGTCTGAATCGGCAAATACTCCGATGATCGTGCGTTCCTCCAGCCTGCTCGAAGACGGAATCGGGACCGCCTTTGCGGGAAAATACGCATCGGTTTTCTGCCCCAATCAGGGTGCGCCGGATGAAAACTTGCGCGCGCTTTCGGATGCGGTCCGGCGTGTCTATGCAAGCGTATACGCCCCGGACGCGCTGGCATACCGGCGGCGGATGGAACTTCTGGAAAATGATGAACGCATGGCGGTGCTGCTGCAGGAAGTGCAGGGCCGGCCGCACGGGGATTATTTCTTCCCGGATATGGCCGGCGTGGCGTTTTCCTACAGCCCGATCATCTGGAATCCGCGGCTGCGCCGGGAGGAGGGGTTCTGCCGGATCGTGATGGGGCTGGGGACTCGCGCCGTGAACCGTGTCGCGGAGGATTATCCGCGGCTGGTCACGCTCAGCCATCCCGCCCTGCGTCCGGAAACCACCCCCGCCGAAGTGCGGCGGTACTCGCAAAAAACGGCCGACGTGATCAATCTGCGTTCCGCGGCCTTATCTTCCGTCCCGGTCGCGGATCTTCTGGATGCGGATTTTCCGGCGCTGGCCTGGCTGGCGTCGGTCGACCAGGGTGATTCGCTAATGCCGGTATTTTCCCTCGGTCCGCAGCTTTCCCCGGGCCGCATGGTCCCGACCTTTGATAACCTTCTGCAGAAAACCGGTTTCGTCGATCTGCTAAAGGGGTCGCTGTCCACTCTATCCCGGCAGTACGATGTGCCGGTCGACGTGGAATTCGCCGCCACGCTGGATCCTTCCTCGATGCCTCCCAAAATCACCTTGCATCTGCTGCAGTGCAGGGTGCAAACCGGTGTCCGCGAGGGGTTGGCATGCAAGGCTCCGAAAGGGATCGATCCCGAGGATAAATTCTTCGTGGCCACCCGGGTTGTGCCGCAGGGGGCGGTTCAGCAGGTGCAATACGTCTGCTTTGTCGATCCGGAAGCCTACGGCCGTTTGGCCGATGCCGGAGACAGGAAAGCGGTCGCCGGGATGGTTGGGCAATTAAACAAGGTCTTGGAAAGCCAGGCCTTTATCCTCATCGGACCGGGGCGCTGGGGATCGGTGGATCCGCTGCTGGGCGTCCCGGTCACGTATGCCGACATCTTTAATACCAAGGCGCTTGTGGAACTGGCCGTGGAACAGCAAGGCGCCGTCCCCGAACCATCCTACGGCACCCACTTTTTCCAGGATCTGGTGGAGGCGAACATCTTCCCGGTGGCACTCTACCCGGATCAGCCCGGCGACCTGTTCCGCGGGGATTGGCTGCTGCGGGCGAGGAACTGGATGGAGGATCTCGTCCCGGGGCTCGCCGGGCCGAAGGATTGCGTGCGGCTGGTGAATATCCCGGGTGAATTCGGCGGCCGCAAGCTGGATATCATGATGGATGGCGAGACGGCGGTGGCGTACCTTGCCCAACCGGACGGGAACGGGCGCGCCGGTAATCGCGGCTAAGCGGGCGGCCGGAGGCGGGGAAAATCCCGTCCGGCCGCCACGGAAATCCGCGAGTCGTTGTATACTCAGTACCATCCGGGGGAGACTGCACCAAAGAAAGACAATGCCGCGCGAAGGAGATGACGTTCATGAAGGTGACTTGCCTGCAGGAAAATCTCTCCAAGGGGTTGGGAATCGTCACCCGGGCCGTTTCGCCGCGGAATGTGCTGCCCGTACTCGGCAATGTGCTTCTGGCGACGGAAGATGGACGCCTGAAGCTGGCGGCCACCAATCTTGAAATCGGGATCACCTGCTGGCTGGGCGCGAAAGTCGAAGAGGAAGGCTCGATCACCGTCCCCGCCCGGACGATCACCGATTTCGTGAATACGCTCCCCAACGAAAAGGTCCGCATGACGCTGGATTCAAGGCGGCAATCCCTTAATGTGCACTGCGAAGCCTTTACCAGCGATATTAAGGGCGTCGATGCCCAGGAATTCCCGTTGCTTCCGGGCGCCAATTTAGGCGACGGTATCGCCCTCAACGTGGCGGACCTGCGCGAAATGATCACCCAAACGACCATCGCCGCCGCCACCGACGATACCCGTCCGGTGTTGACCGGCGTTCTGGTGCGGCTGGAAGGCGACCGGCTGACCCTGGCGGCCGCCGACGGTTTCCGCCTATCTATGCGCGAGGCCAAATTATCCGCCTCGGTGCGGGATTCCGTCAGTGTGATCATCCCGGCCCGGGCGTTGAGCGAACTCGCCCGCCTGGTCGGCGATCAGGACGTGACGGTCTGGATGGTGCTTCCCTCGGGCAGGGGGCAGGCGGTCTTCCGGCTTAAGGAGGCGGAGCTCTCGTCGTCGCTCATCGACGGCACCTTCCCGGATTTCCAACCGATCATTCCCCGCTCCTACAATACCCATGCGGTGCTTTCGACCGCGCAATTCCTGAAGGCCTGCAAAGCGGCGGATATCTTTGCGCGCCAGGCTTCGCATTCGGCCCGGCTGACCATCACGCCGGGGACCGGCTCGGAACCCGGCAAGCTTCAGGTGAACGCGACGGCGGCCGAAACCGGCCAGGGCGAGACCGTCATTGACGCAACCGTCGAGGGCGCCGCAATCGAGATCGCCTTCAACGTGAAGTACATGGTGGATGTGCTGACGGTTGTCAATACGCCGAATGTGTCGCTCGAGACCACCGGTCCGGCCAGCCCGGGCGTCATCCGCCCGGTCGGACGCGAGGATTTCACCCACGTAATCATGCCGATGCATCTGGGAAAATAAACGGGTTAAAAACCCCGTTCTCCGTGGACGAAGAAAAACGGCGGGGCACGAAGAGGTTTTGTAATACACTTTTCCCGAAATGTTCAGATGGTGATGACGAAGAGATCATCGCGCAGCGGAAACACCCCCCGCCGGAAACGAACCAGCCCCTCCAGGGCGGAGTCCGTCCGGACCCCAAAAAAGAAACTCCGACCCGAATCCGCACCGGGCCCCACGTTATCCTCGGCATCCGAAAGAATTCCATTACAAGATAGCGATCCATTCCGGATGTTGATAGACAACATGATGGACCGGATTTATTACTCGCGCCCAGGCCATTCGTTTCGGTATCGGCGATTCGTCGGAGGCCGTCGGAAGGCGGGATTTTAATTTCTTTTCGGAAGAACATGCCCGCGAAGCCTACAACGACGAGCAACGAATCGTCTCCAGTGTGGAACCCTTCATCAATAAAGAAGAGAAGGAAACCTGGCCTGACGGACACGAGACCTGGGTTTCCACGACCAAATTCCCTCTACGAGACAAGGACGGATCGATCATTGGCACCTTCGGTATCTCGCGTGATATCAACGAGCGTAAAAAGATCGAAATGTCGATGCTGCAAACCAATGAGGCGCTGGAGAAATCCAATGCGGCGTTACAAACACAAATCGCCGAACGCCGGCGGGTGGAGGAAGTGCTGGCTCGGGAAGGCAATTTATTGCGCGCCATGATGGACGGCACTTCCGATCGGATATTTTTTAAAGACCGCGAGAGCCGATTTATCCTTGTCAACCGGGCGCAGGCTGAAAAACTCGGGTTGCGCGACTCGTCGGAGGCGAACGGAAAAACGGAATTTAATTTCTTCACCGAGGATCATACCCGGCGAACATTCCTCGATAAGCAACAGATCATGGAATCGGGAAAACCCGTGCTGGACCTGGAAGAAAAAGAGACCTGGCTGGATGGCCGCGAGACTTGGGTTTCCTCCACAAAGTTCCCGATGTATGGCGGCGACGGAGGAATTATCGGCACCTTCGGCATCTCGAGGGATATCACCGAGCGAAAAGCCATGGAGCTCTCGATCGAACTGGCCAATGAGAAACTGGCGGAAATGGTCAACTGGCTGGAGGGTCGGAACCGGGATATCAGCGTCCTGAATGAAATGGGAAAAATGCTCGAAGCCTGCCGCTCGCCGGAGGATGCCTATGCCGTAATTTCCAGTCAGATGGCGGAATTGATACCCGTGCATTCGGAGAACTTTTACCTCGCCGACCTCGAGCGTGGCCGGATGACGCTGGCGGCCCGTTGGGGCGAGAATCCGGATCCGGGGACATGCTTTGACTTGAAAGACTGCGAGGCGATACAGGGTCGGCGCGTTTATTCCGCCGGACCGGATGAATCCGGCTCTGTCTGCCCGCACTGGAATTGGACACCCGGCAAAGGGGAAGCCTTTTTGTGCATCCCGCTTATCTCCCAGAGCGAGACGATCGGCGTGCTGCATTTACGGGGCCGGCGGGATGACGGCGCGGATGCTTTTCCCGATGCGGCAAAGCAGCTGGCGGTAATGGCATCCGATCAGCTTACGCTGGCCTTGGGCAATATCCACTTGCGCGAGTATCTCCGGATTGAGTCGATCCGAGACGCCCTGACCGGCTTGTTCAACCGGCGGTACCTGGAAGATTCGCTGATCCAGGAGTTGGCCCGCACCAAACGCAGGGGAACGACGCTCGGGGTGATCATGATGGATGTGGACCGGTTGAAGCAAGTTAATGATACGTGTGGACACGAAGCCGGCGATCTGCTCCTGAAAACGGTGGGCCGGTGGCTGCAAACCAACATCCGGACCGGGGATATTTCCTGTCGATACGGCGGGGACGAGTTTGTCGTCATTTTTCCGGATGCCTCCCTGGAAACCGCCATCCACCGGGCTCGGCAGATCTGCGAGGGTATCCGCGGTTTGCGGATCGATCATAAGGGAAAGCCGCTCCACGCGGTGAGCGTTTCGATCGGTATCGCCGGGTACCCGACTCATGGCGAGACCCGCGATGAACTGCTTGCGGCGGCGGATGCGGCCTTATACGCCGCAAAGCAGCAGGGCCGGGATCGCGTGGCGGTGGCCGGAGGACAGAGTTCGGGAGCGTGACGGTACACGAATGAAAAAAAAGAGGCGCGATCACCGCGCCCGATACGCCTCTACGAGGATCTCTTGCCCCGATTGTTTAAATTCCACACCGGGTGGCGGAAGCGGTGGCGACGGGCAGAAGGTCCGCTTGTAAACCGAATGCTTCCACCACCGGCCTCCCGTCCCAATCGGCGGGAATCCCGAGTCCCAGCCCCCAGACCGCCGTCGCCGCGGTATCCATGATGGATACCGGAACATCGATCGGCACTCCCTCCGATACGCCGAAACCATAAATAATCCAGGGGATCGTCATATCCTCTTTCTGATACGTTCCATGCGTCAGACCGTGACCGCCGTGATCGGCGGTTAAGATGACGATCGCGCGGTCCAGTAGGCCGCCCGCGCGCAGTCCGTCGAGGAGCGTCCCGACGGCGGCGTCATCCCGGCCGATACCCCGGATGTACTCGGGCGACATCCAGCCGGTCAAGTGGCCATAGAAATCCGGCAGAATCAGGTGCACGAAGAGAACGCCAAATCCGCCGGATGCTTCCTGCAGTGCTTTCTGCACAATGTCTTCATCGCTTCCGTTCACATATCGGAACGTGTCCACCGTTCCGGGTCGAGCCAGCGTGATCAGTTTTTCCTTTCCCACGACCATCACCGTGCGCATTCCGGCATCCTTCGCGATGGAAAAAACGGTCGCGCCCTGGAGCGGTTCTTCGGAGGGGATCAGGTCGTTCCAAAGGATCCCGTGCTTGGACACGCACCGGCCGGAAACCATCGATGCGTGGGCCGGGAGTGTGGCGCTGGGAAGGATGGTCCGGGCGGTGAAAGTCGCCGAGCCGCCGTTGATCAACTCGCTGATGCGCGGGATGTTGGCCTGCAGCAGGCCGTCCGGCCGCAGGCCATCGATGGAGATGATGACAACCCGGTCGGCCGTAGGGCGCGGAGTTGGGGATGGAGTGGGAGTCTCCGTTAAGGTCGGGGTGACAGTGGGCGTGAGGGCTTCGGTCGGCGATCGGGTGGGCGAAGGCGCCGCCGGCGCAACCGCCAGATTGCACGAAACAAATAGAACGGGGAGGAATAACAGAGTGATCCGCGGGAATTTGTGCATACCGTATCGCCCGGCCATGCCTGCAGTGGATGGTAACACAGGCCGGCGCCATTCGAAGATACTGTTTTCCAGCAACGGGCGGCTCGCATTTGGATGCGGCCTACCGGCGGGAGCCGGGTCCTCATTCCTTCCAGCCATATTCGCCGATCAGGGGGACAAAAACGACGGCGATCAGGCGGCGCTGATCGAAACCGGTACGGGTCCGCGTCCACAATTCCAATTCCTGCACCGAGCGCCCGCCGACGGGTGCGATCAATCGGCCTCCGGGAGCAAGCTGCTCAAGCAGCGGCCGAGGTGCTGCGGGAGCGCCGGCGGTGACCAGGACGGCGTCGAACGGGGAGAGGTCCGGTCGGCCGGCGGTCCCGTCACCGACAATGATCTCGGCGTTATCGATGCCGAGCGCGCGCAGGTTCTCCCGGGCCCGGTCCGCCAGATCGGCAATCCGCTCGATCGAGATCACCTTCCGGGCCAGGCAGGCGAGGATCGCCGTTTGATAACCGGAGCCCGTCCCGATCTCGAGAACGGTTTCAGCCTCGTTGATGGCCAGCGCTTCGGTCATGAAGCCCACGATGTACGGCTGGGAAATGGTCTGATGGCAACCGATGGGCAGGGGGGTGTCGTCATAAGCGGAGGCGCGGTCGGGCCCGGATAGGAAAAGGTGCCGCGGCACGGCGCGCATGGCTTCCAGAACCCGCGGGTCGCGCACGCCGCGCCGTTCCACCTGGTCGCGGACCATGTGCGCGCGTTTGGAAATCAGCGGATCGGGAGGGAAGGTATGCCCCAGGGTCAATTCGGCTCCCAGGCGGAGGGCTGCCGGCGCAGGCTCGCGGCCGGGACCCGTGCCGCACACGGTTCAGGCGCGGGGATTACGGGTAGATCATCCCAATCCGGCCGGTGGTCATGAAGATCACCCGTTCGCTGATATTGGTGATCCGGTCGCCGATGCGTTCGAGATTGTGCGCGATCCACAACAGGTAGGTTCCGCGTTCGACGATCGAGGGATCCTTGGCCATGGCGGCCACGACCCGGTCGAACAAAGCCCGGTACAGGCGGTCGATCTCGTCGTCCTGTTCGCCCACCCGGTGCGCGGCTTTCGGGTCGCGCGCGGCGAAGGTCTGCAGGCTTTCCGCCAGCATCTTCCGGCACAATTCCCCCATGGCGGGAATTTCCGGAAGCGGCTGGATCGGCGGTTCGTCGCCCATGCGCAGGACGATCTTGGCGATTCCCTCGGCGTGATCCCCCATGCGTTCCAGTTCCACCGCGAGGCTGTCCATGGCCAGGATCGCGCGCAGGTCGCCGGCGGCCGGCTGCTGGGTGGCGATCATCGCCAGGCAGGATTCTTCGACTTCATAGCGCATCCGGTTCAATTCCGCATCGCCGGCGACGACCTGTTCGGCGAGCGCGCGGTCTCGTGCGCGCCAGGCCTGCACGGATTGGTCGTTAGCCCGCGCGACGAGATCGCCCATGCGCAGCAATTCGGTTTGCACGGCGGTGAATCGTTCATCGAGCAGGCGGCGGGGGGAGGCGGATTCCATTAGCGCATTCTACCCGATTGCCGCCGGGAATCAAACGAAAAAAAAGGCCCGGCGAACGCCGGGCCTGGATCGGTTACGCGGAGGGTTTCGGCGGGTGGCGCTTGTTGTAGCGGCGCACGAAGTAGCGGGTGACCAGGATAAACGGCGTGACGAACAACGCGATCGCCAGCAGCGCGGGGACTCCGCAAATGCCCAGCCGGATGAGGAAATCCACCAGGTTCTGCAGGCCGTGGATCAGGTCTTCGAGGGCTTCCTTGGCTACTCCCTCCGGATGCCAGCCGCCGATGCTGATCGGCTGCGAGGGGATGAACGGCTGCAGGCTGATCGAGACGAGCGAATACTTCGAAGCGGTGTCGTAATAATTGATCTGGCCTTCCAAGACCTCGATCTCGCCCATCACCTGACGCAGCTGCGACTCCACCGCGAGGACGTCTTCCGGGTCCGCGGCGGTCTCCATGATTTTCAGCAGCCGGTCCTGCGAGGCGCGCAGGTTGCGCAAGCGCGATTGCGCATCGGTATATTCGGCGGTGACGTCGCGGCCGTTAAGCGAACGGCTCTTCACTTCCACCGCAAGCGCTTCGATCTCCGCCAGGGTGGCCTTCAGCTGGTCGGCGGTGTCCGCGGGCACCCGGATCGAGATCTGGCCGGCGTAATATTTTTCCCCCGCCGCTCCGTAAATGCTCTGGGTGATGTTGGATTCGACCACCCAGCCGCCCTTGGCGAACGCCATGTCGGTTATTTTCGAAGCCGCATCGGCGGGATCATTCACGACCAGCGTCAACGACGCGTCCATCAGCACGATCCGGTCCGCGGGATTGACCGCCGGCTCCGGAAGCGCGGAATCCGATGGGGCGTTGGCCTTTTCACGGGCGGCGCTTTCCGACGCCGCGTCTCCCCCCATCACCATATCGTATTCGGTGTTCTGGGGCGCCATGGCGGCCGCCGCACAGGCGCTGAGCAGCAATATGAATATGAAGGAAAGGGAAAGGACCGCTTTTTTCATATCTCCTCCTTGAACGTATCCGGGTATGATGGCGTACACCTTACCCGACGCCGCAGCGGCGCGGATGGTTCCAGAGGATCGGTCGGCCTACCAGCCTTCTTCGAGGCGGAGGATCAGGCGGGAGGGAAGATCGGCGAGCCGCATCCGGGATTGGACCGTCTCGATCGAGTATTCCACCCGGTGCCATTCCCATTCCATGCTGTCGGTATCCAGGATGGAATACGCGGCGCGCGGATCCTGATCCCGCGGCTGGCCGACGGAGCCGGGATTGATGATCATCCGCTGGTACCCGAGGACGAACGTGCTGCTGTGGGAAGGGAGATACGTCACGCACCGGTTCCGCTCGTTGAGTTGAAAAGCGATGGCGACGTGGCTGTGGCCGACGAGACAGTAGAGGGTTTTAAAGAAAGCGAAACTGGTTTGAACCCGAGGCGCATCCAACAGGTATTCCCAAAGCGGGCGGCGCGGGCTTCCGTGGGCGAGGGTGTACGGCTCCTGGACCTGCCGTTCGGGAAGTTCGTGCAGAAATTGGATCGTCTCGGGGGTCAGCTGGCGGTGGGTCCACTCGAGTGCGCGGCGGGCTTCGCCGTTGAAGGCATCGAGCGACAGGTCGCCGATGGCCGCCTTATCATGGTTGCCGCCGATGCACAGGGTTTCGGGGAAATCCCGTATCCTTTGAACGCATTCGTTCGGATCCGGCCCGTACCCGACCAGATCGCCCAGGCACCACACGGCATCGAACATCCCGGCGTCTTCGAGCACTGCGTCCAGGGCGGTGAGATTCGCATGGATATCGGAGACAACCAGGATCCGCATGGTGAACCGGGAGAAGTCTACACCGGGAGGGGGGAATAGGCAATCCCGGAAGAAATTGAATATCCAGAAAAATAGACAAGTCCTCGGGTGAGGGGGGCACCCGAAGACTTGTCTTTAAAAATTTTATCACACGCAAGGGCTTTGAAGATTAAACCAACGTTAATTTGATAAACGGATGAAGCGTGAAAAACCGCCGTGGAGAGACCACAAATTGGAAATGCTTGGAATGTCCCTTTGAAATGATTGCCTTATCATCCCCCCGCAAGTCAGACTTGCGGAATTCTTATTCCGGTCTTGTCGACGCCGGATAATTACCGACCGGCGGGTCGGGAGACGGGCGATGCATAACAATTCATGGTGCGGTTGATTCCTGTCCGGAAATACATATCCGTCTACGGTAAACCCGCAGACGGACATATAATTTTAAAAAGGAGAAGGCCAATTACGCCGGTCCGAGTTCCCGGAAGTAGACGCGGTGGTTTTTATGCGGTGTGCCGCCCATATTCAGCAGGTCGGCGCGCATTTCCTTCGTGGTTTCCGCCACCTGGCACATCTCCCCATACTTGAATTGCCGGTGACGGCTGTTGAGGGTTTTTTCCAGTTCCGTATAAAGCAGAACGTTGCCGCCGAGTCCCCGGTACTCCGGGAGAATGCCCGCTCCGTTGACGGCCATCCAGTCCGTGCGGTTGACCTCGCGGAGGATGTCGATCAGCGCCCGCGGAGAGGGAATGGGATCCAAAAAGGAAAACGGGGGAATGTATCCCCGGATGCGCTGCAGTGCGGCGGACACATCGGGAAAAGCGATCACAAATCCGACCACATCTTCACCATGGGCAATGATTTTCATGAAATCGTAGTTGATTAATTGCGTGATATTGTCGACGACGAAAGTCACTTCATGATCCGAAAGCGGGTAATATTCCCAGTTCTTTACGAAAGTCTTGTTGTACGTGGCGATGAATTTCGGGATCCAGACCATCATATCTTTGTTGGATTTAAATTGCAGCACGCGGAACGTGCCGCGTTTCTGAACCCTTTCCGCCAAACGGTAGACGCGCTCCGGAAAGGTGAACTTCTCGCGCGGGATGGCGCAGGTGATGAAATCCACTTCCTTGCGGAACCCAAGGGCTTCCACCAGGCGGGGGTAATAGGCGTGATTGTAGGCCATCATCATCATCGTCTGGCGGTGTTCAAACCCGTCCACCAGCATGCCGTAGCCATCGAGCGGGCCGAAGCCCTTCGGGCCGAGAATGCCGTTCAACCCCCGTGCGCGCGCCCAGGCAAAGGCGGTTTCGAAGAGCGCGCCCGCCACCTGCGGGTCGTCGATGGATTCGAACAGGAAGAAGGAAGCCACCTTGCGGTCGTGATACTTGTTGTAGGGTTTGTTTTCCAGGACGGCGATCCGCCCTGCGTCCGCCCCGTCCTTCACGGCGATGAAGAAGTCCGCGTCGGAATGTTCGTAGAAGGGATGCTTCCTCCGGTCGAGCTGCAGGGATAGGTCGCCCCACATCGGGGGCACCCATTGGGGATTTCCGGAAAAAATCGGAAACGGGATCCTGAAGAACCGGATCACATCCGGGCGTTTGCGGGTGTCGATTGGTTCGATCTTTATCAAAGGATCTCTCCTTGTTGGCGAGATGGGCGCGATCCGCGGCATGCGATTTTCACGCGGCTTTCCGTCTTGCGCCTTCCAATTGTTTTTTTCTAAATTTTGCGGATGAACACCCGGTGGTTCTTGTGGAACGCACCGCCGAGGTTGGCGAGGTCGGAGCGCATTTCTTTTGCCGTTTCCGCCACCTGGCACAACTCGCCGAAATGGAACTGACGGAAGTGGCTGTTGATCGTTTTTTCCATCTCCGAATACATCAGCGCATTTCCGCCGACCCCCTTGAATTCGGGGAGGATCCCTCCGCCGTTTAGCGCAAGCCATTCGGTTCGCGACACCTCCCGGAGAATATCCGGAATGGCCAGGGGCGGGGGGATGCTGTCCAAAATTGGAAGGGGCGCAATGTACCCCCGGGTTCGCTGCAGCGCGGCGGAAATGTCGGGGAAGGAGAGGATAAACCCCACCACCTCATCCTTATGAGTCATGATTTTAATCAGGTCCTGATCCAGGAATTGCATGATGTTGTCGACCACGAAATTGCATTCCCAATCCGAGAGCGGGTAATATTCCCAATTCTTCACGAACGCGGCGTTATAGGCTTTGATGAACCTGGGAACCCAGTTCAACAAATGCTTTTTATTCTTAAAGGAAAGAACCTGGAAGGTGCCGCGCCGAAGGACCCGTTCGGCGATGGAATGAACCCGTTCCGGCAGGCGGAATTGATTGCGATCCACTTTGCAGGTGATGAAATCCACTTCCTTGCGGAACCCAAGGGTTTCCATGAAACGCGGATAGAAGGCGGGATTGTAGGCCGACATCATCATCGTCTGGCGGTGTTCGAATCCGTCTATCAGCATCCCGTAACCATCCAGGGGGCCGAACCCCTTCGGGCCCATGACCGTATCCAATCCGCGTTTGCGAGCCCACTCAAACACGCGCTCGAAGAGGGCGCTTGCAACCTCGAAATCGTCGATACACTCAAACAGGAAGAACGATGCCGCCTTGCGGTCGTGATACTTGTTATACGGTTTGTTTTCCAGCGCCGCGATGCGGCCTGCATCACGGCCGTCCTTCACGGCGATGAAGAAATCCGCATCGGAATGCTCATAGAACGGGTGCTTCTTTCGATTAAGCTGCATCGAAAGGTCCGACCAAAGCGGCGGCACCCAGAGTTTGGAATCGGCGTACAGCGGAAAGGGTATTTTATAGAAGCGGATGACGTCGGAGCGCTTGTTGCTGTCGATCTGCTCGATTTGGAGCATGGGGTACTCCTTTTCGCTACAGGATGGGTCTGCCGCCGGTCGCGATCCATTCGGCCGGCCGGGATGCAGCTTCGCGATGGGAGGCGTGACGGTTCGTACAGCGACCGTCGTTCCCGCGCCCGCCCTCGCGGCGCATCCCGGCGCGCAAATGGTTTGCGAGCCGGGATGATTGCGGAGCGTGGGTGTACTCAGCGGGAATCCGGCGGGATTATTTACCCGGATGCCGCGTCAAGCGCACGGGAATAACGATCCTTTCAGTGTTCCTCATTCCCGCATATGCGCGTCGGGAATCCATTCGGATTCATTCCTGGATGGGCGCCGAAAGCATCCCGCTTCCCGGAAAGAGGCGCAAGGCAGATTCATCCATCCTGGGGCTCGGAAAAATGCTGCGAGCCGGGGCGCTCCCCCCGAACCGCGAATTCTGCGCATCGGAAAATCGCCGATGATCATCGCTCGGGGGCCGGGCGCGCGGGCATGACGATCGCTCGCGGTTGGCGGGCTTCGATTTTTCCGGCGCGCTTTATAGATGTATGTAACCGCCGTCCAATCCGTGCGCCGCTTCCATCAGCACCTCGCTCAGAGTCGGATGGGCGTGCACGTTTCGCGCGATTGCTTCGATCCCGAGGCCGGCCTGACGGGCGAGTGTGAGTTCCGGCAGAAGCTCGGTTACTTCCGGGCCGACCAGATGCGCCCCGAGGAGCCTCCCGCTTTCGTCGGCGATCAGTTTAGCCCAGCCGCCGTATTCCCCGAGGCCGAGCGCCTTGCCGTTGGCCTGAAACGGGAATCGCACGGTACGGATGGAGATACCCCGCGCCGCCGCCTGGGCTTCGGTCAACCCGAAGGAGGCCACCTGCGGCCGCGAATAAACGGCCCGCGGAAGGAATTCGTAATCCAGGACGGCGCCCTGCTTCCCGGCGATGTTCTCCGCGCAGGCCTTGCCCATCGCGGAGCCGACGTGCGCCAGCATCAGTTTTCCGGTGACGTCCCCGACCGCCCATATTCCCGGAATGCTGGTGGCCATGCGCTCGTCGACGGCGATGCGCCCTTTTTCCATTCCGACACCGAGGGTATCCAGGCCGAGGTTTTCGGAATTCGGGCGGAAGCCGACCGCCAGCAGCACCTGCCCGGCTTCGAGCGATTCTAACCCGGCGCCCGCCTGCAATTGGATTTTCACACCCTGATCCGAGATTTCGGCGGATTTCACCGTGCCGCCTGTGCGGATTTCAATCCCGCGCCGGGCGAACATCTTCGCGAGCTCCACGCTTGTTTCCTCATCTTCGAGCGGCGCGATCCGCGGCAGCATTTCCACGATCGTTACCGGGATGCCGTACGCGTTCCAGACGGTGGCGAATTCGAGCCCGATCGGACCGCCCCCGACGATGAGCGCCGAGGAGGGCGGAGTTTCCTGGAGAATGGCTTCACGATAGGTGACAATGTGCGTTCCATCCACCGTAAAACCGGGCGGGATGGCGGGACGCGCGCCGGTCGCGACGACTATATTCTTCGCCCGAAGGGAAATCTCGCTTGAGCCGTCCGCGGGCGTGAGCATCACGGCGCCCGGTTCGGGGATCCGGGCGGCGCCGCGCAGGATGTCGACGGCGTTCTTCTTGAGAAGTAATTCCACACCCTTGACCATCCTGCCCGACACCCGGCGCGACCTCCTGACGGCGGCGGCGTATTCCGCGCGCACTTCGCCGGCCTCAAAGCCGAACTCCCCGCCGCCGGTTTTCAGGGTGTGGATGACTTCCGCGTTGCGCAGGAGGGCTTTCGAGGGGATGCAGCCGACGTTAAGACAGACGCCGCCGAGGAATTCTTTTTCGGCCACAGCCGTTTTCAACCCCAGCTGGGCGGCCCGGATGGCGCAGACGTACCCGGCAGGGCCGGCGCCGATGACAATGACATCGTACGGGGAAACAGGCACATGATCTCCTTTTTCGACGGAGAAATGTGAAGGGTACCGCCCCGGTTTAGCGCCGGAGCCGTTCCGGCGGCGGCGCGAACGCACAGCTTTGGGGAGATGCCAAGGTTGGTGGGATTATAATTCCAAACGAGGTCCCCATGCGCAAGAAAATCCTGCTGACCCTGCTCCTGATGGTTTTCCTTTCCCCGGGGAACGCCAGCGCCGCGGCGACCACGCGCGTGCTCTGGCTGACGGGCGACGGCGCGGTTTCCACCGTGATGACCGAATATGTCGAACGCGGAGTGGAACAGGCCGGGCGCGACGGGTATGCGCTGATCGTCCTGCAGCTCAACACACCCGGCGGCCAGATCGACCTGATGGAGCGGATCGTCACCGCCCTGAGGGAAAGCCCCGTTCCGGTGGTGGTCTATGTGGCGCCGCGCGGCGCGATGGCCGGGAGCGCCGGGACTCTGATCACGCTGGCCGGACACATCGCGGCGATGGCGCCCGAAACGGCGATCGGCGCCGCCAGCCCGGTCGGGTCGCAGGGCGAGGACCTGAATGAGACGCTGGCCGCCAAGGAAAAGGAAATTCTCAGCGCCCTGGTGCGGGCGCTCACCGAGCGCCGGGGCGCGGAAGCGGTGGCGCTCGCCGAGAGCATGATCCAGAACGCCAAGGCGGTTTCTTCCAGCGAGGCCCTGGAAGCCGGGCTGATCGACATCATCGCCGAGAGCAGGGAAGACCTGCTCCGCCAACTGGACGGGAGAACAGTCCGCCTGGCGGGCGGCGAGGCGACCCTGCGCACCGGGTTCGCCGCGGTCGACGAATTGGACCTCAGCATTATCGAGATCCTGCTCGGCGTCCTCACCAATCCCAACATCGTCTTCATCCTGCTGGCGATCGGCGTCCAGGCAATCCTGATCGAACTTTCATCTCCCGGCGGCTGGGTGGCGGGTTTCATTGGGGCGGTGTGCCTGGCGCTGGCCTTTTACGGAATGGGATTGCTTACCGTCAATTGGCTGGGGCTGGCGTTCATTGTCCTGGCGTTCATCCTCTTTTTTATGGAATTCCAGACACCCACCCACGGCGCATTGACCGCCGCGGGAGCTGCCTCGTTTATCGCCGGCGCGCTGATCCTGTTCAATTCGCCCGTGACGCCGGAATTTCAACGCGTTTCCGTGCCGCTGGTTATCGGGACCGGGGTTTCGCTGGCGGTGGTGTTTTCGGTGGTCATCGGATTGGCGCTCCGCACCCGGCGGCTGCCGCCGGCGATGGGCATTGCGGCGCTGGTCGGAAAGCCGGGCGAAGTGCGCGAGGCGCTGGAACCGAAGGGGACGGTGCAGGCGGAAGGGGAACTATGGAGCGCCGAGAGCGAGGATGGAACGATGCTTGCGGCGGGTGAACGCGTGGAGATTGTCCGGATCGAAGGCCTGCGGTTGATCGTGCGGAAGAACCTGTGAATCGTCCCGCGATCCTGCTGACCAACGACGACGGCATCGAAAGCCGCGGGTTATGGGCGGCCGCGGAGGCCCTGACCCAGGTCGGCGAGGTGACGGTTGTCGCGCCCAGCCGGCAATGGTCGGGCGCCGGGCGGAGTTTCCCGCGGCATTCGACGGGCAGGATCGAGACTCTGAAGAAAACCTTCGGCGGCGCGGACCGCACGGCGTATTCCGTCGACGGGTCCCCCGCCCAATCCGTGTTGTTCGCATTGTTTGAAATCCTGCCGGTCCCGCCGGACCTTGTGGTGGCGGGAATCAATTTCGGGGAAAACGTCGGATACGGGATTACCATCTCCGGCACGGTGGGCGCCGTGCTCGAGGCGGCGGCTAGCGGCTTACGGGCGCTGGCGGTTTCGCAGGAAACGCCCGCGGATATGAAGGAAGATCTTGCCTGCGAGGTGGATTTTTCGGCCGCCGCATACTTCACCAGGCTGTTCGCGGAAAAGACTCTCACGCGGCCGGCCCAAAAAGATGTGGCGGCGCTTAAAGTGGATGTGCCGCTCGGCGCCGCGCCGGATACGCCGTGGACCCTGACCCGGCTTTCCCGCACCCGGTATTATGAGCCGGTGCCCCCCGTCCGCATTTCGGTTTCCGACCCGGTGCAGATCCCATTCCGCATCCGGTTCGATTACCACGGGGAGGAACCGGGTTCCGATGTGTTTGCGCTGCACGTCGAAAAAAAGGTTTCCGTGACGCCGCTCAGCCTAGACCTCACCGCCCGGGCGGACTTTTCGGAAGTGGAATCCGTCCTGCGCCAATCGGGCGCGGGCGGTTGAATACGCGTTCCGCCGATTTATATCGCGATGGAAGGAGCCTTGCCATGCCGAGTACAGTATTTTGGGGATCCCCCCGCCAGACGGTGATCGGACCCGAAGAGACGCTACCCGCCAAACTGGATCTGATCCTGCAGAAGTTGAACCTGCGTGAACGGGTGAAGGGCGAGACGGTGGCGATCAAGATGCACACCGGCAACAACATCATCACCTCGACCATCCACCCCGTCTTCGTGCGCAAAGTGGTGAAAGCGGTCAAGGAGGGAGGGGGCAAGCCGTTCGTTACGGACCTCAACTGGGACGCGGCCGGGGCGGAGGAGCGCGGCTATTCCTCCGAGACGATCGGTTGCCCGGTCTATCCGGCGTCCGGGCCGGAGGAAAAATATTTCTACACCCACAAGCGCGATTTCAAGAACATGAAGGAATGGAAGGTGGCCGGGCTGATCCAGGATGCGACCTTCCTGATCAATCTCTCGCACATCAAAGGCCACCCCTCCTGCGGGTTCGGTGGCGCGTTTAAGAACATCGCGCTCGGGTGCATGGTCGGCGAGACGCGCAGCGCCATGCACGATACGGTGCACTTCGATAAATACTGGTTCGCCGACAAGTGCCCGGACGAGGCGGTGCGGAAGAAAATCATCGATTCGTGCCCGGTCGGCGCGCTGGTGGTGGACCGCAAGGATCCGCGTGAGCTGCACCTGCACACCGAGCCGTGCATGCAATGCGGCCGCTGCCTGAAGGTGGCTCCGGCCGGATCGCTTAAAATCGATCCGGTGAATTTCCTCGCTTTTCAAGAAGCCTGCGCGATCAGCACCGCGATCACCCTCTCGACCTTCGCCCCGGGCAAAGTGACCTACATCAGCCTGGCGACGCAGATGACCCCGGTCTGCGACTGCTTCGGGTTCACGGGCATGTCGATCCTTCCGGATGCGGGGATTTTCGGATCGGACGACATCGTCGCGATCGACCGCGCGGCGCTGGATTGCGTCGCCAAACTGAAATTGATCGACGAAAACATGACCGCCTCCCTGCGAAAATTCCTGTGGCCGGACGGACACCCCTTCACGCGGATGCACGGTCCGATGAAGGATCCCTACAAGGTGACGGAGTACGGGGAGGCGCTCGGGCTGGGGTCCCGGAACTACGAGCTGGTCGACGTGCTGCCGGTGGACGAAAACGCACCGCCGAGCCGCTGGTTCATATCCGCGTCATAGACTCAAGTTGTTGCGGCCGCGATCGCCGATCGCGGCCGCAACATAGAATAATCGCGGATGCAAAGGCCAGTTGGAAGGATCGATGAAGACGAGAATCCCGCATTTGTTCACACTGCCTGAAAAACCGGGTGAGCGGCGGATCGCGATGCTGGTGATCCTCACCTGCGCGGCGATCGTGCTGGGCGCCCTGGCACTGATCCTCGCCTGGATCGCATCCGGCGATCTGGAGCTGGAAACGGTCGCGGCGGCGGGGATTTTGTTCCTGATCCTGGCCGGCCTCGGATTGCTTTCCCTGCGCGGAGGCGGGCGGGCGGCGCTGGTAATCCTTGCGGTACTCCTCTTTTTACTGACGGCCGCGGATCTTACCGAATATGGTCTTCATACCTCGATGGCGTCGGCCTTCCTGATCCCGATCCTGCTGATCGCGTGCGGCCTGGGAATGCGCGCGGGGATCGGTGCGGCTCTCGTTTGCGCGGCGTATGGATGGCTGCTGGCGGCGGCGGAGAATGCCGGCTGGATCGCCGTTCCCTATCCGGTGGATATCTCTCACCTCACCTTTGATGCGCCGGCGCTGACCGTCATCTATCTGCTGTGCGCCGTAATCGCCGGGTATGGCGCCGGAAGCCCGCATGGACAGGATTCCGGCAAACGGCAAAAGGCCGGGGGGATTTTATGATCCGAACGCTGTACCGCACGCCCGACGGAAAAACGCGGACCGATCTTGCGCTCGCGGATATTCCCGCCGCGCTCAAGGAACCGGGCGGATTGTTATGGGTGGATTTCGAGAACAATCCGCCGCAGGAGGACGAACCGATCCTTCTTCACACGTTCGGGTTCCATCCGCTGGCGGTGGACGACGCGCTGCAGGAATCGCATGCGCCCAAGGTGGACGATTGGGACGATTACCTGTACCTCGTCCTGCATGCCATCGCTTTCGGCCGTGGCGACGGCGAAAAGCTGGAAACGATCGAACTGGACGTGTTCCTGGGGAAAAAATACATCGTCACACACCACGATCAACCAATACCGGCCGTGAACCACGTCTGGGATGCATGCCAACGGGACGAACGGTACCCCAGCCGGGGAACCGATCACATCCTCTACCGGATCATCGACGATATGGTGGCGGCGTACATGCCGGTGGTCGAAGAGGTCGACGAAGCTATCGAAGCATTGGAGGACCAGATTTTCGACCATCCGACTCCGGCCAACCTTGCCGAACTCTTCCAGCTCAAGCGGTCGCTGCTGCAATTACGGCGGATCATCGCCCCCCAGCGCGAAGTGCTCAATAAGCTCGCCCGCGACGACTACCCGGTGATCGACGCCAAGGATCGGGTCTTCTTCCGCGACATCTACGACCACCTGGTGCGCCTTCACGACATCAACGAAAGCATGCGCGATCTGGTCGGCGGCGCGATGGACACCTACCTCTCGGTGATCAACAACCGGATGAACGACATCATGAAGACTCTTACGGTGATCACCACCCTATTCATGCCGCTTTCCTTTCTCACCGGCTTCTTCGGCATGAATTTCTTTTCGCCCGTCGCGCAACCTCTGCAAAGCTGGACCACGCTGGCCGCGTTCGGATTGACCCTTGCCGTGATGATCGGCACGCCGGTGGCGATGATCTTCTGGCTGAGAAAAAGGGGATGGATGTAACCGGGATCAACCGGGGCGGCCGCATCCCGGCAATCGCGGCTATAATATCGGCTTATGGTACCCAAAGAGTCGCCCGCACCGAAACCGCCAACCTTCCCCGCCGGATTGTTCCTCATGGCGGCGCTGTTTATGGTCCTCGGCTGGGGCGGTGTGGCGGCGGTGGTATTTCTTACTCTGCCGTTTCTGGGCCCCCGTTGGCTGTTCTTCTTCTCGCTGTTTATCGCGCTGACCGGCACCGCATTACCAATCGTCTGGTACCTCAACCGGCGCTTTACCGCGGACCGGTTTCCGGCCGAAGGCGTGCTGGTGCGCGAAGCGATCGAGGCCGCTTCGCTCGGGATGTTCCTGGTGTGGCTGCAGGCGGGGCGGATGTTCACCGCCTTCCTCGGTTGGATATTCTTCGCCGCCTTCCTCGCAGTGGAACTCCTGTTGCGCGTATATGAACACAGCCGCTGGTCACCGTTGGCGCCGGTTGAGGAAGAACCCGCGATCGCCGAACCGACGGAAGAACCGATAGAGGGCGATGAAGAAATGCCGCCGGATTAATAATTGGCCGCTGTTTTTAACAATGATTTATTCAAATGCGCGGGTAATCGGTCCCAAGAAGACACAAAGGGTGCAAGGAAAGCGGCTTCGCTTTTATGTGATCTTATTGGAATACAGCTTACTTAACAGACACGACCGCGACTGAGTGCATGAGGCTCAGCTGGCCTGCAACGTAATTCTGAAAACCGATTTCAATTGGCCGTGTTCGTATTCGCTCCCAAGTAATTTTGCCTCAAAGAACATAAAAAGACTCGCAACTGCTCAGCCAGCAATCGTCATGCCGGCGCCTGCCCTCCGAGCGATGATCGCCGGCGGTTTCCCGGTGCGAAGTTATCGCGAGCGGGGGACGCATCCCGGCTCGCTTCTGGTTCATGAGCCGGGATGAATGCAAAGCGGGGGTGGACTTAGCCGGCATCCATTTACTCGCCGAAAAACACTGGACCCCGGCTTCGAGCGCGCCGGGGTGACGGGCAACACCAAGAACGCCTGTGACGCTGCGTTGAAAATAATCCTTGGAAAAAACGGCCCAAGCTGTTACAAAGACTCTAAGAATTAATACCAAATGCACTTCACATGAAGGGAAAATTCCCCCATTGGGCTTGGTTGTCGTAAACCGACTATAATTCCGACCACTTCTTAGAGAGGGAAAAGCGTGTGAAATGAAGAAAAAAACTGCGACTGGCGCAACTGGGAAGAAGGGGACTTGGCTGACCTACCGGCCGGATATCAAAGTGTTGGATTGCACAGTCCGCGACGGCGGATTGATCAACAATTCCCAGTTCACAGATGAATTCGTCCGCGCGGTGTACCAGGCGCTGGTGGATGCCGGTGTGGATTACATGGAGATCGGGTACAAAGCCGACCGGAAGATCTACTCGCCTTCGGAATACGGTTGCTGGAAGCACTGCCAGGAGGACGACATCCGCCGCATCGTCGGGGAGAATAAAACCGGGTTGAAACTCTCGGCGATGGCTGATGCCGAGCGGACCAACTATCACGAGGATTTTCTCCCCAAGGGGAAAAGCGTTCTGGATATGATCCGCGTGGCGGCCTATATCCATCAGATCCCGACCGCGCTGGATATGATCAAGGCCGCGCACGACAAGGGATACGAGACCACCCTCAACCTGATGTCGGTCTCATCCGTCCACGACCACGAACTGGCCGAGGCGCTGGAGATCCTGGCCGGGAGCGAGGTCAACGTCCTGTACATCGTCGACAGTTTCGGGGCGCTGTATTCGGAGGAGATCCAGGAGCTGACGCGAACGTTCATGCAGGTCGCGGAAGCTTCCGGGAAGAAGGTTGGGATCCACACCCACAACAACCAGCAACTGGCGTATGCCAACACAATCGAGGCGCTGATCCTCGGCGCGAGCTATTTGGATGCGACGATTGCGGGCTTGGGGCGCGGCGCGGGGAACTGCGCCACGGAACTGCTGCTCGGCTTTCTGAAGAATCCAAAGTTCCACCTGCGCCCGATCCTCAAGGTCATCCAGGAGCACTTCGTTCCGCTGAGGGAAAAAATATTCTGGGGATACGACTTCCCGCTGCTCATAACCGGCCAGCTGAATATCCACCCCCGTTCGGCGATCTCCTTCATCGAGGGCGGGAACAGCAGGGACTTCGTGGGGTTCTATGATTCGGTGGTGGGGGAGGAATAAGGCTGCGGGGGATCATGCCGTCCCGCCGGCTTCGACCGTCTTCTCCGCCAGGTACTCGCGATATTTATTTTCCATGGATTGAAGCTGCGGCAACAGGGTGTTCCGGATTCGTCCGATGAGGGAGGACAGCTCGTCGAGATACCTTGATTTTTGTTTTCCCTCCCAGCCGGATTCCAGAGATGCGGCCACAAGCTCCAGAGCGGCCAGATCAAGCTCCACGGCCGCGCGGGATCCGGCGAATGCGTCGGCGATCCGATCCGCTTCGGGCGGGTGGACGGTGATTGTGATGAGCCTTTTTTTCGGATAATTGGCGGCGGACATAAGCATACCCCCATTCGTGCCTGTATTATAATTCAAGCCAGCCGCAGTCATGCTATTTCGGGGGGAGACTATGAACAGAATACGCGTGGATACCGACCTGCTTTTTAAACATGCCGAAGCCATCCGTCTCCGCGCAGATCGCCTTCGAAAAAACGGGGAAATCCTCTTAACCGGAATCCTGGGCGTCGGCGGCGAATATGCGGAGCTGACCTCGCAGGCGCGGCGGGACGCATACGCCGCGCAGGAAACGATCCGATCCATTCAACAGCCGCTCAAAATTAAAGCTGACGGTTTGGCGGCGCTGGCGCGCGCCTTCCGCTCGATCGACGATGAGATCATATCCGCGCTTATCTCCCTGCGGGGAGAGGGCTGGTTCCTGCAGAATTTTTTCCCCGCCCCGCTCCTGCCCGACCTCGCGGGTTTCGAACCCTGTTTCGTCCCCCAGGCCTGGATCCTCCTCTCGGATTGGGTGCCGGTGTTCATAAAAGGCCCTCATGGGCTGACCCAGACGGATACGTTCCATACCGGAAAGATACTGGACCGCGTGATCGGGACCTGGTCCGATCCGGCAACCGGGGCCGACTATTTTGTCGTGGACTTGGGCGGAGGCCGGTTCGCTTTCATCCCGCGGAACAGGAAAAACGCAAGGATCGATTCAACATTGATCCCCAACCGGGAAGGGGTATACACCGACGGACAGGCGGTTACCGGATTGGATGTGCCGCTGCCGTTCCAAACCGGCGGATCGACGCCGGAGTGGCATGCGCCGGGAGATCCCTGGCAAAATTTAATCCTCGGAAGGATGGACATCGCCGGCATCGGCGGGGGCTCCTTCCCGATGACGCCGCATGGAAACCTGTGCGGGGAGCTGTCCGTCCTCCGGGCCGTCGGCGAGACGGACCTGGAAGCGGGATTTACACGGTTCGCGCAGCTGCGCGGTCTGGGGTATTGGAACCTCGATGGAGCGAAAACGGAGTACACCGGAACCCAGGTCCTGCAGAACGTCGGGCACACGACCAGCGCATACGATTTGCGAAGGCTCTTCGAGGATTATGGATGGGATGCGGGCATCTCGCATGCATCCTTGCCCGCGCCGGATGCGTTGGCCCAACAGATCCATACCGGCACGGAATTCGTGTTCCTGACCGAATTGGACACCCGGAGGGAAATCTTCTCGCCGGAGATTGGAAGGCCTGTTCCCAACCCGTCCTACGGCCGGCTTGTACCCGGCGCTGTGCCCGCAACGCCGGGCAGAGCCGCGCACTGGGTTGTGGTAAAGGATGTTTTTCAGGACGGCGATGGGAAAATCTTTGTGCAGGTGTTCAACCCGTATTCCGGCGGCGAAGAAGCGTACTCCTGGGATACGTTCGTAAAGACCTGTCA
The DNA here is from genome assembly GCA_016932475.1 of Anaerolineales bacterium. Taxonomy (GTDB): domain Bacteria; phylum Chloroflexota; class Anaerolineae; order Anaerolineales; family RBG-16-64-43; genus JAFGKK01. The sequence continues at coordinate 39,496 of JAFGCU010000026.1, forward strand.
GCAGCCCGGGTCTCAGGTTGCCGGGAGCTACACCTATATATCGGCGACGCCGCCTCAGCGATAGGGGGTTGTCCGGATCGTTTTCAATCCGGCCAGGCCGGTTTCTTCCCCTCGCCTCCCTCCGCGCGAATCTTTTCGATCCGCTCCAGCAGGCGGTCGGCGGGCTTCTTCCCCTCCTCCCAGTACATGAAGTTGTGATAGATCCGCGCCTGCCCCTTGCGGATAAAGTATCCGCGTCCGGGCGGCAGGCCGGCCATCGGCTGGTACGGCGGCGATTTGGCGTTGTTGAACTGGTCGATCGCGGCGTTTCCGGAGAAGCACAGCCCGCAGCCCATTTTGCGGGCTTTTTTCATCAGATCGTCGTCGTAATCCTTCGGCAGATCAGTCCCGTTCCCGGCCACAATAATCGTAAGTCCAACATCCCCGCCGGCGGCCAGGCATTCCGCCAGCTGACGCCCGGCGTTCTCGCAGCGCAACGCCAGCCGGTCGTAATCGTCGATCATCAGGACATAGGCTGGCAGGCCGGCAAGGAACGCCTCGCGGTCGAATTTTTCCGGGTTCTTCTGGAAAGCATCCTCGAGCGCGGCGGCGCGCTTCTGCATGACGGCCAGCAGGCGGCTGCAGAACGGCTCGACCTCGGACTGGTTATTGACGTACTCGAGTGTGTGCGGGAGGTTCTTTAGCGGCAGCAGGTTGCGGGAATGAAAATCGACAAACAGAAATTGCAGGTCTTTGGGCGGGTATTTTTCGGCGAGCGCGAGCGCCCAGGAAAGCATGGCGGTGGTCTTGCCGGACTGCCCGGCCGAGCTGGTCACCAGGAAAATCGGGCCGTCTTCCTCGAGGTTCATCCCAAGCGGGAGCAGGGTTTCGAAATCCTTCCCCTGCGGGGCGGAGTGCGGGCGGGCGGGTTTGGGTATGCGCGCGGTTTGGGGCAGGAGGATGGAATAGGGCAGGCTTTCGATATTCGCCGGCCGAGAACCCTTCCACGCGGCGTTCATGCTCGCGCCCAGGTCGAGTATCTGCTCCATTTGTTCCTGGTCGTTTGTCCCGCCCACCGGAAGCGCGGCCTGGAACTCGACCGGCGGCGTGCCGCGCAGGAACCCGCGTCCCGGCCGCGGCGGGCGCCCGACATCCTCCTGCAGGCGCGATTCCCCGATCATCCCGACGATCCCGAAATACTCCGTCTGGGTGGATTGATGCAGGGTGGCCTGGGTGTGGACGTTGGATTGCAGGTCGCCCGGCAGATCCGCCGGTAGGTAGGTGGCGGCCGCGAGGTGGATGCCGCTCGAGGCGCTGCCGCCGACCAGAAGGGAAATCTCGTTGATGAACTCGGGCGGAAAGACTCTCTTCAGCCCCAGGAAGTTGTCGATGAAGAAAAACAGATCGGGCAGCGGCTCGACGCCGGAAAGGCGGTTGTAATCCGCGATGGCGCCGACATTTTTACGTCGGAAAAGGTCGTTGCGCCGCTTCAGCTCGGTTTGCGCAAAACGCAGCAGCCGTTCCGCGCGCTCCGTCTCGAAACGGGTGATCACCGAGCCGACATGCGGGAAGCGCTCCAGCACGCGCAGGTGGGATTGCCCGCCGAAATCCAGAATGTAGATCTGTGCCTGCGCGGGCGAATACATCCGGGCGATGGACACCGCCAGCGTTTTAAGGAGCGTGGTTTTGCCCGAGGAGGCCGATCCGAATACGAGGAAGTGTCCGCCCCCCTCCTCCAGCGGGAGTTCGAACAGGGGCTGTTCCTGCCGCTGGGGCACATCGCAGATTCCGAGCACGGGATTGGTGATCCCGCCGCTTTCCTCGGAAACCTCCCACCTCCGGCAGGGATGCCAGGCGTTGCCGTCCCATCCGCCGGTAAAGTAATCCTGAAACAGGTCCGGCGAATGCAGCCGTTCGGGCAGCGGATCGGTCCAGACCTGATCCGGTTTGCGGAGATTAAGGTTTTTCATCGCCGCGTTCAGCCGGTCGACGATCGCGTTGGCTTCGGTGATCTGGACGTCGCCGGGCTTCCCGGACGGATCGGCGACGCGCGCGAACGGCATTGTCACCGTTTCCTTTTTTCCGCCGGGATGCACCACCAGCAGCTGATCCGGCCGTTTGCCGCCGCCGTCGCCCTTGTACTTCCCGCCGCAGTAGGCGATCTGCACCAGGCTGCGTCCGGTGGAGTAGAAATAGGCGCGGCCGCGCACCAAGTGGATCGCATCCGGAATGCCGATCATCTGGACGCTGTCTTCCGGCTGGCTGGTGCGCAGGCAGACCCGGAAGTTGGAGTTCTGCAGAATCTGCGGGTCGATCGCCGCGGAAATGTTCTGGGTGGCGAGGATCAGATGCACGCCCAGCGACCTCCCGAGGCGCGCGATGCTGATCAGGCGCTTGCTTTCCTCGGGGTTGCGGGCCTTGAATTCGGCGAATTCGTCAAACACGATCACCAGGTGGGGAAGCGGCTGCTTGATCTTCATCGTGCGGTAATCGTCGACATGCGAGCGGCCGAATTTGAAGATCGAGCGCGCCCGTTCGAGGATCACCTTGCGCCGTTCCAGTTCCCCGCCAAGCGCGAGGAGCACCCGTTCAGCGTACGAGGCGTGGGATTCGATGTCGGTCATCACCCCGACGGTATGGGGGAGCCTGGCCAATTCGTTGAACGCGGCGCCGCCTTTGTAATCCACCAGGGCGAAATTCAGATCGTGCGGATGCGAGGTCACGGCCATCGCGAGAATGAGAGTTTTGAGCACTTCGCTTTTCCCGGACCCGGTCATCCCGCCGAGCAGGCCGTGCGGTCCGTGGGAGCCGTCCAGGTCGCGCAAATCGAAAATGAATTCCGAGGTGGCGGAAGTCTTCCCGATCGGGGCTTGCAGGAACCCGAACGGCGATCCGTCATCCCACCATTTTTCGATCGGCAGATCTTCCACCTTCCCTGCCTCAAGCATATCCAGGAAGGTGATCATCTTGGGCGGCTGGCTGAGGTCCTCCTTTTCCGCCCAATCCACCTTGGCCAGCGCGCGGGCAATCGCCTCCGCGCGGACCGAATCGCAAAAATCCGGCCGGCAGTCGATCGTGATCCCGCCCACGCCGGATTCCTTGTAGGTGAGGTTGCCCGGACGCACGTCCAGGATCGCGCCGCACTCGCCGGGGGTCTGGGAGGCTTCCGGCGTGAGGTAGAGCGCGAACACGCCGAGCGCTTTGCCTTTCTTTATTAGCAGGTCCAGCCCCGGGTGGGAAAAAGTCTGCGGGAAGGAATCCAGCACGACCACCAGGCAGGGGAGCGGCGGGACGGTCGAAGTGTCGTTGACCATTTTCCGGGCGTCAAGGATCTGCTCCCGGCGTTTTAGTTCCTTCTCCAGTTCCAGGAGCACCGCGCACGATTCCGGATTCGCGAAATGGAAATCGGCTTTGGGCCAGGCAAAGGCGGTGGAGGCGTGCGGGACAGCGGCCAGCCAGAGCCACTCGGACAGAGCCTGCTTCTCTCCCAGCGCGGCGACCTGAACCTCGGAAAAGAAGTGGTGCGTGATCAGATGGCACAGCAGCGAACGCGCCACGCGGACCGTATCGGCGCGGTTGCCGGCGATGCCGACCGGGCCGGTGTGCATCAGCCGGGCGACGATCGGGACATCCGGGTTGACCGTGAATTTTTCCGAAAGGGATTTGGCCCGCTCCATCTCCTTGGCCAGCTCCAACGATCCTTTTTCCAGTGCGGCCGGTTCGATGGTCAGCGAGGTCGGAAGGAGCCCGGTTCCGAGCCGCGGCATGAGGAAATCCGGATCGGCCGGGCGGCGCTCGCCCAAGCGCGGATCCTGATGCTCGGCCAGCCGCTGGCACTCCTCCAAGTCCGGATTCATCCGCCGCAGAACGGCCTGTTCGCGCTCGCGCAAGGAATACAGCTGGTTTTCGGTTTTCTGCAATTGCTGGTTGTATTCGCTTTTGCCCTCGGCAAGTTTCTTTTTAAAAACCTTCTTCGAATTTTGGAACGCGGTGTAGGTCAGGACATACCCGCCCAGCATCATCGGCAGGGTCAGGAGATACATCAACCCGCCGTTGGCGCCGCCGCCGATCGCTCCCATCAGGACGACCATCAGCAGGATCCCGCCCAGCGGGATCACGATCGTCATCCAGCTGAAGGCGCCCGGCTCCTGGGGCAATTGGGGCGGCGGGGGCACCTTGACGGTTTCCTTGGAAAGGGTCGGTTGAATGCGGGGAGGACGGTTGAATGGCATGGGGGAATAATATATGCTTTTGGGGAATCCGGCAAAAGAGGAGTTCCGAAAATGGAATCAAGGCGCCGCGGATATTTCCGCGGCGCCTTGTTCTTGAAGCGGATTTATTTTGCCATATCCACTTCTTCGAACTGGTCGGCGGCCCGTTTGAGAAGATCATCGAGTTTTTGCAGATCTTCAAATGCTTTGGGCATGCGGCTGCGAATCCCCTCCCACTCGCTCAGAATCGCTTTGGAGCGCTGTCCCTGGAAATTCTGTTCCAGCGTCTGCATCAGGGTTTTAACCCTCTCCAGTACGTCGATCAGATCCTGCTTCTTCTGAGAGACCGACCGGCCTGTGCTTCGAACCTCGCCCGGATCTATCTTAATCATCGTTCCTCCTTTGTGAGATTTGACAATGGATGGCCAAATGGATTGCTTATACTTATTCGTGCACGACTATCCCGGTTTCGCATTCTCGGCCGGAAAAAAGCCTGCGGCCGAAACCATTTCCACCCCCTTTCTTATTGCTTGGGAATAAACCAGAAAGTCCTGAAAAGCGGTTTCGGCCGGAAACGGCGGATCTACGTTTTCGAATCGCACCGTCTCCATTTTGCTGGTCGAAAGCTCCAGCTTTGCGATTGCTGCATCCCCCACGAACCTGCGAATGTTATCCGGATAATACTGCATCGTCATTTTCAGATCCCCCCTTTATGCCCCGCCCGCTGGTAATATGGAATTACGTAGGATCGGCGGGAAGCAGACGGGCCGCTTTGGCGCAGGAATCCGCAAGCGCATCCGCTTCCGGCGGACGTATCTTTTTTGGGATTATCGTGGACTTAACAGGAGACATGTTGACCCCCGTAAACGTATGGATATAATATACTGGAAAAATCGAATTGTCAATGAAGGGGGATCTTTTTGTCCGGAAAAAAGCAAAAGGAGAACAATGGGGATCGGATCAGCGGCAGTTCCGATACCCTCGAAAATCGGCGGAGGATCTCCAGCCGCTTCCTTCGATTCCTGTTCATGGACAGCGCATTAACAAAGGCGCTCCCCTTCCGGGGTGGAATGTATCCGGGTTGGCGATGAGCCGCGCCCGGGCAAAAAACGGTATTCCAGCCCGATGGCTGCGGGTTGCGGATATTTTTCAAACGGAATACTATCAAGCGAACAAAGGAATAACTCCATGCCCCAACGCCTTTTTATAACGCTCGGTTCCCGCCGCCGCAAGGACCGCATCCTGCTGGAGTTGCCCGGCGACCAGCCGATCCAGGGATTGATCCCGGACCTGATCCAGGTGGTGGGCTGGAAGGAACTGGCCGACATCCCGCGCGACGCATTTTTCCTGGAAACGGACGAAGGTGAAAGGCTCCCGGATGGAAAGTCGCTCAAAGATGCGGGCGTTTCGAGTTCCGACCTGCTGTTCCTCAGCCACCGGGAAGCCGGGAAGGAGGAAGGAAAATCGGCCGCCCAAAAAGCCGGTTCTCCGGAAGCGGAATCTGCGCCCGATGCCGCCGGTGCCCCGGCGGCCGCGCACGCGCAGGAGATCCTCCGGCAACCGCACCTGGAGGGGCCGCGCGGGCTGGTCTTCCTGCTTAGCAAATCGCCGGTCACGATCGGGCGCTCGGGCAAGGGCGGCACGCCGGACATCGACCTGGCGGAGTGGGACGCCAAGATGGTCATCTCGCGGCGGCATGCGGTGATCGAGAAGGGGAAAGATGGGTTGGCGATAAAACCGGAAAAGACGACCAACGGGACGTTTATCAACGGGGTGGAGGTTCCGGCCGGGGAATCGCGGATCCTCCGTGACGGCGACAAGATCCATTTCGGGTTTAAGGGTTTGGAACTTGTATTCAAGGCGGCGGAGAAGTAGGGTGGGTGGAAGCAGGGGTGACCTGCGCCATTGGAATATCGACTCTGCTTCAATCCACCATATTTCTCATCATTTTGTTCATCGCCCATGTTTCCAAACCGTAATCCCCGCATAACAAGTCGGGAACACCAATTTCGTATACTATTATCCGATAATCGTAGGCGTAGATCCATCGTTGACCTCGTGGATCTGAGGCATGGGTAATAACAAGACTTTCAAGAGAGGCGGCTTCGATGCCCCGGTCTTTCCCCGAATGCTTCTGTTATTTTTCTTTTTATGATCTCTTCCTGTACACCAACATCACCAACTGGCGTGGCCGCCACCTCTGCCGAAAATCCGCCAACGGCGGATTTTTTACCGACTTCAACCACCACCCAATCACAAACCCCATCCCAAACCCCGGCCCAGACTCAAGAAGTAGCCGAAACCCTTGTATCGACGTCACCACCAAATCCCACCGCAACGCTGTTTCCGAGCATACAATCCACCGGCCCGTTCATGGTCGTTTACGATGGTCGATCCCAGGCAAACTGGGAAACGTGGATTGATATTCGCACGTCGGAGACAAGGACTTTGGCGTTATCGAAGGAGGATGCCTCTCCGTTCATGGCACGGTCGATGGATTGGAGATGGAATGCCTATGTAACCGGCTCTGTGGACGAAAGCGGAGCGTATCCCGAAGGAGGCGTGATCCTGCACAGGATGAACCTGTTGACCGGTGAGGTGCGGGATGTTGCCACCGTCATTCCGGAGGATTACTACGCGCGTTTGGAACGGTTAGTGAAGGCAAGCGGAAAATGCTACGCGATAGATTTTTCCTACTGTATGCCGATCGCCATCCGGCAGTTGAACGGATGCACGCATTCCCTGAAATGGTCTCCGGACGGCAAATACCTGGCGTTCGGCGCAATGATCGACGGCGATTCCTCGGATGTATATGTGTACGACGTGGATACCGGAAAAATCCGCAGGGTGGAAAGCGGGACATGGAACGTCGGGAATCTGTAATGGTCCCCGGATGGACAATGGATTCTATTCGAGAACGCCGACTATTTCGAAGAAAGCCACGGGACTTGGCTGCTGCGCGATACTTTATGGACTGTGCGCAGGGACGGCACCGGTCTGAAAAAGCTCCCCCTGCCACTCGATATTGCCTATTGGTTCTCGGATTACGAATACCTCGCTTACGGGATTTGGAATGCTCCGGGAGGAGTAGGAATCCCGACCACGGTAAATGTCCAAAACGGCTACGCGAAAACCATCTGCGTCGGATACATGGGTCCGGGATTGGGAAATTTCACCGTCGATCCGCGCTCGCGGCTTGCCGCAGTTATTACCGACATGGATTGCACAAAAGGAACGGGTGAGCACGGAGAAAGATCGCTGTATATCGGACCGGTATTTGGAGCAATGCGCCGAGTCGCCGATCCAGACGGGTTGATCCAACGCTATGACTTGCGCGGGCTGGGTGTTCGTTCCGGGACGATCCATCCTTTTACCGCGACCGGCAACGGAGTTGTCGGAATCGGGATGGACGGAACCATTGACGCAAAGTACAGTGGGGGGTATTTCGATACCAGTAATAATTATTGGCTGGCTTCGGGCCTTTTTCAAATTTACGATCCAATGGAAAGGCTCCGATATGAATTGCGGGATTACCCTCCCACCTTCAATCCATACGCAACCATCCCCATATGGGATACAAATTCCCAGGGATTATTTTTTCACACGGAGGATGCGATTTATTATTGGATTTTCCGCGAACAGTCTCCGCGAAGGATCGGCGCTTATGCGTTCAAGGAAGGAAATCCTTCCATTTATTTTATTCCCATTATCCTCGTAAAATCACTTCAACACTTGCGAGTTCTCCTCGCCCGCTTCGCCAAACCCGCGAAGGGGACAAGCATCTGGAGCCGGACGGAATATAAACAATTGTTCCAACCGGGGACCAGCCGTTACGACATCACCATCCCGGCCTATTCCTCCTGGCGCTGGAGCTTTTCGCTTGGCACAACGGATCCGGATCTGTTTGAAAAGATTCTTCTTCCCGAGGATGTGGAATTCCGGATCAATGGCGAATGGATCGACACGAACATGTTCCGCATGACCGATCAAACCGTGGAAGGGCGCTTTTCCCGCGCCTGTGCGGCGATGCTTTCCGGATGGCGGGCGGGTGATTAGGCGGAACTTGAAATCCGTTACACGCTGCGCGAAGCGGTGAGGGATGGGAACGTGGAATATCCGGCGGGGGAGTATCGGCAGGTTATTTCGGTGGTTGTGGAATAAGCAGGGTGGGATGAAGCGGAGACGGCATTCCTGGAGTATCGATCATCTCCGCTTCAACCCACCCTGTAGGGATTAATCGGTGACAACCGTCCACCCGGCTTTCTTTGCCCATTGTGTTTTCTCTTCATAGGCCTTTCGTTCCCCTTCGTGGACGACTCCCTCGTATTCTTTTTGGCAGATCCGGGCCAGGAAGCTGTTGGTGCCTGCGACGGCCAGGGTGGAAAGCGCGGCCAGGGCCGCGTCTTTCTCGCGCCAATCCGTCTTCCCCTCAATGATTTGGATCAGCATCGCCGCTTCGGTGGTCAGTGCAATGACCTTCCGTCGGTAGGCCGAGTTTAAAAATTTTACGTACGCGAGGTATAGCTTACGGAGCTTCTGCGAATCCTCATGATGAAATTCCAGCGCAAAAGCATACCCCATGGCCTTCCGGAATTCCTCTTCCCCATCCAAGATCGTGATCGATTCACGCAATGCCTGCGGGAGATTCGAAACGCCTTCCATGACGGCGGTCCAACGCGAGGCAAGCCCGTATTTGGCGAATTGCAGCTCCTGTTTCTTTACAGTCCGAACGGCGTCCGGAATTCCTTTTTCCAATACATTGCGCATCGACCGGCGGAGATGAGCCGCCCGTTGCTGCAAGACATGGCCGCAGATAATGCCCATCGAAGCCGTGAGTTTGATGTTTTCAAGGATTCCATACCGCAGAATAGCCCGGCCTTGATCGTCGAGGATCAGGATGCCAACCGGAGTTTTTGACGCATCTCCCTTTTTTGCGTAGACGATTTGAAAGAAGGGTTTCCCGTCTATATTCAGGACCGGTATGTAATCCCGGACCGTTTCCGCTTTCGAGGCGTCCGCCAGCTGGATCGCCGCCTTGCGCACCAGGGGATACATCCGAAAGGTATTGTCTCGGGTGCGGATATTTATGTTCAATCTAGAAAGCGCAGAGAGCAGGGCGCCCAATATCATCGTTGCCCATAATCCAAATCCAATAAACGCAAACCACTCCGGCCCGGAAGTCCCCGCCGATTTTCCCGAAAGGAACAAATACACCACTGCGTCGCCGGCAATAAATAACAAACCGGCCGCGAGCAAACCGAAGGTCAGGACCTTTCTATGCGGCAGGCCGATTCCCCTTTGCGTCCAGGGCTTGGCCAGCAATTCGTAATACATCCTGCGGAAATCCACGGCGTTCTTTTCCGGTTCCGGATACGCCGTGCCGTAATTATTCAGCAGATCAATAATGGAATCCCTGGACGGCCGCGCCTTCCTGCGTTCGGCCCCGTTCCACTCCTGGGCGCGGTTCATTTGTGCCGACCCCCGTAGATCGATGTCTTTTCCTGATTCTCCATCATCCACCAACTCTCCTCTTTTATCCATGGCGGCAGCCATCCATGGAAAACGGACCTCCGTCCGAGGACTCATACAATCGATGGGATTGCGGTGTCCAGTAGATTGGGGGTTGGATCAGCTTCCGACAAGCCCCGTGCCACGGATGACCGCCGTGACCAACCGCGGACCTGTGGTCAACTGAAGATATTCCTGAGGCCCCCGCTCGGATATCCGGATGAGATCGGAAATCCTGCCGGAAAGATGAAGCGCCGCGACGATGCCGTCCGCCACCTTCGCAAGAACCACTTTTTCGCCGGATGTCAGCAGTGGGGATTCTCCGGCGAGCCAGGCGGAAAAACCGGATGCTCCCACCGTCGCGGGATGGATGGCCATGTTTGCAGTTGCGCCGGCCAGGGACGGATCGAAGACTTCGCTGCGTTCCCGCAACCCAAAGGCAAAGAATAATCCGCCGCCCATCACCAGTGCGCCGAGCATCAGGATAAAGGGCGTCCCGTTCACGCCGGTCAGGGGTGTCGATCCGGCGCCGCTCCCGGACCCGGAAACAGGCGCCGCGTTTCCTGTTGGAGAGAGCTGCGCCGCCGGTGTGCCAAGTAACCCCTGCCCAGATGCAGACGGTGTGAATATGGGGGCGATCCCCATTCCATCCGCCGTTCCGGAAGCGGTCGGAATCGCGAGGATCCCCGCTGTTTCTGTCGGTGCATTTGTCCTGGTGGGCCTCGGGGTGGAGGTTGAAGCTACCGGCTGAACCGTATCGGTGGGCGCTTCCGTCCCCGTCAGAGTCGGGGTCGGAGTACAGGTCGGGATGCCGGGGATCAAGCCCGCGGTTGGGGTGAGACTGAACGGATAACAATCCGGAGTGCTGGTGGGAGTCGGATTGGGATCGTCAGTGTTCGTTGGAATGGGAGTGTCGGTTGGGAAGACGGGAGTGTCGGTCGATATGGGTGGATTTGTCGACACGTTTGTCTTGTAGGTTGGAACGTGTGTATTGGGTGGCTTGGGTGTATCGGTTGAAACAGGCTGGTCTGTTGGTTTGCCCTCTTTGGTTTTTGGATCGTTTTCCCCTAACCCATATACTTCACCCACACCTGTAAATGAAGTAAGACAGACAACCCCAATAATCAGAAGCACTTGAAGGATTCGTGATAACAATCGCCTTAATGGGACCGGCGCAGAACAGCGAAGAGGCGGAACGCAAGAGGGTTTATCCATATCGCACCCCGCACAATAAAAAAGAGAATTGAAAAGAGGTAAGAAAGATTGTACCCCCTAAAGAGAGAGGAAGTCTCTAAAATGCAAGAATCTTTTGCCCTTTGTTATTTAGCATCAATTCAAATAAGAATTGTCCGATATGAAAAAACGTAGGGTGGTACATGTGAGATTGGATTTCGTGGTAATTGAAAATGCCGACCACCGGTCGCTTTCGGAAGTCGGCATTTTCAATTAAGCTCGCTTGCTTAAAAGCAATCCCCCTGGAGCCTTTATTGGTACCGCGCCCCCTGGACAAGCGCGCAGATCTCCGCCTTGCGGGCGACGCCGAATTTGTTGAGGACATGGCGGACGTGGGTTTTAACCGTCTCGGGCGAAACAACCAGGCTTTCCGCCATTTCCCGGTTGGTGTGGCCGGCGGCGATCAGTGTCAGGACCTCGCGTTCACGCCGGGTCAGCGCGGAATAGGAAACCGCCGCGGTTTCATGAAGCGCATTTTGTGGGATCGGATCGATTAGGCGTTCCATGGCATCCTCGCAAAGGGTACGGATAGGATTGGATTTTTGAGGTTATGAGAGAATAGCACAAATGTTCTGTGCGGTCAATCGCCAGAATAAAGGTTGTGGATGTAGGAAACCCCAGAACTTGGGCTTTACGCAAAGTTCGTTTTTTCGAGGGGGGATGGAGAATTCCAACTGAAATTAGCCAATACAAAAAATTTTAAAAACACCACTGCGGGAAGTTTTTTTTACAGGATGGGGAAAAACCCTTAATCCCGGTCTCCGTCTTGACAGCTTCGTTCAATGGGATATACTCTCGTTCCAACCGATAAAAAAACAACGTTGATGAGGACGAGTACGCGACGTGCGCGCCTCAGAGAGCCGGTGTAAAGGTGGAAAACCGGCGGCAGCGCAGACGCGGAATGGACCTCGGAGTTGCAGGGCGATGGCGAAAGCCGTAGCCCGCGCCGGAACCGCCACCGTTATCAGGCGGGGGGCTGTTCGGATAATTCCCGGGCACCCCAACGAGTGAGGCTGGCAAACCAAACCCTGCACATTCACGCAGGGTTTTGTGTTTCCCGAACAGGCCGAACTTGGGTGGCACCACGAGCGAAAAGCCCGTCCCAAGAAGTGGACGGGCTTTTTAATTTCCACAGAGCGCGCCAAAGCTCTGATTTCTCAGGCGGAATCCGCCGCCAAGATTCATCCGCCGGTCATCCAACTCTTGCTCCAGGAGGAAACGCATGGAAACCACGAAATTCCTATTAGGGGAAAAAGACGTCCCGAAGGCTTGGTACAACATCCAGGCCGATCTGCCGTTTAAAATCCCGCCGCCGCTGCACCCCGTCACGCTCGAGCCGATCACGCCGGAATTTCTCTCGGTGCTCTTCCCGATGAGCTTGATCATGCAGGAAGTCAGCCCCGAACGGTACATTGAGATCCCGGAGCCCGTGCGCTACATCTACGAGCTTTGGCGTCCGACGCCGATGATCCGGGCGCGGCGGCTGGAACTCGCGCTCGATACGCCGGCCCACATCTATTTCAAATACGAAGGCGCCAGCCCGGTCGGCTCCCACAAGCCGAACACCGCGGTGGCGCAGGCCTACTACAACAAGGAAGCCGGGACCAAGGCGCTGACGACCGAAACCGGCGCCGGCCAGTGGGGCTCGGCCCTGGCGATGGCCTGCCATTTCTTCGGCATCGACCTGGAAGTCTACATGGTCAAGGTCTCGTTCCAACAGAAGCCCTACCGGCGCGTGATGATGGAGAACTTCGGCGCAAAAGTGTTTGCCAGCCCGACCGATCGGACCGACTGCGGCCGCGCGCTTTTGGCGAAGGATCCGCAAAGCGGAGGCTCTCTGGGCGTGGCCATATCCGAGGCGGTGGAAGTCGCCGCAAAATCCGGCGGGCTGAAGAAGTACTCGCTCGGCTCGGTGCTCAACCACGTGCTCATGCACCAGACGGTGGTCGGCGAGGAAAGCCTCAAGCAGATGGAGATGGCCGGCGAGTATCCGGACGTGGTGATCGGTTGCGTTGGAGGCGGCAGCAACTTCGCCGGATTCTCCTTCCCCTTCATCCGTGAAAACCTCACCAAGGGCAAGAAAACCCGCGTGGTCGCGGTGGAGCCGATGGCTTGTCCGACGATGACCAAGGGTCTGTACGCCTATGATTACGGGGATATGGCGATGATGGCGCCGGTGGTTAAGATGGAGACGCTCGGGCATGGTTTCATTCCGCCCTCCATCCACGCCGGCGGCCTGCGCTATCACGGCATGGCGCCGCTGGTCTCGGGCCTGCATGCCAACAAATACATCGAGGCCGTGGCGGTCAAGCAATTGCCCACTTTTGAGGCGGCCAAGCTGTTCCTCTCCACCGAGGGCATGCTTCCGGCTCCGGAAACCGCGCACGCGATCCGGGTGGCCATCGATGAAGCCCTGGAAGCCAAGAAGACCGGCCAGAAGAAAGTCATCGCCTTCAACTTCTCCGGCCACGGCTTCCTCGACCTTGGCTCTTATGATGTTTTCAATCACGGCGGATTGGAAGATTACGAATATCCGCTGGAAGCGATCGCCGAGGCGGAGAAGGATCTGCCGAAGGTCAAGAACGGATCGTAGTCCCCGGCATTTTCCCGAGGGAGGGAAGGTAATTTAGGAGGACACGCCGCCCGCGGGCGGCGTGTCCGTTTAAAAAAACCTTTTCCCGCCGAGCCCGCCCTGGTCGGGCTGGGCCAGGGTCGCAAAGAACGCAAATAATTATTACTCCTTGGCGCCCTTCGCGGCTTCGCGGTGAAAAGGCTTTAACCTTCGCTTTTCAGTTCCGGCGGGATCGGGGTCACCAGCACCTTGTCCACCCGGCGCTGGTCCATATCCATCACTTCGAAGCGGAAACCGCCCCATTCGAGATGATCCCCGGGATGCGGCACCTCGCCGAGTTTGGTCATCATGAATCCGCCGACGGTTTGAAACGTCCCGTCTTCTTCGTCGGGGAGATGGTCTATGTCAAGCCTGTCTTTCATCTCTTCTATGCTGAGCGCGCCGCCCATCAGCCAGGAACCATCCTCGCGCAACATGACCTCCGGTTCGTCCGGCTCGCCCTTGGCGGGCAGATCCCCGACGATCGCCTCGAGGATATCGGTGCTCGTGATCACGCCGGCGATGCTGCCGAATTCATCAGTGACCATGGCGTAGTGCTCGCCGGTCTCCTTGAATTGCGAGAGAGCCTGCAGCGCCTCGGCGCTCTCCGGGATGAATAACGGCGCGCGGAGCAGCTTGCGCAGATCCGGCGGCTCGCAGGAGAACCCCTGGGCCAGAAGGTCTTTGGTGTGGAGAATTCCGATCACGTTGTCCAGCTCGCCCTGCGCCACCGGGAAACGGGTGCGATGGCTGTTGAGAATCTGGTCGTGGAGGACTCTCGTCGGTTCGTCCAGATCGATCCAGTCGATGTCCGGGCGCGGCGTCATGAGCGCGCCCACCCGCTGGCCGCCGAGTCGGAAAACTCCTTCCACCATCTCCTGCTCGGCTTCTTCGAACACGCCCGCCTGAGTCCCCTGCTCGATCAGGAAATTGATTTCATCCTCGGTCACGGGCGGTTCGGCGGCGGGCTGGATGCCGAGCATCCGGACGATGAGGTTGGTGGATCCGGCCAGAACGCGGACCAGCGGGGAAGCCAGGTTCGACAGCGTGTGCATCGGGCCGGCCATCCACATCGCCAGCCGCTCGGAGGAATGCAGTGCCAGCTGCTTGGGCACCAGTTCGCCGATCACCAGGGTCAGGAAAGTGACCGCCAGCACGACCAGCGTGAAGGCGATCGCTTCGGAATAGGGGGCGAGCAGGGGGACGGCGGCGAGCCATTCCGCAAGCTTGCGGGCGAGCGTCGCGCCGCCGATTGCGCCGGTCAGCGTCCCGATAAGCGTGATGCCGATCTGGATCGTGGCCAGGAACCGGTCCGGGTGTTCCGCCAGGGCCAGCACGTTCCGCGCGCTCTCATTACCGTTATCCGCAAGCGGCTGCAGGCGGGATTTTCGCGCGGATACCATCGCGAATTCCGACATTGAAAAAACGCCGTTGAGCACGATCAAGACGAGCAGGATGATGATTTCGAGCGCGAACCCTTCCATACCGGAAATTCTAGCATAAGTGCGGATGGAGGGCGTTCTCCCGGGAGGCGGGTCTGGAATTCGGGCCTAGACCGAGGCGGCGGGGACGGTGAAGTGGAATGTGGATCCCTTGTGCAGTTCGCTTTCGAACCAGATTTTCCCGCCGTGCATCTCCACGAGATTCCGGGTGATGTGCAGGCCGAGCCCGGTGCCCGGCAGATCTCGCACCGTCCCGTCTTCCGAACGGAAGAATTTCTGGAAGATGCTTTTCTGTTCCTGCAGCGCAATCCCCAGGCCGCTGTCCTGGATGCAGCAATGGACGACTTCCGGCGGACCGGCCGGATCCCAGCGGTTGGGGGAGTGTTCGGCGGCGATCCGGAGCGAGCCGCCGTGCGGCGTGTATTTGTGGGCGTTGCTGATCAGGTTGGTGAGGATCTGGATCAGGCGCCCGCGGTCCACCCACACCGGCGGAAGGTCGGAGGGGATTTCCAGCGCCAGCTTCTGCTCCTTGCCCTCGATCAGGGAGCGCAGCGCCTCGATCACTTCCTCCAACGCGGGTGCGAGCGCCACCGCCGCAAATTCGAGCTTTAACCGGCCGGATTCGATCCGGGAAACGTCGTTCAGGTCCGAAACCAGCGCCGCCATCCGGTCGACATTCAGCCGGATGGTGGCGAGGAAGTTCGCCTGCGACTGGCTGACCGGACCGACGGCTCCCTGCGCCACCAGGTCGGTGTATCCGCGGATGGAAGTCATCGGAGTCTTCAACTCGTGGGCGACAAAGGAGATGAATTCGCTCTTGGCCTGGTTGGCGTTGCGCACTTCGGTGTAGAGCCGGGTGTTTGAAATCGCGATGGCTGCATGCGACGCCATCCGCTGCAGGAATGCCGTTACGGCGGGCGGGAATGCGTTGTCCGAATACGATTCGAGCAGCAGTACCCCGAGGGTCCGGGTGTTGCGGCGGATCGGCAGGTACAGGGCCGTCCTGCCGGCGGCAAGCAAACCCGGCACGGCGGCTCCATCCGCCCGGCGGATGACCGGTTCTCCGGACCGGATGGATTCGTGGAAACCGGCCGAGCCGGCCGGAAGCCGGCATTTTTCCTCCGGCCCGGCGCCTTCCGGATACCCCACGGCCGCTTCCATTTCCAATTCCTCGCCGATGAGGAGGGCGGCCAGCCCGGCGGCGGCTTCCGCGTAGCGGACCGCCCAGTCTAGGGTGATCGCCATCGCTTCGGCGGGATCCGAAACGCTGTTTAATTCCTGGTCCAGATTCTGAAGCGAGGTCAGTTCCTCCGCCAGCGCGGCGGATTCGGCATCCGCGGGCTCATGCGACCGGATTCTATCCAGCGCGGCGACCGCGAGCGCGGCATACTCGTGAAGCAGAATCCGTTCGATTTCCTGCGGCGGTGCGGCCCGCAGCGGATTCCAAAACACGATCCATCCGGTTATTCGTTCCTTCACCCGCAGCGGCAGGGAAACAGCGCACAGAAACGGCGCGCCGCCCGGACGGGTGAGGGCGCGGAATGGATCGTCTTCGGGCAGGGTCTCTGCGAATGTCAGCTGATCGCCCGCCGCGGATCTGGCAAAGGGGTGATCCACCCCGAGGGGCGGAAAACCGTCGGACACATCCGTGGCGCCGGATTGGCGCGCGAGAGTCCATAGCCCGGACGGCGTGGGGAGGAGCAACAGGGCGGCCTGGCAGGGGAGGAGTTCGCGCGCGCCGGCAAGGATGGAATCGGAAAGATGATCCCGGGTCGCCGCGCCGAGGATCCGGCGCGAAGCGCGCAGCAGGTTCGCCAGCAGCGCCGCCTGGCGGGCGGCTTCTTTCTCCAGCCGGGCTTTGGCAATCGCCGGACCCGCAATCTCGGCCACCGAAATAAGCAGCGACTGTTCGGGCGGCGTGAAGGGCGCCCCGCGCGCCAGCAGGATCGCGCCGATGGTGGATGCCCCCGCCGATAGCGGCAACCCGGCCCAGGCCGTCGTCGGCTCGCGCTCGGGGAGTTCGTGCATCCGGCAGGCTTCGGAATAATCCTCCACCACCAGCGGGCGTCCGCTGCGGACGACCACGCCGGCCAGATCCTCCGCGGCGGGGAAGGGCAAACCTTCCCGATCGACGCGGCGGGAACCGTTCTCAGAATAAAAAACGTAGTACAACACGCCGGAATTCTCCTCCGCCAGAGCGATGCGGAAGGAAACCGCCGGTATCCGGCGCAGGATTTGAGACGAGATCAATTCCAAAAGAACGTCGAGGTCGGATGTCGAGTGAAAGGTGAGAGTCAGGCGCAGGAGCAGATCCTGCGGATCCCCGGAGGGGCCGGTTTCCCGCGCAGGCAATTCCTCTGCGAAGGAAATTCCCGGCGGCGTTTCCGAATTGCCTTCACAGGCGGTTTCGGACTTTTGGGAACGGGGGGATTTTCGCTCTGGAGATGTGCTGAGCTGCCGGCGGAGCCATTGCCGCACCGGCAGGAGGATCAGCGCAAACCCCAGGAGGGATCCCGCAGGGATAAGCGGATGCGCATTCGGAACCGCCGCAGTCAGCAGCAGCGTGCAGCCGATCACCACCAACCCGTAGCCGGCGTCCAGGAAGAACGCGTATCCATCGGATATCGGGCGGCCAGGCTCGATCGGGTGATCTCCCGCGGCATTCATATTCGGATATTTTACCGGAATGGCCGATCCCGCACCGGTCCGGGAGTGGATTTAATCAGGGCGCGCGAGGGTGATGGTTACCGGCCTCTCGAGAGAAGACCCGAGTAGGCAGGCCTATCGTGGAACAATCGTCAGAAAAGAACGGATTTCCTATGAATAAAGGAAAAAACCCAAAAAATCATGCAAATCCTGTCAAACGATCGTTTTCCGCCGGAAAAAAGGCTTTGATACAATACCCACGCTCAAGCCGGGATTCCGCCGGCCGGAACCAGGTTAAGTATTCCCGATGAAGTTGATCCTCGCGTCCGTTTCCCCGCGCCGGCGGGAGCTCCTGAGGCAATGCGGCATCGATTGCGACGTGATGCCCGTTTCCGCCGATGAACTTGCCTGGGAGGGCGAGACTCCCGGGGAGACGGCCCTGCGCCTCGCCCGCGAAAAGGGCCGTTTGGCGTTGGAACGCATGGAAGGGCGCGCGGGATTGATCCTCGCCGCGGATACCGTCGTGGCCGACGGGGGACAATTGCTCGGCAAGCCCCGCGATATTATTCAGGCGGAGGCGTTTCTTCTGCAGTTGCGCGGACGCGAGCACCGGGTGATCACCGGCGTATGCCTGCTGCGCGCGCCGGGAGGCGTCGAAAAAACCGATCTGGCGGTCACCGCCGTCCGCATGCGGGAGTATTCCCCGGCCGAGCTGGCGGAGTATCTGGCGAGCGGCGATGCGCTGGATAAGGCGGGGGCGTATGCGATCCAGCATCCGTCCTTCCGTCCGGTCGAATCGATCGCCGGATGTTACACTAACGTGGTCGGGCTTCCCCTTTGCCGCGTGTACGCGCTGCTCGAAGCCGCGGGGGAAACTCCGGATCGTCCGCTGCCGGATGGCTGCCGGACGGGCGGCGCGTGCGGCTTTGCCCGGCTTCCGGAATGACCATTAAGGAGAGTGCCGTTTTGAAGAAGTGGATTTTTCCCGCGTTGGTCGTGATCGCCATCGTGCTTGCCGTTGTGCTCATCCGGCCATTGCTTGCCGGAAGCAGCACGGCGACCCTTGATCCGACGGGTATCTCGACGGCGCTAGGCATAGGGATCACCAAGGCGCCCACGCCCGAATCGGCCGCGCGCGCTTTCCTCGACGGCTGGCAATCCAAGGATTACGCCAGGATGTATTCGCTGCTTTCTTCCCTCAGCCGGGACGCCCTATCGGAGGCGGATTTCCAGGCGTTCTACAAGGATGTCGGATCGCAAACCACTCTGCGTTCCCTGGATTACAAAATTCTCTCGGTTGATATGACCCCGACCGAGGCGACGGTGCAATTCGAAGTCACCCTGCATACGATCCTGGTGGGTGATATCACCCGCCAGCCCCGGATGCTTTTAAAATTCCAGGAGGGAGGCTGGAAGGTGGCCTGGGACGATAAAACCGTCCTGCCGGAACTCGAAAACGGCAACCGCCTGGTCATCTACCGCGACCGCCCCGCGCGCGGAAACATTTACGACCGCAACGGGCTCGCCCTCGCGGCCGAAGCCGAGGCGGTGGAAATCGGAATCGTTTCGGGTGAGATCAACGACGAGGATCAGGTGGTCGCCTATGTCGCGCTGGCGTTGAAAACTCCGCGAGAGCAAATCCGTCTGATGATCGATTACGACCACCCGGATTGGTACACCCCGGTCGGCGATGTGGCCAAGGCGGACATACTCGAGATCTATGGAACGCTTCAGAATCTCGGCGGCGTGCGGCTGACGACGACCATGATGCGCTACTACTTCGGAGGCGGGGTCGGTGCGCATGTGGTCGGATACACCCAGCAGCCGTCGGCGGAAACGAAGGAGGAGTACCAGGCCAGGGGGTATGCGGGGGACGAACGGGTTGGGGCCAGCGGCCTGGAATATTGGGGCGAGCAGTTCCTGGCCGGCCGCCAGGGCGGGCAGTTGTGGGTGACCACGGCGACCGGATCCAACCTGGCGATGCTGGCCCAATCCAAGCCGCAGGCGGCGATGGCCATCTATACCACGCTCGACCGCGATCTGCAGCAGCAGATGGAGCAGACGCTGATGGGTCCCTTTACCGGTGCGGCGGTGGTCCTCAATAAAAATACGGGCGAAGTGCTGGCGATGATGTCGAGCCCCGGGTACGACAGCAATCTGTTCGATCCGGGCAGTTTCAACGGCTCTTTTAACAACGGCGCCCTGGTGCAATCGATCATCAACGACGCACGCCACCCGCTGGTCAACCGGGCGACGCGCGGGCTGTATCCGCTCGGGTCGGTGTTCAAGATCATCACCTTGGCCGCCGGCTTGGAATCCGGTTTGTTCACCGAGGATACCGTCTACAACGACGTGGACGGTTATTTCCGCGAATTGGAAGGATTCACCGGTACGGACTGGGTGATCGAGAAGGATATGAAACCGCACGGCAAGATGACGCTCGAGCAGTGCCTGGAGCGCTCCTGCAACCCGTGCTTCTGGCATGTCGGGCTGGAATTGTATTACCAGGATGCCTGGCTGGTTCCAAACATGGCGATGGCATTCGGGCTGGGTTCGGCGACCGGGATCAGCTTTGTGGAAGAGGAAGCCGGTTTCGTCCCCAATCCCGGCTGGAAGCACGATACCCAGGGCGCGGACTGGACCGGCGGAGACGCGCTCAACCAGGCGATCGGGCAGGGTTCGTTGCAGGTGACGCCGCTGCAGGTGGCGGATTTCGTCGCCGCGGTCGGGAACGGCGGCACGCTCTACCGCCCGCAGATTCTGCTATCCATCCGTCCGCCGATCGGCGAAGCGGTCCTGACCTTCAAGCCCGAAGTGCGGGGGATGCTTCCGGTCAGCCCGGAAAACCTGGCCACGATCCAGCGCGGGATGGTCGGGGTGGTGAACAACGTCAAGGGAACCGCGCGGCACCGCTTCTATGGCATCTCCGACCTCGTCCGGATCGCCGGGAAGACCGGCACCGCCCAAACGACCGAATACGATCTGCCGCATTCCTGGTTTGTCGCCTATACGTTCAGCGAAAAACCCAATAAGCCGGATATCGCGGTGGCCGTGATCGTCGAGCGGATCGGCGAAGGCTCGACCTACGCGGCACCGATGGCGCGGCGGATCTTCGAAATCTACTTCCAGGGGCGGCCTACCTCGTATTACGCGTGGGAATCCGAATATGGGATGCGCGGGACCAATACGCCGGAGGAGACGGAAGAGCCGGTGGATGAGGAAGCCCCCATCCCGTAAAGTATCCACCGGCGCGGGGGATCATGCAGTATCAACATTCGGATTGGGACAGGACGGCCAGGCGGAACGCGTGGAAGCGGCGCGCCGAATCGGCGGTGCTCGTGTTGCTCGTTGCCGCCGGGGCGGTGGCCGTCCTCGGCTGGCTGAAACCCTGGCAGCTTGTCCTTCCCAGTCCTTCCGATCCCGCGCCGCATCTTTCGGAGACGGAAATTCCCCGGCCCCCGTCTCCGGAGGGCGCCGCGCGCGCATTCCTCGACGGCTGGCAATCCGCGGATTATCTCAAAATGTACACGCTCCTTGCGGCCTCCACCCGCGCTTCGATGCCGCAGGAGGATTTTATTTCCTTTTATAAGGATGTCCGCGCGCAATCCACGCTGCGTTCGCTCGAGTACACAATCCTCACAGTGGAAATGACCCCCACCGACGCCACGATCGGCTTCGAAGTCACGCTGCATACCCTCCTGGCGGGCGACATCTCCAGGACGACGCGGATGCTGATGAAGCGCGAAGGGGACGCATGGAAGGTCGCCTGGGATGGGCGGACGGTCCTGCCGGAACTGGAGAACGGGAACCGGCTGGTGCTGCACCGGGATATCCCCGCGCGCGGGAACATCTACGACCGGGAGGGGCTTCCGCTGGCCGTCGAAGCCGAGGTGGTGGAGATTGGGATCATCCCGGGCGAGATCACCGATGAAGAACTTGTGATGGCACGGCTCTCGTCCGCACTGCGGATGTCGCGCGAACTGATCCGGCTGAAGATCGCCGAATCCATGCCGGATGAATATGTTCCGATCGGGGAAACCGCCGCGGCGGACATCCCCGGAGGGTACGAATCCCTCATGACCCTGGGCGGGGTTTATGTGAACACGTCCACCCGGCGTTATTACTACGGCGGCGGCGTCGGTGCGCACGCGGTCGGCTACACCGGCAAGATTTCAACCGGATTGCTCGCGGATTACCAGGCGCGCGGGTACTCGGGCAATGAGACGGTGGGAGCGACCGGCCTGGAAGAATCGGCGGAATCCGATCTGGCGGGCAGGCCGGGCGGCACGCTGATGGTGACCGCAGCGGATGGAACCCCGCTGATAAACCTCGCCAAAGCCGATCCGAAGCCGGCCAGCGACGTGTACACGACGCTCGACCGGGATCTGCAGGCGCAGATCGAACGAACCGTGCTGGGCCCGTACAACGGCGCGGTGGTTGTGCTCCATCGCGATACGGGTGAAGTGCTGGCGATGGCCTCGGGCAAACGGTTCGACAGCAATCTGTTCACGCCGGGTAGTTACAACGGCGCCTACCTGGTGCAGGGAATCCTGAACGATCCGGACGGCCCGCTCAACAACCGGGCTGCCACAGGATCGTACCCGCTCGGGTCGGTGTTCAAGATCATCACCATGGCCGCCGGTCTGGAATCCGGCTTGTTCACCCCCGGAACAATTTACGACGATGCGACGGGTGTTTATATCGGCGCCGACGGCGTCGAACGCACGGATTGGGTCCTGGAAAAGGAAATGCAGCCGCACGGGAAGATCACGCTGGAGCAATGCCTGGTGCAATCCTGCAACCCGTGCTTCTGGAATGTGGGCGAGACTCTGTACCGGCAGGATCCAATGGCGGTGGCGGAGATGGCGGCGGCCTTCGGGCTTGGGTCCGCGACGGGGATCCCCGGTCTGGATGAATTCGAAGGCCTTGTCCCCGGACCCGGGGGACCGGCCTGGAACGTCTCGCATGCGCTCGATCAGGCGGTCGGGCAGGGGAGCCTGCTGGTGACCCCCTTGCAAGTGGCGGATTTTGTCGCGGCGGTCGGGAACGGGGGAACGTTGTACCGTCCGCAGATCATCCTTTCCATCCGCCCGCCGGAAGGCGCGCCCGTTTTTACCCTCAGCCCGGCCGTTCGCGGGTTGCTGCCCCTCCATCCGGAAAACCTGGAAGCCCTGCAGCGCGCGATGCGCGGCGTGATTTACGACCCGAAGGGCACCGCCCGGGCGCGGTTCGCGGGAATCTCCGGCTCGGTGAGGATCGCCGGGAAGACCGGGACGGCGCAATCCGGAAGCGAAGATCCACACTCATGGTTCGTCGCCTACACATACAATGAGGGGAGCGTCAAACCGGATATCGCGGTCGCGGTGATCGCGGAATACGCCGGCGAAGGATCCGCCTTTGCCGCCCGGATGGTCCGCCGCGTGTTCGAGATTTATTTCTTCGGCCGCCCGGCTACGCTTTTCCCGTGGGAATCCGAATACGGGATCCGCGCCACCGAGACGCCGGAAGCAAGCCCGACAATGGCTTCGGAGAATTCCTTCTAAATCCATGGACGAAAAAATTGCGGGATTGGTTGTCAAGGCGCAATCCGGATTCTTCACCGTGCGGACGGATCGCGGAAATATAATTTGCCAATTGCGCGGGCGGCTGAAGAAGAGGCGGGTGGCGACGGATATCGCCGCGGTCGGCGATAGGGTGATGGTGCTCCCCGCCGCCGATGGAATCGGCGCGATCGAGGAGATCCTTCCGCGCAGCAGGGTGCTCTCGCGCTCCTCGCCCGCCGCCGGCGGCCGCCGCAGTTACACAAAGGGGGAAACCGAACAGGTGATCGTCGCCAATCCGGAGCAGGCCGTGTTCATCTTCGCCTGCGCCGAACCCGAACCGCATCTGCGGATGCTCGACCGATTCCTGGTTGTGGCGGAGCGGTCGAAAATTCCGGCGGTTGTATGCGCCAACAAGGTCGACCTGGTGGAAGAGGACGAGCCGGAGAAAAAATTCGGGATCTACCGCAAAGTCGGCTACCCGGTGATCTTTACCTCCGCCAAGAGCGGCGCGGGTGTGGACCAGCTCCGGGCGCTCCTGCGCGGGAAGCTCAGCGTTCTTTCGGGACCTTCGGGTGTCGGAAAATCGAGCCTCCTGAACGCCGTCCAGCCCGGGCTCGGGCTTGCGATCAGCCACGTCAGTCAATTGCACCAGAAGGGCCGCCATACCACCGTCGCGCCCGAACTGATCGAGCTCGTCGAGGGCGGTTTTGTGGCGGATACCCCGGGCCTGCGGGCGATCTCGTTTTTCGACATCGACCCGGAGGAGCTGGATGCCTACTTCCCGGAGATCCGCCCGCTGGTCGACCAGTGTTCCTTCGGCGACTGCACGCACGAGAATACGCCGGGCTGCGCCGTGAAACGCGGGGTCGAAGAGGGAAAAATCAGCCCGGAACGGTACGATTCCTTTCTGCGGCTGCGGCGGGGAGAAACATGATTTTCCCTAGCATCTTGGCGTCTTAGCGCCTTTGCGTTGAGATTCTCAACGCAAAGGCGCTAAGACGCAGAGGCGCTAAAAATTTTGGAAGTTTTTTATTTATAGAGTTCAGACCAATTATTTTCGGTGATAAGTACGAAAGCCCCATCTTCCCCCAGGCTCTTGTTGTAAGATATATAATGAAACTCCCGCGCCGGAGGATGGGTTTTCCGCCGCGGGCGGATCCGTCGCATGAGCCAATTCTGCGGCCGCCGCTGGCGGGTCTCTTTTTTCCTCGTTTTTCTTCTGCCGGGGATCCTCCTGGCGGGGTGTGCTCCGCCTGCCTCCTCTCCCGGAGCGCAATCCGCGCTGCAGATCGAACCGGTGTATATAGTCTATTCCGGCGAGGTGGCCAGTTTCGACAACGGCCACCTGCTGGAATTCCCGTTCCTGGATACCTACAAGGGGATGGAGGGGGAACGCTGGCTCGGGCGGCCGGTCACGCGGGCCTTCCCGGACCGCGAGCTCGGCTGGACTCTGCAGATTTTCGAATACGGAGTCCTGGCGCAAGATCCGGGCGACCTGCACATCTTCCTGCTCAAGATCAGCGACCTGCTCGGCCGCCGGCAGGGAGGCGTCCCGGCTTCGAAGGATTCCAACTGCGCCTACTCGCAGGAGACCGGCCACAACCTGTGCTATGAGTTCCGCGAGTACGTGCGCACCGCGGGTGTGGAGCACTTCGGCCCGCCGGTTTCCGAAATGACGATGGATCCGGAAGGGAACCTGTACCAGGATTTCGAATACGCGCGGCTGCAATGGATCAACGGGGGAATCGTACGCGAGCGGTGCGGCGAAACGTTCTTCCTGCTGCGCGGATACGACCGCTCCCTGCGCGAACCGGCCACCGGCTCGGCCGGACCGGCGGCGGGTGTGACCCGGCTGTACGCCTCGCTGGCCCGTCCGACCCTGCGCCCCGGCGAGATGCAAACACTCCAGGTGGCGCTGACCGACCCGACCGGCGCCGGGGTGCCGGGTGTGACCCTTCAGGTGGAGCTGGAAAAAGACGGCCAGGCGCTGCTGGAAATCACGCTGCCGCCGACCGACGAAAACGGCATGGCGTCGCTCTCCTTCCGGGTGCCGGAAGCCGACCCGGGCACGCGGATCCGCGTCATCGTGCGCGGCATGTGGCAGACGACCCCGCTCGAATCGGTGGTCGAGTTCGAAGTATGGTGGTAGGCGTTGAAGAGTCCTTCCGAGGGGTGAAGCCCCGAGGAATCGGAAAATTATTTCCTCAACCCCGGCGGCCCTTCCAAGAATACTGACATAAATCCGGAACCGATCCCTCGACCCATAAAGCGGGTTTCGGGATGAGATTATTGGGAGCCCTCCATGAAATTCACAACCGCAACCCCCGGGCGCATCTTCATCCTCCGTTTGGAGGACGGAGAGATCCTCCATGAAACCGTCGAATCCTTCGCCGCGAAGCAGGGAGTCCGCGCGGCAGCGTGCATCGTCCTGGGCGGCGCGGACGAGGGCAGCGCTCTGGTCGTGGGTCCCGAGAAATCACGCGTTGCGCCGATAAATCCGATGGAGCATATCCTGGCCGGAACGAGCGAGGCAACCGGTGTGGGGACGGTCTTCCCCGACGCGGACGGGAAACCAATCCTTCACATGCATATCGCCTGCGGCCGGGAAGGATCAACGATCACCGGCTGCGTCCGGCGAGGCGTGAAAGTGTGGCATGTGATGGAAATCATCATCTGGGAATTGACCGGCACGGAAGCAAAACGGGTTCTGGATCCGGCGACTGGATTTGAGTTGCTGCAACCACAGGGTTCCCCAAAATCTCCTTGAAAATGCAGATATTTCCCATCTGGATCGGCTATGGTCCATCGTTCATGGTCGATGGTCGTATATTCCATCCCTCATCCGTCTTTCGGCCGCCTTCTCCCAACATATGCCGGGAGAAGGAAGGAATAAGGGACCTGCTATAATCCGAAATACGAAAGGTTGGCTATGGCTATGAAATCGAAAGTCGCTGTTTTACGGACGACACCGGAAAACGTACTGGCGGATTATGGGCGTTTGTTTGAGCTGGCCGGCGGGAAGCAGGCGCTGGCACAGAATACGACCACCATCCTAAAAGACAACATCTCCTGGCATTACCCGCTGCCAAGCGCGAACACCACTCCCTGGCAGCTGGAAGGTTCGATCCTCGCTCTCCAAAAAGCGGGATTCCAGGACCTGGTCTGTGTCCAGAATAAGACGGTCGTGATCAACGCCTTCAAGGGCGAGGACCTGAATGGATTCGTCCCGGTGTTCCAGCATTACCACATCCCGGTTAAATATAATTTCCGTCCGGAAGAAATGACCTGGGTGGAATACAAGCCCAAGGCCAAAATGCTCGTGCTGGATAAGATTTTCGACAAGGGCATCCGCATTCCGGATTACTTCTTCGGCAAAAACATCGTTCACCTACCGACCGTGAAGACCCACATTTACACGACCACAACCGGGGCGGTGAAGAACGCCTTTGGCGGCCTGCTTTGCCAGCACCGGCACTACACCCACTCCTGGATCCATGAAACGCTGACCGACCTGCTCGCGATCCAGAAGGAAATCCACCCCGGGCTGTTCGCCTTCATGGACGGCACCACCGCCGGCGACGGCACAGGTCCGCGCACGCCGACGCCGGTTGTGAAAAATGTGATCCTGGCTTCGGCGGATCAGGTGGCGATCGACGCGGTCTCGGCCAAGCTGATGGGATTCGACCCGATGAAAATCGGCTACATCCGGCTCTCCCACGAACAGGGGTTGGGGACGGGGGATGTGCGCGAGATAGAGCTGGTCGGCGACGACGTCTCCGGCGAGAACTGGCGTTTCCACGTGGGCAGCAACGTGCACACCTTCCTGGCCTGGATGGCCTGGTATGGCCCGACCAAGGTGCTGCAGAAGCTGGTGCTGCGCACCCCGCTGGTGGCGATCCCGATCTTCCTCTCCGAGTTCAATCATGATTACGTCCACTGGCCGCTTAAATCCAAACGCGTGTATGAAACGTGGCGCGCCGAAACCGAGTGGGGAAAATTGTTCCAGCGCTACCAGAAGGACGGCGTGCTTTTAAAGTGAAGCCGGCCAGCCCGGTTGGGGAAGCCGAAGGGCGCACTCTCCCCGCCGGATGCGTGAAGGATCCATCCTGCGGGTGAAAGTCCAATCGGGGATCCAAGAGGCAAAATGCTGAAAAAGCTGAGCCCCGGGAGCAAAAAAATCGAATCGCGCGGGTGCGGAATTTTTTTCGGCCTGTTCCTGGCGGGATCGGCCTTCCCGGGATTGGTCGCGCTGGTTCGAATCCTCTCCGACGATCCGGAAAGCGAGTGGGTGACGTCCGGAATTTCCATCTTCTTCGTAGCCGCATGCATAGTCATCGGATTGGCTGTCATCGCCGTCAACGTCATATCCTGGATCTCCGAGGCGCGGATTGGAAAACCGGAAGTCTCCATAAATGCGGAGTCGGTGCGCGTCGGAGACGGATTTTCGGTGAATTATTCCCAAACCTTTAGGCAAAAAACCGAAGTGACCAAAATCCGGATGTCGCTCATCAAGCGCGAATCCGCCACATTTTCGGCCGGCACCGACACCACGACGGTGACACACGATGAGCCGGCCGGCGAATTTGAAGCCCCGCCCAAGCTGTTCGAGGCCGGCGAGAAGTTGAATTTCTCCCGCGGCATGAAAATTCCCGCCGGGGGAATGCACACCTTCCGGACGAAGCATAATGAAATTTCATGGCTGGTCCGTGTGAAAGTGGATATCACCGGCTGGCCGGATTACAGCGAGGAATTTGAAGTCCGGGTGCTCGCGGGCCGGGTCGCCGGATGACAGGTATCGCAGTCCTTCTTTGAACCCAGCGGATTTTTTGATATGGAACCCAACGAAGGATCATCCCCCCTGAAACCGCTGCTCGGGAAACCGTTGTTCCAACCGGAAAAAGGTTTTCGGAGACGCTTGATGCCCGTCCTTCCTGACCAAAAACCGGACAAGCAGACGACGGGAAGCATCGCTTTCAGTTTGATCTTTTCCTGCCTCTTTTTCTTATTCGTTTTATGGACGCTTTTTAACTCCGGCCGCTCAGAACAAAGTTACGGAAGGTTTGTCCTTGTCCTCCTGGCGCTGTTTATCCTGATCGGAATATTTCAGCTTGTCATGCGAGGCAGAAAAATGACGGCGAACCGGACCGCCGGCTGGGGGGATGCATATGTGGATTATTTCCCCTTGCGGATGGACAGGCCATTCCGGATGGAATATTTCCGCAAAAGCAAACGGCCCGGGGAGATCCGAAGTATGTCCGTTGAATTGATCCTGCGGGAAAAGGCCGTATCCGGGTCGGGGACCAGCACGAGGACCCTGTTCCATGATGAGACGGTCGCCGCATATTCCGTTCCCCCGGAAGAATTCCGGACGGAGGGCGGGCTTTCCTTTAAAAAGCAAATAGAAATCCCGCGAAACGCAATGCACAGCTTTTCCTGCATGCACAATTGGATTGACTGGCTGGTGCGGGTGGAGGGGGATATCCCCGGCCGGCCGGATTTCCGCGAAGACTTCGAACTCCGGGTGGTTCCATTCTCAGAGAGGTGACGGGACATGGCCGACGCATCGTTCGAATGGCATCTGCAAAATCCGCGGATCACTGCGGCCAGAAACTCGTTCGAACCCGGCGCGATGATCGCGGGCCGGCTGAGCGTCATCCCCAAAAGGGACCTGAACTGCAAATCCGTAAAGATCCGCCTGGAGTGGCATACCGAGGGGCGCGGGGACCGCGACGGCCGGATTGTGACGGAGCAGGAAGTCCACAAGGGCGTCTTGGCGGGTGATCAGGAGATCTCATTTCAATTCGAAATGCAGGTGCCGGAGGAACCCTGGTCGTATTCCGGGCATTACATCAACATCCTCTGGGAGCTCGTCGCGGAAATCGATCTTCCCATGGCGATCAATCCCAGATCCGTTTGTGCTATCCGGGTCCGACCGTCGGAGGGGTGAAGGTTTGCATTGCCTCCCGCAGGCATCCGCCGGAAATGATCCCGGCGGGGCGTTCGGTTTGAAAATATTCGTACAGCAAGTACTCCATCGTCCGCAAATCGCCGTTGAAGGTTGTCCCCAACCAAATTACCGCTTCGCCGGAAAAGCGCGCCCGATTATCCTTGCGGGCGAATAACGCCAGGCGCCGCTCGAGGATCTCCGCCAACTCCTCCGGAGCGGGTGGATGGAGCCGCGCCGTCCGCAGCGGAACACCCGCCGCACGGAACGGATCCGCCAAATCCTCATGCGAACCCAGGATCAACCGGACCCCCGCCTTTGCCGCACGGATCAGCCGCGCCCGCTCATTCCGAATAAACAGAAATCCTTCGGAAAGCCGCTGGGCTTCGTCGAGCAGGTAAACATCCAATCCGGATGTTTTGGCCTGGAAGCGGTTGGACCCCCGGGGAAGGTATTCATAGGCGCAGCGTACTCCGGCAAGGCGGAATCCGTCCGCAAGCGCGCGCAGAGCCGTGGTTTTTCCAAATCCGGTTTCGCCGAGTATCTGGAGGTGCCCGCCCGCAAGCGCGGCCCGGCGGACGTTTTCCGGGATGACAGCCGCGCGGATCCATTCCTCCGGAGTAAGGGCGCGGAAGGGATTGCAGGCGAAGCCTATTTCTTCAAAGGAACGGCCGGTCATGGAGAAAGTATAAACCCGCGCCCCGCACACCGGCCCTCTCACGGCGTTACCATCCATTACGGATCAACCGGGACCGATATCGCGAATGGATCAAGGCACAAACGCCGGGAGAAGGGCAAGGGATGAGGCGGGATGGGATGGCATCCTCTCATGCGATTTGACGAAAAACCAATAGGTATAATTACTTCATCCCTTCCGCGCAGGAGGTCTCATGGCCGGCAAACCCTGGTGGCAGACCGGAGTAATCTACCAGATCTATCCGCGCTCGTTCGCCGACGCCGATGGCGACGGAACGGGGGACCTGCGCGGCGTGATCTCCCGCCTCGATTACCTGAACGACGGCACGCCCCGTTCGCTCGGCGTGGACGCGATCTGGCTCTCCCCGTTTTTCCCCTCGCCGGGCTTCGATTTTGGATACGATGTTTCCGATTACTGCGGGATCGACCCGCTGTTTGGAACGATGGCGGATTTCGACACGCTGGTTGCGGAAGCCCACCGGCGCGGGATCCGGATCGTCCTCGATCTCGTTCTCAATCACACCTCGCATCTGCACCCGTGGTTTATCGAAAGCCGCAGCGCGCGGGAAAACCCGAAACGCGATTGGTACCTGTGGCAGGACCCGGGATGCTTCGGCGGCGCGCCCAACAACTGGGAGTCGGTCTTCGGCGGGAAAGCCTGGAAATGGGAACCGAAAACGCGCCAGTATTACTTCCACATGTTCCTCGAGCAGCAGCCGGACCTCAACTGGCGAAATCCGGGTGTGCGCAAATCGGCGATGGACGTCTTCCGCTTCTGGCTCGACCGCGGCGTGGACGGATTCCGGCTCGACGTGGCCAACGCGTACTTCAAGGATTCGATGCTGCGCAGCAATCCGCCGGCGCTCGGGATCCGCGGGTACGAGCGCCAGCGGCACGTGTACGACAAGGATCAGCCCGAGCTCCTGGGTGTGTACCGCGAGATCCGTTCGATTCTGGATTCCTGCGGCGATCGCATGGCGGTGGGCGAGATCATGGGCGGGATGGCGGAGGCCGTCCGGTACAGCCGGGGCGGCCTGCTGTCGCTGGCGTTTAATTTTGAATTCACCGACCAGCGCTGGTCGCCGCGGGCGTTTGTAAAAAAGATTGTCGCGTTCGAGCAGGCGCTGGCCGGGGAAGGCTGGCCGTGCTACGTCCTGAGCAACCACGACATCCCGCGCCATGCGACCCGTTACGGGGGCCGCTGGACCGAGGCGCGCGCCAAGGTCGCCGCGGCGATGCTGCTCACCCTGCGCGGCACGCCGTTCATGTATTTCGGCGAGGAGATCGGCATGCGCGACGGGAAGATCGCCCGCGCCCAGATCCAGGACCCGCCGGGAAAAAGATACTGGCCGCTGTACAAGGGGCGGGATGCCTGCCGCACGCCGCTTCCATGGAACGCGTTTCCCGGCGCCGGATTCACCACCGGCCAACCATGGCTTCCGCTCAATCCGGATTTTCGCAAGGTGAATGTCGGCGCGCAGCAGGAAGACCCGGATTCGGTTCTCTCCCTCTACCGAAAAATGATCTGGCTGCGGAAAAAGACACCGGCGCTGCAGGTTGGAGATTTTCTTGCGATCGGAAAATCCTCGGACCGGGCGTTGGCCTATTTGCGGCAAACAAAATCACAGACGGTTTTGGTGGCGCTTAACTTTTTTGATTCCGCATGCAATCTTGCCCTGAAGGAATCGCTGCCCGCCGGATCCTGGCGCCTGCTGCTCTCGACCCATTCCGCGGACGGCGCGGAGCCGCCCGCTGCGGATCGGGGCATCCGCCTCCGCCCGCACGAGGCCTGCATCTGGGAAAAGACGTAGAACACAAGGAATTGTCGGTCGCGCGCGATCCACGCGGGAATCCAGGAGGGACGTCCGCGGTCGTCATTTCCGCGCCTGCCCTCGCGGATGTTCATGAAGCGGGGGTGGTCCCAGCGGAAATCCATACGGGACTCGCAATCCATACTTCTCTATATACCCGCTGGATGCCCGTCCTCGCTTCGAAGTTCATGTTGCCGTAAAAAGTCAAAAAACGATGGCAACCTGCCCCGCGAGGACGGGCCAATAACACCCTTGCTCCGCGAGGGCAGGCGCGGGCATGACGATCTTCCGGGGGAAAGGCGTAACCCGGAAATTTTCCGGAGATGCGGCAGGGTGAGGGGGTTTATACTTTCCCCCATGCTCAACAAACCCTTCCGGATCATCCTCACCTATGCCCGCGGATACTGGCCGACTCTGGTTGTCGCCATGGCAAGCATGCTGCTGCTGGTCGGCGTACAGCTGCTGGTGCCGTGGATTGTAAGGCTTCTAGTGGCGGCCGTAGCCGACCCGTCCTTCGCCGAAGTGTCGGAGGATTTTGTCGGGCGGCTGGCGCTGGTCCTGCTCGTCGTCTTCACGGCGCGGGCCGTTCTGCAATTCCTCCGTTCCTACATGGCGCACATCGCCGGCTGGAGCGTGGTGGCCGATGTGCGCCGGCATATTTACGGGCACCTCCAGCGGCTCTCGCTGCGCTTCTACCAGGAACAGCAGGTCGGGCAGCTGATGTCGCAGGTGATCAACGACACCGAGTTGTTTGAGCAGTTCATCGCGCACGCCATTCCGGATGTGATCGTCAATCTGGTGACGCTGGTAGGGGTCACCGCCGTGCTCCTCAGTCTCAATTGGCAGTTAACCCTGCTCAGTACCCTGCCCGTTCCGCTTGTGATCCTTTCCCTCGCCCTGTATGCGCACTATGTGCGGCCGGCCTTCCGCTTCCGGCAGAAGGAGCTTGGGGATCTGAACGCCGAGCTCAACGACAATCTTTCCGGTATTCGCGAGATCAAAGCCTTCGTCCGCGAAGGGGATCAGACGATCCGGATCGGGCGGCGGATCGAAAATTACCGCCGGTCTCTGCTGCGGGCGCTGCGGCTGATGGCGACCTTCGAACCTTTTGTGGAATTCACGCTCTCCCTGGGGACGATTGTGGTGATCTACTTCGGCGGACGGCTGGCGTTGGAGGGGGCGCTGCCCGTCGCGGACCTCGTGGCGTTCTTCCTGTATTTGGATTTGTTCTACCTGCCGATGCACAACCTCAGCGGAGCCTGGGAAGCGGTGCAGAGCTCGCTGGCCGGCGCCGACCGGGTTGCTTCGCTCCTGGCGGAGGAGCCGGAGCCGCACGATGATCCGGCGGCGGTGCCCATCACCGGCCGGGCCGGAGGCGCGCTGGCGTTCCGCGGCGTGCGCTTCGAATACCTGCCCGGCATACCGGTCCTCGAGGAAATCGATCTGGAAATCCCGGCCCGCTCGGTCGTTGCATTGGTCGGACCGACCGGCGTGGGAAAATCCACATTGGTGAGCCTGATCCCGCGCTTCTACGACGCGACGGCTGGTGAAATCCAGCTCGACGGCACGGATTTGCGCCGCTACAAGCTTGCGGACCTCCGCCGCCAGGTCAGCATGGTCCTCCAGGACGTTTTCCTGTTCTACGGCTCGGTCCGGGAGAATATCCTCTTCGGGCGGCCGGAAGCGGACGAGGGGCAGGTTGTCGCGGCGGCGAAGGCGGCCAACGCCCACGAGTTCATCGCCGCACTCCCGGAAGGGTACGACACGCTCATCGGCGAGCGCGGGGTGAAGCTCTCCGGCGGGCAGAAGCAGCGCCTTTCGATCGCCCGCGCGCTGCTCAAGGACGCCCCGGTCCTCATTCTCGACGAGGCTACTTCCGCGGTGGACACCGAAACCGAGCTCCTGATCCAGGAGGCGCTCGAGCGGCTGATCCGCGGGCGGACGACGATCGTCATTGCCCACCGGCTGTCCACCGTCCGCGCCGCGGATACGATCGTGGTCCTGGCCGACAAATCGATCCGCGAGATCGGCACCCACGAGCAGCTGATGGCGAAGGACGGCCTGTATTACCGACTGTACACGATCCAGGGCCGGATGGACGAAGAGTCGGCGTTGTAAGGCGGCGCAACGTGCCATGAGCGATGGCCGCAAAGCACTCAAAGGGATTCCACGCGTCGTTGGCGGCCATTTCATTTTTCGCACAAGAACTCAGCGTTTTAACTCCACCTTGAGTGCTGTGCAAATCCGGCTGCTTCGCGGTATATTGGCAGGTGAGGTTCGCATCGTTGTTTAGGAGTCGTCCCCGTATGCCGTTGCCGCATTTTTCCCTCCTGACCGAAGACGATCTTTTCCTCTTCAACGAAGGTTCGCACTTCCGCCTGTACCGCAAGCTCGGCGCGCATCCGGTGGAAGTGGAAGGAAAGCCCGGGACGTATTTCGCCGTATGGGCGCCGGACGCCGAGCGCGTCTCTGTGATCGGGGATTTCAACGGCTGGGACGGCCGGAAAAACAAGCTATCTTCGAAAGGCTCTTCCGGAATCTGGGAAGGTTTTTTCCCCGGAGTGGAGCGGGGAACGATGTATAAATACCAGGTCCGCTCCCGCTATCACGGATACCGGATGGACAAACTCGACCCGTACGGTTTTTATTTCGAAGTCCCCCCGCGCACGGCATCCATTGTCTGGGATCTGGAATACGCATGGAACGACCGGGAATGGATGCAGGCCCGCCCCGGCGCGGACCTGCACCGGCAGCCGATGTCGGTCTACGAAATGCACATTGGTTCCTGGCGGCGCGTGCCCGACGAGGGCAACCGGTCGCTTTCCTACCGCGAGCTGGCCGGCATCCTTCCGGATTACATACAACGGCTGGGATTCACGCATGTGGAATTCCTGCCGGTGATGGAGCACCCGTTTTTCGGATCCTGGGGCTACCAGACCACCGGTTACTTCGCGCCGACCAGCCGCTACGGCACGCCGCAGGATTTCAAGCATCTGATCGACGTATTGCATCAAAACGGAATCGGGGTCATCCTCGATTGGGTCCCTTCGCACTTTCCATCCGACGAACATGCGCTTGGCAACTTCGACGGCACCCACCTCTACGAGCACTCCGATCCGCAGCAGGGGTTTCATCCGGATTGGAAATCGTTCATTTTCAATTACGGGCGGCGCGAAGTACGCTCCTTCCTCCTCTCGAGCGCGCTCTTCTGGCTCGACGAATACCACGCCGACGGAATCCGTGTGGACGCGGTGGCTTCGATGCTTTATCTGGATTACTCCCGCAAGGCGGGCGAGTGGCGGCCGAACCCGTACGGCGGCAACGAAAACCTCGAAGCCATCTCCTGGCTGCGCCTGTTCAACGAGGACATCTACCGCGAGCATGCGGGAGTCCAGACCATCGCCGAAGAATCCACCGCCTGGCCGATGGTCTCCAAACCCACCTACCTGGGCGGGTTGGGATTCGGCTTCAAGTGGGATATGGGCTGGATGCACGACATGCTGGAGTACATCACCAAGGAGCCGATCCACCGGCGGTTCCATCACAACCGTCTGACCTTCCGCATGCTGTACGCTTTTTCCGAAAACTTCATGCTGCCGCTTTCCCACGACGAAGTGGTGCATGGAAAGGCTTCGCTCCTGGCGAAAATGCCCGGCGATGACTGGCAGAAGTTCGCCAATTTGCGCCTGCTTTACGGATACATGTTCGCGATGAGCGGGAAGAAGCTGCTCTTCATGGGCGGGGAGTTCGGCCAGTGGAAGGAATGGAACCACGACGAAAGCCTGGAGTGGAACCTGCTGGAGTATGATCCGCACCTCGGGTTGCAGCGCTGGATGCGGG
The DNA here is from genome assembly GCA_016932475.1 of Anaerolineales bacterium. Lineage (GTDB taxonomy): Bacteria > Chloroflexota > Anaerolineae > Anaerolineales > RBG-16-64-43 > JAFGKK01. The sequence goes on from JAFGCU010000026.1 coordinate 74,960, forward strand.
ATTTGAACGCGATGTATGCGCGCGAGCCGGCCCTGCATTCGTCGGATTGCGATCCGGCGGGATTCGAATGGATCGATTGCACGGACGCCGAATCGAGCGTCGTCAGCTGGATCCGAAAACCGCGCGACGGCGGGGATCTCGTGCTGGCCGCATGCAACTTCACCCCCGTCCCGCGGATGCCCTACCGGGTGGGGGTTCCTCGCGGCGGATTGTGGCGCGAGATTCTCAACAGCGATTCGAAGGTGTACGGAGGCAGCGGACTCGGGAACGCCGGAGGATTCGAAGCAGAGAAAAAACCCTGTCACGGGCGGCCGTTTTCATTGATGTTGACTCTCCCGCCGCTGGGGATCTGTGTGTTCAAGCATGAGGAGAACCAGTCCTAACCCCCTCTCCCCGCCTTCGAACGGAAAGACCATCCGATCTTAGGCACCCCTCTCTCCCTTCCCCGTAAGGGGAAGGGAGAGAGGCCTGTCCCGAAGCGAAGCGAGGGGAGGGCCGGGGGTGAGGAGGTTAGGATCCAAACGATGAACCGCTTTATCTGCATCCACGGCCATTTTTACCAGCCGCCACGGGAGAACCCGTGGCTGGAAGCGGTTGAAGTTCAGGATACGGCCGCTCCATACCACGATTGGAACGAGCGGGTGCTTGCGGAGTGCTACGCCCCCAACGCGGTCTCCCGAATCCTGGACGAAAAAGGCCGCATACGCAAGATCGTCAACAACTACTCGAACATCTCCTTCGATTTCGGGCCGACGCTGCTTTCCTGGCTGGAGGAAAATGCCGAAGGGGTCTACCAGGCGATCCTCATGGCGGACCGGGAAAGCATCCAGCGCTTTTCCGGCCACGGGTCGGCGATGGCGCAGGCATACAACCACATGATCCTGCCGCTGGCCAACCTTCGCGACAAGAACACCCAGATCGAGTGGGGTTTGCGCGATTTCGCGGAACGCTTCCGGCGCGACGCGGAAGGGATGTGGCTTCCGGAAACCGCGGTCGACCTGGAAACACTCGACCTGTTGGCGGCACACGGCGTGCGCTTCACGATCCTCGCCCCGCATCAGGCGGCGCGCGTCCGGCCTGCCGGCGGCGATTGGCAGGACGTGCGGAATGCGGCGGTCGACGGCACGCGGACCTACGAAGTGGATCTCCCCTCCGGGCGGAAGATCGCCGCCTTCTTTTATAACGGTCCCATCGCGCGCGCGATATCTTTTGAGGGCTTGCTCCGGAGCGGCGACGACTTCGCCCGCACGCTGGTCGACGCGTTCCCCGCCGGCGCCTCCGATCCCCGGCTTGTGCACGCGGCCACCGACGGCGAATCCTACGGGCACCATCACCGTTTCGGAGATATGGCCCTGGCGTATGCGCTGGACAAGGTGGAAAGCGGCGGCCAGGCTGGGCTTACCAACTACGGCGAATTCCTCGCGAAGTTCCCGCCGCAGTGGAAGGCGGAGATCGCCGAAAACACATCCTGGAGCTGCCTGCATGGGGTCGAACGCTGGCGCTCGGATTGCGGATGCAGCAATGGGGAACATCCCTCCTGGAACCAGGCTTGGCGCGCCCCCCTGCGCGGCGCGCTCGATTTCCTGCGGGATGAATTGGCGCCGCTTTTCGAAAAAGAAGCCGCCCGATACTTCGCGGATCCATGGCGCGCGCGCGACGGATACATCGCGGTGGTGCTGGACCGCACCACGCAATCCCTCGATAAGTTCCTCTATGCGTTCCAGTCGCGGGATCTTTCGGCGGAGGAGCAGATCCGCGCCCTGAAACTGCTCGAGATGCAGCGCCACGCGATGCTGATGTTCACCTCTTGCGCCTGGTTTTTCGACGACCTGGCCAGGATCGAGGTGTTGCAGAATCTGCAGTATGCGGCGCGCGCTATACAACTCGGGCAGGAATTGTTCGGAGACGGAATGGAAGGGCGGTTTACCGCAATACTCGAAAAAGCCCGCGGCAACGAAAAGGGAAATCCCGACGGCCGCGCAATCTACGGGCAAATCCGTTCGAAACGCGTGGATCTCCCCCAGGTGGCGGCGCATTACGCCGTCTCGTCGGTCTTCGAGGAGTACGGGGACCGCACAAGGATCTACTGCTATTCGCTGGAGCGCCGCTCGCAGCGGACTTTTGACGCCGGACGGGCCAAGCTGGCGGTCGGCCAGGTGATGGTCCGGTCCGACGTCACCCGGGAAAGCGCCGAGCTGTGTTATGGGATGCTTCATTTCGGCGACCAGAATTTCAGCGTAGGCGTCAGTCCATGCCGGAGCAAAGAGGAACACCTCGCCCTGGAACGCGATCTTTCCGCAGCCTTCCTGCGCGGGGATTTTCCGGAGGTGATCCGATTCATCGATGGCTTCTTCAGCGGGATCGCTTATTCCCTGAAGAGCCTGTTCCTCGACGAACAGCGCAAGATCCTAAACCTCGTGATCCGGGACAATCTGGCCGATGCGGAAGCGCTTTATTCGAAGTTATACGAGGACCATGCGCCGCTGATGCGTTTCCTTCGGATGGTAAAAATGCCGTTGCCGAAAGCGTTCCAGGCAGCGGCGGTCGTTGCGCTGAACGGGCAGCTGCGCGCCGCCTTGGAGGCCCCGCCATTGGATATCGATCATATTCACCGGCTGCTCGAACAGGCCGAGGCGGCGGAGGTGGGGCTGGACGGGGAGATGCTGGGGTTCACCCTGCGCCACACCCTCCACCGGCTGGCCGCGGATTGGTACACCGAACCGGAGGAACTCCCGAGGCTGCGTCTTTTGGGGCAGGTTGTGCAACTCGCGGTAAGCCTCCCCTTCTGGGTCGATCTGTGGAAGGCGCAAAACGTGTATTACGAAGTGCTCCAAAACGTCTATCCGCGCCTCGCGGCCGGGAATGAGAAAGACCAATCCGACTGGTTGCGGGAATTCCGGGCTCTGGGAGATCTGCTTAAAGTTTGCATCGACAAGACGGGATCGTCCTCGATTTCCGCATAAGCGTGGTCCGGAAGGCGCGCGCTCGGCGGCGCGGCAGAGGCGCAAAAGGGGGGAAAACAGGTTCCACACACTAGCAATCGGGGAGACGGCCGGGGAAGTCTGGCGGTTCCTGAAGGATCATGGAAAATCCCCGCTGACCGCAGTCGAAAAGGGAGTGAAGGCGCCGGCCATAAAGGCCCCGATGGCGGTCGGCCGGCTCGTGCGCGAGGGCAAGCTGGGAGTGGCGCAGGAGATACGGTCCATATATCTCTGGCTGACGGCAAGTTGATCTGAAGGACGCTTTTTTCCGGTAAAAAAACTTCGCTTTGGATTCAAGGATGGAGAAAATTATGACGGCTTCACTCCTTGGAAGAGACATCGTTTTTTATCAAAGAAACCTTGGCCTCACAAAAGCGGCGGTAAAAACAGAGCTCCTCGAATTCGAGGAGCTCTGAAGGATGTTTCCGTCAAAGAGAGAAAAAATTAGAGGCCTTTGACCAGCAAGCCAAGAACAAGAAGGACGAAACCCGCAAAAAGGAACCAGAAGGCGTATGTGGAAATGAGCGGGATGGTTACAATGGCGCCGAGAAAACCGAGAACGCCCAGGAGGATGGAAATCCAGAAGGTGATGTTTTTTGGGGGTGTGAGTTTCATGTCCTTTTCTCCTTGAGAAGTGAAAAGTTTTGACGGAAACAAAATCGACAACTTGATTGTATATCAACCCCCCCCGGCGCATTCAAGGAAAAACCGGCAACTCCCGCAGATGAAGCCGCGATATCCTATCCCTTTGAAAACTACTCCCGACGGTCGCCAGCCCCGGCGGCAGGGTGAATCCGGATCAGTCCGCCGTCTGCATGCTGTAATAATAACGCGCTTTTCCGTAAAGTGTTACCGGATTGCGCGCGATCCCTGGAAATCCAACCCTGAACGGGGCTGCTCCATGGATCCAGTCTTAAAACACCTCCTGCGGGTTGGAGATGCGCGGTCTTGATTTCCTGACCAATTGGGGTCGATGAATAACCGGAACACGGCTGCCGGAGCGGTGGAAAACGCGAAAAAATACTGTTTTTTCCGGCTTCTCGTTGACACCGGGCATCCCCCGTGGTTTAATCCGTCCGCTTCCAATCTTCCTAACCCCGGAATTTCCGAATGAAGAATGCGGCGCCCATCCCCGGATGGGACATTCGAAACGGAATCGTCCCGGCCTTGGCTGTCGGCGCGGTTTCGGCGGTACTCGCCCTGGCGGCCGTGCTATCCCAGCCGACGGTGTATGAGGCCGGGATGCGCATCCTGCAAACCGGCGGCTACTCGGCCGATGAGGCGCAAGCGCTTGCCGGCGCACCCGAGGTGTCCGCTGCGGCCGCCTCGCTGCCGGCGGTATCCGGGTACAATTTGGCTCCGGAAGATTTCCTGCGCGGATCGGCCGTGGAACAGCCCTTGGAAGGCAGTATCCTGCGCCTGACCGTCCGGGATGCCGACCGGGGGTTGGCCGAAGCCCGGGTTCTCGCCTGGGCGCAGGCGGTGTGCGGCGCACTTGTGGAAAAAGCATCGGCGCCGGAGACGGGATGCCGCGATTCCGGCGGTGTTACTTCCGAACAAACGGAAAATTTTCTGATCTGGAAGATTCTGGCGGCGGCGATGCTGGGAACCGCGATCGCGTGCGGCGGCTGGTTCCTTCAGGCGCGATGGAATGCAAAGGAGAACGCGGTAATGGCAAAGAAGGAAATGGTTAAGGGCATGGATGCGGCGGCGCAAACCCTGATTCGAAAATTCAAATCCGGCAAAGCCCGGGTCGGCGTGATCGGCCTCGGGTACGTTGGATTGCCGCTGGTGGACGTATTCGGACACGCCGGCTACACCGTGGTCGGGATCGACGTGGATCCGCGGAAGGTCGACGCGCTCCAAAAGGGCAAATCCTACATTGAGGACATCCCCTCCTCGCACGTCGCGTCGCTGGTGCGGAAGAAGGCCCTCAAAGCCACGACCGATTTCTCACAGGTTGGGACACTGGACGCGCTGTCCATCTGCGTCCCCACCCCGCTGCGCAAAACCGGCGATCCGGACCTCTCCTTCATCGTCAATGTGACCGAAGAGATCGTCAAATATCTCCACCCCGGAATGGTGATCGTCCTGGAATCAACGACTTACCCGGGCACCACCCGCGAAATCCTTCAGCCGAAGATCGAAGCGCGCGGATTGAAGGTGGGGAAGGATATTTTCCTGGCCTTCTCGCCGGAGCGGGTGGATCCCAGCCGCAAGGATTGGACCACGATCAACACCCCGAAGGTGATCGGCGGGATCACCCCCGAATGCCTGGAAGTCGCCCTTGCCTATTACGGCCGCGCAATCCGGACTCTGGTGCCGGTCTCCTCGGCCGACGCTGCGGAAATGTCGAAGCTTCTGGAAAACACCTTCCGCGCCGTGAACATCGGTCTGGTCAACGAAGTGGCGATCATGTGCGACCGGCTGGGCTTGGATGTATGGGAGGTTATCGGCGCCGCCGGCACCAAACCTTTCGGCTATATGAAATTCACGCCCGGACCCGGCCTCGGCGGGCACTGCATCCCGATTGACCCGCTTTACCTGTCGTGGAAACTAAAAGCGTTCAATTACAACGCCCGGTTCATCGAGCTGGCCAGCGAGATCAACACCGGCATGCCCCGCTACGTCGTCGAGAAAGTCCAGGATACGCTGAATAAAAACCGCAAGGCGATCAACGGCAGCCGGATCCTCGTCCTCGGCGTGGCCTACAAACCGAACGTCTCCGACCTGCGCGAATCGCCGGCCCTCGACGTGATCGGGCTCCTGCGGAAAAAGGGCGCCGTGGTGGATTATCACGACCCCTTCGTTCCGGAAATCCGCCACGAATCCCTCCGCCTGAAATGCGTGCCGGATCTCGAGGGCGCGGTCCAACAGGCGGATTGCGTGGTGATCACCACCAACCACGATGTCTATCAATGGCCGAAGATCCTGGAGAAGGCGCGCCTGATCGTGGATACCCGCAACGCCCTGGGCTCGGAAGGCAAGCGGAGCCCGAAAGTGGTCCGGCTGTAATGTCGCGCTATCTGGTCACCGGTGCCGCCGGCTTTATCGGCGCGCGGGTTTCCGCGCAGCTCCTGGAACAGGGCCATCAGGTTATCGGCATCGACAGCCTGAACAATGCCTACGACGTGCGCCTGAAGCAGTGGCGGCTGGAAAAGCTGAAGGCGACCGCCGGATTCGCGTTTTCGCGCGGCGACCTGGCCGACCGGGTGGTGATTGAGACTCTCTGGAATAAACACGACGGCAACGCGCTGGATGGAGTGATCAACCTTGCGGCGCGTGCCGGAGTCCGGCAAAGCACCGAAAACCCCTACGTTTATTTTGAAACCAACGTCTCCGGAACGCTGCATCTCTTGGAACTGGCGCGGCTGGGCGGGGTGAAGAAATTCGTGCTGGCCTCCACCTCGAGCCTGTACGGGGCGGAAAATCCGCGCCCCTTCCGCGAGGACGCCAACACGGATAAACCGCTTTCCCCTTACGCGGCCTCGAAGAAAGCGGCCGAGGCAATGTGTTACACCTGGCATTTCCTGTATGGGATGGATATCACCGTATTCCGTTACTTCACGGTCTTCGGCCCGGCCGGCCGCCCCGACATGAGCATGTTCCGCTTCGTGCAGCGCATCTCCGAGGGTAAACCCATCACGCTGTATGGAGATGGAACCCAGGAACGGGATTTCACCTACGTCGAGGATATCGCCCGGGGTACGATCGCCGGGATTGCACCGCTTGGCTTCGAAACGATCAACCTGGGCGGCGACCGCCCGGCGAAAATCCGCGACATCATTTCCATGATCGAGGAGTTTACCGGCAAGAAGGCCGTCATCGAGCAGAAACCCGCCCATCCGGCGGACGTGCCCGCCACCTGGGCGGATATCGGCAAAGCCCGCAAGCTGTTGAATTGGGAGCCGCAAACCAAGCTCGAGGACGGAGTCCACAATCTCGTCGAATGGTACCGGGCCGAGCAATCCTGGGCCAGCCAGATTTCCACGGAGTGACCTGCGTGAGACCAAAAATCGCCATCACCACTTCCTCCTTCGGAAAAGAAAGCAGCGAACCGGTCGAGATATTAACCGCTGCAGGTTTCGAACTGGTTATTAATCCCCATGGCCGCAAGCTGACCAAGCCCGAGACGGTCGAACTGCTCCGGGACGCCGACGGCGTGATCGCCGGGACCGAAGCGCTTGACCGCGAGGTGCTTTCGCAACTCCCGGGCTTGAGAGTCATTTCACGCGTTGGCACCGCGGTGGATAACGTAGACCAGACGTACACCAAGGAGCGCGGCATCCCGGTCTTCAACACGCCCGACGGACCGACCCACGGTGTGGCTGAGCTCGCACTCGGCGGGCTCCTGTCGCTGCTCCGGCACATCCCGCAATCGGACGCCTCCGTCCGGCGCGGGGAATTTGTCAAGCCGATGGGCAGGCTGCTGCGCGGGAAAACCGTCGCCGTTATCGGATTGGGGCGGATCGGGAAGGCGCTGGTGCGCTTGATGCAGCCGTTTGCCGTAAACGTGATTGCGGTCGACCCGGTGCAGGATGATCCGTTCGCCCGCCAGCACGAAATTCGCTATGTCCACCTCGAGGAAGCGCTGTTGGAGGCGGATGTGATCTCGCTTAACCTTTCCGGCTCGACCAAGGCCGCGCTGCTCGGCGCCGCGGAGTTCGCAAAGATGAAACCGGGAGCGCTGCTGATTAACGCGGCCCGCGGCGGCTGGGTCGACGAGGCCGCGCTGTTCGAGGCGCTTAAAAGCGGCCGGCTGGGCGGGGCGTACCTGGACGTATATGCCTGCGAGCCGTACAAAGGCCCGCTGTCCGGATTAGACAACGTCGTCCTGACCGCCCATATCGGTTCGTATGCGCTCGAATGCCGGATCGGGATGGAAGTGGAAGCGGCGCAGAAAGTGATCGACTTCTTTCAGAAAGAAAAAGGGAAATGACGATCTCGGTCGTCACCGGAGGGGCGGGATTCCTCGGCAGCCATCTGGCGGATGAGCTCGCCGTCCGCGGCCACAGCGTGACGATCTTCGACCGCAAGCCGGCTTCGGCGCTCGAACCCAATCAGAAGCAGGTGACCGGCGACCTGGCGGATTTTGACTTGCTGTGCCGGACGATCGAGGGGGCGGATTACGTCTACCATTACGCCGCGCTTTCGGATCTCAACCGGGCCCGCGAGCTTCCGCGCGAGACGGTCACGGCCAATGTCGAGGGGACGGTTAACGTGCTCGAGGCCGCCCGCCGCGCGAAGGTCAAACGCTTTGTCTTTTCCAGCACCATTTACGTCTACTCGAGCGAAGGCTCCTTCTACCGCGCCAGCAAGCAGGCCTGCGAAGCCTACATCGAGGAGTACCAGCACCGCTACGGATTGGATTACACCATCCTGCGCTTCGGCAGTCTGTACGGACCGCGGGCCGATGAAAGCAACGGTTTGTACCGCCTGCTGCGCGACGCGGCCCGGACCGGGAAGATACGCTACTTCGGCGAGCCGGAGGATTCGCGGGAATATATCCATGTGGCCGATGCCGCCCGCCTGAGCGTGGATATCCTCGCACCCGAATACGCCAACCAGCATTTGGTCATCACCGGCCACTACCCGATGCGCGCCCGCGACCTGTTTACGATGTTCTCGGAAATTCTCGGGCGCGAGGTCCAGGTCGAGTACGCCCGGCCGGAAAACCCGGACGGGCACTACCGCATCACCCCCTACCATTTCCATCCGCGGGTCGGGAGAAAACTGACTTCGAATTTATACGTCGATTTCGGCCAGGGAATCCTGCAGGTGCTGGATCAGATTGCACAGGAAAAATAACCAAAGGGATTGCCGATCGAGCAGCCCCGGCGTTTCACAGGGGCGCGGCTAGAGCACCCAAAAAAGAGAGTCCGCATGAACATAGCCATCATTACCGCGCGCGCCGGAAGCAAATCCATCCTCAACAAAAACGTCATGATGCTGGCGGAGAAACCGCTGGTCTATTACCCGATCCAGGCCGCCCGCGAAGCGAAACGTATCCAGAAGACGTACATCTCCACCGATTCGCCCGAGGTGATGCAGGTCGGGCGCGAAAACGGGTGTGAGATCATCGTCCGACCCGAAGAGCTGTGCGGTGATCACGTCAACCACGGCGAGGTGATCAAGCACGCCGTGGAATACGCCGACGCGCGCGAGAAGGACCTGCGCAACGTCACTCTCCTGCTCGGCAATACCGTGATGCTCGACGGAGAATTGCTCGATCAGGCGCTCGGGATGCTCGACGAACGCCCGGACCTGGATTCGGTCATGAGCGTCTGGCAGGCGGCCGATGACCACCCGCTGAGGTCGCTGGAGATCGTCGACGGCCTGCTCCGCCCATACGGGGACCCGAACCGCCAGGCTTCGACCGAGAGGCAATCCTACCCGGCGGCGTACTACTACGACCAGGGTGTGTGGGCCTTCCGCAAGGAATGCGTCCAGCGACGCGACGGGCCCAGCCCGTGGTGGTGGATGGGCAAACGCTCGGCGCCGATCCTGCGCAACTGGGTCACCGGGCGGGATATTCACACCCACCTCGACGCCGGCTTTTCCGAGTGGTGGCTGGCAAATTATCCGGATGTAAAAAAACTGTAGACTGGACCGCAAGATATCCTTCCGCACCCCCCGGCTCCCTCTCCTGGATTACGCCAGAAGCGGGGAAGGCGAGTGAAGTCACGATCCCAATTTCCCGCATCGGTTTTTCCGAGACGGGAATATCGAGAGGAATTCTTTGAAGCGAATCGACTCCCTGCGCGCGATCGTTTTCGATTTTGACGGTGTGATTCTGGAATCCGCCAACATCAAGACCGAAGCCTTCCTGGAATTGTATGCGGCGCACACCGACAAGCTTGCGGCGATTCGCGAATACCACATCTCCCAGGCCGGCATCTCGCGTTACGTCAAGTTTGAGCACATCCAGCGCAACATCCTCGGCCTGCCCTACACCGAGGAGGATAAAAAACGGGTCAGCGCGGAATTCGAGCGGCTCACCCGCGAGCGGATCTTCCGCTGCCCGCAGGTACCGGGAGCGGAGGCGCTGCTGCGCGGCCTGCGCGGGCGCGTCTTGCGAGTCGTCGGCTCGGGCACGCCGCAGATGGAGCTTGAATTAATCGTCGCCACCCGCGGGATGGGGGATTGGTTCGATGAATTGTGGGGCACGCCGCGCCTCAAGCCGGGCATCCTGCGCGACGTGATGGCGAGCCACAACCTTTCCCCGCAGCAGGTGCTGATGGTCGGGGACGGGATGAGCGATTACGATGCCGCGCGCGAAACGGGCGTGCGCTTCCTCGCGCGCGAAACGGAGACGGCCTTTGACAAGTTGAACGTTGAGAAGGTTCGGGATATGGCGCAGATGGCGGCGTGGCTGGAAGAAACGGACCTTCGACCGTAAGAGGCCGACCATCGACGATCGACCATCGACCATAAGTTTCCGACCATGGACCATGGACGATGGACCATGGCCGATAGTTGTATGAGGGGAATGACGCGCGTTTGGCGGGAGAAGAAACAGAGCACGTGGTATCATCTCTTTTGTTTCGGTAAGTTGATACGGGAAGGGGGAGTCATGCCATTCAAGTTCGAGAATCTCGAGGTATGGAAGTTGGCATTGGATTACCTCGATGACGTATATCGATTGACGGAAAATCTTCCGAAAGAGGAACTGTACAATCTTCGGAGCCAATGGATCCGGGCGGCAACATCCGTTGGGTTAAATATTGCTGAAGGATCTACGGGACAGACCGACTCAGAGCAGGCACGCTTTCTCGGCTATGCGATTCGATCGCTCGTGGAATCATCGGCGTGTTACCGCATTGCACAACGAAGAAAATATTTATCCGAAAACAACCGGGCAATGGAAGATAGGACCGTCTCGCTGATAAGACAGCTCCAGTCCTTCCGCAATAAGGTGCAGAGAAAGGTGAACGCGCCTCGAACATAGTTCGGCCATCGTCCATGGTCTATGGTCCATCGTCTGTACCTTGGTATAAAGGATTACATGAACAACCAGGAATCCCTGCAAAACGAATTCGTCGGTCCTACCACCGATATCGTTCCCTCCAAGGGATGGGTCAGCCTGCGGCTCCGCGAAGTGTGGGCGTACCGCGAACTGCTGTACTTCCTCACCTGGCGGGATATTAAAGTCCGCTACAAACAAACCATCCTTGGCGCAGCTTGGGCGATCCTCCAGCCTTTCCTGACCATGGTCGTGTTCAGCCTGTTCTTCGGTGAATTGGCGGGAATCGAACCCGGGGGTGAAATCCCATATCCGGTCTTCAGCTATGCCGGTCTGGTCCCGTGGACTTTCTTCGTGTACGGCCTGTCACAATCCTCGAACAGCCTGGTTGGCAACGCCCAGTTGATCAAGAAGGTATTCTTCCCGCGCCTGGTGGTGCCGATCGCCAGCGTGCTGTCCGGATTGATCGATTTCGGCTTGGCGTTTATGGTGTTGATCGGGATGATGTTGGTGTATGGCATTTCGCCGTCGATGAATGTTCTTTGGTTGCCGTTGTTTTTGCTGCTGGCTTTCATCACCGCGCTGGGGGTGGGGCTTTGGTTGTCGGCCCTGAACGTGGAATACCGGGATATCCGCTACATGGTTCCCTTCCTGACCCAATTTTGGATGTTCATAAGCCCGGTGGTGTACCCGAGCAGCCTGATTGAAAACGAACTGCTGCGGATCCTTTACGGGCTGAACCCGATGGTGGGTGTCCTGGATGGATTCCGCTGGGCGATTTTGGGAACTACCGGCGCGCCGGGGCCGATGGTCGCCGTTTCAGCGGTCGTGGCCGTGATTATTCTCATCTCCGGAACGTTTTACTTCCGGCGCATGGAACGCAGCTTCGCGGATGTGGTGTAACATGGGCGATTTGGTCATCCGTTCGCAAAAACTCGGCAAGCAATACCGCATCGGGGCGCTGCAGAAAGGATATCGGACGCTTCGCGAGAGCATCGTCGATGCGGCCAGTGCGCCCTGGCGCCTTCTCCGACGATCGATTCGCGGGGAAAGCGCGCCGGAAGACGAGCTGATCTGGGCCCTGCGCGATATCGATTTCGAAGTCCGCCAGGGCGAAGTGCTGGGGGTGATCGGCCGAAACGGCGCGGGGAAGAGCACGCTTCTTAAAGTACTCGCCCGGATCACCGAACCCACCGTGGGCCGGGTTCAGGTCGCGGGCCGGGTGGGATCGCTGCTCGAGGTCGGGACGGGCTTTCATCCGGAATTGACCGGGCGGGAGAACACCTACCTTAACGGTGCGATCCTCGGCATGCGGCACGCGGAGATTGATCAGCGCTTCGACGAGATCGTGGCGTTCTCCGAAATCGAGAAGTTCATCGATACCCCCGTCAAGCATTATTCCAGCGGGATGTTCCTGCGCCTGGCCTTCGCCGTGGCAGCTCATCTGACTCCGGAGATCCTCCTGGTCGACGAAGTGCTGGCCGTCGGCGATGAGCGCTTTCAGAAGAAATGCATGGGCAAGATGGAAAGCGTGGGCAAAGAAGGGCGCACGATCCTGTTTGTTTCGCACAACATGAACGCCATTCACCGTCTGTGCCCCCGCGTGATCCTGCTCGAGGAAGGCCGGGTTGCCGCGGATGGGGATACCTCCGAGGTCATCGCGCAGTATCTGAACGCCGATCGGTCGGAGATGGATTGCAAGGAGTGGAGTACCCCCGAACAGGCTCCGGGCGATTCCACGGCCCGGCTGAAGCGAGTCCGCCTGCTGGATAACCGCGGCCGTCCCCGCTCCGCTTTCGAGATCCGCGAGCCGGTTCAGATTGAAGTGGAGTACTGGGCGCTGGATTCCAAACAGCCGTTCATGCCGATTCTGCTGATCCATAATGAAAACGGCGTCTGCATCCTGGAAACAGCGGCCAATCACGACCCGGCATACGCCGGCAAATCCCGGAAGCGCGGGATCTACCGCAGCGTGTGCCGCGTACCGGGTAATTTCTTCAATGAGGGCATGTTCCATGTGGATGTGCTTGTGCGGGTGCTGGTGCCGCGCCGGTATTTCGTCCGTGAATCGAATCTGCTTTCATTCCGAATCCAAGACAGCGGATCGGGCCTGTCGGTGAAGGGGGATTTTCCAAAAGCCTGGTCGGGCGTGGTGGCGCCGATCCTGCCCTGGCAAACGGAGATTCGTCCGCTGGGCTCGACGGCCGCGGCTTCGCTTCCGAAGGCGCGGAAGTAGCGGAAGGATGAGGCCATGAAGGAAGTGGAACGCAGAGTCTTGGATTTTTACGCGGAGCGATGGCAGCAGTTCGGATACGACACGCGTTCCCTCGGGATCGGCAGCCGCGAATCCCAGGAGCTGCGGTTCGACGTCCTGACCCGGATCGGCGACCTGCACGGCGCCTCGGTGCTGGATGTGGGTTGCGGCTTCGGCGATCTGCACGACTTTCTGGAGAAACGCGGGATCCCGGTGCGCTACACCGGTCTGGATCTTCAGCCGTCGTTCATCGAGGAAGCCCGCCGCCGCTGCCCGGACGGCGAATTTTTCTGCGCCGACGTGGAGGCCTTTGAGCCCAAAGACCCGCCGGATTACGTTTTCATCAGCGGGACTTTTAACGTAAAATTCCGTGAGGATCAGGAAGCCTGGGTGTTCCGGACCCTGCGCCGACTGTTCGAAAAAACCCGGTGCGGCCTGGCGATCAACATGCTCAGCACCTACTACGACCCGGGGCACTTTCGCGAGGATATGTTCTACTGCAAACCGGAACGGGCCCTGGCCGAGGCGCATGCCATCACCCGCTGGGTGACGCTGCGCCACGACTACATGCCCCACGACTTCACGCTTTACCTGTACCGGAAAGGATGACCGATGAGACTCCTTGCGATCGGGGCGCATCTGGACGACATCGAAATCGGCTGCGGCGGAACGCTGGCGGAGGCCGCGGCCAAGGGCTGGGAAACCTACATGCTCGTCCTTTCCCACTCGGATTATGTCGACCTGGACGGCCGGGTCTTCCGGACCGATGACCAGGCGATGGTGGAAGGCAGAGCCGCGGCCCGCAAGCTCGGGAACGCGGAGCTGGAGATCCTGGATTTCCCCACCAAGCAGATCCCCTACGATTTTCATGTGGTGGAGGCGATCGAGGCGCCGCTTCGAAAATTCAAGCCGGACGTGGTCCTGACGCATTGGCCGCATGATACGCATCAGGATCACCGCGCCACATCGCTGGCCTCGATCTCGGCCTGCCGGTATTTCAACTCGATCCTCTTTTACGAACCGATGACGCCCTCCGGCCGTTCCTACTCGCCCTTCCGGCCGCAGGTGTATGTTGCTGTTTCGCCGGAAGCGGTCCAGGCCAAGCGCGATTCGCTCCTGGCGCACGATTCGCAGTACAAGAAGTACGGTGACATCTGGCTGGATGCGGTGATTGCCCGCGGAGTCCACCGCGGGTACGAGATCGGGGTGGGCCACGCGGAGTGCTACGAAACCCTCCGGTGGCAGTGGGATCTTAGTTTAAAATAGCACATGACGCGCATCGCCATCCATCAGCCCGAGCATCTCCCCTGGCTCGGATACCTCGATAAAGCACGCAAGGCTGACGAATTTATTTTCCTTGACACCGTCGCGTTTAAAAAGAATTATTTCGAGAACCGCAACCGGATTCGCACCCCGCAGGGCTGGGCGTGGGTCACCGCTCCGGTCCTCCTCAAGGGAAGATTCGGACAAACCTTCCTGGATGTGGAGGTCAACAATCAGGTCCGCTGGGCGGAAGTCTACTGGCGGACCCTCCTGCAAAATTATTCGCGCGCGCCGTTCTGGAAAACGTACGGGCCGGTGCTCGAGGAACTCCTGCTCCGCCCGTGGCACAAGCTCATCGACCTGAACCTGGCGCTCATCAGCCTGGTGTGGCGGGAGTTCGGGATCGCCACGCCGACCCGCAGGGCGTCGACTCTCGGCGTCAGCGGGAAGAAAAGCGGGCTGCTCCTGGATATCTGCCGCAAGACCGGCGCTACGGTGTACCTCTCCGGGCCGAGCGGCAGGGATTACCTCGAACAATCGTTGTTTGCCGCCGCGGGGATCGGGATCGAATTTCATGAGTTCCATCATCCGGAATACCCACAGAGGTTTTCGCCTTTCGTTCCGGGTCTGGCGAGCATCGATTTGCTGTTGAATGAAGGTCCGGAGGGGATCCGCAGGTTGGAGAGTGTTCCCTCCTGAAAAAATAGTTGGATATCTTAAAATATCTTCTCCACGGAGAAAAAACTAAACGTAAAGTCGCAGAGGCGCAAAGATTTTTTCAGTTATGCGCCTTTGCGTTAATGACCTTAAAAACCCA
The DNA here is from genome assembly GCA_016932475.1 of Anaerolineales bacterium. GTDB lineage: Bacteria > Chloroflexota > Anaerolineae > Anaerolineales > RBG-16-64-43 > JAFGKK01. The sequence goes on from JAFGCU010000026.1 coordinate 90,238, forward strand.
GAATACATAATCGTGCCTTTGTATATGTTTCGCGAAAAATGCCAGCCCATGAAAACCAAGTGCTTTTTGTTACAATAATTCAGTCGCTCCAGGAAGAGAACGGAACGGGGGGTTAGGCGGAAGTAAAGCCGATCTGTAAGGACATTCTCGACAACGGTTATTCGATATGACCAAGACTATATTTCGGATCATGCAAATTCATCCATTCCTGAAGGGTGAGGGGTTGAATCCGCGGGCCGGGGGAAAGTCGCGGCTCTCCCTCCAGCTTTCGCGCGAATTTGCCGCCCGCGGGAACGATGTGGCGATTTTCCCGTTCCCGGAACCGATCCTGGAAAAACCCTACTGGATCGATAATCCCGGCAAGCCCATCCGTCTGATCCCGACGGCGCGCATCCCGGCGATGAAGGATCTGGCCGGGTATGCCTGGAAGGCGTCGCGGCTGCCGGCGGAAGACAAGTCGGCGCATTCGGTTCGGATGGATTCGATGTTCCTCGCCGGGCTGAGAGAGGCGATCCGGGATTTTCAGCCCGACGTAATTCACAATCACCTTTCGTTTTCGGATTTTCCGCCGCTGTACCATGCGCTCGGGTTGAAGATCCCGCTGTTTCTGACGCATCACACCCACACCGCCGGCCAGCACCTGCTGTTGTACCGCAGGATCATTTTTGCCTCCGACGCCCTGCGCGCGCTGGTCTGCGGGAGGGATCCGTCCCTGCTGGAGTGTTCGCGGCTGATCCGTCCGGCGGTGGAGAAGGTATTCTGTGATCCGTCGGTTCCCGTTTCGGGAAGGCGGGGAGGGATACTGTTTGTCGGCGGGTTGCGGCTCGACAAGGGGTTGCAGCATCTTCTGGCGGCGTATGCCAAATCCGCCGCCCTGCGCAAAATCCCGCTTCGGATATGCGGGATTGGTCCGGAGCAGGAGCATTTCGAAGCGTTTACACGGAAGCATAGGGTGCCGGCGGCCTTTCTCGGACGGGTTTCTCCGGAAGCGGTCCGCAAAGAAATGCTCGCCTCGGAGCTGCTCGTGAATCCAAGCCCGGCGGAAGGGTTCAGCCTGGCGCTTGCGGAAGCGATGTGCTGCGGCACGGCGGTCGTCGGATGGAAACCGCAGGTGGAGGAAACGGCGAAACTTTTGAGGATGGAGTGCGGACTGGGATTCAACCCCTCACAATCCGCGCCCGAAGATCTGGCCGGATGGATTCTCAAGTGGATCAACCGCAAGGAGTACCGGTCGACCGCGTACCGCAAAGCGCTCGCCACGCGCGCCCGGAAGTTCTTTTCGATCGAGCGGTACGCGACGGAAAACCTTCTGGCGTACGAGGAAGTGTTGGAAGAGGGCTGAAATCATGCCTTTCAAAATTCAAATACGGGAACCATAAAAAAGCATGTCTTGCTGAGCGCTTGTCCTTGCGCAGCATCTGCTTTTGCTTTTCCAGACCCTTCGCTGCACTCGGGTTTTCGTTTTCGTAGACTTCAAATGTATTCGCCGAAAAATGGATCCCGGCATTGACGGGCGATGTTGGAAGACCGGAGCATTGTTTCCGGACAAACAAGGATGTATCCAGGCATCATTTTCTTCGGATGAAACCCCTTCGCATTCTCCAGGTTCAAACCTACCTCCGCTCGGAACGGATTAATCCGCGGGCCGGCGGAAAATCCCGCATTGCCCTGATGCTGACAAAATATTTATTGGAGGCGGGCCATGAAGTCGCGCTCTATCCGTGGCCCGAACGGATCTGGGGAAAACCGGCGGAGTTCTCCGCGTCCCCGGTCGTCCCGGCCCGGGTCTTCCCGACCATGGCGCTTCCGGCCCTGCAAAATCTCTTTCCCGACGCCGTCCGGTTGTTGACGGCGCGCATTCCGGATGGAAACGCACACCCCCTGTTTTCGGATTTATGTTTTCTGGAAGGATTAAGGCTCGCCATCGGGAAGTTCCAACCCGACCTTCTGCATTGCCAGCAGACGGATTCGGACATCCCCATCCTGCTGCCACGGGCAGCCGATAAATTGCCCTCCCTCCTCACCCACCATTCCGGCCGTTCCAGCCGGATGCTGAACGGGTATGACCGGATCATTTTCCTGAGCCGGACGATGCAGGCGGAAGTGAACGCCCGGTCCGGGTACCCGGCGGAAAAATCCCGGGTTCTCTACAGCCCGATTTCCGATCCGTTCCTGACCGGCGAGATCCTTCCCGCCCGCGAGCGGCGCGGGCTGATCAGCGTCGGAAATTTAAAAGATGCCAAGGGGATCGATTTGCTGCTCGAGGCGTACCGGCGCAGCGGCTTTCTGCGGGAACATCCCCTTCATTTATGCGGCAGCGGACCGGATGAAGAGCGTTATAAATCGTTTGCGGCCGAACATGACCTCCCGGTCATTTTCCATGGGCGGTTGTCCGTCCCCGAGATCAAAAGGGAATTATCCAAAGCCCGGCTGCTGGTGAACCCCAGCCGGATGGAGGGTTTCTCGGTCGCCCTTTGCGAAGCGCTGGCGTGCGGGACTCCGGTTGTCGGATGGGCTGCCCAGGTGAAGGAACTCGAGGCGTACTGGAACCGGCGGATCGGATATCCCTTTGACGGGCGGGTTCAATCCGCGGAGGAGTTGGAATCCCTGATCCGGCGCGCGCTGGAGGAGCCTCTGATGGCGGATGAATCCCGCGGGGAAATTTCCCGGTCGGCCCGGGAATCGTTTTCGATGGAACGCTACGGGAGGGAGATGGCCGGCCATTATGAGGAACTGCTCGCCGGCGGGCGGCGGTGATGAGGATCCTGCAGATCCACCCGATGATGAAATCGGAAGCGCTCTCGCCGGCGGCGGGCGGCATGGCCGGCGCGTCATTGCAGCTCACCCGGCTGCTGGTGGAGCGCGGCCACGAGGTTCAGGTGTTGCCCATTCCGGAAGGAGTGGGCAGCCGGGAGCTGTGGGAAGTGGCGCCCGGGCGGGCGGTGGAGGTGGCGGCCGCGATGCACATCTCGGGATGGCGGGAAATGAGCTGGTTGCCCGGAGCTCTGATGTGCCTGCGGCCGCGTCCCGATGGACCGAAAAATCTTCTGTACGATTCCTTCGCCCTCACCGCTCTTCGGCGTGAAGTGAAGCTGTTCCGTCCGCAGATCATCCATAACCATCTGGCCCGCCGGCCGTTTCCCAGGCTGGCCCAGGCGCTTGGGCTGCGCGGAAATCTGCTGCTTACCCATCATCACGGAGAAGCGGGAGATTCTCTGGAAGGTTACGATCGGATTGTCTTCCCTTCCGCATCGGCTCGGGAGCGCATCGCTCCCCGGATTCCCATTCCACAGGATCGGATCCGGCATATTTATAATCCGGTTTCGTATCCTTTCGCCCGATGTGAACCGGCCTCCGGCAATTCCCGCGAGGGGATATGGTTTGTCGGCGCAGTCCGCCGTAGAAAGGGGATCGACCTGCTCCTCGACGCATACCGGCTGGATCACGGATTGTGGAATGAACCGCTTTATATTTGCGGGGTGGGGGAGGATGCCGATCTGGTCCAGCAGGCGGTCCGGGAGGGTATTCCTGCCAGATGGCTTGGGCATCTTTCCCAGGAGCAACTTGCCGGAAAATTGGCGGCTGCCAAACTCGCGGTCGTGCCAAGCCGCCTGGAGGGATTCAGCATCGCAATCCTGGAGGCGCTTTGTTGCGGCGTTCCGGTGGTGGGTTGGGCGCCGCAGATCAAGGAATTGGAAACCTTTTTGGGCATGCCGGTCGGCCGCTCCTTCGACGGCCGCACCCAGACGCCGGCGGAACTCGTCGAAATCATCCATGAAGCCCTCCGGCAGTGGAGCGGCGGCGGCGGCCTGCGTCTGCGCCTGGCAACGGCGGCGCGGGATGCTTTCTCCGAAGAGCGGTATGTTGCGGCCTATCTGGATTTGTATCGGGAGATGACCGGCTCCTGAACCGTGATGCACGGATATTTCCGGACGCATAATCCACGGTCCCGCCTCCCGGGACTCGGGGAACCGCCTTCACGATAAAGAACGAATTAATTTTGTTTCCCGCGGGAAATACGGCGGTTTATTGCCGGCGCTCCGATTGCACGGCCTGCAAGAATCGAGTATTCTAAAAGCGGAGAAGGACTATATGGCTATCCGGATCGAATCCAACGGATTGTATCTGGAAGGACGTCAAATCCCGCTCTATTCCGGATCCGTCCACTACTGGCGCCATGCGCCGGAAGTATGGCGGACGATCCTGGAACGGATCAAAGAACTCGGCTTCGAACTTATCTCCGTTCCCATCCCCTGGGGGCTTCATGAATCCGGTCCCGGAATTGTCGATTTTGGGGAACGGAATCCCCAGAAGGGGTTGCCAAAATTTCTGGATCTTTGCCGCGATGCCGGATTGCTGGCGGTGGTTCGTCCGGGTCCGGTCGTGGATGAAGATATGCCGTACGGCGGTTTCCCCCTGCGCGTGATCCGCAATCCCGCCGTCTGGGCCCTTACCTCGACCGGCGCTCCGGCCGTATCCTCGCGGTTCGCTCCGCCGGTTGCCATTCCGTCCTACGCCAGCGAAAAGCTGTTCCAGGAAATCACGAAGTTCTTGGATCAATTGATGCCGCTTCTCACCCCGCGCCAATATCCCGACGGGCCGATCGTCCTCTGCCAGGTCAATCGGGAGACGGCCTTCATGGGGCGTGTCCAGGCGTACGACCTGGATTACTCCCCCGAATCGATCGTCCTGTACCGCCAGTTCCTCAGCGAGAAGTACGGCTCCATCGAAGTGTTAAACGGCGTCTATGGGGGGCGCTACACGGACGTTGCGGAGATCGTCCCGCCCAAATCCTGCGAGGCGGTCGTGCAGCGGGATCTCCCCTGGTATTTGGACTGGGTGGAATACAAGGAATACCTGATCCGCCGGTTCCATACCCGCCTCACGCGGATGTTCCGGGAGCGGGGGGTGACGGTGCCGCTGGCCATCGACGGCCCGGGGGTCTTTTCCACCCCGATCGACACCCTCGAATTGCAGAAAGTCATAGAGACGCCGTTGTGTGGAATGGAAATTGAACCCCGGCCGGCGGATTATCATGGAATGGCCTTGCACATCCGCTATCTGACCGGCACCGGCCGATTACCCTATGCCTCGCGGTTCGGATCGGGGCAATCCTGGTTCACGCCGCATGTTCTGACACCCGCCGAACAGGAATTCTGCATCCTGTCCGCCGTGATGCACGGCATGAGCGCCGTGGATTTTCATATGCTCGTTGAGGGCGACCGCTGGGTGGGCGCGCCGATCCAGCGTTCGGGCGCGTTCCGCGAGGAATATGCGGATGTCTTCCGGCGGCTGGGGGTGTTCTTTGCGCGCCATAAAATCTGGGACGGCAAAAAGAACTGCCGGACCCTGGTGCTCGTCTCGACCGGTCTGGAACGGTTCCACAGCGCTTTTTCCACCCTTAATCACGCCTACCTCGGGTTGCTGCGCATCCCGAGGGTGTTTTCCGACATCCCCGCCTCGCTCGGGTTTCAGACCGAACCCATGCGACAATCCATCCTCGAGGAAGGCAGTTGGATCCGGGAAGCTTTCCGCTACCTGGAAAACGCCCAAGTGGAATACAATCTCGCGCCTTCCCGGCTGATGCTCGATGAGCTGACCAAGTACGATATGGTGTTCGTCCCCACCGCCGATTTCATGGATCCGCAGGAGCAGGAAAAACTCCTCGGGTTCGCGGACCGCGGCGGGCACCTGGTTTTCGGGCCGGCGCTGCCGACGCTCGATGAACGCATGAATCCAGCGTCGGTTTTCGGCGGCGTGATGCAGACACCCGGCACCCAGGTGCGCGAATCGGGGAAGGTCACCTTTCTGCCGTCGTTCGATCAGGCTGCGGATTTGATTACGGCGGATATGCCGAACGTCGTCCTGCTCGATAATCCCAATCTGCGGCTGACGATCCGCGGCGGATCGACCATCCTTGTCTTCCTGGCCAATCCGACCAATACGGTTCAGCGCTCGCTGATGATCTCATCCTGGCCGCTGCGCGGCGCGTGGAACGCGCCGGTCGAGACGCAAACCGGATCGGTGACGGCCGAGGTGGCTCCGTATACCGTGCAGGTATGGGAGGTTCTGAAATGATCGCCCGCGATGTGGAAATCACCGACCTGCGCCCGGACGCCTGGAAAAACCTGATGTCGCTTGTGGAAATTTCGCGGATCGCCGATGTGCGGCCCGCTTCTCCCAACCTGCTCTCGGTCCTGCACCACGGCGGCAAGGTGCTGCGGGTATACGCGCCGGCGGGTTTCCGCGTGCCGGCCATCGAACAGGTCGGCGACCCGCAGGAACTGGCCAAGAAGCTGTATTACCAGCTCCCCGGATTGGACGGAGTCCAGATCCTGGAGAAGGACAGCCTGATCCTGTTCTCGGACCATGTCCAGCGCTCAGACTGGATCTCCAATGACCTCGAAGATTTCATGTTCAGGGCGTACGCACTCGCGGAGCAGGATCCCGCAGGTCTGGCGTTCTACCCGCAATTCAACTGGAAATGGAACGGCCTCCCGCTGGAGTCCATCCGTGCCTGGTTCGCCTCCGGGCCGGACCCGTGCGCGTATTTCCTGGGGATCACCAGGGATTCCGCACCCTGGCTTACGCTTATCCTGCGCGTGATGGAAAAAAAGATCCGGCTGATCACCACGATCGATTTTCTCGCACGGTTCAACATCCCCGTCGCGGGAATGCCGTCGAGTCCGAAGGATCTCGCCACCGTCTGCGAGGCGATCCACACCCACGTCGCCCCGATCCGTTCTGCGCTCATCTGCGATTACATGACGTTCGCCCGCCTGCTTTCCTCGGAGGACAAGCGCCGCGATCTGACGCTGGCCATGGCCGACGGATCCGCATCCTCCTTCGGGATCATCGAATAAAAAAAGCCGTCCCGCGTTTTCCGGGACGGTTTTTCCATTAACAGGCTGTTGAAAAACGATCAAAGTGTCATTGCGAGGAGCGATGCGACGAAGCAATCCGCTGATGATCCCTGGAAAAGGGAGACGGCTTCGCTCCCGGAGCCTGCCCTGAGCGTAGCGAAGGGGTCGTTCGCAATGGCGTCAGGCGCATTTTTAACACCCTGATAATATATTGGTCAAATCTTCTTTGCGGCTTAGCGGTTAAAAAGGGTTTCTTTCAGCGCCGGATCAGGATCAACACCCCCGCGGCGATGGCGATAATCGCCAGGATCGTGCCCAGGCCTGCAAAATTAATGGCGGGAACCAGGGCGGCCAGACCGGTAACGATCAGCCAAATGGCGAGCAACAGCATTCCCAGATCTCTGCCTCTCATGATTTCCTCCTCGGAAAATGATTGGCGCGGATTATAACATTCCGGAAGGCGTCCGGCGGCGAGCAATCCGCGCATGATGCAGCATCTTGGCGGGACGTGTACCATTAATGTCGGCATCGCCGCCAATCACGCGCCAACTCCGTCGCGCCCGTGCCTGCCCTCGCGCAGCAAGGGTGCTCGTGGCGGGCATTCCGGAACCGGCCGAGTGTTTCCTGAAACGCAAAGACTGGTTCCCGCCCAGCGCACGCTTGCCTCGCGAGGGCTGACGCGGGAACGAGGAAACTCCGCCCGGCCGGACACATCCGCGCCGGGGTGACGGGGGTCATAATACAACAAATCTGCGGCGGCTTCGAAGCCCGGGCCGCTGCTGGTATAATTTCCAACCCCGGCGGTGAAAAACACTGGAAAACCGGGTGAAAAACCCTGAGTTCGGAGATGGAATGGAAAAAGCCAAGGTTCTCATCGTCGGCAGCGGTGTTGCCGGCGCTGTTCGGCATCTACCCTTCTTCAAGAACCATCCCGAGGTGGAGCTCGTCGGGATGATCGACCCGGATCTCGCCCGCGCGCGGCGTGTGGCAGACGAAAACGGGATTCCCGGCGCGTACCCATCGCTTGAGGAAGGTCTCCGCCGGAGCGGCGCGCGGATCGTATCGATCTGCACCCCGCCGCAGACCCACAAGGATCTCACAATCTACGCATTCGAGCACGGCGCGGACGTGCTTCTGGAAAAACCGTTCGCCGTCACCCTCGACGAGGCGCGCGGGATCGTCGCCGTCCAGCAGCGCACCGGCCGGAAGCTGTCGGTCGTTCACCAGAATAAATTCATGGCGGGGATCATGCGCATGACGGATATCGTCCGCCGCGGCGAGGCGGGGCGCGTGCTGCATGTCGGCCTTACCTGGATGACCAACGGCGACCAGGACCGGATGGTGATCGACCCGAACTTCTGGTGCCACAAGATACCCGGCGGCCGCTGGGCGGAAAGCCTCCCGCACCAGCTCTACATCGCCTACGCGCTCGCCGGAGAAATGCGCCTCCTTTCCGTGGCCGCGCGCAAAACCACCGACAAGTGGCCGTGGATGAGCGCCGACGAAGTGGATGTTGTTCTGGAGAGCAAAGAGGGATACGTCAACATCCGCATGTCGGCCAATCCCGCGGAAACCAAACGCCGGATCAACGTGCTGCACGGCACCAAGGCTTCGTATATGTTCTCTTACAAGACCGCCTTCGCCCTTGCCGAACGGCCGAACGCAAAAATATCGGTGGAGCTGTTCCGGCGCTGGCTTGGTGCGCGGCTCAGCGCCAAGCCCAGGCAGGCCGCGCCGCCTTCCCCGCACGAGTACGTCATCAACCATTTTCTGGATTACGTCCTGCACGACGGGCCCAATCCCACATCGCCCGAGGAAGCGCTGCATGTCGAGGAATTGAACGAGCATTTCGGCGCGGCGTTTGAGAGCGTTATCCGGAAAGCACCGGGCGGCTGAAGGTCTTCATGGGCGCAGGCGGCACTGCAGCGCATCTGCGCTTCCGCCCGGACCCCGAGCCCGACGGGGCGTTCGAGCAGACGGAGGGTGCGCCCATCCCCGTCGCGGCGCCGGATTGGGACCTGGCTCTCGGACTTCTCCGGAAGTTAAACAGCCTGACTGACGTTTCGGGAAGAAGCATCCCGTCCATCCTCGCCGAAGACGGTTTCGAACCGTGGTGGTACGGTCAGGACCGCCTGCTGCGGTTTTACCTCGTGCCGCTTACGCAATTGCTGCCGTTCCTCTCAACCGTCGATGGACACAACGGCGTCCGCGTGGAGGATGCTCCTCCAGATCTCGAGCGGGTGCTGAGGGCGATCGGCGGGAAGGAAGGTTTCGCCGGCTGCGCGGGCGGCCCGCCTCCGAAACCGAAGCGCTCGTCCGGCAAGTGGGCGATGCTGGCCCTCACCCTCGCCTCGCTGGCCGTTTTCCGGATCACCCGGCGGGATACGCTCTTCTATATCATCGACCATGTCAGCCCCGGTCTCCGCCAGGATTTCCGGTTCACCCCCCTCTATCATGAACTTAAGCAATCGGGTTTCCGCTTTGCGGAATTCGCGCATACACTCTCCCCCAGGCAGGCGATAGTTAACTTTTTCCGGCGGAGAAGGCCGGTCTTTTTTCTGGAATCGGCGGATTTTCTGGCTCAGTTAACCGGCGCATGCATTTCCGCTCCGGCGCCGGAGCTTCCCCCCGCCGGAAGTTTGTCGGTCGAGGATCGCGCGCTGAGGGCGCTGGTCCCGGTTGCGATCGACGCCTGCGCGCAGTCCATCGCCCGCCAGCGGATCCTGAAACGCGCGCTGCGTTTCCAACGCGTGCGCCGCGCGGTGATCTTCGACGATAACCGCCATAATTTCGAACTCATCGCCGCCTGCCTGGCGCTCGGGATACCGGTGCTCGGATTCCAGCATGGCGTGTTTAATAAATATCACGCCGGGTTGATGGCGTACGGCTTCGCCGGAGCCCGCCCGCATACCTTCGACCGCTACGGCGTCTGGAGCGGCCTGTTTCGCGACCGGCTGCTGCGTGACAGCGCGCTCTTCACGCCGGAGCGGGTGTTCGTCGCCGGCCCGATCCGTCCTCCGGAGGTGTCGACGGCTGTGTTGGAAGAATCGCGACTGCCCGCCGATCCGGCGGCGAGGATCCGTGTCCTGGTGGTTTCCGAGCCGCTCGCGAGAAAAAGCGAGGTGGCCGCCTACCTGCGGACGCTGCTGCAGGATCCCGGCTTCGAGATCTATTTAAAACTGCGTCCCGGCGAATCCGAAAAAAGCCTGGAAGAGTATTCCCTGCCGGCGTCGGGTGTGAGGCTGCTGCGGACCGGGACCGTGTACGAGGCCTGCGCCCAAGTGGATGCGGCGATCGGCACCTACAGCTCGGTATTATATGAAGCGGCGCTGATGTCGGTCCCCATCGTCTGGATGAAAACCACGCGCGCGTACGGACGCGAACTGGCCGACGAGGGGCTTGTCGAAAAAGCGGAACGTCCGGGAGACCTCCCGCAAACGATCCGCAGGGCGTGCGCACTCCCGGCCGGCGAACTCCGCCGGCGGCGGGAGCGGATCTGGGGCGGGGAAATTCAGAGCGGCGCCGTCTCGCTGATCCATGAATTGCGCCGGATGGGCGGAGAATAACGGGATGCCGACGAAAAAGGCCGCACGTTCCGGATCCAAACCGCGCATCGCTTATCTGATTCCCTATCTGCGCGGATTCCGCGGATGGGTCACCTTCGTCGAAGGCGCGATCCGCGGGTTGCAGAAATATGTGGAACCGGTGCTGATCGTATCCCGCGGGGATCAGGCCGCGGCGGCGGAGAAATTTCCGCACCTCGAACGGCACGTCCTGCCCACGGTCCAGGCCGAGGAATGGAGCGGAACGACGCTGTCGATGCTGCGCTGGATGACCCCATCGCTCTGGGAGGCCCGCCGCCTGCCGGATCTGCGGGTGCGGTTGGTGCATTCGATGGAAATGTTTCCCGCCGGCTGGGCCGGGGACGCGCTGGCCCGCTCTCAGCGGAAGCCGCATGTCCTCACCGCCTTTGGGACATATGCGATCCTGTGGAGCCAATGGCCGATGCTGAACCGCTTTTACCACGGCGTGCTGCGCCGGGCGGCCGCGATCTACCCGATCTCCCACGGCACGGAAGCAAAATTATGGAATGCTTACAACGCCGATCTCGGATCGGTCACGGTCCGGACGATCCTGTGCGGATCCCGCGCGGCGGAACAGGTTCCGCCGGATGCCGCGAAGCGTACAAAGCCGTCGGGGGCGCCGGTGGTATTCTCGGTCGGGATGGTCAAGCCCCGCAAGGGGTACCACGTCAGCCTGCCCGCATTCGCCCGGCTTCAGAAACGCTTCCCCGACGCGGTCTACCGAATCGTCGGACGGCCGCCGGATGGATCGTATAACCGGCTATTATCGGAAATCATCAACCGAAAAAAAATACGCGGCGTTAAATTTCTCGGAACGGTGGATCCCGCCCGGCTGGACCGGTTGTACCGCGAAGCGTCGATGTTCATCCTGCTATCCCAGGAAGTGGATCGTCACTTTGAAGGCTTCGGCCTGGTGTTCCTGGAAGCCGGCGCCTACGGATTGCCCGCCGTGGGAAGCCGCAGCGGCGGAATCCCCGATGTCGTGATCGACGGCGATTCCGGCATCCTGGTTAATCCCGGGGATGCCGACGCGGCCGGTGAAGCGATGATCCGCCTCGCGGAGGATCCGGAACTGGCCTTGCGGATGGGATCGGCCGGACGCCAGCGGGCCGAGCATCTGACCTGGGATCTTTTTGCCGAGGAGCAGTGGGAGGCGTATGCCCGGCTGCTGGGGTAGGGAGTCATTCCGAGACCGACATCGAGCGAAGCGAGATGGAGGGCGAGGAATCGGTGACTGTGGGGAAGCTTTGGTTCATTGGCATTGGCAACCGATTCCTCACCCGAAAAACAGGGCTCGGAATGACTCATAAAGATAGGACCTCACGTTGAGCGCTTTATCCCGCCTTCGGATCGCCTTTGTCATTCCACTCCTGCGCGGGCGGGGCGGCTGGCCGACCGCGACGCTCGGAATCCTGCGTTCGCTCGCGGCTTATGTCGAGCCGGTCTTGATCGTGTCAAATGCCGATCGCGACGCGGCGCAGTCGCTATTTCCGGGAGCGGAGGTGCTCACGCTCCCGGAAATCCAGCCGAATGTTGCCGGCTCGCTCCGCACCGCGGCCCGCATGCTGCCGACTCTCCTCGCGCTGCGGTCGTTCCCGCGACTGGGAGTCCGGATCGTCCATTCGCTCGAGCTCTTCCCCGCCGGATGGGTCGGGGACATCCTGGCCCGGCGCGAAGGCGTGCCGCATGTCGTCACCGCCTTCGGAACGTACGGCGTGATCTGGCACCGCTGGCGGCTGACATCCCGGATCTGCTCCGGCATCCTGCGACGGGCGGCGTGCATCTGCCCGATGTCGAGGGGCACCGCGGAGCGGATGCTCGCCCGGTTCGCCGGCGCGCCGGCCCGTGCAAACATCCGCGTCGTCCTCCAGGGCTCCGAATTCGCCGGACGCGTGCCCCGCGAAGCGGCCGAAAGGAAAACCTTTTCCGGCGGCCCGGCCGTAATCTCGGTCGGCGGGATCAAGCCGCGCAAGGGGTATCACATCAGTTTGAAGGCGTTCGCCATTCTGCAGAAGCGGTTTCCCGGAGCAAGCTACGTGCTGGCCGGGGGCGGGATCGGGAACGAATACCACCGGGAGCTTCTGGAACAAATCCGCCGCGAAGGCATCCGCCACGTCGAGTTTCCGGGCGCCCTCACCTGGGAGCAGCTGGATCCGTATTACCGCAAGGCGGATATGCTGGTGATGACATCCCAGGAAGAAGGCGATCATTTCGAGGGATTTGTGTTCGTCTTCCTGGAAGCGGGCGCGTACGGGCTGCCGGTCATCGGCTCCCGCAGCGGCGGAATCCCGGACGCCGTCGTCGACGGCGAGACGGGATTCCTGCTGCCGCCCCAAGATGTGGACGGGATCGCCCAAGCGATGATCGCGCTTGCGGAAAATCCCGCGCTCTCGCGTACAATGGGAATGGCCGGGCGGGCCCGCGCCGAAGCCCTGACCTGGGAGCGTTTCGCCGGCGAACAAATGGATGTCTACCATTCGGTAATGGGGTCGGCATGAAGATCGCATACCTGAGCTCCGCGACCGTACCTTCCACTTCGGCCAACAGCCTGCAGGTGATGAAGATGTGCCAGGCCTTCTCGCAGGAAGGGCATGAGGTGCATCTGATCCTCCCGCCCGCGGACGAGACGCCCTCCGACGACGGCGGCGGGAAAATTCCCGCCATGGCCTCGGGCGATATCCCCCTGTCTGAGTCCGTTATCCGCCAATACGGGCTGGCGTCCGGATTTCTTTCCCGCCGCGTGAAATTGCTTCCGCTCCTGGGGCGGCGCGGTCTGGCTTGGGCGGAAGCCGATGAGGCGGCGCGGATCACGCCGGATCTGGCGTTCACGCGCGGGATCGACATCGCCTGGGCGGTTTCGCAGCACGGCTTCCCGGTCATGCTCGAGATCCATCATCCCCCGACCGGGCGGATCGGCCCGCTGTATTTCCGGCAGATACTCCGAATCCGCAACATCCGCCTGGCGGTCATCAGCCGCGCGCTGGAGGAGAATCTCCGCCGGACGTACCCCGCGCTCCACGGCCGCGATGTACTGGTCATCCCTGATGCGGTCGACACGGAGCAATTCCGGAATCTCCCCGCGCCCGTCCGTGCGCGCGCGCAGCTCCACCTCGCCGCAAAAAAGTTCACCGCCGGCTATTTCGGAAGCCTGGTGGCTGGGCGCGGCGTGGAATTGATCTGCGAATTGGCGCGGCGCCTTCGCGACGCGGAATTTCTCATGCTGGGCGGGAACCCCGAGGAGGTCGAGGCTTGGAAAACCCGTACGGCCGCGGCCAAGAACATCCGCTGGCTGGGGCATGTGCCGAACGCCGAGGTCCCGCTGTATCAGGCGGCCTGCGACGTGCTGCTTATGCCGTACCAGCGCGAGGTGACAATCCGAGGCAAGGGCAACACCGCCGAGATCATGAGCCCGATGAAATTGTATGAATACATGGCCGCCGGGCGGGCGATCCTGTCCAGCGATCTGCCTGCGCTGCGCGTGATGCTGACAGAGGCCAACAGCATCCTGCTGCCGCCGGACGATCCCGCCGCGTGGGCGGATGCGCTGGAGAAACTCCGGAGGAATCCGGAAAAAAGGAAACGGATCGCCGCTCAGGCCCGGGCCGACGTCCGTCCGTATTCCTGGCGCGGCCGCGTGAAGCGGATCCTCGAATTCGCCGCCGGCAGCCATGGATAAACTTGTATACATAGCGCGCTCGCGCATTCCTTCCAGCCGCGCCAACTGCATCCAGACTCTGAAGATGTGCTCCGGATTTGCGGCGCATGTCCCGGTGGAACTGATCGCACCGTATTATCCGGAGGATGCCCGGCAAAAGGCGGATCTCCGCGAACGGTTCGCCCTGGCGCGGGAGTTTGAGGTGACCTGGGTTCCGTTTCCGCACTGGGGCGAACGGTTCGCGGTCCGCGGATATGCGCTGGCGGCGGCGTGGCGGACGCGCGACCGCCGCGCCCATTTTGTGTATGCGCGCGAACCGTGGTCCGCCTATTGGCTGGCGCGTTCCGGAGTGCGGACGGGTTTCGAGGCGCACTACCTGGAGGAAGACCGCCGCCATCCGGTGTGGCCGAAGCTGGTGGGAGATCCGCGGCTATCCCCCGCGCTGCGGGGGATTTTCTGCATCTCCAAATCCCTGATCGAGGATTATGCCGCCGCCGGCGCGCGCCGCGAGCTGTTGCAATGGGCGCCCGACGGGGTGGACCTCCAGCGGTTTGAACCGGCCGTCTCCAGGGAGGATGCCCGCGCGCGCCTGGGGTTGCCGGCCGAAGCCCGCATCGTGTGCCATTCCGGACATTTGTATCCCGGACGCGGCGTCGAAGAAACACTGGATGCCTTAACCTCGCTTCCGGAGGTTAACCTTGTGCTGATCGGCGGCACTCCCGAGGATGTCAACCGGATCCGCGCGTATGCAACCGGGCGGGATTTGTGCGGCCGGGTGCGGTTCGAAGGGACCGTGCCGAATGGGAAAGTGCCCCTGTACCTGTGGGCGGCGGACGTCTTGATCATGCCGTACACCACGCGCACCACGACCGCCCGGGCGATGTCGCCCCTGAAGATGTTTGAATACATGGCGGCCGGGCGGCCGATTGTCGCCACCGATTTCCCATCGGTCCGTGAAGTGTTGCGCCACGGGGAAAACGCTCTGCTGGTGGCGCCCGACAGCCCGGATGAAATCGCCCGCGGGCTGCGGCGCATGCTGGAGGATCGGAACCTGGCGGAAGCCGTTGCCGGCCGGGCGCGCAAGGACGTGGAAGCCTATACTTGGGAACGCAGGGCCGGCAATATTTTAAGCGTGCTGGAGCAGCCATGACACTTGGAGTATTGGGAACGGAGTGGTCCGCCTGGGCCGGCATTTTCTTTCTGCTGGTTTTTTCCACTGCGATCTATCTGGGCTGGTATTTTTATTTCTGCGGCAGATCGTCCGGCGTCCTCTATTCCGGGATCGCGGCGCAGGTTGCCTTTGTCGGGCAGGTTCTGGGGGTGATGCTGGTTATGGGATGGCTGGGGATTCTCCGGCCGATCCCTCTGGCTGCCATGTGCGCGTTAATCACCACGGGTGTTTATCTACTGGGAGTTCGTCCGCATTGGCGGACGGTTCTTGACCGGAACCGGGCGTTCATTGCCTGGCTCCGAACGGTGCGGGTTCCCCTGTGGGCGGTCCTGCTCGGCGTGTTGATGGCCGGGCTTGTGGCGCGCAATATCTTCTGGGGATGGTTTTTGCCGCCGTTCCAGCGCGACGATATCGCCTACCATTTGCCTATCCTGGGGAATATCATCCAAAATGCGGCGATCCGCTACTTCCCAAGCCCGGCGGAGCGGATCAGTTTTTTCCCCATTAATTCCGAACTCTTTCAGGCATGGCATTTTATTTTTGTCGGATCCGACAAATTGGTGGATCTGGCCTTCCTGCCCGGGATCCTCGCCGGAGGGGCGGCGCTGTATGGAACAAGCCGGCGGTTCGGTTTTTCGCGGCGGGCATCGCTGGCCGGGTGGGCGGTCTTCGCCTTCACGCCGATGGTTTTTCTCCAGCAGTTGGGCTCCTACAACGACGCCTGGATGGCGTCTTTGTTTCTGTGCGGTGCGTATCTCGTCGTATCGATGAAACCGGCTTCCGCGCGGGCTGACGATATCCAAACGGCGATCCTGGCAGGCATCTGTTCCGGGGTAATCCTCGGGACAAAATTCTCCGGCGCGCTCAGCAGCCTGGCGATCGGGGTGCTGATCCTCCTGTTCCTTGTGCGCCGGATGCTTGCGGACCGGCAGTGGGAGCGGCCGAATTCCAAAGCGGTGCTTTCCGGGATTTTGGTTCCCTTGCTTGTGGTACTCGCGCTGACCGCGGCATACGGCGCATACCCGCTGATTCGCAACACGATCCATGCGGGAAATCCATTGGCTCCGGTCGAAGTGAAAATCGGATCCCGGATCCTGTGGGAGGGAAAGCCGGAGGATGAATTCCTCGCCATCGGGTCGGAGGAAGCCTTTCAAAACGCCGGAAATGGCTTGGAGCTGGCTTATTCCACATGGTTTGAACGCGAGTATTTGATTTATGATCCAAACAACGGAGGCACCGGTCCGTTGTGGCTTTTTATCGGCATTCCGGGCGCGATCCTCTGGGTTTGGGAATCCATCCGGAGGCGCAATGCCGCGGCCATCGCCCTCTCCATCCTTTCCCTGATGATCCTGGTCTTCACCCCCGCGCAATGGCGCCCGCGCTACATGCTGCCGCTGTTGCTGTTGTGCGGCCTGGGGGGGGCATTGTTGTTCGACGCGTTGCGAAGCTGGCCGCGGCGGATCCTGGCCGGCGGTCTGGTGCTGGCGGCGGCTTTTGTGACGATCGCCTCGCTCCGGCCGGCGCCGCTCGAAGCCGGGAAGGCGATGGCGCTTGTCTTCGATCGCGACGACAAGCAGCGGAACGCCGCGTATGTGCACCCCACCAACGAATTCTACGAATGGGTCGAAGAACGCACGGCCGGAGCGCCGGCGGTCATTGTCTACGGCCGGTGGGTGGATGTATACCCGCTGTTCGGTTCCGATCTGCGCAACACGGTCCTATCACCCGCCGCTTATTCCGCGGAGGCTTGGGGCCGCGCGCTGGCGGAGAGCGGAGCGGACCTGGTGGTGGTGGCGGGCGGATCTCCGGAAGAGGAATGGACCCGGGAGTCGGGAGTGTTTACACAAGTATTCCAATACGACTCCTGGAGCGTCTGGGAGAAAAATTAATATGAGCACTTTGCGTTTTGGAAGGGTGGCAAGCTGGATCGTGCTGGCGGCCGCCGGATTTATCGGCGCGGTTTATTTCCTGGATCCGACCCGCCGCGCCGCGATTACCCAGACCGCGGGATGGTTCCTGACCGCGGCGCGGTTCGTCCTTTCCGGCGGGGGGTGAGCCGAATGTGTCCGCCGCAGACCGGGCCGCAGGCCCATAAAATCCTCTTCCTCCTGCCCACGCTGGCTTCCGGCGGGACGGAGCGCCAGGCCGCCGAATTGGTCCGCCACCTGGACCGCGAACGATTCGAACCGCTGGTGGCGGTGATCTACGGCTTTGACCGCGTGCCGGTGGAGATCAGCGCCGGCGATGCGCGCCTGATCAGCCTGCGCAAGCCGCTCGGCAAACTCGGCAATCTGGTCGCGTTGTTCCGCCTGTGGCGCCTGATCCTGCGGGAGCGCCCGGCGATCGTGCAATCGTTTCTGCGGATTTCGGATTTGTACGCCCGCATCGCCGGCACGCTCGCCCTTCACCGGCGGATCGTCACCTCCCTGCGCACGCGCATCGCCGGCTTCTGGAGCGTTCCCTGGCAGTGGACCGAGCGGATCCTGTGGCGGCGGAGCATCCGCATTGTTTCCAATTCGAAGGCCGCGGTGCGCGAGGCCGAGACGCTGCTGGGCATCCCGTCCGGGCGGCTGGTGGTCATTCCGAACGGGGTTGATCTCGTGCGGTTCAAGCCGGGCATGGATTGGCGGGAACCGCGGACCGCTTTCGGCCTCACACCCTCGGATGTCGTTTTCGGAATGATCGCGCGCTATTCGCCGGTGAAGGACCATGCCACGCTGCTGACCGCCGTCGCCCAATTGAAAAAATCCGGGTATTGGCCCGGATATGCCAAGGTGATCCTGGTCGGGGGCACGACCTTCGAGGATGCCCGCCGGGAAGTGGACGACCGGATCCGGGAAAACGGACTGGAGGAGATCATCCGGCCGATGGGGGTGATGGCGGATGTCGAACGGGCCTACAGTGCTCTCGACTGGCTTGTCCTGCCGTCGAAGTTCGAGGGATTTCCGAACTCGGTCCTCGAGGCGATGGCGTGCGGGAAACCGGTCATCCTTTCCGACGCGGCCAATGCGGAAAAAATCGTGGTCGAGGATGAAACCGGATGGGAGTTCCCCGCCGGAGACGTGCTTGCCCTGGTGGAGATTCTGCAACGCGCGCTGGCCACGCCGCCGGAACGGCGGGTGGCGATGGGACGCGCGGCCCGCGCGCTGGTCGAAGGACAGTATGCCACCCGCCTGATGACCCGCAAATACGAATCGTTGTATGAGGAGTTGATTCGAACCCGATGAGCGCGCGCATCCGGGTCGCTTTCGTCCACGATTCATACCCCGAATACCGGCGCCCGCTGTTCGCGCGGCTCGCGGAGAAATTCGACCTGCAATGCTTCTTCCTTAATCAGGATGATTCCGCGCTCCCGCCGGACTCCGTGAATGTCCGCGGGTACCGCATTCCGGAAATGTCGGATCTGGTCATCGCGCCGGCGCTCGCCGGCGAGCTTCTGGGAGCGCATGCGCGCAAGCCGTTCGATGTCGTTTTATGCCCGGAACCGTCCTCCTTCTCGGCGCTGGCCGCGGGCGGAGTTGCCCGGCGCCTGCGACTCCCGCATGTGGTCTTCAGCGGCGAATGGTATCCGGCGCGCCACCCCCGCCGCTGGCTGACGTTCGGCCTGGAACGCTCCCTGGTGCGCGGCGCGGCCTGCTGCCTTGCGTACGGCACCCGCGTTCGGGAGAGGCTGGCCGGGTTGGGCGCCGACCCCGAAAAAATCCTGATTACCGGCAACGCCAGCCCCTACCGGCATACCCCCTGCGCGCCCGCGGAGATCGAAACCGCCCGCCGCGAGTGGGAGATCGGGGTTAAGCCGGTCATCCTGTTCCTTGGGCGGCTGCTGGCATTCAAGGCCCCGGAAATCCTGGTCGACGCGTTTTCCATCGTGCGCCGAGAGATTCCATCGTTCCTATTACTCGCGGGAGACGGCCCGCGCCGCGAATTGCTTCACCGGCAGGCGCGGCGGCTCGGGCTGACCGATCTCCGGATTGCCGGATCGGAAGTGCGCGGCGACCGGCAAAAGGATCTCCTGTACTCGCTGTGCAGCGTGTTCGTCCTGCCGTCGCGCAAAGGGCGGATCGCCGAACCGTGGGGGCTGGTGTTGAACGAGGCCGCCTCCGCCGGCCTGCCGATTGTCACCACCGACGGCGTGGGCGCGGCTCCCGATTTGATCCGGGACGGCGAGACCGGGCGGGTGGTTAACCAGGGCGATGCCCGCGCGTTAGCCGAAGCGATTACCGGTCTTCTCCTTTCCCCAAAGGATTCAAAAACGTTCGGCGCCCGCGCCAAAGCGCGCGCGGGAGAATTCAGCATCGACCGCATGGCGGAAACCTTCGGCCGCGCGTTCGAGCGCGCGGCGGGAGAGGCGCCGTGAGCAAGCCGCGCATCGCCGTCATCTCCTTCTCCCCGCTGGCGGCCGGGGGCATTGAAACGCACCTGCTGCAGCTGTTCCACGGGCTCGGGAAGGAATACGAGTTTCGCGTCCTGGGAACGCTCGCCGAACCGTTTCTTTCGATCGCGGGCGAGCTCGGGATAAAATGCACGGTGCTCCCGCCGGCTTCGAAAATCGACGCACCTTCGTTTCTCCGATTGCGGAGTGAATTAATTTCCCAGGGGATACGCCTGGTGCATACCCACGACACCCGGGGCGGGCTGCTGGGGCGGATGGCGGCCCGCGCGGCGGGATTGCCCGCCGTCCACACGGTCCATACGCCTTCGTTCTTCCTGCCGGTCAATCCGTGGATCATCCGTGTGTACCGCTTGGCGGAGGCTCTCCTCAACCGGCATGCGACCGATCGGGTTATTTTTGTTTCCAAAACGATCCGGCAGGTTTATCTTGACGGCCGCCTGATCCGGCCGGAAAAGGCCGCGCTCATCCCGAACGGATTGGAGGCCGAATGGTTCGGCTCCGCGGTCCACATCCTGCGGCCGGAATCGGAAGTCCGTTTTTTGTATGTCGGCCGGATGGCGCGCGAAAAGGGAATTGAGAATCTGGCGGCGGCGTTTGAGATCGTCGCCGGGCGGTTGCCGGCGGCGCGTTTGCTGGCGGCGGGGGAAGGGCCGAAGCGCGGGGAATTGCTGAGCGCCGCGGAAACAGGCGGCTGGAGAAATCAACTGGATCTGCCAGGACTGCAAACGCGCGGGAAAATCCGCGAGACCATGCACGCCGCCGATGTATTCGTCCTGCCCTCCGATTTTGAGAGTTTTTCCTACACCCTCCTGGAGGCCATGGCCTGCGGCCTGCCCTGCATCGCCACGGATGCCGGGGGCAACCGGGACCTGGTCGAGCCGGAACGCACGGGGCTGCTGGTCCCCCGCCGGAATCCGGCCATGCTGGCGGAAGCCATGATTCGCCTGGGGGAGAATCCGGAATTGCGCGCGTCGATGGGGAGGGAAGGGGCGCTGCGGGCGCGGGAGTATACTCTGCAACGGATGATCGACGGAACGCGATCGGTGTATTCCGAGGTGCTGGCCGGCCGTTCCGCCGCGGGATGATTCTGATTGATGAAAAAACCAATCCTTCCACAACATTTTCTATTCTGGCTTTCGGCGCTTCTGGCCGCCGCAGGCGCGCTGGGGCTTGCCTTCCTGCCATGGGAGACGGTTGGGGCTCCGGTCTTGATGATCCTGCTGGCCGGCGGCCTGGCGCTCGGCCTGGCGCTTTTGGATTCCCCTGCCGAGGAACGCCGGTTCGTTGTCCGGTTGTTTTTTGTGGCGCTGGGAGTGCGGCTCGCGGCGGCCGCCCTCTTCTATTGGAGCACCGGCGGGAATGAGGAGTACATCTACAAGGATGCCTCCACGTATGACCGGCTGGCCTGGACCTTGGCCCGGGCCTGGCACAACCCTGCGGCCGGCGCCGCCGGAGTCGGCCCGGCGGATTTTTTGCTGGACGACCTCTACCCTCGGCTGCTGGCGGGTTTGTACTTTCTGATCGGCCACGCAACAGCCGCCGCGGTCGTCATCAACATCGTCCTGGGGGCATCGTCGGTGTACCTGGCATACCGGATCGCGGCCATGCTATTCGGCCCGGTCACCGCTCGCTGGACCGGTTGGCTGACGGCGTTCTACACCGGATTCTGGCTATGGGAAATGATGACTCTGAAGGATGCGCTTTTTCTTTTCCTCCTCCTGCTGTTCTTCCTGGGTCTGTACCGGCTCTGGAACTTCCTGAGTCTCCCGGATAAATCCACCGCAAGCATAATCCGGGCGGTTGGATGGACCGCAGTATTAATCGTGGTTTTTCTGACCGCCCGCGAATTGCGCAATTACATCCCGATCATCCTGGCGGGGACGGCCGCCTTGATCCCCATGGTGGAAATCCTGAAATCCGGCCGGGCGTGGCGCTGGGCTCTGGTAATCGGATCGGCGGTTTTGCTTTTGATGGTTTTCTGGCCGGTGATTTCAAGGCGCGGCCTCGCCCCGGTCACGCTCGAATCGCAATCCACGCTTTTTAAAATCACCGAGCTGCCCGATACGAGAACCGTCGGCGTTTTTCTCAATTGGATTATTGCTCACCCGCTGGGTTTCCTCCGTTACCTGGCGCTTTCGATGTTTTCCACCGCACTGGCTCCGTATGCCTGGCTTCTGCCCGGAACCCTGCCCGAGGTGCCGCGTTTCGAAAGTTACATGATCGCCTTTCCCGGAATGTGGCTGTGGTATTTTCTGCTGCCGTTTTCCATTTTTGGAATTCGGGAAGCCGTCCGGCGCAGCCGCGGTGGGGTGTGGCCGATGCTCTTCTATGCGGCGGCTGTTTTTCTGGTGGTCTCGGTTTTTATCCCGCGGGAATACCGGCACCGGGATATGATCATGCCGATCGCGCTCATGATGGCGGCGGAAGGGCTGGCCTTCAGCCGGAGATGGTGGGTGGTCGGATTGCTCGTCTGGATCCCGTTGATCGGCTTCATTGCATGGAAACTGAACAGCGCCGCGCCGGTCCTGCTGGCGCTGGGGGCGGGCGTTGCCGCCGTGGTCGTGTGGCACATCCGGGTGCGCCGGCGGCGCGAGGATCAAATGATGAGGCTCGGTTGATATGAAAATTCTGTTCCTGGCGCCGAAAATCCCGTGGCCGGCCACCGACGGCTCCCGGATCGCCCTCTACGAATTGATCCGGCACATGACGGCGCGCGGCCATCAGGCGGCTTTTCTGGGTTTTGGGAATCCGGGAGCCGCGGACGAATTTCGCACCCGGGCGGGAGTCACCTGGGCAAAGGCGATCCCGCACGACACCTCCACCAATTATTTAAATGCCGCACTGGCAGTGCTTTCGCCGATGCCGTATACGCCGTCGAAGTACCGGTCCGGCGCCATGACCGCCGCCGTCCGCGAAGCGTTCCGCGAGCAGCGGTTCGATCTCGTCCATTTGGAAGGCACTCATATGGCGCATTACCTCGGCTTGGTGCAGGGCCTGGGGGTGCAGGCGATCCTGCGGCTGCAAAACGTGGAATGGATTCTGGAGGAGCGGTACGCCCGGACGGCCGTCTTCCCGTTGAACGTTTATGTGCGGGTGCAGGCGGGGCGGATGCGCGCATTCGAAACCCGGGCCTGCCGGCAGGCCGATTTGTGCGTGGCGATCACCCAGGAAGATGCCGAACGGATTCTCGCGATCGCCCCCGACGCCTCGGTGGCCGTCTCTCCGGCCGGGGTGGACCTGGAGCGGTATTACCCGCAGCCGATGAGTGAGGAACCCGGGACGATCGTATTCGTGGGCGCCCTGGACTGGCCGCCGAATGCGGATGCGATCCGCTGGTTCCGCACCAAAGTCTGGCCGCGGATCGCGCAGGAAGAGCCGACCGCGCGCTGGATCGTGGTCGGAAAATCTCCGCCGGCCGATATCCTGCACTGGCCGGAGGAAGACCGCAACATTGAAGTGACCGGTTTTGTCGACGACGTGCGGCCGCACCTGCACCGGGCTTCGGTGGTGATCGTCCCGTTGCGGTCGGGCGGCGGGATGCGGTTGAAGATTCTGGAGGCCATGGCCGCAGGGAAAACCGTCGTCAGCACGCCAATGGGCGCCGAAGGAATCTCCGCCGGCAATGGGGAGGAAATCATCCTGGCGGACGCCGACCGTTCGTACGGCGTCGAAGTCGTGCGCCTGCTGCGCCAGCCTTCCGAACGGAAACGAATCGGCAAAGCGGCCCGCGCCTGGGCTGAAGGATACGGCTGGGACGGGATAGCCGCCGACCTTGAACGGGAATATCAGGCGTTGCTGGGCTCCCGCCTGAGATGAGCGAATCCCTGCCGCGGATATCGGTGCTCATTCCGTGCCGCAACGAGGAACGGACGATCGAACAGGTCCTCGAGGCCCTGCGCCGGCAGTCGTTCCCGGCCGGGCGGATGGAAGTGATCGTCGCCGATGGCCGCTCCACGGATGGAACGCGGGAAAAAATCGAAGCCTATGCCGGCGCGAATCCCGGCTGGGCGCTGCGCTGGGTCGACAATCCGGGGCGTTCGGCGCCGGCCGGGTTAAACGCCGCGCTGCGCGAGGCGCGCGGGGAGATCCTCCTGCGGATGGATGCGCATGCCATCCCGGATCCGGATTATGTCGAACAATGCGTGAAGACATTCGAGCGGTCGGGGTGCGACGGGGTGGGGGGCGCGATCGACATCCTCCCGGGCGGCGGCGGAACCGTCGCGCGCGCGATCGCCGTGGCCGTGGCCAATCCGTTCGCCACCGGCGGTGTGCGCTACCGGTCGGGCGGGGCGGAAGGCGAGGTGGATACCGTCCCCTTCGCCGCGTTCCACCGCGAAGTCTTCAACCGGGTGGGCGGATTCAACGAGCAGGTTCCGGTCAACGAGGATTACGAATTCAACTACCGGGTGCGGGCGGCCGGCGGCAGGATCTTCTTCACGCCGAAGATCCGGTCGCGCTATATCGCCCGCGGAGATTTGGGTTCGCTGGCGCGGCAGTATTTTTATTACGGGCATCAGAAGGCGGTCATGCTGTCGTTCCACCCGAAATCGATCCGGTTACGGCAATGGATACCGGCCTTATTTGCGCCGTCCCTGGTTGTTCTGGGCGCCGGGGCGTTCCTGCTGCCCCCATTGGCTATAATGCTGGGACTGGAGCTGATCGTGTACGCCGCGGTTTGCGCCGCATTTGCCGGCCGGGAAGCCGTGGCGCGGAAAGACGCGGCGCTTCTTCCAGCCTTGATGCTGGTTTTTTTCTGCATCCATATCACCTGGGGCGCGGGATTCTGGACCGGCGCGGCGCGGTCTCTGGGCCGGCTGGCGCGGGGCCGGCCGGCTGCCTGATCCCGGGCGAGTTGGTAAAATGGCATCTTTCCGCTGGGAGGCGGATGACGTTGTCGACGTATCTCATCACCGGCGGAGCCGGATTCATCGGATCGCATCTGGCGGAAAACCTGGTCCATGACGGACACACGGTCAGGATTCTGGATAATTTATGCACCGGGAAACGGAAGAACCTGGCGGGGCTGCGCGGGAAGGTCGATATCCGCAAGGGCGATATCCGCGTCCTGCGCGAGGTTCAATCCGCGATGCGCGGCGTGGATTACGTCCTGCATCATGCGGCCATGGTCTCGGTGGCCGAATCGGTGGAGCGTCCGGAAGAGACGCTGGATGTCAACCTCACCGGAACCTTGAACGTGCTGCAGGCCGCCAGGCGCGCGAAGGTCCGGCGGGTGGTGATGGCCTCCTCTTGCGCGGTGTATGGCGCCGGCCGGCTGCCCGCCAAAGAGGATCAAGCGCCCCATGCGCTGTCGCCCTATGCCGCCAGCAAACTGGCGGGAGAATCCCTCGCGCTTTCCTTTTCCGAATCCTACGGGTTGCCGGTGGTGTGCCTGCGCTACTTTAACGTGTTCGGCCCGCGCCAGGATCCATCCTCACCCTATTCGGGCGTGATCGCCATTTTTGCTTCGCGGGCGATCTCCGGCGGCGGGGTGACCGTGTATGGCGACGGCAGGCAGACGCGCGATTTTATTTATGTTGCGGATGTGGTCCGGGCCAACCGCCTGGCGTGCGAAGCGGAGCGCGCGGCCGGGCAGGTCATGAACATCGGCACCGGACGCGGCCGCAGCCTGCTGCAGCTGCATTCCGAAATATCCTCCCTGTGCGGCGCGCGCATCCCGCT
This sequence comes from Anaerolineales bacterium, assembly GCA_016932475.1. GTDB lineage: Bacteria > Chloroflexota > Anaerolineae > Anaerolineales > RBG-16-64-43 > JAFGKK01. The sequence goes on from JAFGCU010000026.1 coordinate 115,583, forward strand.
GACCTTCGCCGCCCCGCGCTCCGGAGACATCTACCATTCGCGCTGCGATCCGTCCCGCGCCCGCCGGCTGCTCGGTTTCCGGGCAAAGGTGGATTTCCGGACGGGGCTGGCCGAGACGCTGGATTGGATGAAGGATGCGGGGAGCGGGGCGGCATGAACAAATCCATCATCTTCCTCCGCAACCGTTACCTGTTCCTGGCGGATCTGGTGATCATCGCCGTTGCGATCCTGCTGGCATTCACGCTTCGAGTGGAATATGTGGTGTTCGTCTCCTACCTTCCGGCGGCGGTTTGGATGATCGCCGTCGCGCTGATAGTCAAGCCGGTCGTGTATTGGGGATTCGGTTTATACCGTCGATTCTGGGCCTATGCGAGCACGAAGGAAGCGATGGTGATTATCGGGGCGGTTGCGGTGAACGGCGTCCTGATGGTGGGGTATTACTTCTTCACATTCGCGGCCGGCCTGCCGCCTATTCCGCGCTCGATCCCGTTCCTCGACGCCCTGCTCAGCCTGGTGCTGACCGGCGGTCTGCGGTTCTCCATCCGCATGCTCTCCGAATTGATGCAGGCCCGCCGCCGTTTGCCGGGCAGCGGCGCGACCAAACGGGTGCTGATCGCCGGGGCGGGCGATGCGGGCGCGCTGGTGGCGCGCGAGATGCAAAAGAATCCGCAGCTGCGCAAGATCCCGATCGGCTTTCTCGATGATGCCCCGGAAAAACTGCACCAGCGCATCCACGGGGTGCAGGTCCTCGGGGGCCTGGATCATGTGCGGCGGATCGTGATCGAACAGGAAGCCGACGAGGTGGTGATGGCGATCCCCTCGGCGTCGGGCGAGGTGTTCCGCAAGCTTTCGGATCTGTGCCGAAAGGGAAAGATTCCATTTCTCACCATGCCCGGTTTGTACGAACTGATCGGCGGCCGGGTGAGCGCCGGGCGTCTGCGCAATGTCGAGGTCAGCGATTTGCTGCGCCGAGCGCCGGCGCACACGGCCGACCAGGCCGTCGGGTACGCCTTGAGCGGCAAACGGGTGATGGTCACCGGGGCCGGCGGATCGATCGGTTTCGAGCTTTGCCGGCAGATCGCGCGCTGGGGCCCGAGCGAGATCCTGCTGCTGGGGCACGGAGAAAACAGTATCTTCGAAGCGCTCCTTGCGCTCGGAGAGGACTATCCCGAATTGGCTCTTCATCCGGTCGTTGCGGACATCCGCGACCGGACCCGCATGGAATCCGTGTTCCGATCCCATTCGCCCCAAGTCGTGTTCCACGCCGCGGCGCACAAGCACGTGCCGCTGATGGAGATCAACATCGAGGATGCTTTCACCAATAATGTCATCGGGACGCGCAACCTGGTCGACCTCGCGCTGGAAGAGGACACGGAACGTCTGGTGCTCATCTCCAGCGACAAAGCCATCCGCCCGACAAGTGTGATGGGCGCCACCAAGCGGCTGGCGGAAATGGTCGTCCTGGATGCGGCGCGCCGGAGCGGAAAGCCGTACGTATCGGTCCGGTTCGGGAACGTGCTCGGCAGCCGCGGATCCGTCATCCCCGTTTTCAAGCGGCAGATCGCCCGCGGCGGACCGGTGACGGTGACGCATCCGGATATGGAACGCTACTTTATGACCATCCCCGAAGCGGTGCATCTGGTGTTACAGGCCGCGATCCTCGGCGAAGGCGGAGAAACGCTCCTCCTGAGGATGGGAAAGCCGGTGCGGATCGTCTCGCTGGCCGAGGATCTCATCCGCCTTTCCGGGCTGGAACCCGGCAGGGACGTGCCGATCGTCTTCACCGGCGTACGGCCGGGAGAAAAACTCAGCGAGCAGCTGTGGGAAGACGAGACCGCCCTGCGGCCCACCAATCATCCGGATATCCTCCGCCTGGTGGGGGAGAATCATGCCCTCGAACCGGATGCGCTGCGAAACAAGGTCGAGGAACTTTCCGGCCTGTCCAAGCGCGGGGAGATCCAGAAATTAATCCAGGGGCTGAACCAGATGGTCGATGGCACGATCGGCCAGGCTCCGCCGCCGGACCTGACCAGCGTCTGACCCCGCGGCGTACCCGATGCGCTTCCCCGCTGGATTGCCCGTTTTCCTCCGCACTGTAAAAAATTCCGGCTTGCGCCCGTTTGCGAAACCCGCTGAATGGTTCCGGAAAAACATCAAGCCGAAACATTGGATAATCGCGTTCTCCGCCGCGCTGTGGCTGATCCCGGCTTCCACGCCGCACGGCGCGGTTCCCTTCCTGCCTGCGTGCGCCGCCGACCCCCGGCCAACCGCCGGTTGGGGGGCGTTGTGGTTTCCGGATGATTCCAACTTCGCCGTCGCCGCTGGGAGGGAACTGTTGGCGCGTCCGGATTTTCCGGCGGCGGTGTGCTACCTGCGGTTGGCGGAAGACGCGCGCGATCAGGATCCGCAATTCCTGACCGATTTGGGGGAGGCGTACTGGGGGGCGGGCGAGCCGGATCTGGCGTTGGCGGAGTGGGAAAAGGCGCTCGCGCTTTTCCCGGACGGGGATGATTTATCCGTCCAGGTGTGGAAGGGATATTTCGAGATCGAACGCTGGGACCGCGCCGAAACGGCGATCGGGCGTCGGTTGGAGAGCCGGCCGGACGATCCCGAAGCAAAATACGCGCTGGCGCTGATCCGCGCCGCCCAAAATCCCGGAGGCGCGCTGGCTCTGCTTGCGGAGTTGAAGAGCGCGCCGCAACCGATCGGCGCAAACGCGCGTTCGTTGGAAGCGGTAATCCGCGCTGCTATTGCCCGGCGCGTCCCGGAGTATATCTTCGCCTCGACCGGCGAGGAATTGATCCGCTTGGGCGAGATGGGCCTGGCAAAGGAAGCCCTGCGCCGGGCGATCGAGCGGAATCCGAAATACGGCGAGGCGTACGCCCTGCTGGGCGTGGCGCAGGAGGCGAGCGGCGAGGATCCGGAAGAATCGTACCGCCGGGGAGCCGCCCTGGCGCCGGACTCGGCGCTGGCCTGCCTGGTATACGGCGCCTGGCTCCGGCGCCGGGGAGAGATCGCACTCGCCCGCTGGTGGCTGATGCAGGCATGGAGAGAACGGCCGGGGGATTGGATCATCGCGGCTGAACTTGCCCAGGCGGATTTCGCCCTGGGCAATCCGGGGGATGCCGAAAGCTGGGTTCGGCAATCGGTCGACCTTTTCCCCGGCGAACCGGAGGCTTGGATCGTCCTGGCGGCCTTTTACATTGAAAATGACTTCCGGGTGGCGGAGGCGGGAATTCCGGCCGCGCGCCAGGCGGTGATCCTCGCCCCGAACAACGACCGGGCGCTGGACCTGCTCGGGCTGGGTTGGTTCAAGATGGGCGATAGCTCACTGGCGGAGCGGTTGTTCCTGCGGGCGCTGGAGGAAAATCCGGATTCCGCCAAAGCCCACCTGCACCTTGGAATGGTCTACCGTGAGCAGGGACGTGCCGCCGATGCGCGGACGGAATGGGAAACCGCCCTTCGCCTGGACCCCAAAGGGCTCATCGGCAGCCAGGCAAAGGACTTGATGGAAAAACCGTAGGGAGCTTTTGGCGCTCCGCCGGAGACATACTTATCCCTTCGCAGGAGGAAACCATGCAGAAAACAAAGGCGCTCAAGATCCTCATTCCGATCATGGCTTTGGTCCTGATCTTTCAACTGATTTCCGGAGCATTCCCAGCGCTTGTCCCGTATGCGGTCCATCGTGCCGCCGGATTGCTGCTGGCCGCGATCGTGATCCTGCATGTCATCCTTAATTGGCCGTGGATCCGCGCGAATTATTTTAAGCGCTGAATCCGCGCAACCCGGCCGGATTTTCGGAGTATCCAATATGCCCAATCCGATTGGCAACACGTTTATTGCCGCGCTCCTTCGGTCGCCGCTTCACAAGCTCCTGGGGGAAAGTTTCGGCCTCATCACCGTAACCGGGCGAAAGACCGGCCGGCGGATCTCGACCCCGATCAATGCGGTGCGGATGGGAGAGGGGTTCGCCGTTGTGAGTTACCGCAGGCGGACCTGGTGGAGAAACCTGGCGGGCGGCCGGACCGGAGCGTTGCGGGTCGGGGGCAAAACGATTCCCGTCACGGGCCGGGTTGTCGAGGATCCGGCCGAGGTGCGGAACGGCTTGAGGGAATATTTTAAAATCTACCCGGCTTACGCCAAGTATTTTGACATCCGATGCGATGTGCAGGGCCGGATCCCGGAAGAGGAGCTTGAGCGGGTTGCCAAGGACCGGGTGATAATCCGGTTGATGCCGGGATGACCCACATAGGAAAGAGGACATGATGATCAAAAAAACGAAGATCTTCCCGTTTCTGGCGATGACCATCCTCGTCGGCGCCTGTAATGTCAACCTGGGCGCGACGCCGCCGACAAACCCGGTTCCGATAAATTCACCATCCGGATCGGCGGAATCGCCCGTTGCGGAAACAGAATCCTCGCCGGCGACGCCGAGCCCGGATCTCCCCGCCCCCTTTGCCCCCATCGTCATCGGGGCTTCCGGAGATCCGCAGTCGGCCATCCTGCTGGGTGGAACCGAGAATGGAGTCTGGATGGACGCCGCGGCCGCGGCTGCGCGGCTTTCCGGAGGGGAAGTGTACAACCTGTATTCTCCGGCCGGGCTGGCCGGGACCGCGGTCGGGACAGCGCCGATCCAGGATATGCCCTGCGGGCAATACATTCTTCAATGGGATCCGCCGCTTTCCGCGGCTTCGTTGATCGGGCTGGGAGGCGGTTGGGATGCTCTGCCGCGTTCCCCCGAGGATCCTCCCATATCCGATTTCAGAATTTATACGGACGCGGCCAGCGGTTTTATGGCGTCGATGGATTTTCCGGTTCCGGATCCGCTGCGCCTGACACGTCTGGTGCTTGCGGATTTGGACGGCGACGGACCGATGGAGGCGCTGATAAGCGCCAGCCGGTTCAGCGAGGATACCCTGCACGACGCCGCCGCCGGTGATTTTTCGATGGTCCTGTTGTTCCGGGAAGCCGCAGCGGAAACGACCCTGATTATCGGGAATTTTTTTCCCAAAGCGAAATCTCTCGCCTTTCCGAAGGCATACAGCATCCTGTCCATGTTGGATCTCAACGGAGACGGATGGATGGAAGTGATCGTCGATGTGAGCCGCTGGGAGGGGGGAGGAACGTTGGTCTTTGCGTATAACGGTGTTACAGCGGACCTTGTGCTCGACTCCATGTGCTCTTTATGACGGCCCGCAATCCATTGCCCGGCCTACGGGGAGCCGAAGGATCGCCGCATGGACCCCGTTAACCAAACCGACGGGTACGCGCTTTTTCCGTCGAGCGACGGGGGATTGGAGATCCGGGTCCGGGATGACGGCAGGGCGAGAAAGGTGATCTTCCTCGGCGCGTATCGTTTCGGAAGAGGATTATCGCCGCCAATAAAGCGAAATGGAAATAGAATTTTCGTGCGAGACCATCCGCCGGATCGCCGCCACGCAGGTCCGGCATGTCCGGGATGAAATCGAGCGCAGCGAAAATCCCGCGTTTATGCGGCGCGGGCTGGAAAACCTGATCCGAAGGTTTGGAATCGAGCTCGCGCAAAAAATAGTATTGGATTTCGGCTGCAGCGGCGGCGCGTTTGAGCCTACGCTTCTATGGCTGGGCGTCCCCTGCATCACGGGGGTGAAAGTCGACGAAGGGCTGCTTGCGGTCGCCGAATCCCGGCTGCGGGGTTTTTCCCCGGACGATATCAACTTCAAAAAATCGAGTACATCGACGAGAAATACCGCTTGCCGCTCGAGAGCGACCGGGTTGACATGGTTTGGGCGCATGCCGTCATGGAGCACGTGCATCCGCGGCGGCGGGCATGCGTTTTGCCTGAGCTTTGGCGCGTCCACCGGCCCGGCGGCCTGCTCGTCGTGAATGCCACATCCAACCGGTTGTGGTTCCGCGAAGGTCACACCTTTTCGTCTGTCGTAGACACCCGTCACGGCCTTTCTTCCTTTTCCGACGATCGTTTTTCGGAAACCGGCCGGCCAAAAAGCTACAACGCCGGTTGCCGGATGATCCGTACATTGCCCGCGTTCATCCTTTGTTGGGTTTTTCGCCAGCGGTTGACACGCCCCCTTGCTGGGCTATAATTCCCGCGCTTCACTGCCGCGCTGGTGCTGGAACTGGCAGACAGGCATGGTTGAGGGCCATGTGCCGCAAGGCGTGAGGGTTCAATTCCCTCCCAGCGCACTCCGATCGCCGCCAATCCCGGGCGGCGGTTTCTTTTTTCTCGCCTCATTCCCCGAAAGGCAAAAAATAGGACGAAGAGGTTTACTGGATGATGCCCTGGTTAGGTCGTCATTCCCGCGCCCGCCCTCGCAGAGTGCGCAGGTTCGGTTTTGTACCGAGAACCTGCGCGACAACGGAGCGAGGGTGTTCCCAGCCGGAATCCAGGGTTTTCCGGAGGGGATGCCCGCCCCCGTTTCGCAACCATCCCCCGCTCAAGAGGCAAAACCGAGCGGGGATGCTCCGCGAGGGCAGGCGGGGGCAAGACAATCGTTGGATTTTACGGCGGTTCTTTTTGGACACCCTCGAATTCTTTCTTACGTTATAATCCGCAAATCCGTTTCCCCTTGGAAAGCCATCCATGCCAAAGACAAAGTCAAAGACAAAGAAATCCGGCGTTCGCAAACCGCTAACCCTTCAGCAGGTGATTCTCGGCCTGCAGGAATTCTGGGCCCGCCAGGGCTGCCTGATCTGGCAGCCGTACAACATCCAGGTCGGCGCCGGAACGATGAACCCGGCCACCTTCCTGCGCGTGCTCGGGCCCGAGCCCTGGAACGTCGCCTATGTGGAACCCTCCGTCCGCCCGGCGGACGGCCGCTATGGGGAAAATCCGAACCGGTTGCAGCAGTACTACCAGTTCCAGGTGATCCTGAAACCGGATCCCGGCAATCCACAGGAAATCTATCTGCGGTCGCTCGAAGCGCTGGGGATCGACCTGGGCCGGAACGACGTGCGGTTCGTGGAGGACAATTGGGAATCCCCCGCGCTCGGGGCCTGGGGTTTGGGCTGGGAGGTCTGGTTGAACGGGATGGAGATCACCCAGTTCACCTACTTCCAGCAGGCCGGAGGCATCGAGTTGCCGGTCCCGGCGGTGGAGATCACCTACGGGGTGGAGCGGATCCTGATGGCCCTGCAGAGGGCATCGCACTTCAAAAACATTGCCTGGGTGGGAGAGGTCACCTACGGCGATGTTTTCATGCAAAACGAACGCGAGCAGAGCAAATACAACTTCGAAGTGGCGGGAGTCGAGCGGCTGCGGCAGTCGTATGAAATCTTCGAGGCCGAGGCACGCGCCGCGCTCGCGGCGGGGTTGGTCCTGCCGGCGCACGAATATATCCTGAAATGCTCGCACGCGTTCAACGTGCTGGATGCCCGCGGCGCGGTCGGAGTGACCGAGCGCGCCCACTTCTTCGCCCGCATGCGCGATCTGGCCCGGCAATCGGCGGAGGCCTACCTTAAAGGCAGGGAGGAGGCCGGCTTCCCGCTGCAGGGGAAATTCCACTCCGTCTCCGGGCCAGCGCCCGCCCCGGCCCGCGCGGTGAAACCGAAGGCGCCCGTCAAACCGCAAACGCTGCTGTTCGAGATCGGAGTCGAAGAACTGCCGGCCGCGGATTCCGCTTCCGCCCGCAAACAGCTTCTGGAAAAACTAACGGCGGCGTTGAAAGAAGCCCGCCTGTCCTTCCGGCAGGCAACCGTCTACGGCACCCCGCGGCGGATCGCAGCGCTTGTCCGCGGCTTAGCGCCGGTCCAGGAAACCATCGAGGTTGTGGTGAAGGGACCGCCCGTGTCGAAGGCGTACCAGCCGGACGGTTCGCCATCCCAGGCGCTGGCCGGGTTCGCCGCCAAGAACAAGATCGACCCGAAAGCCCTGGGCGAGGAAAACGGTTACATCATCCTGCGCCGCACGGAGAAGGGTCTGCCTGTCCTGGACGTCCTCCCCGGCTTGCTGAGCTCGGCAATTTCGGCCGTTCCATTTCCAAAGGTGATGCGCTGGAACGTATCCGCGCCCGCCTATTCCCGGCCCGTGCGCTGGCTCGTAGCGCTGCTCGGAACGGAATCTGTTTCCGTGGAATGGGGCGGTCTGCGGTCGGGGCGGGTCAGCCGAGGACTGCGGCCGCTGAACTCGCCCGAGATCGCCATCCGGCAGGCGGAGGATTACCTGAAAACCCTGCGCCTGCACGGGATCGAACCGGATCCGGCTGTCCGCGCGGAGCGCATCCGCAAGCAGGCCGGCGCGCTGGCGGCCAAAGCCGGCGGCGAAGCATCCTTCGAGCCGGGGTTGCTCGAGGAAGTCACCGAACTGGTGGAGGCGCCGCAGGTCCTGCTCGGCGCGTTCGATCCGGAATCGCTTGCGCTTCCGCGCGAAGTGCTGATCTCGGTGATGCGCAAGCATCAGCGCTACTTCCCGGTCCAAAGTGGAAGCGGTTTGCTTCCGCATTTCCTGGCTGTGCGCAACGGCAGGGGCGAGGGCGAAGCCAACGTGCGCGAGGGGAACGAACATGTGCTGCGCGCACGATTCGCCGATGCGGCGTTCTTCATCCGGGAGGACCGCCGGAAAAAGCTTGAAGGTTTCCGGCCGCGGCTGGGGACGCTCGCTTTCCAGGCCAAACTCGGATCGATGCTGGATAAATGCGAGCGGGTGGAGAAGCTGACGGAGAAAATTTCCCCGCTGTTAACCCTCACGGCCGGCCAAACCGCGGATGCGGTGCGGGCGGCGCATCTGAGCAAGGCGGACCTGGCGACCCAGATGGTGGTGGAGATGACCTCGCTGCAAGGAGTGATCGGCCGCTACTACGCGCTGGATTCGGGGGAATTCGGGGAGGTCGCCCAGGCGATCTTCGAGCATTACCTGCCGCGCAGCGCGGACGATGCGCTGCCGGAATCACCGGCGGGCGTGGCCGTTGCGATCGCCGACCGGCTGGATTCGCTGGCGGGGTTGTTCGCCGCCGGGCTGGCGCCGACCGGCACGCGCGATCCGTTCGCGCTGCGGCGTGCCGCGCTCGGGCTCATCCAAATTCTCCTGGCACGCGGGATGGATTTCGATTTGCGCGAAGGGATCAAACTCGCGGCTTCGCTGCAGCCGATCCCTGTATCCGATCAAGTCCAGGCGCAGGTGATGGAGTTCATCGCCGGCCGGCTGCGCGGCGTGCTGGCGGACGATGGTTTCCGCTTCGACGTGGTGGAGGCGGTGCTGGCGGCGCAGGGAGCCAACCCGGTGAAGGCGCGGCGCGCAGCCGGGGAATTGGCTGCCTGGGTCGGCAAGGCGGATTGGCTGCCGACGCTCGCCGCGTACGCGCGCTGTGTGCGCATCACCCGCGAGTATCCGCAACCCTTCGCGGTCGATCCGGAACGGTTCGCGGAAGGCGCCGAGCGCGCGCTGTGGGACTCCTGCCGCAAGGCGGAGGAAGATACGGCGGCGCTCTCCACGGCCGGCACGCTGACGGTCGACACCCTGCTGGCGGCGTTCGTGCCGCATATACCGGTCATCTCGAAATTCTTCGAGGATGTGCTGGTGATGACCGACGATCCGGCGGTGCGCGGCAACCGGCTGGGAATGCTGCAGCGGATCGCCCGCTTGCCGGAGGGCGTGGTGGATTTGTCGAAGTTGGAAGGTTTTTAGCCTTGGACCCCAACACGTAGGGGCACAGCGTCGCTGTGCCCCTACGTGTTGGGGAAATTGGAGGTCTTATGGATGCCATACGCTGGGGAATTCTCGGGACGGGCGGGATCGCGCAAAAATTCGCGGAAGCGCTGGCCCTGCTTCCGGATGCTCGGATGACGGCGGTGGGCTCGCGCACAAAAGAATCGGCTGATGCCTTCGGGGCGAAATGGAAGATACCCAACCGCCATGGAAGTTATGCGGCGCTGATGGCGGATCCGGAGGTGGATGCGGTGTACATCGCCACACCGCACACCCTCCACAGCGAAAACGCGCTCGGATGCCTGGCCGCCGGGAAGGCAGTCCTGTGTGAAAAGCCGTTTACGATCAACGCCCGCCAGGCGGAGGAAGTGATCACCCTGGCGCGGAGGAAAAAAATATTCCTGATGGAAGCGATGTGGACGCGCTTCCTCCCGGTGTTCCAGAAAATCCGCAGCCTGCTGGCGGAAGGCGCAATCGGGGAAGTGCGCCAGATGCAGGCCGATTTCGCCTTTCAGGCGGCCTACGATCCGAAGGGCAGGCTGTTCGACCCCGCGCTCGGCGGCGGCGCGCTGCTGGATCTCGGCGTGTATCCTGTTTCGTTCGCGTCGATGGTGTTCGGGGAGGCTCCGCGGCGGCTGGTGTCCGTCGCTTCGCTCGGAAAGACCGGTGTGGACGAACAATCGGCGGCGGTCATCGAGTATTCGGCCGGGCGCCTGGCGGTGGTCTCCTGCGCGCTGCGATTCGACTCGCCCCAGGTGGCGCACATCATCGGCACGGGCGGCCGGATCCGGGTTCACCCGGCCTGGTGGCATGCCGACACCATAACGGTTTCCCGCGCCGGGCGCGAGGATGAAATCATCACGCTCCCCAACCTTGGCAACGGGTATCCCCACGAAGCGGTGGAAGTGATGGAATGCCTGCGCGGTGGAAAGCTGGAAAGCCGCGTGATGCCGCTCGAGGAATCGCTGCGCATCATGCAAACCCTGGATGCGATCCGCGCCGAATGGGGTTTGAAGTATCCCGGGGAATGATCCGGCATTATTCCGGAGGTGAGGCGGCGTTGGCCGGGGGCCGTTCCTTGACCGGCCTACCCAGGCCGGCGATACCGGCGGTTCCTATCCCTGACTTTCGTCAATCGCCCCCCCCCTTCCCGCTTCGGCGCGCGGCTGTCCGCAGCCGGCCCGGTCCGCGCGTCCCGCGGAGGCTTCGCGGCGGGCATTAAAAAATAATTCATAATAAATTTGTGCGGCGGCGGGGACTTCTCTTCTGTATGCTATACTTTGAGAGGAAGCCTTCGAGGGACGAATGCCCGGTCATCGAGAAGTATATGAACAGGCGCTGCGGCAGGGTAACAGCGCGGCCTGGGACCAGAAATGGGATCAGGCCATCCTTGCTTATCAACGGGCCCTTACGGAATTCCCCGGCGACCCGGTGGCGATGGATCATCTGGGGCTGGCCTTCATGCAGAGCGGACAGCTCGAACAGGCCCAGTCGGTGTACCAGGAAGCGATCCGCGCCGATCCCCAAAATCCGATCCCGCACGAAAAAATCGCGGAGATACTCGAGCGCAGCGGCCGGGTCGTCGAATCCGTCCAGCTCAGGCTGAGCGCAGCGGAGCTGTTCCTGGCCACTCATGAAGCGGATAAGGCGATCGACAACTGGCTGGCGGCCGCGCGGTTGGTTCCGGAAAACATGGTCGCCCGATCCCGTCTGGCGCTGGCGTTCGAACGGACGGGGCAGGTTAAGCAGGCGGTCGCCGAATACCTGGCCCTTGCCGCGATCATGCAGCGCGCGCGCCAGCCCGAAAAGGCGATGCAGGCAGTCGAGCAAGGGATGAAAATCCTCCCCGATTCACCGGAGCTTGCCCGGGCACGCGCGGCGCTGAAATCCGGAAAGATGCTCGCCATCCCGCCGCCCTACAAGCCGGGCATGACCGGGATGCTTACCCCTCCGCCCGGGATGGCGCCTGAACCGGTGGCGCCCACCCCCCGTCAGTCCGCGAATCTTGAGCCGAAATCCGCCAGCCCTCAGGATGCGGCGCAGAAGAAGGCCATGGCGGTTCTCGCGGAAAAGCTGTTCGAGGCGGATAAAGACACATTCGATCACCGGCGCGTGTCGATCGACCAGTTTACGCGCGGAGAGGAAAAAACCGATTCGTCGCGCGCCGACCAGAACCGGTACCTTGCCCTGGCCATCGACGCCTATTCCCGGCAGCAGAATCAGGAAGCCATGCAATACCTGGATCGGGCCTTCCGGGTCGGGTTCGAACATCCGGCGGCTTCGTTCCTGTTCGGCACGCTGCAACTGACCGCAGGGGAGCCGGAGCCGGCGATCCTTTCGCTGCAAAAAGCGGTGGAGCATCCGGACCTTTCCATGGGTTCGCATTACATTCTCGGCCGGGTATACCGCGATACCGGCAAGGCGTATCAATCGGCCATTCATTTCCTTTCGGCGCTGCGCCAGGCCGATATGAACACCGTCCCCGAGGACCAGCGGGATGCTCTCCAGCGCACCTACGAGGCGTTCCTGGAGGTGCCCGAATCCGAACAGGAACCGGACCAGTGGAACCAGACCGGGGAACGGATCGAAAGCCTGCTCACCTCTCCGGACTGGGAAAGCCGCCTGCGGCTGGCGCGCGCGCAATTGGACGCGCAATCGGATTCTCCCGGGACTTCGCCGCTGGCGGAGATGCTTTCTCTTGGAAAGCCGCAGGCGCTGATCGAAGCGATGGGCTACCTGGATACGGCGGTGCGGCGCGGGATGTGGCGGACGGCGATGGAACAGGCGATGCTCGCGCTTGACCACGGGCCGACCTATCTGCCGCTGCACCTGCGCATCACGGAAATCCAGCTCAAGGAAGACAAACAGACGGAGGCGCTCGCCAAGCTGACGCTGATCGCGCGGACCTACCGGATCCGCGGCGAGACGCTGCAATCCGCCAAGACATACGAACGCATCCTGCAGATTAACCCGATGGATGTGAATTCACGGACCGAGCTGATCGCGCTGCTGGTTCAGCAGGGCGATATCCGCAGCGCGCTGAGTTTCTACCTCGACCTGGCGGACGTATACACCCAGATGGCGGATCTGGAAGGGGCGCGGCAGACGTACGAATCCGCGCTGATGCTCTCCGTCCGCAACAACGCCGACAAATCCTGGCAGATCCAGCTCCTGTACCGGCTGGGCGACCTCTACATGCAGCGGCTCGATTACCGCGCGGCGCTGCAAACCTTTCAGCGCCTGCAGCAGCTCGATCCGACCGACGAGAAGGCCGGCACCCAGCTGGTGGACCTGATGATGCGGCTCGGAAAAACATCCGACGCGCAAAACCTCATCGACAGCGTGACGCGCGAGTGGACGCGCCTCGGGCACCAGGATCAGGTGCTGGGGTGGCTGGAGGAACTCGTGCGGGTCCGGCCCGAGGAGGCGCTCCTGCGCCGGAAACTGGCGGAGACCTACCAGCAGCGGGGGCGGATCGCCGAGTCGATCGGCCAGCTGGATGCGCTGGGGGATGCCCAGATCGAAGCCGGGAACATCCCCGAGGCGATCCTGACCGTGCGTTCCATCCTCGCCCTGCGTCCGCCGAACGCCGAGGGATATCAGGAGCTTCTTCTGAAATTGGAATCCGGATCGGTAACCTGACCGCACCCGATGACTCAGTTCGTCGAGAACATCCTTTTTCTCTTCCAGCGCCTGCGATGGTTCGACCTGCTCGACATCGCCCTGGTCGCGTTGCTTTTTTTCGTCATCCTGACCCAGTTCCGGGGCACACAGGCCGGCACGGTCCTGCGCGGGATCGCGATCATGATTGTCGCCGTTGCGCTCCTGACCAGCGTCACCCAGCTCCCGGCGATTTCCTGGATCCTGGAGACCATCCTGCCGGCGCTCCTGATCGCCATTCCGGTCGTGTTCGCGCCGGAGATCCGCCGTACGCTCGAACGGGTGGGGCGGGCGGATTTTTTCCGGCGCGTCTCGCCGGCGACGGAAGTTCCCCAGTACATTCAGGCGGTGGTCGCCGCGGCCAAGCGGCTTTCCGAACGGCGGCACGGCGCGCTGCTGGTGATCGAACGCGACGTCGGCCTTGATGATTTCTCCTCGACCGGATTGCGGCTGGATGCGGAAGTCTCCACCGAGCTGCTGCTGCAGATTTTCTATCCGAATACGCCGATGCATGACGGCGCGGTGATCCTGCGCCGGGAACGGCTGCTGGCCGCCGGATGCGTCGTGCCGCTCTCTTCGGGCAACGCCCTGGCCGCGTCGGAGCGGCGGATGGGGCTGCGCCACCGCGCCGCGCTCGGGATTTCGGAGGTGAGCGACGCCGTGGCGGTGATTGTCTCGGAGGAAACCGGGATCCTCTCCGTGGCCCATAACGGACGCATGATCCGGCGCCTCGATCCGCAGCGGCTGCAAAACATCCTCCTGGCTTTCACCCGCAATGCGCCGCGGTCTCCGGCTTTCCGCTGGCCGTTCTTCGCGCGCCGGGGAGCGGCCTCCGCCACGCGGCCCGCGGACGGGGAAGGCGCCGAGGGCGAGGAAAGGCGTTCCGAATGAAACAGAAGCTGAAAACACTGGGGGGCAATATTTTCTCCTTGCTCCTGGCCGGCATCCTCGCCGTGGCGGTATGGATGAACGCCGTGGCCACCGCGGATCCGGATGAAACCCGGATCCTCTCGGTCCCGCTTTCGATCGAGGTGGTCGGGCTCAAGGAGGGTTTGGTCGCCCAGGGTTATGAATCCGTCGCTGTGCAAGTGACTTTCCGGGCGCCGCGTTCTGTTTGGGATCGGCTCGTGCCGGGAAACGTGCACGCCCGGCTGGATCTGACGGGGAAGGCCGAAGGCGAGTATTCCGTTCCGGTCCGCATCCAGACCGACATCTCTCCGGTGCTGGTGGAAACCGTGGAACCGGCTGCCGTGGATATCCTCGTGGACCGGCTGGCTTCGCGGTCGATGGCCGTCCGCGTCCAGCTGGCGGGCAATCTCGCCCCGGGTTTCCAGGCCGGCACCCCGACGGTTTCGCCCAATAACGTCGTAATATCCGGACCGGAGTCGGTCGTGGACCGGATCGCACAAATCGTCGCGACGGTTGACGTGGAAGGATTGCGAAGCGCGATGGATCAGAGCATCGAGCTGATCCCTCTGGATACGGAAGGGACCGTCGTCACGGGAGTCGCCATTGATCCGGCGTCGGTTTCCGTATCCGTTCCGATCCAGCAACTCGGCGGATACCGCGACCTGGTGGTGAAGGTTCCTCTGCTCGGCGCGGTGAAGAGCGGATACCGGCTGACCGGCCTAACCATCAACCCGCAGGTGGTGACCTTGTATTCCGACGACCCGGATGCGATCCGGGCGCTGCCCGGGTATGTGGAAACCCAGCCGCTGGATATTTCCGGGGCGTCGGCCGACATCACCAAATCGCTTTCCCTGGTCCTCCCCGGCGGGGTTCAGGTGGTGGGAGATCCGCTGATCGTCGTGCAGGTGAGCATCTCCGCGATCGAGGACAGCATCACCATTTCCAGGCCGATCCGCTTCCAAGGGCTGGAGCCGGGTCTTTCGGTCAAGCTTTCGCCGGCCTTTGTGGATGTCATCCTGTCGGGCCCGGCCCCGGTCATCTGGTCGCTCAAGCCGGCCGATATCGATGTGTATCTGGATCTGACCGGAAAAGGCGCGGGCACCTACAAACTGACGCCGGAAGTCAACATGCCGGCCGGGTTGAAGCTGGTCATCCTTTCCCCGGAGCAGGTGGAAGTGGCGATCGAAGAAGCGTCCGTGACACCCGCGTTCTGACCGTTCCCTGCGAAACCAACCAATGCGAAAACCGATTGTCGCCCTGGTCGGCCGACCGAACGTCGGCAAATCCACCCTCTTCAACCGCCTGGTCGGCGAGCGCCTGGCCGTCGTCGATGACACGCCCGGCACGACCCGCGACCGTCTGATGGCGGAGGGCGAGTGGCAGGGGCGGACGTTTGATGTGGTCGATACGGGCGGGATCGACCCGGACTTTTTCCGCCGCGGCCAGCCGCTTTCCACCGGGTCCGCGGATTACATCCAGCAGATCCGACTGCAGGCCGAGATGGCGATTCGCCACGCCGACCTTGTGCTGTTCCTGGTCGAGGGCGAGACCGGCGTGACGCCGGCCGACGCGGAGGTCGCGGATATCCTGCGCAAACAGCGCGGCACGGGCAAGGGGGAGGCGCGCACGCCGATCCTGCTGGTGGTCAACAAGTGTGAAAACCGCGCGCGCCGGGAACAGGCCGCCGAATTCTATGAGCTGGGAATGAGCGACCCGTATCCGGTATCCGCCCTGCACGGGATCGGCGTGGGGGATCTGCTGGACGCGATGACGGCGGCGCTGCCCCCGATGCAGGAGGCGGAGGAAGGGGACGAGCGGATCCGCATCGCGATCGTCGGCAAGCCGAATGTGGGCAAGAGCAGCCTGCTCAACCGCCTGCTGGGGGAGGAGCGGGTGATCGTCAGCCCGATCCCGGGCACGACCCGCGACGCCGTGGACACCGAAGCGGTGTACCGGGAAACGCCGATCACGCTGATCGACACGGCCGGCATCCGCCGCCGGGGGAAGATCGAACCGGGAGTGGAACAATACAGCGTGCTGCGTTCGCTGCGCGCGATCGAACGCGCGGACATCGTTCTGCTGGTCCTCGATGCGACCGAGGGAATTGCGATGCAGGATGCGCACATCGCCGGTTTCATCCTGGAGGCCCGGCGCAGCACGGTGGTGATCGTCAACAAATGGGACGCCGTGGAGAAGGATACCTATTCCATGGATTCCTTCCAGCAGGTGATCCGCAAGGAACTCGACTTCATGGATTACGTTCCGGTGCTGTTCGTCTCGGCCCGCACCGGGCAGCGGACGGGTGAAATCCTGCCGATGGCCCTGCGGGTCCAGGAGGAGCGCCTGGTGCGGATCCCGACCTCCGAATTCAACCGGATCATCCGCGAAGCGGTGGAGAAGCACGCGCCGCCTTCCCACTCCGGCCGGAAACTGAAGCTGAATTACGCATCCCAGGTAAAAGCCGATCCGCCGACATTCCTGTTCCACGTAAACGATCCGACCCTGGTGCATTTTTCCTACCGCCGGTACCTGGAAAACCAGATCCGCAAGCATTATCCTTTTTTGGGAACCCCGCTGGTTTTTTCCTTCCGGAAAAAAACCTGAATGGCCTCAAGAAACACATAGAACGCAAGAAGACCCGGGGAAAAACTTAAGGGGCAATCGGAATTTTCCGTTTCCCCGCGTCCTTTGTGCGCTTTCCGGAAAAAATTACAAATTCCTTTACATTCCGCGGCGCGAAGCCGTATAATCTTCCAGCCGGATCCTCGGCGCTCGAGGTGATATGAATGAAAACCCGCTCTCCGGGGAGGCGATTCCAACCCAGACGGACGGTTCCAGACTCCGCGCGATCGTAACCGAAGTGCTGCAAACGATCGTGCTGGCCGGCGTGTTCTACTTTGTGATCAGCCTGCTGACCGCGCGCGTCGTCGTCGAGGGGCCGAGCATGCGGCCGACGCTCCTGAGCGGGGAGTGGATCGTCGTCAACCGGCTGACATACAGGATCGGATCCCCCCAGCGCGGCGACGTTATTGTCTTCCTGCCGCCGACCAACGCGCAAACCGACGACCTGATCAAGCGGGTGATCGGCCTGCCGGGGGAGACGGTCGGGATCCGCGACGGTTTGGTTTGGATCAACGGCGCACCCCTGGAGGAAGCCTACGTTTCCGGGACCACCTACCCGGATAACGAGTGGCAGTTGGGGGAAAATGCCCTTTTTGTCATGGGCGATAACCGCCCGATATCGCTGGATTCGCGCTCCTTCGGGCCGATTAACCTGTCGGAAGTGGTTGGAAAAGCCTGGTTGATCTATTGGCCGCCCGGGGAATGGGGCCCGCTCGAATGGCGGGTCGGGGCGGAGGTCCGGGATACTTCCCCGGCGGAGAGCTCTTTCCGGTACAATGAACCGCGCAGGTATGCCGCATGCGGGTGGTTGTTCCTGCCCCGCGGCGCGTGCGAGGACTGGATTATTTCATGACGGACGACCGCTCCCCCGCGACCCTTCAGGAAACCTGCCCGGAATGCCAGGTGGGCGCGCTTAAACCCGGGCTGATCCCCTACTATGCAAAATTGGAGGGGACTCTGGTGCACGTCCCGAACTTCCCGGCCTGGATCTGCGACGTCTGCCGCCACTGCGAGTACGACGAAGACGCGCTGGAAGCGCTGCGGCTTATCCTCGGTCCGGCGGCGCACATCCCCTCGTTTTCCAACCCCCGCGTACGGATCCCGACGGAGAACCGTTCGCCCTGGTCGCGGACCGACTCCCGCAAGGGATCGAAGTAGCTCTCTTCCTTTCCCATTCCAAAACCATCAACTGAATAAGCAGAGGCGAATAAACCCGACCCCTCCCGGCCTTCGGCCACCCTCCCCATTATGGGGAGGGAAAGGGAAGGGTTGGCGCATAGTAAAATGAAGCCCGGTCCGGGAGCGCATGCATGGCCATTAAAATCCCCAAATGGATTTTCCTGCTGGCGTTGATCATCCGGGCGGCGCCGGTGCTTGCGGCGTTCAACCTTGGGATCGGGCTGGACGACATGCACCAGTACGACATGCTCGGACGCAGCCTGGTCTCCGGCAACGGCTACCGCTGGTATTCCGAGCCCGATCTGGATCTGATCCGCCCGTATATCACGGTGGATCTGACGAACGTGGAGTACGATCCGCGCGGGATCGAGGCCGCCTTCCGCGCGCCGATGTACCCGATCTTCCTGTCGGCGATTTATTTTTTCGGCAGACTGGCGCACCGGTTTTTCTTCGCCCGCCTGGCGCAGGCCGCGCTGAATGCGATGCTGGCGCCGATGGCTTACGTGCTGGCGCGAAGGATCGACCCCGGGCGGGAACGCACCGCCCGGATCGCGGCACTGATCGTCGCGCTGTATCCGATCCTGGCCCTCTATCCGCTGGCGCTGGCGACCGAGAACTTGTTCTTCGTCCTGGCTTTGGGAACGGTCCTGCTGATCCTGCGCGGGGCACAGGGCAACCGGACGACCGTCGATGGTCAACCCGCTCCCGGATTGGGCGAGTGGGAAAAGCCCGGCGTGCGCTGGTTCATCCTGGCCGGCGCCGTGCTCGGCCTGGGGATCCTCACCCGTTCGGTGCTGGCGTTCTTCCTGCCCTTCGCGATGTTCTGGATCTGGAAATTCGCCAGGAGCCTGCGCGGGGCGGCGCTCTTCGCGGCCGCGGCGGCGGCGGTGGTTTTCCCCTGGGCGCTGCGCAACTCGATCCTCGCGGGGCGGCCGGCGTTCGTCGAAATCTCGCTCGGCTACAACCTGTACATGGGCTATCACCCGCAAAGCAGCGGCACGTTTCAGTTCGGGATTTCGACGGACCTGCTTTCCATCTTCAACGACATGGATCGCGACACGATCGGGACCCAAAAAGCCGCCGCATTCATCCGCGACGATCCGGGAAGAATCCCGGAGCTCATCGTCCGCAAGGCCGGGTACTTCTTCGGCCTGGAACGGCGCGCGATACAATATTTTTATTCCAGCAATTTCTTCGGATACCTGTCACCGCCGGTTCTTCTGGCGCTGGCGATGGTGATCCTGATGCCCTTTGTTTTTCTTGTCCCGTCGGCCGCTTTTGGCGCCGCGGCGGCCCCGCGCACGGACGCAAAAATACTCGCGGCGCTGTTTCTGGCCGCGTACATCACGCCGCATCTCCTGATCCTCGCCGAGGAACGGTTTCACATGACCCTGATCCCGTTCTTGGCCGTGTTCGCGGCCGCGGCGATCGTGCGCCGGCGGGAAATATTCGAATCGCTGCGTGCGCCCAACGGCTGGCGGCGGTGGGCGCTGCCGGCGGCGGTCACGATCCTGCTGCTTTTCAACTGGGGATACGAGTTGTGGGCGGACCGGGCGCATCTCTCTGTTTTGCTGGCTCCGGGTGGAAACGAATCGTATTTTCCGTATTGAAACCCTTTCACCGCAAAGCCGCGAAGATCGCAAAGAACTATTTTAAGAAAAGAAATCTTTGCGAATCCTTTCCGCGCTTTTCGGCTTCGCGGTAAAAAGGTTTTCCAAAATATTTGGCAAGAGGAATCTTGTGATCCGAAAATGGCTGCGCCTGGACGAGCTGGCCTTCGACCGCGAGATCGTCGCGATCACCATCGCGAGCACCCTGCTCCTGATGGTGGATTATTACTTTCCGCTGACGCCGGTGAACGTCGCCGACGGCCTGGGATTGTATCTGCTGATACCGCTGGCGATGATCGTGTTTGCATTCCGCCGGCCGGTCCGGGAGTACGGGTTCACCCTGGGCGATTGGAAGGCCGGGCTGGCCATCACCGGGGCGGCGATTTTGATCATGGCGCCCCTGCTGTGGCTGATCGGACGCGGCGACCCGGCCATGCAGAGGTATTATGCCTGGCAGGCGACGAAGATTCTGCCGCTGCTGACCGCGCTCGACCTGCTCGGATGGGAGTTTTTCTTCCGCGGCTTCATCCTGTTCGGGTATGAGAAAAAATTCGGCGTGCACGCGCTGTGGCTGCAGGCGGTCCCGTTTGCGCTGGCGCACATCACCAAGCCCGCGGTCGAAACGCTTTCCACCATCTTCGGCGGATTCGCCTTCGGCTGGGTGGCCTGGCGGACCCGCTCGTTCCTCTACCCGTTTCTCATTCACTGGTTCGTCGCCACCTTCACGATCATCGTCGCGGCGGGATTGTTGGGGTGAGGGCAAAGCGTCGTTAACCGGTCGTCATGCCCGTGTGTACTTGGCGGGTAACCAGTCCTGGAAACCCCGGATTCCCGCTAAGGACGCCCTTGCTGCGCGAGGACAGGCGCGGGAATGACGAGTAAACCAGGGGCGGACCACAGGCCCGCCCCTACAAGATCAATCACGGACTACAGGCATCCCGTAAATGGAAATCCTGATTGAAAAAATCGTACATGGCGGGGATGCGATGGGCCGCGCGCCCGACGGCCGGCCGGTGTTCGTCCCGTTCGCCGCGCCCGGAGAACGGGTCCGGGTGGAGCCGGTGGAATCCCGCAAGGGCTTCTTCCGCGCGCGGCTGCTCGAGGTGATCCAACCTTCACCGGAGAGGATCACGCCGCGCTGCCGGCATTTCGGCGAGTGCGGCGGGTGCCAGTTTCAGCATCTGACATACCCTTCCCAGGTGCGGGTGAAGGCCGAGATCCTGCGCGAGCAGCTCCTGCGCCTGGGGGGCATCCCCGAAGCGCCCATCCGGCCGACGATCGTTTCCGCGGGTGAATGGAATTACCGCAATCACATCCAGGGCGCGCCGGCGGGGAACCGTCTGGGATTCTTCCGCGTCGGTTCGCAGGAGGTCATCCCGATCGGCGAGTGCCATTTGCCGGAGCAAAGGTTGTGGGAATTATGGAGCGCGCTGGATTGGGAACCCTTCCCGGGGCTGCGGCAGATCGGTTTCCGCGGGGGCGACGGCGACGAAATGATCGTTTTCGAGGGCGAACCCGGGCAGATTCCGGAAGTGAGCGTCGAGACCGACGTCTCGGCCGCCTGGATGGATACAGAGGGCGGGGTATTCTACCTGGCGGGCGGACCGCTGCGCTATGAAATCCTCGGACGCGCGTTTACAGTCTCGGCGGGCAGCTTCTTCCAGATAAACACGGCGCAGATACCGGCGATGGTGCAGGCGGTGATGGAACTCGCCGATCCGGGACGGGATGAAACGGTGCTGGATATTTACTGCGGGACGGGCCTCTTCAGCATGTTCCTGGCCGAGCGCGCGGCGCGGGTGATCGGGATAGAAGAATCCCCCTCCGCGGCGGCGGATTTCGAAGTCAATCTCGATTCATTCGATACGGTTGAGCTCTTTGAAGCCTCCGCCGAAGAGGCGCTCGAGGCGATTACGGCCAGGGCGGATGTCGCGGTGATCGATCCACCGCGCAGCGGATTGAGCGCGGAGGCGATGCGGGCTCTCCTCTCGGCGGCGCCGGGACGGATCGTGATGGTCTCGTGCGAGCTGTCGACGCTCGCGCGCGACGCGCGCATCCTCGCACGCGCCGGATACCGGATGGCGGATATGGTGCCGATCGACATGTTCCCGCAGACGAGCCATCTGGAGACGGTCAGCCGCTGGATGAAGGAGTGATGTCTTCCTGAGGACGCGATCTTTGCATCCGAAGGATCTGTTTTTTCCCTTTCCGCAAGACCCTTCGGCCTCGCGTTCCTCGGCCTCAGGGTGACATTCACTTGCATCCGTCATTCGAAGGAGTAATCATGTTGAGACAACCAAACTCGGAAACACAATTTGCGATCCTGGCGGCGAAGGCCGCAGGAAGAATTCTGATGGAAGGCTTCGGGACGGGCGTGCGGATCGAACAAAAAGCCCGCGAGATCGACCTGGTGACGGAATTCGACCGCCGCTCGGAGGCGCTCATCCTAGGAAGGATCCGCAAGGCCTACCCGGGCCACCGGATCCTCTCCGAGGAAAGCGGACGATCCCCCGCCGCCCCCGCCTTACGTGGGGAGGCGCGAGGGGAGGGGGGCTCGGGAGAGGAACCGATCTGGATGGTCGATCCGCTCGACGGGACGACCAATTTCGCGCACAACCTGCCCCTATTCAGTGTGTCGATCGCGCTGTGCCGCGCCGGAAGGGCGGTCGTGGGCGTGGTCTACGATCCGACCCGCCGGGAGTGCTTCTGGGCGGAACGCGGGAAGGGCGCGTATTGCGGGGAGAGCCGCCTGCGCGTTTCCGGAAACACCGAACTCGGGGGCAGCCTGCTGGTGACGGGGTTCCCATACGACGCCTGGACGAATCCGGACAACAACCTGGAGCTCTTCGGACGGTTTTCAAAGCGCTGCCGCGGGGTGCGGCGGCTGGGATCGGCGGCGCTGGACCTTTCCTACATCGCGGCCGGACGGATGGACGGGTATTGGGAGATGCGGCTTTCGCCGTGGGACGTGGCGGCCGGGGGATTGATCGCTGAGGAGGCCGGCGCGCGCGTGACGGCGATGGACGGGGAAAGCGATTACCTGAGCGAGACCCCCTCGCTCATCGCGGCCAACCCCGCGCTGCATGCGAAGATGGCAGAAGTAATTCTAAGAAGGCCATAAACCATTAACCGCAGAGACGCAGAGGACGCAGAGTGTTTTTTATTTGTCCTCTGCGTCCTCTGCGTCTCTGCGGTGAGATCTTGCTCTACTCCTTCGCAGGCAGGCGCACGATGAAATCCGCGCGCAATTCCCCGCCGTCTCCGCCGGTAAACAGGCCGTAGACGGCGACCACATCCCCTTTCTGCAAATCCAACAAAGTGATCGCGCGGCCGTCCTGCTCGAGGAACCGCGTTTCCGGAGTGAGGACGATCCGGTGCGGGCCGGTGGACGAGGCCACCTGCAGGCTCTGCGGCTGGATGTGGAGGATGCGCCCGGTCAGGTTCGGACGCCCGGGCGGCAGGCTCACCGGCGGCTGCGGAGTTTGCCGCGCTCCCGGAAGCACCGGACCGCCGGGAGAATCGCCGCCCTGGGCCGGACGGCCGTTCGCATTATCCTTTCCGACCGGGCCGGAATAACTCAGCCCGTCGCGGGTCCAGCCGTGTTCGCCGACGTAGACCCCGAGCGAAAAGGAGGAGGCGAGCAGCATTAAGAGGAGCAGCGCGCCCCCGACGGAAAGGGAAATTATTTTCCAGCGATTTGCAGCCATCGTTCCATAGTCCCTGTTTCGTTGATAACGTCCACGGTTGCCAGGTTTATTGCGGTTCCGGGTGTTGATCCGATGCCCGCCGGACGGAGGGTGAACGCGTAAGCGCCGGGAGCGGTCCCGGAGGGGATGACCAGCGCAAAGGAATCCGAGATGACGCTTCCCGGCGGAAGCGGAACGGTCAGCGAGTAGCGCCCAAGGAGGCCGAGCCCGATTTCGTGTTGTTCGAGCGTCAGGTCCCCGAGCCGGGTTTCCACGCGGAAGGATGTAATGGCAATCATCCGCCAATAGAATTTAACGTACAGGATATCCCCGCTTTCGATCCGCCGGGTGGAAAGGTCGAATCCCAACAGCTGCGCCGGACCGACTGTTTCTTCGACGATGAATTGCGGATCCGGAAAGGCTTCAAGCAGCGGCGGGGGATCGGCCGTTAGATGATAGAGCACGAGCGTCTCGCGGCGGCCGAAGCTCTCCTCCGGCTGCTGGCCGAACAAAACCGGGATCGACCAGTAGTTCCCTTTTAGCAGATCGGCCGGCAGCGCGCCGGGGCCCTGGTTGCCGGTCATGGCGCGGGTTGTGGTGAAGAGGTCGCGCCCGGCGAAATCCTGCGCGGAAGGGTTGGGGCCGGGCAGCAGCGGCAGAAGCACGTCCGCGCGCGTGTTATAGACGAGCTGCCAATAAAACGCGTCGTACCCGAACACTCCCGATTGGGTCACCAGGGCGGAGTTTTCGGGCAGCACGCTCCACACGCCGGCGTAGAAATCGTTGACAGCCGTATCCTTCGAGAAATCGTTCGCTGCCCAGTTGTTCCGCAGCGGCACCGCCGCGAATAAAATCATCATGCATCCGGCCAAGGCCGTTATCGGTTTGGTTTTGTTGGGGCGACCGGCGGCCGCCCGCATTATTGCCAATAACCATTGCGCCGCGCGGATTATTTCAAATAATCCAAACCCGATAAACACCGCCCACAACAGGTGCGCGGGTATGAAAAACACATCCAAGTCGAACGCGCTGTACTGGATGAAAAACCAGATCTCGACCAGGTACATTCCGACCAGCAGAAAAAAGTGCCTCGTCCGGCGCGCGAGCAGCGAAAACAATCCGACGATCCCCAGCCCGATGCCGATCAGGCCGAATTGCTGATTGAGGAGATCCAGGTAGATCACGAGGCGGTCGGGCAGGGCGGTGAGGGGGAAGGCAAATTTAAAGCTGGGGAAAGCCCCGAGGGTGTAATTGTAGATTCCGGCGGGCGTGGTCGGCGCGCTGCGCAGCATCGCGCGGTCGATCAGCGTGGCGGCCCGAAACGGCAGCCAGAGAAATTGCGCCGCGCCGAGCGAAAAGCCAAGCAGCCCGAGGATCACGACGGAGAGGAGAGACCTGCCAGGGTGCTGAGTATCATTTGGGGCGGGGGAAGCCGAGGCGGGCCTCGCATTGACATTCGCCATGGTTTCCGGCGCGCCGCCATGCTTGTCTACAGGTTCAAACAGGCAAAGCAGTATGAAGAGGATGAACGCCGGTGCGAAGCCCAAATCCGAAAGATGCAGACCGAGCGAGAGGCCGAAGGCCAGCGCGAAGAGGAAGAAATCCAGCCGACGGCGTGTGCGTTCCCAGCGCAGCAGCGCGATCAGCGTAATTGCGATCCCGGCCGCGTTCGGCGCGTACACTTCGGCGATCAGGCTTTGCGCCCAGAATGTTTTGGAAAACGCCAGGAGGAGCGCGGGCAGCGCGGCCGCCGCCCGCCGCCACGGCAGAGGGAGGCTTTCCGGGAGGGTGCGGATCAGGATCCAGTAGACACCCGCGGCCGCGAGCGCCCCCATTACGGCCGACATCAGGTTGATGCGGTAGGCCGCGTCGCCGAGCGGCACCAGGCGGCTGAAAAGGAATCCCAACCAGGTGTAGAGCGGGTATCCGGGCGAATGCGCCAGGCCGAGGACGTAGGGAACGGTCGCCAGCTCGCTGCCGTCCGGGCTGAGGTAGGAAAGCGACGGGGTAAGGGTCAGCGCATAGACGGCCAGCGTGATGATGAAAACGGCGATGGCGAGGAAGCGGTCGAGGCGGGTCATGGGTGCGGATTGCCTATGAATGCGATTGTATGTGCAGACGGGATGAAAGTCTACGGTGGGCAAGGAATTCCAATGGAATAATCATCGAATCTTCATGAGAAGCAAACAGGCCAAACCGAAAAGCGTTCTTTCCAACGGGTTACTCGGATGCGTCCCGGCCCTCTCCCGCGGCGCTTCTCGAGATGGGATACGGCATATAATCGGTCCAATTGAGTAACGAAGGAAAATCGAATGTCTGACGGAATACCCAGCCCAACCGACGGCCCCCCGATCCTCCAAGCCGGGAATCGCGACATGAATTATTTCCTGAGCATGATCGGGTTTCTGACAGCCGCGGCGCTGCCGGTCGTAATGGCGTTCCTGGGCGGCGAGTGGGTGAGTCGCCAAGGCGCAATCGGCGCCTACATCGGGACGCTGGTGACCCTTTTCGCTTTGTTCCTGCTTCTGATCGCGGCGGGCGTTTGGTTGAAAAAGCGGGCTCTCCCGCCCCTTGCGGGACTTCCTGCAGCCTATGTAACCCTGGTCGTCCCGGTAACCTGCCTGCTGATGATGATGACGGTTACTTATCAATTTCCTCCGATGGGATATGGAATGGGGATTTTAATTGCCCATTTGGGATTTCTCATCCTGTGGAGGTTCGGCCGGGCGCGCATCAGCGGATCCGTCTTTTTGGCATCCATGAATAAAATAATTATTCTATTGCTTCCGCTCTTCTATGGGGGAATTTTCTGGGGTTGGTTTATTCAACGATATAAGCCTTTTCTCGGCCGGGGGGCTATTGTGCTTTTGGCGGCGATGATCGCCGGATTCGCCGTGTTCACACAATCCGACAGGTTTAGGCCTCTGCGGCGGAGATGGAGCTCTCAAGGCTGGATCGTCCTCCTGCTAGGATTGTTGCTTTGCGGATTGGTCTACCAACCGGAGCTGCCCCACCTTCGATCCCATTACAACACCCTTCTGGCGACCATGCAGGATGTCCTGAGCGGAAAATTCATATTCGTGGATACCTTGTCCCAATATGGGGTCGGGATCGTTTACTTTTTACTGGCCGTCTTTAACCTCTTCCGGCTGCCGGTCGCATACCCGGGCCTGGCCATCGTTCTGAACGTGTTATACATCCTCCAATTTGCCCTGTTGTTCCTTATCCTTCATCAGGCAACCAAGAATATATTTATCAGCCTGGCCGGACTTGCCGGAATCCTGTATTTCGCCTACTTCGCCGTCTCCTGGCCGAGCATGCTGCGCGTCCCGGCGCAAAGCCCTTTACGATACGGGATGACGTACCTATTGCTGGGCGTGGGATGGGCCGGGATGAACCGCACGGGAAGGGTGTGGCGGATTGCCGAGCTGGTTCTTTTGGGAGCGGCATCGGTGTGGAGCTTGGAAGTATTGTTCTTCACGGTCATCCCCTTGGACGCTCTGCTGTTCACCGGGGGTGTGCTTTTTTCCGATAAGCCTAGAACCGGGCTGCGCGAATTCGGAAATCGGTTTCTGCTGCAGATCGGCGTGATCGGATTCTGCTGGATCGCATGGTGGGTTGCGACGGCGATAGCCGCCGGGCAGCCGCCCAACCTTTCCTATTATTTTGAGGTGTTCCTCAAATATACATCCTCGGAGCGATACGGGCCGCAGATGGATTTCCACTCCTTTTGGAATGGCGTGGTCCCCGCGATTTACCTTGGCACCCTCCTGGCAGTGGTGTTCACATCCTGGAGGCAGCGAAGCCGGCTTCCCGGAGAAATCGCCGCTGTAATGGCGGGCTTTTCCGTTGCCGGATTACTGCAATATCTGTATTATTTTGTTTATGACCTAGATTATCACCTATCCCTTATCTGCACGCCGGCGATCCTTGTGATCGTGCTTTGGATTTTCATATCCCAAAAGGATCGGACCGCCCGGGGGGTTCCTCGGCTCAACCGATGGATTTTCGGATTGACGGTCATCATCAGCGTGTGGTTTTGCATGGTTCTGACGAGCGGGTTTTTCAATATTGGGATAAAGAATTCCCTGATTTATAAAATCAATCGGGACTGGTTTTTGGAAGAATCGCTTGTGTTCACGAATCCATACCGCCTCCAGCCGTCGAACGATACGGTGGTAACCCTGGCCGCCTTTGTTCAAAAATACGCGGCCGGTGATCCGTCCATTGCGATTTTCGCGAAACCCGAGGACCAGACGGAAGTGCTCCTCCTTACGCACAAGACTCATCTTCTGGATTTAACGGATCCGCTCATTTCCACATCCTCCCGGTCGTTTACTTCCCATATCCTGAGCTTGGCAGGGCGGTATGCGGGGGTCCCAGAGTACATTTTCTACGACTCCTCGGAAAACGCGCTGATCGAGACACAATGGAAAGCC
Organism: Anaerolineales bacterium; assembly: GCA_016932475.1. Classification (GTDB taxonomy): domain Bacteria; phylum Chloroflexota; class Anaerolineae; order Anaerolineales; family RBG-16-64-43; genus JAFGKK01. Next base: position 143,328 of record JAFGCU010000026.1, read on the forward strand.
TTCCAATTGCTCGCAGCCGGAGCTTCCTATTCGGTCGTCGACCGGAAGGGAAGCATACTGGTCTACCGGAAGCAATAATCCCCTATCCGGAAGTGCGGGTTGGAAGATCACATAATTGTCCGTGGCCGTCCTCGACGCCGATATGGTTAATTTCGCCCCTGCCCGGTCTCGCAGCTCTTCCCGGCCAACCCGCCGCCCACGCCGACATCCACCCCGACGCCGACCAGAACGCCAAGCACCTCGCCGACCAACACGCAGACGCCGACACCGACGTCTCAGGTTCCTTCCGGCCAGGTGTGGAAACCCCTGCCCCGCCCGATTACGGAGCACCGGTGAGTGTCCCGGCGTGGGAGTGGGCGGGGTTCTACTACGCCGGCTCCCAGCGTGTGGCGGCGCGTGCCTGCTCCGCCCGATCACGAAGCCGCCGGCGATCTTTCCAGCGCGGGAGTGAGCGGGGTTACCGGCAGCGCGAATCCTCAGGAGAACGGGCTGCCCGCCCCGCCCGTGCACGGAGCGCCGGTGATCTTTCCGGCGCGGGAGTGGGCGGGGTCACCGGCAGCGCGAATCCTCAGGAGAACGGGCTGCCCGCCCCGCCCGATCACGAAGCCGCCGGTGATCTTTCCGGCGCGGGAGTGGGCGGGGTTCTACACGGTTGGCGACCATCTTGGCAGCACGAGCCTGGTCGTGGATTCGGCCGACAACAAAGTCAGCGAGATGCGCTACACGCCGTGGGGCGAGACACGCCACCAAGGGGGGACTCCGCCTACCGACTACGGATACACCGGCCAGCGGGAGGAAGCCGGGATCGGATTGTATTATTACAATGCGAGGTGGTATGACGCGAAGCTGGGAAGGTTTGCGCAGGGGGATATGGTTATACCTAAATCAAAACAACCAAATGAATTTGATAGATATAGATATTGTAAAAACAATCCTTTATTGGTTGTCGATCCTAGTGGCAATATACCAAAAGAATGGTTCGAAAAATATTATGGTTATGATTACGATTGGTTTGTAAAAAATATTGGACGTGATTATGCAAACTTATTATTGGCCGTTATGCCAGGAGATAAAATTGTACTTGGAGGAAAAACCTATATGGTAGTAACTGATAAAAATGGAAATGTGGTTTTTCAAGCAGAAAACGGGACATTATTAAATGCATTTAATGAAATTGAAGGAGCGGGATTTAATGACCAGTTTGGTAAAAATCGATTTGATTTTCAAGCGTATAGATTTGTAAGGGGAGGGTCAGGAGGATTTGGAGGAGATGATAGATGGGAACTTGCATATAATAGGTTTGGATATCAAAATGGTTGGAGTGACCCAAAGGCCGTTTATGAACATAGATCTGGAACTCTTGAAGGTCTTGCAGGTAAGTTCATTGAAGGTGTGATAATGTCGGCCTTTTGTCCGCTTCCGTACGGTGGAAATATCTTATGTGGTGGAGTTATTTCAGTGCTGACACCAGATGGGGTTTTGCCTATAGGATTGGAGGAAGGAGATGTGGTAATGATGGTTTCATATGAAACAAAACAGGGATTTACTGAAGTATTTGATTGCAGAAACGGCGATATTAATACTTCATGGAAAGTAGACCCTGTTCCAGTTCCGACTCCTCCAACGCCATAATTAAGCTTATTTTGATTAAGGAGAAAAATGAAAAAAAAATATACGAGAAGATCGAATTGCTAAGTAGGCGCGATATATTAATTATTTTTTTCTATCACTCGATAATATATTGGGTGATTGTTCCTATTATTTATTTTCTAGATATACAAATATTAAGACCCTTATATATCTTAATATTTATTTGCTTCGCATTGGATGGATCAATACTATTTTTAAAAAAAAAATAAATCTCAAAAGATTAAGTATATCGGCATTATTTTGCTAATTTTATTTACTTTTGGAGTCACTAAAATGATGAATGAACTTGCCGGGTAACATTCAATTGTTATTATGTGGCGTGGAGATACGAAGCTCCCTTCGAGAGCTTAGGTAGAGTGATTGTTGCCCAGAAGGAGCCCGCAATCGAGAAATATTAGTGTGGCGGGCATCGTGTTAAGGAACGGGCATTTATGCAATTATTGATATTTGAATAATTATTTCTCTCTGCATGATTATCAGTGGGAATAAAGCTTGGATTTAATTCTCTCCGTAATAGACAAATAACATGGTAAATGTAATGGCATCGTGTTTGCGAAATGAGATTGAAAAAGCCTCTTTCGGAAGCAGATTTGGCCACTTTCGGTTGTCTGAAGGAGCTTGACCCGGCGTAAAGTAGACGGAGGGTATTGTGTTACCCCTCTGAGCGATAGGTGCTGGTGATCTTTCGCTGCGGGGATTTAGCGAGAAGTGATCACAGAGTGGGGTATTACTGTCTATGGAAAAGGTAGTGAAATTTTTGTTGCGAAATTTACGAACTGACTTCGATCGAGACAAGTAACCGGCGCTATTACACCACGCCCTCTCTACGTACTTATAAGATAATCTCCATTGAAGGAGACTTCCCCAGCCTCCCCGCTCGCGAAATCTTCGCGCTGGGAAGACTGCCAGTGCTCATCGCTCCCCCGCTTCGTAATCGTGCAGGTTCAAAAAACCGAACCTGCACACTCCATGGGGGCAGGCGGGGGAGAGGCTTTTTCCTCCCCCGTTAGTCTTCCCCCCAAGATCATGTCACCCTATTTGCCCTCGACAACGTTTGTTTTAGTTTTTTAGGGCAAATAGGGGGCTATAGGGAGGCGGGAGGCTAACGGGAGAAGATGATTGAAGGATATAATTATCCCGTGCCCGTCCTAGACGCCAACACGGTTGATTTCACCTCAAGCAGCCCGGAGCAAACCCAGCGGATGGGAGCGCGGCTGGGGGAGCTCCTGCGCCCCGGCGACCTGATCTGCCTGCACGGGGATCTTGGCGCCGGCAAGACCACGCTGGTGCAGGGCATGGCCCGCGGATGGGGGTCTGCCCGGGCGGCGCGCAGCCCGACGTTTGTCCTGGTGCACGAATACAAACGCGCCGACGGCAAAGTGCTGTATCATCTGGATGCCTTCCGCCTGAAACCGGGGGAGGGGCCGGGGCTGGAGATCGACTCGGCCCTCGACCACGGCGCGATGGTGGTGGAGTGGCCGGAACGGGTCGGGGAGATGCTCGAGCGGGACCGGGTTCAAGTGGAGATGCGGTGGATCGATGACACACGAAGAAACCTCCGCCTCGAAGGCAAAGGCGCGCGGCCGGAAGAAATCCTCCGAGACTTTCGGAAGCTGGCTTTCGGAAACTGAGTGGATTCTGGCGGTCGACACCGCGACCGAGACGCTTGCCCTAGCGCTCTACGACGGGCAGCGGGTCGCGGCGGAAACCGCCTGGCCGGCGCATATGCACCACACGGTCGAGCTTGCCCCCGCGGTCGAGGAGCTCCTGCGCCGGACGGGGGTGAAGCCGGAGGAGATCCGCGCGGTGGGCGTGGCCCAGGGGCCGGGTTCCTACACTGCGCTGCGGATCGGGATGGCCTTCGCCGCCGGCTTTGCGGTCCCGCACAACCTTCCGGTCTACGGCATCCCCACCTTCGAGATTATCGTCCGGGCCCAGCCCGTGACGGAAAAGGAACAGGTCGCGGTCCTGCGCGCCGGGCGCGGACGGATTGCCTGGTGCGCGTACAAGGCAGTGGCGGGCAAGTGGAAGGCGGCGGGGGAGGCGCGGGTTTCCTCCTGGGAGGAACTGGCCGCCGAAGCGCCGAAGAGGGCGCGGATTTGCGGGGAGATCGACCGCGCCGGAAAAGCGGCGCTGGCCAAACGCCGGGATCTTAAACTTGCGCCCCCGCATCGCAATGCGCGGCGGGCGGGCGTGCTGGCGGAAATGACCGCCGAGCACATGCGCGACCCGGAAACGCGGCCGATGATGCTCCAGCCGATTTACCTGGATACGATTCCGAAAGCAAAGACGGTCGAGTAGTATTGATCGTCATTCCCGCGCCTGCACCCGTGGAGCATCCCGGATCGATCCTGGTTCCAGAGACGGGATGAATGCGGAACGGGTGTGCGCTAAGCGGGAATCCAGGGTTTGCGAAAGTGGATGCCCGCTAAATGCGCGCGGGCATGACGATCACATTCAGGAGTTCTCTTCTCTCCCTCATCCGGCCTTCGGCCACCTTATCCCGGCTAACGCCGGGAGAAGGGTAAAAACGGTAGATGAGCACTCCCTTCTCCCAGCATCAGCTGGGAGAAGGGCTGGTGATGAGGGTGAGGACTGGCGGGCCGGACAGGCCAGGGAGACCATCGGGAACATGGCATGCGATTCCTCGACCGCTGAAGCGGTTTCGGAATGACTTTGATTGCTGTAGCGGCCTCGGAATGACTAAGGTGCTCGTGGACAAATACAGCAAGCTCGCCGAACTTGCGGGGGAATTCTTCGTCCGGCAAATGCAGCCGGAGGATATTACCGCGGTGATGGAGATCGACCGGGACTCGTTCCCCAACCCGTGGCCGGAGAACACCTACCGCTACGAACTGCAGAAGAATCCGGCTTCTCATTTGTCGGTGATCCAAACCCGGGAACGCCCACGGGTGGTCGGCGTGGTCGGATACTGGCTGATCGTCGACGAGGCGCACATATCGACTTTCGCCGTGCATCCCGAGTGGCGAAACCGCGGGGTGGGCAAGGTGCTCCTGGCCGCGATGCTGCGCCAGGCGGCGGCTCTCGGAGCGGTGAGCGCGATGCTCGAAGTCCGGGCGGGGAACGCGGCGGCCCAGGCGCTGTACGCGGAATTCGGATTTCGCCCGGTGGGGATCCGCAAAGGGTATTACAAAAACAACGGGGAGGATGCCGTGCTGATGACGGCCGGGCACCTGGACGGCGGCGGCAATCCGCATCAGGAGGATACGAAGTGAAAATACTCATCACCGGCGGCGCCGGGTTCATCGGAACGCACCTGACCAGGCACTTTTCCGGGCGCGGCGACAAGGTGGCGGTGTTCGATAACCTCTCGCGGCGCGGGAGCGTCCCCAACCTGCTCTGGCTCCAGAAGAACGTGCCGGGGCTGGAGTTCATCCACGGCGACATCCGCGACGCGTCCGCTCTCGAGCGCGCCGCGCAGGGGCGCGAGGCAATCTTTCATCTCGCCGCCCAGGTGGCGGTGACGACTTCGGTTGCCAACCCGCGCGACGATTTCAAGATCAACGCGCTCGGCACCTTCAACGTGCTCGAGGCGGCGCGGGCTTCGGGGATGAGCCCGATCGTCATTTACAGCTCGACCAACAAGGTTTACGGCGGGATGGAAGCGGCCAAGGTGGTCGAGGAACCGGCGCGTTATTCGCTCGCGGAGCTGCCGCTCGGGGTGGCCGAGACTTGGCCGCTGGATTTTCATTCCCCCTACGGGTGCTCCAAGGGGACCGGGGATCAGTACGTCCGGGATTATGCGCGCATCTACGGCCTGCCGACGGTCGTCTTCCGCCAGTCGGCGATTTACGGCGAACGGCAATTCGGAGTCGAGGACCAGGGCTGGCTGGCGCACTTCGTGATCTGCGCGACGCTCGGCAAGCCGATCAACATTTACGGCGACGGCAAGCAGGTGCGCGACATGCTCTACGTCGGGGACCTGGCGCGCGCGTTCGAACGTGCGGTGGATAAGATCGAAACCGTAAAGGGGAAAGTGTTCAACATCGGCGGCGGGCCGAATTTCACGCTGACGATCTGGTCCGAGACCGGACCGATGCTCGAGCAGCTCAGCGGGCGCAAAATCCCGGTCCAATACGGAATATGGCGCCCGGGGGACCAGCGGATTTACGTCAGCGACATCCGCAAGGCGGAACGCGAGCTTGGGTGGAAACCGGAAGTGGCGCCGAAGGAAGGCCTCGCCCGGCTGTGGGCCTGGGCGCAGGAGAACAAGGAACAGTTGGTGTGAGAAATAATTAGTAAATCTCACCGCAGAGACGCGGAGAGCGCAGAGAAATTAATAAAAAAATCTCAGCGTTCTCTGCGCCTCTGCGGTGTGATCTTGATTTTCTCGGAGGATTTGCATGACGGCAATCGAAGAACTGGCGCAGATCGCAAAAGAAGTATCGGGATGCACGTCCTGCAGCCTGCACTCCTCGCGCAAGAACGCAGTGCCCGGCGAAGGCCCGGCGGATTCCTCGCTCCTGTTCATCGGGGAAGGCCCCGGGTTCCACGAAAACGAGCAGGGGCGCCCGTTTGTCGGGGCGGCCGGCAAATTCCTGGAGGAGCTCCTGGCGAGCATCCGTCTGAGCCGGGAACAGGTTTTTATCTGCAACGTCGTAAAATGCCGGCCGCCCGGGAACCGCGATCCGCAGCCGGACGAGATCGAAGCCTGCCGCGCCTACCTCGACCGGCAAATTGCCGCCATCCAGCCCAAGGTGATCGTCACCCTGGGGCGGTTTTCGATGGCCCGCTACTTCGGCGCCTCCAAAATCTCGTCCGTCCACGGCCAGGCCAAGACCGTTGACGGCCGGCTGGTGGTGGCGATGTTCCATCCGGCCGCGGCGCTGCATCAGCCGGATCTCAAGCAGACGATCAAGGATGATTTCCAAAAACTGCCGGCGCTGATCGAAGAAGTGCGCAAACTGGACTCCGCCGGCTCCAAGCCCGTGCCGGATGCAACCCAGCTGCCCATGTTCTGATCCGCAAGGATATTCATGCTTGCGGAGGCGGGAGATGCAATCGGAGCGTGTCCCGCGGTATCATGTGCCGCCTGACCCGGCGGACCGGTTAACCCGGACGGGCGGATGACGATCCAACATCAGGCTCAAGGCCGGTAGAAATTCGGAGAAGAAAACCGTGGAATCAAAAAAGGCGCTCATCACAGGGATCACCGGGCAGGACGGCTCCTACCTCGCCGAATTGCTGATCGGGAAGGGGTACGAAGTGCACGGCCTGATCCGCCGCGCCAGCACCTTCAACACCGACCGGATCGACCATCTATACCAGGATCCGCACGTCAACGGCGTGAAACTCTTCCTGCATTACGGCGACCTTTCGGATTCGACCAACTTGTGGAAGCTGCTCCATCACCTGCGGCCGGATGAAATCTACAACCTCGCCGCGCAAAGCCACGTCAAGGTGAGCTTCGACATGCCGGAATACACCGGCGACATCACCGGGGTCGGGACCGTCCGCCTGTTGGACGCGATCCACGAGATGGACCTGCCGTGCCGCTTTTACCAGGCCTCGAGCAGCGAGATGTACGGGAAGGTGCATGAAATTCCGCAGAAGGAAACGACTCCCTTTCATCCGCGCAGCCCGTATGCCTGCGCCAAGGTATACGCCTACTGGACGACCGTCAACTACCGCGAAGCCTACGGGATGTTCGCCTGCAACGGGATCCTCTTCAACCACGAGAGCCCGCGGCGCGGGGAGACCTTCGTCACCAAAAAAATCACCAAGGCGATTGCGTACATCGAAGCCGGCCTGCAACAGAAGCTGTTCCTGGGCAATCTCGATTCCAGCCGGGATTGGGGATACGCTCCGGAATACGTCGAGGCGATGTGGAAGATGCTGCAGCAGGACGAACCGGACGATTTCGTCATCGCCACCGGCGAGACGCATACCGTGCGCGAATTTCTCGACGAGGCGTTTTCCTACGCGAACCTCGACCCCCAAAAATACGTCGAGACAGACCCTCGCTATTTCCGCCCGAGCGAGGTGGATTACCTGATCGGGGATTCCTCCAAGGCCGGGGAAAAGATCGGCTGGGCACCCAAAACGACCTTCCGCGAACTGGTGCGGATCATGGTCGACGCCGACCGCGAGACCCTCCGCCGGAAAATGGCCGGCGGCAAGGACGCGGCCTGAGTAATCCGCCATGATGCAGGCAATCCCGCTGTTCCTGGCGTTTCTCGCCATACTGTGCTTTCCTTCCGCCAACCTGCAGATATTTGACGGGCTCCCCATCAGCCGGCTCCCCGAATTTGCGATGCTGGTGTTGGCGGCGCCCTTTCTGCTTTTCCGGGAGCTGCGAGTCCGGCAGGCGGACTTCTGGAAGCGATGGAAAATCCGGCCGGCATGGCTGTGGATATTTCTCGCGGTCATTTTCGTTTTTAAAATCGCGCTCTTCGCGTCGGGGGAGCATTCCGGTTTCGCGGGTTGTTACCGTTCGGGGGCCGAGCCGACCGCCATCACCCACGAGGAGCTGCCCTACCGGGAGTGCGAACGATCGTACGAGAACCTGTTTGTCCGTTACTCCGCAACCCGGCTCGACGAAACGATCTGGTTCGGGCCGGATGGCTGGAACCTCGTCTTCCTTAATACCAACCGCTACAACTATTACGAATGGGAGCCGGGCAACATCCCCCGGCCGCGGATCCCGATCACGGCACGATGGAGCGGTTACCCGGATATTGCTCCGGGAATTCCGATCCGGATCGAATATGCAGGCGAAGGAACCGTAACCTGGGGCGACGTCAGTGTCGTCCTGCCTCCGGCGTACGCGGAAACGGCGGTTGTGGATATAAATCCGCCACCGGCGAATTCCCCGCTGGCGATCGAGTATTCCTTCGACGACGGATCGCGCAGCGGCCAGGACGAAGATGCCTGGGGGCCGAGAGCGTCGATTAAAGTGAGCGCGGCCGAGAACGGGATCGTAGTCCCGCTTCCGGCGCGCAGCGCCGCACTCTGGCGGATCCTCGCCCTGCTGACGGACGGGATGATCCTTCTGTGGATCGTGGCGTGCCTGCCTTCGCTCTGGCATTCCATACGGCGGGACCTGGCCGGGTTGATTGCGTTTTCCGCCGGAATTGTTGTATTCAGTTTCCTGCCCGCGGCGCCCGTCGTCCGGGGGATCGGATTGACGATCGTGCTGGCGGCGATCCTCGCCGCGCATATCCTCGGCCGCCCGTTCCGGGGGATCAGCGTGTATTTCATCGCCGCCGCCGCCGGGTTCGCCATCCTGCGGGTGTGGTCTTCCGGCGCCGGGACGGTGCTATTGCGCTCGGCCGGCAACGATCCGCTGTCGTACGAATCCCAGGCGTATTCGATTCTGGCCACGGCTTCCCTGCGCGGCGGCGAATCCGTCTTCGAATACATTCCCGCTTACCGCTATGTAAAATTCCTCGAACACGCCCTGTTCGGGGATGGGAACATGCTCTCCGCGGCCGTTTCATTGGCCGCATTCTTCGGAGGTGTGTTCGGCCTGTTCCGCGGGATGGAAGCCCACGGGTTCCCGAAGCTCCGCAGGTTCCTGCTCGCCGGGCTGGGGTGCGGATTGATCATGCTGGGCGGATATTACGTGGCCGGCATCATCCGCGAGGGATTGTCGGAATACGGCACTTGGATTCTTCTGCTGTGGGCGCTGCCGGGAATGTATGCCGCCGCCGCACCGGGCGCCATCCTGGCCGGTGCGGTTGCGTTGAGCATTGCTTACACGATCCGGCCCAACCAGATAACCGGCATCCTGTGGATCTTTTTGCTCACAGCGCTCGGGTCTTGGAAGAAAATTGGAAAGGCCATCCTTCTGGCCGGGTCCTTGGCGCTGGGGATTGCACTCCTCCCGCTTGTCCATAACCTGTATTTCGGGGGGCAATGGGTGCCGGCGGCCGTCAGCGGGGGAATGTCGGTTAATCTGGTTCTGCTCCCCGCCACTTGGATGGCCTTCCTGCAGGGAGATCCCGCCGCCGTCGCGGCGGTGCGGGAGCAGATGGGCATGCTCTTCCTGATAACGGATGCCCCGCGCTCGATGTGGCCGACCCTTGGGCTGATGGCGGCCTTTGGCGTGTGCTGGGTTGGCGTGGCGGCGTATTCCATCGCGCGCAAAAAATGGTCTGTGCTCCCCTGGTTGGCAACCCCGGTTTTATTTCTTGCGATCCATCTGGTTTATGGGGTGAGCACATACTATCCGCGCCATATTGTCATCGGATATCTATGCATGGCGGTCACATCGATATTGGTCCTCTCGCCCGGAGGGCCGGCCGTTCCCTCCGCAGAGGCGGGTGCGGTAGAATTGCCACGCACCTAAACGAACGGGAGATTTCCTCATGAATTGGAAAAATACGCGCTTTTTGGTCACCGGCGGGGCCGGATTCCTCGGGTCGTTCGTGATGGACCAGCTTAAAGCAAAAGGGGCCGAGGCGGTCACCGCGCCCACGATCGACGAGATCGACCTGACCGACACACTTTCGGTCCGGCGCCTGATGGCGGACTCCAAACCCGAGGTGATCATCCACCTCGCGGCGCGGGTGGCCGGGATCGGCGCCAACCAAAAATTCCCCGCGGAGTTTTTCTATGAGAACCTGATGATGGGGACAAACATCCTCCACGAGTCGTACAAGGCGGGGGTGAAGAAGGTCGTCGCCATCGGGACCGTCTGTTCCTACCCCAAGGAGCCGAAAAGCACCCCGTTCAAGGAAGATGAAATCTGGGATGGCTATCCGGAGGAGACGAACGCGGCCTATGGGCTTTCCAAGAAGATGCTGCTGGTGCAGTCGCACGCTTACCGACAGCAATACGGGTTCAACTCCGTGGTGCTCATGCCGGTCAACCTCTACGGCCCGCGGGACAACTTCAACCTGGAAACTTCGCATGTGATCCCGGCCTTCATTATTAAATGCCTCGACGCCACGGAGAACGGCAAGCCGGAGGTCGTCATGTGGGGCGACGGCAGCCCGACCCGCGAGTTCCTGTACATCGAGGACGCCGCCCGCGGAATCCTGATGGCGGTCGAACGCTATGACGAAGATCTGCCTGTGAATTTGGGTTCCGGGCAGGAGATCCGGATCAAGGATTTGATCGACAAGATGGCAAAGATCCTCGGCTACACCGGGAAAATCACATGGGATACGAGCAAGCCGAACGGGCAACCGCGCCGCCTGCTCGACATCTCCCGGGCCAAGGAAAAATTCGGATTCAGCGCGGAAGTCTCCCTCGATGACGGGTTGCGCCGGACGATCGACTGGTACCTCGCCAAGCGCGGCAAACGGACCGGCGCGTGATGGCGGAAGCGCGCGCGCAGCCGCCGGCCGTCACCCGCATCCGCGCCCGAGCCGGCTGGGAAGCGTTGAACCTGCGCGAGATGTGGGAACGCCGCGAGCTGTTGTGGTTCCTGGCCTGGCGGGATGTCCGGGTGCGGTACAAGCAAACCATCCTCGGAGTCGGCTGGGCGATCCTCCAGCCGCTGATGCAGATGGTTGTTTTCTCGATCGTGTTCGGGGAATGGCTGAAGGTCCCGACCGACAACAACATCCCCTACCCGGTTTTTTCCTCGACCGCCGTGGTGCCTTGGGCATTGTTTGGCTCGGTGCTTGCTGCCACGGCTACCAGCCTGACCTCCAATGCGGGCATCCTGAATAAAGTTTATTTTCCGCGCCTGCTGATCCCGCTGGCCGGCGCCGCCGCGCGGCTGGTGGATTTCGGGGTGGCGTTTGCGATCCTTCTCGCAATGATTTTTGTTTTCGGCATCCATTTTACGCCCGCCATCCTCCTGCTCCCTCTATTCCTGCTGCTGCTGCTGGTGACGGCATTGGGGTTCGGATTGTGGCTCGGGGCAATCAACGTCTACATCCGCGATATCCAGATGCTCGTCCCGTTCCTGATCACGCTTTGGTCATATGCCTCGCCGGTTATTTATTCCGCCCAGTCGATCCCGCCCGCCTGGCGAATGGTGTATGCGCTTAACCCGATGGCCGGAGTCCTCAACGGTTTCCGCTGGTGCCTTTTGGGAACCCCCGCGCCGGGCCCGGAGATCTGGCCTTCGATCATCGTGGCGATCGCGGTTTTCCTCACCGGGATGATGATGTTCCTGCGGGTCCAGCGCACCATGGTGGATATCCTGTGAGCGGCGCGCCGCCGGCCATCTCGATCCGAGGTCTGGGCAAGCGCTACCGGATCGGCTCCTACCTGCCGACGGGCGGCACGCTGCGCGGCTGGTTCGCCGACCGGCTGAGCGCGAAGGCCCGCGCGGCATCGGCCGAGTCGAACAAGCCGAGGTACATCTGGGCGCTCAGGGATCTCACCCTCGACGTGCCGACCGGTTCGGTGATCGGGATCATCGGCCGCAACGGGGTCGGGAAGAGCACGCTCCTGAAAATCCTTTCGCGCATAACCGATCCGACCGAGGGAACCGCCGAACTGTACGGCAAGGTCGCGTCGCTGCTCGAGGTGGGGACGGGGTTTCACGGGGAACTGACCGGGCGGGAAAATATCTACCTCAACGGCGCGATCTCCGGGATGACTCGCGCCGAAGTGGACCGCCGCTTCGACGAGATCGTCGCCTTCTCCGAGCTCGAACAGTTCCTCGATACGCCGGTCAAACGCTATTCGAGCGGGATGTACGTCCGGTTGGGGTTCGCCGTCGCGGCCCACCTCGACCCAGACATCCTGCTGGTCGATGAAGTCCTGGCGGTGGGCGATCTTTCCTTCCAGCGCCGGTGTTTAAACAGGATGAACGACGTCGCCCAGACCGGGCGCACCGTGATCTTCGTCAGCCACCAGATGACCGCCATCCGCCGGCTGTGCAACCGGACGATCTGGCTGGAAGCAGGGCGGATCAGGGATTTCGGTCCGACCGGGGAAGTGGTGGCGCGCTACGAAAGCGAATCGCTCGGCGGCGCCGCTCCCGGCGGGAGCGGATCGCGCGAGGGAGCGGCCTACAAAGCCCGCTATCTTTCCTGGATGCGGGACGGAGCCCCCGCCGGGGAAGCGCATGTCCTCTCGGACCTGGCGCCGGTCGCCTTCCGGCTCGTTCTGGATGTGCGCGAACGAATCGCCGCCGGATATGGCGGGATCGAGATTTTCGATCCGGAGGGCAAGCTGATCTGGTCCGGCGCCTCGTACGACGGCGGCCGCGGCGACCTGGCGCTCGATCCGGGGAAGCACGCGCTGATCTATTCCCTGCCGATGCTGCCGCTGAAACCCGGCGCGTACAAATTGCATGCGTCGTTTTATGAACGCGAGGGGCGCAAACTCCTCGACGATTGGTGGGCCGCCCCCGAATTGATCGTCTCGCTGCCGCCTTCCTCGCATCCGGACGACGAGTGGCAGGGAATCCTCAATCTGCCGTGCGGTTTGCGCGTCGAACGGGAATAACCATGCGCCTGAAATCAGTTTTCCGCCGCGCGCGCCCGTTCCTGCGGACGGTCCGGATGGCTTTCCGCAGCCGGGCAGTTATCCTTCTCTATCACCGGGTTGCCGCGCCGCAGGCCGATCCGCTCCTGTTGTGCGCCTCGCCCGCGCATTTCGAACAACACCTCGCGCTGATCCAAAAGGAGTACACACCGTTAAGTCTGGCGGATCTCGCCGCGGCGCACGCCGCCGGGCGGATCCCCGATCGCGCGGTCGTGATCACCTTCGATGACGGATACGCGGATAATCTCCACGCCGCCGCGCCGATCCTCCGCCGCTATGGAGCGCGGGCGACGGTATTCGTCGCCGGCGCGTGCCTGGAGGGCAAGCCGTTCTTCTATGACGAGATGGAGGAAATTCTCCTGCTAGCCCCGCGGCTCCCAAGGACGCTGCGCATTACAATCGACGGCGCCGCGCGCGCGTGGGACCTGGCGGATTGGGCCCGGCTGCCGAAAACGGCGGACGAAACCTACTGGAAATGGAACCTGGAAAGCGCGTCCGATCCGACGCCGCGACACCGCTGCTACCGCGAGTTGTTCGGTTTGCTGCGCGGGGCTTCGGCCGCGACCCGCAGCCGCGCGATTGCCGCGCTGCGCAAAGCGGCCGCGATCGGCGCGGCTTCGCCCGGCGCGAAGCGCTGGATGACCCGGGCGGAGATTCGCAGGGCGGCAAAGGAGGGAACGCTCGAGTTCGGCGCCCACACCCGCAACCACCCGGCGTTGAATAAATTGGCTATCGAGGATCAGCGGGAAGAAATCGTTTCAGGAAAACGGATGTTGGAATCGGCCGCGGGTATGCCGGTGCGCGCCTTTGCGTACCCGTATGGATCTCCATGGGACGTGAGCCCCACAACCCTGCGCTTGGCGCGCGAGGCGGGGTTTTGCGCGGCCTGCGCCAACACGCCCGCGCCGGTCGATTCGGAGAGCGACCTTTTCTGGCTGCCGCGCTGCCTGGTTCGGGATTGGGACGGGGAGGAATTCGCCCGGCGCCTGAGCGCGTTTTTCGAGCCGCGGGCGGACATTCCGCCCCAGGGATGAGCGATGCGGATACTCGGTGATCTTCGAGCGCGCATAACGAAGGACCCCGCCGGGACGGCGGCCGCCGTGCTTGCCGCGCTGGTGTTTCTGGCGGTAGCCGTTTACGCTTTTGGCTCCGATATCCGCGAACTGGCGTGCAACCGCCTGCAGGATGATTCCTTCTATTACCTGCAGTCGGCCTGGAACTTCTCCCGCAGCGGCCGCTTCACGTTCGACGGCGAGCACCCGACCTACGGATTCCAGCCGCTGTGGATGATCGTGCTGGCCATGCTCGCCCGGGTTTCGCCGGATAAGTTCTTCTTCCTGCGCGCGAGCGTGGCGCTGGGCGGCTTGTTCTTCAGCCTGACGGGCTGGATGCTTTTCCGTTTGGCGCGGCATTGGACAGGCGGCGGCCGGGCGCTGATCGCGCCGGTGCTGTGGACCGCGAATTTCTCGCTCCTGGGCGTTTACATCACCGGCAAGGAGAATGCGCTCTACGCCTTCCTGCTGGTCTTCGCCTGCCTCCGGATAATCCGCCGGATGACATCCTCCGGAAAAGAGGCGTGGTGGGACGGCATTCTCCTCGGACTGCTCGTGCTAAGCCGTCTTAATGCGCTGATCCCGGCGATCCTGCTCCTGGCGGTGCTCGGGATGTGGGGCGCGGGATCGCGCGCCGAACGCGCCCGAAGCATGCTGGCGGCGGGCGTTGGAATGCTCGCGGTCATCGCCCTCTGGTGCGTATATGCCCAGATCTCCTTCGGCGCGATTTTCCCCAGCAGCGGCACGGCCAAATTGTTCGGCGCGAACGCGGCGCTGGCGGTCTTTCTTGAAAACCACCTCCCCTTCCTCCCGCAAGCCTGGATTGAGGCGTTCGTCCCGCAGGCGGAGCGGGTCCTGCTGGCCCGGCCGGATCTGCTCGTTTTGCCGTCCAAGGATCTCGGATTCTCCTACCTGGCCGGGCTGCTGCCCGAACTGGTCTATGGATCGTGGGCGGAATTTTTCGCGTTTCTCGGCCCGATGGAATTCCGAATCAAGGTCCTGGCGCTGGCGGCGATCGGGATCGGGGCGGCGGGCCGGGTTTTGCTACAATTGCGTTCTTCGGCGCGGGCCGGCGCCGCGGTCCTGGGGGTGATATGGCTTTCGGCAGCGGGCAACTCGCTCCTCAACTGGCTCCTCATGCCGGAATACCTGTTGTGGGGGATCTGGTATGCCGTCCCGGAAACGCTGGCGCTGGTCCTGGTGGTTGCGTACCTGGTGGATTGGCCGTTGGATCTGGCTGCCAGGGTAAAACCGGCTGTTGGAACGATATTGCGGACGGCGGGAGCGGCGGCGGTCACAGTTTTGGCCGCGGCCGGGCTTGCGCTGGTGTGGATCCGGCTTGCACCGGGCGATTACACGATTGCGCCGGACGGCACCCAGCAGGAAGCCTACGACGCCGCGGCCTGGATGAACGAAAATCTCCCGCCGGGCGCGCGGGTCGGTTCCTTCAGCGCCGGGCTGCTCGGCTACTTCGGTCGCGCCTACACGGTGATCAATCTCGACGGGCTGGCCAACACGCCGCAGTTCGCCTCTCGGGAACTGGTCGGGCATCTGCTGTATGTACGCGGCCTTGCGCCGGTCGACCCGCTGCGGGAGTATCTGGCGCGGGAGAACATCGGCTGGTTGGCCAACGTCGATACGGTCGAGCGGATTGCGCGCGGGGAGTATCTCGGGCTGGTGGATCCCGGGGGCGGCGTGTTGTTGTATCAGGGAGAGTATGCGATCTTCTGGGGCCCGGCCGATCCGGAGCGCAGAATGATCGTCGCTCGAATGGATGAGGCATGAAACAAGAAGAAATCTTTCGCGAAAAGAACATCGCCCAGGTGCGGGATTACTGGAATGCGCGGCCCTGCAACATCCGTCATTCGACGCAGGCGGTCGGCACGCGGGAATACTTCGACGAAGTCGAGGCGCGGAAATATTTCGTCGAGCCGCACATCCCCGCCTTCGCCGAGTTCCCGCGCTGGGCCGGGAAGCGCGTGCTCGAGATCGGCTGCGGGATCGGGACCGATACGATCAACTTCGCGCGCGCCGGCGCGCGGGTGACCGCGGTCGACCTCTCGGAGAAGTCGCTCGAACTGGCGCGGCGCCGGGCGGAGGTCTTCGGCTTGACGGATAAAATTTTATTCCTCGCCGCGGACGCCGAGCGGCTGTCGGAGGCGGTCCGGCCCGAGCCGTACGACCTGATCTACTCCTTCGGGGTCATCCATCACACGCCCCACCCGGAGAACGTGATCCGCGAGGTTCGCGGGCATTTCGTCCATCCGGGCAGCGAGCTGAAGGTGATGGTCTACCACCGCAATTCCTGGAAGGTGCTGTGGATCCTGCTGGCCGAGGGCAAGGGCGCAATCTGGAAACTCGATGAACTGGTAGCCCGCAATTCCGAGGCGCAGACCGGCTGCCCGGTGACCTACACCTATACGCCCGGAAGCGTGCGCCGGCTTCTGCGCGGGTTCCGGGTGGAGTCGGAATTCGTCGATCACATCTTTCCCTACCGGATCCCGGATTATGTGAAATACCGGTACGTGAAGAACTGGTATTTTCGGATCCTGCCGAAATCCGTTTTCCGCGGATTGGAGCGGCGCTTCGGGTGGCACTTGTGCGTCACCACGCGGCCCGAACCGGTATGATCACGCTGTTTGCGATCCCCAAACCGATGGAGGGGGAGTTCGAGCGTCTGCAGGAGAATGCGATCGGCTCCTGGATCCGGCTCGGCTTCGGGGTTGAGGTCCTGCTGTTCGGCGGCGAGCGCGGCGTGGACGCCTTCGCGCGGCAGCTGGGCCTCGACCATGTGGCGGAGGTCGCGCGGACCGAATTCGGCACACCGCGGGTGGACGACCTCTTCGCGCAGGCGGAAAGACGGGCCACGCAGGATCTGATCGGTTACATCAATGCGGATATCATCCTGGGCCGGAATTTTCTGGATGCGGTCCGCATGCTGGCCGCCGTCGAGCGGCCGTTCCTGGCGGTTGGCCGGCGGTGGGATTTGGAAGTTGCGGAAACGATCGATTACTCGGATCCCGGATGGGAGGAAATGCTCCGCTCCCAAGTGGCTGCGAAGGGATCTTTGCACAGCGAGACCGGGATTGATTATTTCATCTATCCGCGCGGTTTTTGGGGGCGGATTCCGCCCTTCGCGATCGGGCGCACGATGTGGGACAACTGGCTGATCCTCGATGCGCGCCGGCGGCGAATGATGGTGATCGACGCGACGGAGAGCATCTGGGCGGTGCATCAAAATCACGGGTACAATCATCACCCGCAGGGGGCGGAGGGCGTGTGGAAGGGGCCGGAGGCGGAGCGGAACGAACGCCTGGCCGGCGGATCCCTGCGGTTGTTCAGCATCCTCGACGCCACCCACCGAATACGGATGGGAACAATCGAAAAAATCACCGGTCCAATTCGCGTGCAGCGGGACCGGTATATGCTTCCGGCGATTTCCAAAACAGCCGCCTGGGCGGAAGCCGCGGGAAAATGGATCGCCCGCGGCGCCGGATTACTCCGGACGCGGCTGGCGCGGATGAAGGGCAAAAAATCCTAACAAGGAGCAGGCATGGCGAAAGTCAAGGGAGTGCCGCAAAAAGTGGCCGTAATCGGCTTGGGGAAACTGGGTTCGCCCATGGCGGCCGCCGTTTCCGCCCGCGGTGTGACGGTCATCGGGGTGGATTTGGATTCGACCAAGGTGGAAAAAATCAACCGAGGCGAAGCGCCGGTCAACGAAACCGACCTGGCGGATTACATCCGCCGCGGCCGGGAACGCCTGCGCGCGACCACGGACCTCGAAGCCGCCACCGCCGAGGCGGAAATCGTTTTCATCATTGTGCCCACCCCGAGCGAGCCGCAAGGCGGCTTTTCGATCCGGCATGTGCTTGCGGCGTGCGAGCCGATCGGCCGCGGATTGAAAAAGAAGAAGGCTTTCACGGTGGTGGTGATCACCGCCACCGTGATGCCCGGTTCCACCGGCGGGGCGATCCGCGAGTGCCTGGAAAAGCATTCGGGCAAGACGGCCGGGAAGGAATTCGGCCTGTGCTACAGCCCTGAATTCATCGCGCTCGGCAGCGTGATCCATGATTTTCTCAACCCGGATTTTATTTTGTGCGGAGAGTCGGACCCGCGCTCGGGGGAGATCCTCGACGCGTTCTATCAGACGGTCTGCGAGAATGAGCCGTACATCGCGCACATGAATTTCGTCAACGCCGAGCTGTCCAAGCTGGCGGTCAATACCTTTGTCACCACCAAGATCACCTACGCCAACATGCTGGCCCAAATCTGCGAGCGTCTGCCCGGCGGCGACGTGGACAAGGTGACCGCCGCGATCGGCCACGACACCCGCATCGGCGAAAAGTACCTCAAGGGAGCGATCGGATACGGCGGCCCCTGCTTCCCGCGCGACAACCTCGCGATGGGCGCGCTTGCGCGCTCCTTGGAAGCGCAGGCGGCGCTGGCGGAGACAACCGACCGCCAAAACCGGGCGGAAGTTATCCGCCTGGCGGATCTGGTGAACCAGCATGCCAAGCCCGGCGCGAAGGTCGGGATCCTCGGCCTTTCCTACAAGCCGGATACCGAGGTGATTGATGAGTCGCAGGGGATCCTCCTCGCGCGGCAGCTGCTGGATGGTGGCCGGGATTTGTTGGTTTATGATCCGATGGCAATGGACGCGGCGCGCGTGGTGCTGGGCGAGGGGCCGCAATACTGCGGGAGCGCCGAGGAGTGCATCCGCCAATCGGACGTTGTCGTCATTGCCGTTCCCTGGAAGGAATTTTTCCTTGTTCCCGAAAACGCGTTTGCCGCGCGGCGAATCGTGCTGATTGACGCCTGGCGGATGGCGCCCGCCGGGTGGCGCAGCAAAACGCGGTACGTACCGGTCGGGGTGAACGTTCCCGCGCCGAAGGGATAATCCTCCATCATGATCACGCTGTTCACCACGGCCAAGCCGTTCACCGGGCACGCGGCCGTCACGCAGTACAACGCGCTCGCCTGTTGGCGCAGGCTGCTGCCGCAGGGCGAAGTACTGCTGTTGGGGGCGGAAAAGGGCGCGGCGGAAATCGCGAAGGAGTTGGGGGTGAAACTCATTCCGGATGTGGAGCGGAATGAGTTCGGGACCCCGCTTCTGCGTTCGATGTTCGCCGCCGCCGAGCGGCACGCGGCCTTCCCGCTGCTGCTTTACGCCAACGCCGATATTCTTTTCACAAGCCGTCTGCCTGAGGCGGCCGCACGGCTGGCCGCATGGAGAAGACCTTTCCTGTTGACAGGCCGCCGGTGGGATACCGATATCCGCCAGCGGATCGACTTCCGCCCGCGGGATTGGGAACAGCGGCTTACCGAGACGGCGCATGCCGTGGGGAAACCGGGGATTAAATCCGCGTTGGATTATTTCCTGTTCCCCAAAGGCGGCTGGGGCGGGGCGGAAGGGCTTGCCGAATTTCCTCCTCTGGCCATCGGCCGTTCCGCCTGGGATAACTGGCTTGTCTTCTGGGCGCTCGCCCGGAGAATGGATGTGATCAACGGATCGGATTTCATCCTCGCGGTGCATCAAAACCACGATTACAGTCATCATCCGCAAGGGGCGTATGGGGTGCTAAGCGGCGAGGAGCCCCGCCGGAACTTCGCCATGGCCAGTTACGAACGGTTTCTCTATGGGCCCCCGGATGCCACATTCAGGATCCGGCCGGATGGAAAAATCGTGCGCGCGTTCTCTGCGGATATTCTGCGCCGCCGA
This sequence comes from Anaerolineales bacterium, assembly GCA_016932475.1. Taxonomy (GTDB): domain Bacteria; phylum Chloroflexota; class Anaerolineae; order Anaerolineales; family RBG-16-64-43; genus JAFGKK01. Next base: position 163,164 of record JAFGCU010000026.1, read on the forward strand.
CTAAAGACGCTCCCCGACCTGCTGCGAGTATGGATCCTGGGACGGAAACGCTGGAAGCCCGGGTGAACCGGATCCGCCGGTAGACAAAGGGTTTCAGGATGGATAATTCCCCGACGAAAAACTCCGGACCGTCGCTGTTGGCAAATCGAAGAGCCGGAATCCTCATTTCCGTTTTTCTTTTTGCATTTGGAATCCTCTGCCAACTACCCGTGCTCACCGACAAGTTCCCCGGCCTGGACGACAGCGGGTACCTCTTCGACGGGGTGCGCCTGATCGAGCAGGGTACGCTGATGCCGCTGGGAAGCGGACCCCTCTCCGGAATTCTCAACGGTGTGCTGTACCTCTTCTTCCCGCGCGACCATATGCTTTTGGGATATGTATCGATTCTGCGCAGAATCCTCCTGCTCGTCGGCATCATGTCTGCGGCGGGAATCGCGGGGAAAGCCGTCGGCGGCCGCTGGGGCGGTTGGGCGGCGATAGCTCTCGCGGCGGTCGCCCGGCCGGTGACCACCGCGCTGATGGTGACGGCGGATTCGCTATATTCCGCGCTTGCCGGATTGGGATTCGCCGCGCTAATCGCCGCCTGGATCGCGGAAAAACGGAATGCGGGAGCGATCGGGGTCCGGCGCTGGACCGGGATCGGATTGCTTATGGGATTGGCGGCGCTCGCGCGCCTGGACGGGATGATCCTGGGAGCGGCGCTGATCGCGGTCATTTGGTTTTTCCGCGGGCGGAATAAATCCTCGGCGCGGGATGCGCTTGTCTTCGCCGGAGCGTTTCTCGCGCCGGTCGTCATCTACATCATGGCCTATGGAATGGCCAGCGGCCATTGGGATCCGCAGATCGGACAGCGGAGTTACTTGGCCTTCGAGCAGGGGCATAATTTCCTTTACACCGACCGCTATGAGGTCATTCCATCCCCCAGTTCGGCCGAATTGTATGGAACGGCGGAGGAAAACGGCTATAGCGTTCCCCGCGCCATTTTGCGGAATCCCGGAGCGTTTCTTTCCCGGCTCCCGAAAACGGCAGCGAATGCCGTGCGGATGTTCTATGACGCATACAGCATCCTCGGCGGGGCGATGCTTCTTTTTCTAGCCGCCGGAGGGGCGCTGGCGTTGTGGAATGATGGAAGGCGTCCGGTGGCCGGCCTGGCGCTTCTGTGGTGTCTGCCGCTCCTTGGGTACGGGCTGGCTTCCTACCGTCCCGGATTCTTCGGGATGCTGTTCCCCGTCCTATTGACCCTGGTGATTGCCGGCGCCGCTCCGATCGTTCCGCAATTGTGGATGTTATTGCAATCAAAACACGCGCCGCTGGCCGGGGTCTGGTTGTTGGTGATGGCGGCCATGCTCGGAGCCCATCTGGCGTTCACCGCGGGCCAAATCCGCGGGTGGAGCGCGAGGCGGCAGGCCGAGGACCGGTATCAAGCCTGGCTGACGGAGCTGTCCGAACAGGTTCCGCGGGGGGAATGCATAATTTCCTACGGTACCGCGGAGGTTATTTATTCCAATCATGCCGTGTACGGGCATTGGCAGCTTTTCTATGAAGTGCATGATCCGGACGCCCTGCGGAAGGCGATGCAGGACGCCGGATGCCGCTACTTGGTGGTGGACGATGATCTGCGCGGGTTGGCCCCCGATTTCGTACCAATTGCGGAGGACGGGCTGACGCCGATCTATACCAGCCGGGACGGATCCCGCACGATCTACGAATGGACACCCTGACCCAATGCCGGTTCCCGCGATCAGCGTCATCATCCCCTTCTTGAACATGCGCCGCTTTCTAGCCGATGCGGTGGAATCGGTGTATGCCCAGACGGTTTCCGATTGGGAGATCCTTCTGGTCGACGACGGCTCGGACGACGGCGGCGCGGAGGCGGCGCAGGAGTACGCCCGGCGCGACCCGGCCCGGGTTCACGCGCTGCTGCCGGGCCCCGACGACGCACACGGCGCGAGTGCGGCGCGCAACCGCGGATTGAGGATCGCGCGCGGAGAATACATCGGTTTTCTTGACGCCGACGACATCTGGCTACCGGACAAACTTGAGCGCCAGTATAAGGTCCTGGAAGAATCCCCGCGGTCGGCGATGACCTTCGCGCGCGTGCATTATTTTTTCGATAATCCGGCGGAGGGAGAGGGCTGGGATCAGCCGTTCGCGCCGCTCGAGGACCGGATCTACGATCCGCCGGAACTCACCGTCGCATTTCTGCGCGACGCGAACATCTACCCGTGCCCGACCGCCACCCTGATCCGCCGCTCCGCCCTTCTTTCGGCGGGCGGATTCGAAGAGCGGTTCCGAAAAGTGCGCACCGACATGGCGGTGTGGGCCAAACTGAGTTTGAATTTTCCGGTGCGGGCGGATTCAGCCTTCGTCGCCCGTTACCGCCAGCACGGGCAATCCTCCGTGGCGCTGCTCTTCAGCGACCCGGCCGCCCATCAGAAGAACGAGCTGGAATTCTGGAGTTGGCTGCTCGGCTACCTCGACCGCTTCCCGGATAGCATCCGCCGGGAGCCGGAAGCACTCACCTGCCGGCAGGTGCTGCGGCTGATCCAGGCGGATGTCACCAAGGGAAAATCCATGGGCGCACTCGCCTGGCGGCGGGCCGTGCTTCCGCGGGTGCTGCGCTTTCCCGCTTTCCGGCGCGAAGCGCGCTGGCTCCGGATGCTCTTGCCGCGAGGATCCATCTGAACCTCCCCGCAGCCGAAAAATCATTTCGCACAGACCGGCGTCGCTTTTTAAGAGGGGGAAGACGAAAGGATGGTCACTGTCGTGGCGAATAACCCGGTGAAAAAAGATGCCGCCCTGTTTTCGGAAGCGAACGCTTCCGTTCCCGGCGCATCCGTTCAATCCGGCGGGAGCCTCTCGCCGGAAGCGCCGGCGGCGGGGATTCTTCCATGCCTCCAAAAATTCCTGAATCGCATTCGCCAATTCCCGAAACCGTATGAAAATAAAGGAATTTGGGTCGACATGTTGTTGATCCTGGCGGTCGGGACGTTGATTCTTCTCCTGCAATATGAAGGCTGGCGGAGCTGGGAATTAATAAACCTCGATATGCTCCCGTATTATTCCGGCGCGCGGGATTTTCTGGCCGGCGGCCCGATCCTCGAAAAAGGAGAGCTGTCCAGTTACAACGCCTACAACCCGCCGGGCACGGTCTATTGGATGATCCCGGGAATGTTGCTGACTTCGGATGCGCGGCTGCAGACTCTGGCGGGGACAACATTGTTGTTTTTCGGCGCCGTGTTCTTTCTTTACCTGGCGGTGCGGGAGGTTTCCCCGCGCGCCGTGGCGATAGCGACCGCCCTGGTGTTTGTGGTTTCCCACCACGGGTTGATCGGTCTTTGGCCAGTCGGCCATCCTTTTTACATCACGGCGGCCCTGTACTTCCTGCTGGTTTGGATCAAGCGGCGTTCTGCCGGAGCGCTCGGAGCGGCATTGGCGGTCCTCGTCTTCGGTTTGTACGTCGACCTGGCGATCTTGCCCTTCCTCTTCGTCCTTCCCGTCCTGTGGTTTTTCTTCCGGCCGCCCGTTCGGTGGAAGCCCCTGCTGCTGGCGGGAGTGTTCGGGTTGTTCGTTTGGTTCCCGTACCTGCGGTATGAATCCGGGCGCGGCTTTTCGGATCTGGCATCCCTGCTCCTCCTTCGGCCGGTCGGCGTGGTGGGGGAAAAAACATCTAGCACCGATATTTACTGCTACACCGCCATGCCCGGCGAGAACGACGAATTCAACGATGTGTATCTCCCCTTTATCGGCGGCCCGGAGATCGAACAACGGGTGGTCTACCCGCTTCCCGGATGGAAGAACGCGGGCGCCTACCGGATCTGCCGGACACTGCTCAACATCGATAGGAATTTCGACACCGATCTGTTTGCGCTGGGAGCAAACTGGATGTGGAACGCCGTAATGTGGTGGATCTTTGCGATCGGCTGGTCGGCGTTGGGTTGGGCCGTCTTGGCGCTCTGGCGGCCTATCCGGAAATTGGTGGATTTCGGCCGTAGCCATTCCTGGGTGCCCCCGGCGCTGGCCGGCGCCGGCGCCATCGTTTTTTACCTTGTATTGAATCCGGATCTGGTGTCGATGTTCGCGGCGGATAAAGCCCTCGACCGCAACATGACTCTCGCCGTCGAACAAATGAGGGCTTTCGTTCCATGGATTTGGTCGGCCGCCTTCCTGGGATGGTTTCTTTCCGTGCGCACAACGGACAGCAAGGAGGATCATGCGGTCCTGTTCGCCGCCTTCAGCCTGCCCTGGTTGATTCTGGTGATCCTGGCGGAGCCCGGAAAGCCGGAACGATTCTGGTTCATGTGGCCGCTTCAGGTTTGGATCATGGTCATCGCCCTCCGTTGGGCGGCGCAAAAATTCCGCCGCGCAAATTGGATCCACGCGATTCTGGCGGTCTCCCTGGGAGCAGCGCTGCTGCCCATTCCACTTTACTCGCAACGAATCTCGGAGGCGGGGGCTTCCGGTTATTCCGGGAGCGATAGCGACCAATGGAGGGTGGTGGAGTACCTGGCTGGAAAAGCCGCTCCCGGAGAGAAACGATCCCTGCATGTGGAATATTGGCTGGCCGATTCCGGTTCGGCGAGGGATGCCGAGCATCCGGGGTGCCGGATCGAAGATTGGTTTAACTACCTGCTGGAATCCGGGTTTAACGTCCACAACCTGGCATCGGCGAACGGCGGCCTTGCGCCGGGCGGCGCCTGGGAAGTGGTGGACCGGAATCTTCCCCTCCCGGCCGCTTTGGAGGGGTTGACGCCGGAAGCCGTGATCGGGCACTATGCCGTTTTCAAAATTTCCTAACCGCCCCTGGAACGAAGGCATGCGGCGTGTTCGTGAAAAACCGTCGAACAAGGGGCAACGAAAAGCGGCCCGACTTCGAGGATGGCGGTCCCAAAGAATGACGCTGAACGCGATCGGCGGGATTGAATTCTCATCCCGCTTCCGCTAGGATGGTGATCATGTCCAAAAAATCTCCCTTGCGCGGCTTTTCCTTTTTTATCCGGCGAACGGCGAACCGCTGGCGGTTCTGGCCGGCGGGCTTTCTCCCGCTGCCGGCCCGGCCGGCCAGCCGGAAATTCGCCTTCGACCGGGGCACGCCCATCGATCGCTATCTGATCGAACGGTTTCTGGGACGGCATTCGTCGGATATCCGCGGGCGGGTGCTCGAAATCGGCGCGCGGGGATACACGCTCCAATTCGGCGGAAGCCGCGTCACCCAGCCCGATGTGCTGCATGCTGTCAAGGGGAACCCGGAGGCCAACATCGTCGGAGACCTTGTCTCCGGGCGCGGATTGAAATGGGGGGTTTACGATTGCCTGCTGCTGACCCAGACGCTGCACGTTATTTACGACATCCGTGCGGTGGTGAAGAACATTCACCGGCTGCTTAAACCCGGTGGGGCCGCCCTGGTGACCATCCCCGGTCTTTCCCAGATCAGCCGGTACGATGCGGACCGGTGGGGGGATTTCTGGCGGATGACTCCGGATGCCATCCGGCGGTTGTTCGGAGAGGCGTTTCCCGCGGAGGGAATCGAATTGGAAACACACGGCAACGTGCGGATGGCGGCCGCCTTCCTGTACGGCCTGGCCGTGGAGGAGATCCCCCCGGATGTGCTCACCGAGACCGATCCGGATTACCCGGTTTTGGTTTGCGTCTGCGTCCGAAAAATATCGGGGAAGGGGCAGGGGAAAAGAAAGTAGGGGCGTCCCATTGGGTCGCCCGTCCCAAGCAGGAGCGCCGCGAAGGATCACTTCCGTCGGCCTGATATCTTCTTATAAAGTTGCGTAATTCCGAAGAATCGGAAAATCGATTTTATAATTGCCGCACATTCCGCCCCTTTGCGGCTCACGAAACTCCGCTTCGGCACATCCCCCTTTTTCCAAATGCTGCTTTCCAAATCGCTAAGGATCACCACCCGCGGGTAGACTCCGTACGAGACCAGCCCGGTGATATCCGTCCGCCAGGTCAGCCCGTCGGCGGTATGGCCGATCGGGTAGGCGTGCTCCAGCAGCTTCCGCGCTCCGGCGGAATTGATCAGATACGCGCTGGCGCGGTCCGCCCACTGTTTATGGCGGGAGGCGCGGTAGACGTCGGTGAGAAAGGGGCCGAACGGTTCCTGGGGCGCGTCGGTGGAAAAATTGATGAACTCCCAATCCTTGGGAAATCGATTCCGATGGCGGAGGATGCCGGCCAGCGCCCCGGCGATCCACACGTCGTCCTCGAAGATCAACACTTCCTTTCGCTTCTCCGCAAGGATGCGTTCCCACATCCGGGCGTGGGAAAGGGACGTGGCGATCTCCCCGGAACTGAGTTCCCTCCGGGAATACTGCACCGCCCGGTCTTTCGAATACAGCCGTAAATCCTCGGGCGTCAGAAAGGAACCGTCGACGGCCGGAACGACGGTAAAGGGGAGGTTCAGGGCGCGCAACTGCCGGCGCATGAATTGAAGCCGGCGCGCGTCTTGTTTGAGGTTAAGCACCCAAATGGGCGGATACGGATTTTTTTTCATGGGGGTCGGGCGAGTTCCTTTGCGGGTGACCATCTGCCTCCGGAAGTTCTTGCGTCGATCCGCGGAGGTATTATAAACAAAAGCCGCTCCTGCCACACCCGGATTTTATCCATGGCCGCAAATTCCAATCGCAGTTTTTCGACGTTATAATACCTGTCGATTGGGAAAGGCGGAAATGAAACTCCGGATCGCGCACTTCTGGTTCGTTCGATTGCGGCCGCTCCTGCGCCGGATTCAGGCCCGTATCCTTCGATTGCTTCCGATCTCTTCGCGGGACGGCGGCGTTCCCAAGGGGGTTATTTGGGATGCGGCCGAATGGATCCGGGAGACGGAACGCCGAAATCCCCCCGCATCGGGAGGATCCGGGCATTGGCAGGTGAAGGTGCGGGACAGCGAACTGATCACCCTGCCGCCGCCGCGAACCATCGAATCATCAATCCCCCCGGTGTTCGACTCGTATCGAAGAGTCCGTTATCCGGAGCTCTCGGTCACCTGCATCCGGCGGGGACGGGTGGCAACCTCGGAGGGGACGGTCATCTCCCCGGATGACCGGGTTTTCGACCAGTTCGCCCACCAATGGGGGGACCCGGTTTGGAAAAATAAAGTTTTCGAGCTTCCCGGATTGGGCCGCCTGGAAAACCGCGACGGCCGGTGGGTGACTTTGATCGTTCCCGCGTCCGGCATCAACGTCGGTCACTGGCTGATGGACGGAATCCTCCGGTTGTCGGTGCTGGAAGCAGCCGGCCTGGCCGGGGATGCGAAGATCATCGTCCCCGATACCCGGCCCAAATACACCCAGCCGGTGGAAGCCCTGGGATACGGCCCGGACCGGTACGGCGGATTACGCGAGGGGCACTGGGAGGTGGAACAACTGCTGGTGCCATCCTACCTTTCGGCGCCCGGTTTCATCCGGCCGTGGGGCGGCCGCTGGCTGCGCGAACGACTCGGAGTGGAGGAGAAACCGCCGGGAAGCAGGCGCTTGTGGATCAGCCGAAACCGGGCCAGGTACCGGCGGCTCCAAAACGAAGAGGAAATCCTGGCTCTGCTTTCGCGGGAGGGATTCGAAAAAGTGGAATTGGAGGGATTAACCTTCCTCGAACAGGTCGATATCCTTTCGCAGGCCAATGCCGTGGCGGGGCCCCACGGAGCCGGAATGACGAACCTGCTGTTTGCGCCGCATGGCGCCCGCGTGCTGGAGTTGTTCCCGCCTGAGTTCGTCAATCCGGTTTTCTATTCGATGGCCAATTCGCAGGATCAGGAATATTATTACCTTACCGGATACTCGCTCCGTGAAGACAGGAATCCCGAAGGCGCGAAGGATCTCGACCATTTCCGGGTGGATCCGGGAAAAATCGTCCAAAGCCTTAAGTTGATGAATTTGTTGGCCTGATGCCAATCTCAACCGCGTTGCTGGTTGTCTCCTGCGATAGATACCGGGACCTGTGGGCGCCTTTCTTCACGCTGCTGTTCCGCTACTGGCCGGATTGTCCGTACCCGGTTTTTCTCGGCTCCAACGACGAGGCGTATCCGGATCGGCGGGTGGAACCGCTGGCTGTCGGGGTGGATGTCGATTGGTCCACCAATCTCAAACGGATGCTGGACCTGATCCCGCTGGACGGAATTCTCCTCCTCCAGGAGGATTTTCTGATCGACCGGATGGTGGACACGGAACGGATCCGCGGGCTGATCGGGTACGCGGCGGAGAAGGGGGCGGCCTGCCTGCGCCTGATGCCGATCCCGGGGCCGGACAACCCGTGCGCGGATCACCCGGAAATCGGGGAGATCCGCAAAGGCGCACAGTACCGGGTTTCCCTGCAGGCGGCCTGGTGGCGCAAGGAGAGCCTGGAGGCGGTCCTGGCGGCGGGCGAATCGCCGTGGCAGTTCGAGGTTCAGGGGAGCCGCCGTTCGGATGCGCTGGCCATGCCGTTTCTAAGCCTGCGCGAAGGCGTCCAGTTCCCATTGGACTACTACACCACCGCAGTCTTCCGCGGCTATTGGGAGCCGGAGGCGGTGGCGCTCTGCCGGCGCGAGCATATTCCCGTCGACCTGCGCGCGCGGGGGGTGATGCCCTTCGGCATGCGTTTGGAACGCACACTGCGCACATTGGGTTTTCCGGACCGGGCGGCGCGCTTGCTGGCGCGGCCCTTCCGCTCCCGGATCCTCACCCGGACCGCCGGGACATTGCCGGAATCTTCCGGCCCGATCAGGAAACAATGATATGGCGAATTGGACGGCATCGATCTCGAAAACCGGCAAACGGATCGCGGCGTCGATCCTGAGCCTGATCCCCGGATCGCAACTGCCCCGGGGACGGATCTCCGATTACCGGGCGTGGAGCGATGCCCGCGAAGCGCGCCTGCCCTGGCCGGCCCGCGGCTGGGATCAATGGTATATCCCAGTCCGCGAAGCCGAAATGGTGGAGATGGCCCCGCCGCTCACCGCCGACGGGTCGGTTAATCCGGTCTACCGCGCCGCGCAATGCTACCGCTACCCGCCGCTGTTCCTGGCGCATGTCCGCAATGGGCGGTTGCTGGGGAGCGACGGCGTCGTGCTGACGGCCGGCGGACGGGTGCTTGAGGAATCCACCTTCGCCTGGGAATTGCCGCCCGCCGAGTGGCCGGTGTTCTCGCGGCTGCGCGTTCCGAAGCTCAAGCAAAAGCCGGGTGCGATGCTGACCCTGCTTTCCCCGGTATCGGCGAAGCCGAATTACTTCCACTGGTGGGTCGATACGCTCCCGCGGCTGGCCGTCGCCGAGGCGGCGGAGATCCGTCACTTTCAAGTGATCGTTCCGGAGAAAATGGAAGGCTGGCAGCGGGAATCGCTTGAACGCCTCGGATATCCATCCGACCGGTGGGTGACGTTCGGCGAAGAACACTGGCAGGTGGAAAGCCTGTTGCTCCCATCCTTCCTGGGCTACTCCGGCATGGTCCGCCCATGGGCGGCGGACTGGCTGCGCCGGAAGATCGGCCTGCCGAAATCCGCCAGCCCCAAACGGCGGTTCTACCTGAAGCGCGAAAAGGCCGGCAACCGCCGGGTGGTGAACGAGGCGGAATTGGTGCCGATCCTGAAATCCTTTAAATTCGAGATGCTGGAAACGGAGGGGATGCCGCTGGGGGACCAGGTGAAGCTGTTTTCCAGCGCGGAATGCGTTGTGTCGATCCACGGGGCCGGGTTGGCCAATCTGCTTTTTGCCCCGCCCAAGACGCGCGTTGTTGAATTCATGTCCCCGCATCCGGCATACACCAATACCTGCTACTATTCGTTGTGTTCGGCGATCGGTCACCGCTATGCGGTTGTCTTCGGCACCCATCCCGGACCGGTGGCGGCGGGCACGGCTCCGCGCCGCTGGCTCGATGATCTGATCGTCCCGCCCGATGCGCTCGAAGAAACTCTTTCCATACTGCTCGGGCGGTGACTCCGGAATTTCACACCGGCGATTTTCGATGCGCGGACTCGGCCGTACCCTGGAATTACGAAGCAAATACCTTCTCCTGGCACCGGTGCCGCTGCGGGATGCGTTCGTCATGGTCACCGGCGCCGACCGGACCCATTTCAAGAGCTTGTGCAACCTCTTGCGCAGCGTGGCGAAATGGGAGCCGGGAATGCGCTGCATCGTTTACGACCTCGGCCTGGAACCGGATCAGCGCTCGGAACTCGCCGGGAGCTTTCCCGGCCGCGAAGTGCGGCGCTTCGACTATTCCAGATACCCGCCGTATGTAAACATCCGGATAAACAAAGGGGAATACGCCTGGAAGCCGGTCATTTTTGCGGAGGTGTTCCAGGAATGCCGGTGCAGTGTCGCATGGTTTGATGCGGGGAATTTGCTGTATGAACCGCTGCATTGGATGCGCAAGGCGGTTCAGGCCAAGGGATTTTATTCCCCGCTGGCGAAAGGGACCGTGGAGGAGTGGACTCATCCGGCGACCTTGGCGTTCCTGAAGGCGGATCCGTCGATGTACGGGAAGCCAAACCTGGCGGGATATTGCGTGGCTGCCAACTTCCGTTTTCCTAAGGCCAGGTTGTTCGTCGAACGCTGGAGGGAGTGCGCGCTGGCGAGGGATTGCATCGCGCCCGAAGGATCCAACCGGTACAATCACCGGCAGGATATGTCGGTTTTATCGATCCTCGCCCACCAGATGCGACTGCCGTTGTATCTCTCGAGGTTTCGTCTGGGGTTCGACTGCCAGCAGGATGTCGATTGACCGGCGCGGGATGAGGCTTTCCATGCAGGAAGATCCAGGGAAAACCCAGGCATGAAACTCTCCATCGTAACCCCGTCCTTCAATCAAGGACGGTTTCTGGATACGTGCATTCGATCGATCCTGGATCAGGAGTATCCGGATTTGGAATATTTCGTGATGGACGGCGGATCCGCCGACGGCAGTCCGGAAATCATCCGCCGTTATGCGGACCGGCTGACCGGCTGGCGCAGCCAGCCCGACGGCGGCCATATGGACGCCGTCCAGGAGGGGTTTGCCCGTTCCACCGGCGAGGTTATGGGCTGGCTGAATTCCGATGACATGCTCGCGCCATGGGCGTTGCGCGTCGTCGCGGAAGTGTTCCGCTGTTTCCCCGAGGTGGAGTGGATCACCAGCTTGTATCCGATGGTGATGAACGAGAACGGACTGGTGGCGGGGGCGCGACGGTCCGAAGGGTTTAATGCCAAGGCGTTCTATCGCGGACGGAACGCCCCGTTTAGTCCGTGGTTTTACTCGAGTATGATCCAGCAGGAATCGACCTTCTGGCGGCGGGGGCTGTGGGAAAAGGCGGGTTCCAGGGTGGATAGTTCCCTGCGGGTAGCCGGCGATTTCGAATTATGGTCGCGGTTTTTCGAGCATTCCGAGCTCTGCGCGCTGGCCGTCCCGTTGGGGATTTTCCGCTTCCAGCCGGAATCTTTCACCGCCAGGGATTTCGAAGGGTACATGGAAGTTTGCCGACGCGTGCTCGCGCAGTATTCGCACAAGCCGCCCTCGCCGCTGGAATCGCTCGCGCGCCGCGTTGCGCGCGAGCTGCCGGACCGCTGGCAGCCGCTGACTGGTCTTGCCTACCCGGTTTCACACATCGTCCGGTCGACCGGCGATGCCCCTTTCGAGATCCGCAAAGCCTGGATTCTATAGCCCGCAGGATGCCGCCTCGATGAGATTTACCATCGTCACCCCCTCCTTCAATCAAAATCGCTTCCTCCAGCGGTCGATGCGTTCGGTGCTCGGGCAGGAGGTTGAGGATCTCGAATACATCGTGATCGACGGCGGGTCGACCGACGGCAGCGTGGAGACGATTAAAAAGGAAGCCGCTCGCCTCGCTTTTTGGCGCAGCCGTCCCGACCGCGGCTATGCCGACGCGCTCCACGAAGGGTTCGGGCGCTCCACCGGCGAAATCATGGGCTGGCTCAACTCCGACGACATGCTCACCCCCTGGGCGCTGCGCGCGGTGGAAAGCATCTTCCGCGCGTTGCCCGAGGTGGAATGGATCACCACGCTCTACCCTTTGGTGATGAACGAGGAGGGGATGGTCATCGCCGCGCGGCAGGGCGAAGGATACAACGCCGGAGCGTTTTACCGTGGCCGGAATGTCCCGCTCTCGCCGCGTTTCTACACCTCCGTCATCCAGCAGGAATCCACTTTCTGGCGCAGATCGCTCTGGGAGCGGGCGGGCGCCCGAATGGACGACAGCCTTCGCATGGCCGGCGATTTCGAACTCTGGGCGCGTTTTTTCCAGCACGGCGCTTTGCACGCGGTCGGAATCCCGATTGGGTGCTTCCGGTTTCAGAAGCAATCCTTTACCTCGAACGCGATGGCCGGTTACCTCGACGAATGCAGGACCGTTCTGCGCCGGTACCGGTACAAGCCGCCTTCGGGAGTGGAGACAGCCGCGCGGCGGATCGCCCGGGTCCTCCCGCGGCGATTCTACAGGCTGACCGGAATGGCCTACCCGGTGTCGAAGATCCGCCAGGAAGGGCGCGGATCCGAGTGGATCGTTTACCGCGATTGGATCCTATAACCCTGCCATGAAAACGGCGGAACGGAAGCTTCGCATTCTGCAGATTGCCTCGGCGGTCGAAGGCGGCGGGGGCGAACAGATCTCGCTCCGCCTGCACCGCGCCTTCCGCCGGCTCGGGCATCGATCGATGCTGTTCGCCGGACGGCTGAAGAATTTTTCGGAGGCGGACGTCTTCCAAATCCCTGACCGCTGGGACGTCTCGGCCCGGGCGCGGAACGCCCGCGCGGTTTTTTGGCGTGTGCTGGCCCTGACCGGCGGCCGCGGCGCGGCGCGCCTGTTTCCGTTCTTCGAGGCGCTGGCCTTCCCGCGGGTGACTTGGGATTTGTGGCGCGGGCACGAGGATTTCACCCAGCCGGGTTCGCGCCAATTGCTCGCGCTTGCTCCAGAGCAACCGGACGCCGTGCTCCTGCATAATTTGCACGCGCGCTGGAACCGCCGCGAGGGTTTCTTCGACCTGGAATTCCTGCCGGAACTCGGCCGCAGCGCGCCGGTGATCCTCTTCCCGCAGGATCCGTGGCTGATCACCGGTCATTGCGGCCACCCGATTGAGTGCCCGCGCTGGCGGATCGGCTGCGGGAAATGCCCCGACCTGAAAATCTATCCCTCCGTCCGGCGGGATGCCACCGCCTGGAACTTCCGGCGCAAGCGGAGGATCTACAACCGCAGCCGGCTGTACCTTGCCGCGCCATCGCAGTGGCTGCTGGCGATGTTCGCGGAGGCGGGGATACCCCTGGCGGGAATGCGGGTGATCCGCAACGGGATCGACACCGCGCTGTTCAAACCCGGCGGCCGCCGCGCCGCGCGCGCCGAGCTCGGGCTGGATCCGAACCGGCGGATCATCCTGATCTCGGGCAACCACTTGAAGGCCAATCCGTGGAAGGGATACGGCTGGGTTCTGGAAACGGCCGAGCGGATGAGCCGGATGAAAAAACTTCCAAATGTGGATTTCCTGTGCGTCGGGGATGAGGGCGAACCGGTTGAGTTTGGCGGCGTGCGGATAATCTTCGCCGGCTTCGTCAAGGATCCTGCGCGCATGCCGGCTTACTACCGCACGGCGGACGTCTACTTTCACCCGAGCCGGGCCGATACGGCCCCGTACTCGGTCCTCGAAGCGATGGCGACCGGCCTGCCGGTCGTCGCCACGTCGGTCGGCGGGATTCCGGAGCAGGTTGAGGACGGGCGGACGGGCCGCCTTGCCGCTCCGGGCGACGCCGAGGCGATGGCGGCGCGGCTGGCCGCGCTTCTGACCAAGCCGGAGGAAGCCGCCGCGATGGGCAGGCGCGCCCGCGCCCGCGCGGTGAAACTGTTTGACTTTACGGGATTGACTGAAGAATTTCTCGAGTGGATACAAAAAATTACCACTTCCAATAAAAAATGAGACATACCCGTGCCTAAACTCTCCCTCATCCCTGCCTTCTCCCGGCGTACGCTGGGAGAAGGTGGCCGAAGGCCGGATGAGGGTGGTGAAAAGCGGGGATCCACCCCTTTACATCCGGTCTCTTCTGCCCCTTCGGTATAATCGAAGGAATGCCGTCCTCCCCGCTGATTTCCATCGTCATCCCATCCTTCAATCAAGGCGCCTTCCTCGAAGAGTGCCTGCGTTCGGTATTGGACCAATCCCACCCCCGCAAGGAAATTATTGTCATCGACGGCGGTTCGACCGACTCGAGCCGGGAAATCCTGGGCAAGTACGAGCGGAGGCTGGATTTCTGGATCAGCGAGCAGGACCGCGGCCAGGCGCATGCGGTCAACAAGGGCTGGGCGCGCGCGAAGGGGGACGTGCTGGGTTGGCTCAACTCCGACGATCGCCTGGAGGCCGGCGCGCTCGCGGCCGCGGCCGCGGCGTACGCCTCCCATCCGGGTGTGGCGGTCCTCTACGGCGACGTGCAGGAGATCGGCCATGCCGGCGGGGTGATCGGGAAGAAGACCATGGCAGGGTACGGACTCCGTTCGCTTTTACTTGGAAAAAACATGGGGCAGCCCGGCGTGTTCATCCCGCGGCGGACGTACGCCGCCGTGGGCGGTCTTGCGGAGGAGCTCCATTTCGCGCTCGACTTCGAGTATTTTCTGCGGGTGTGGTCCGCATTCCCGGACGGGGGCGCTTATATCCCGCAGACCGTGGCTTCCTCACGGGTGTGGGAAGCGTCGAAAACGCTGAACCGGGGGGAGCGCTTCGGCGGGGAATACCGCGTTGTTCTGGAAAAATATTTCGACCGTGGAGATCTTCCGCCGGAGATTCGCGCGCTGCGGAAGAAATCTTTCTCGCGGTCGGTGTATTTCCGGCAGGCGCGGATCTTCCTGCGCGGGGGAAAAGTGCGCGCCGGGTTGGGCGACCTGTTCCAGGCGATGCGGTTGGAGGAATCGCCGGTCGAGGCGGCGCGCCTGGCGTACGCGGTCCTGCGGGCGCTTCTGGAGCGGAACAAATATGCGTCCTGAACCCGGTTTCCTCCGGCGGCACTGGCCGCTCCTCGCCGCGGCGGCGCTGTGGCTGGTGATTTTCGGCGCGATCCTGGCGCAGATATTCTCGATCAGCGGCGGGCGCCTCATCTATGCGTCCGACGACGTGTACATCCACATGTCCATCTCCAAAAATATCGCCCGCCACGGCGTGTGGGGGGTGACGCCGTTCGCGTTCACCTCCTGCGCCAGCTCGATCCTGTGGCCGGTTTTGATCGCGCTGACGTACGCGCTCTTCGGCGTGAACGAATGGAGCCCGCTGCTTCTGAATTTGGGGATCTCGCTCGCCCTGCTGGCGGTCGTGTATCGCGGCTTGCGCGCGCGCGGGCGCGGGGACTGGTTTTGCGCGGCGGTGCTGGCGGGATTGATTTTATTCGTTCCGTTTGCGGCGATCGCCTTCGACGGCATGGAGCACATGCTGCAGATTCTGATCTTCGTCCTGTTCGCCGAGCGGCTGCTGGCCGCGCTTGGCCGCGAGGATGCCGCCCGGCCGGATATTTGGTTCTTTGCGCTTGCCGGCGCGCTGACGCTCATCCGCTATGAGGGGTTGTTCCTGGCCGGCGCGGCGGCGGTGCTGCTGGCGTGGCGCCGGCGGTGGGCTTCCGCCCTCCTAATCCTGGCGGCCGCCGCCCTGCCGGTGGCGATCATGGCGGGCGTATCGCTGGCCCAGGGGTGGTACCCAATTCCGAATTCGGTTCTGATCAAAAGCGCGCCGTTCACCGACATCATCCCCGAAGCGCCGGCGCAGATCCTCACCCGGCCGCTGCGCTACATCACCGGGCGGGATTACATCTTTGCGCTGGTGCTGCTTATTCTGCTTTCCTGGGTGCAAACGGCCGGTGCGGCGGTGCGCGGAAAATTATTCCCGCGACTCGCGCCGGGCGTGTTCTTTCTGATGATCGTTTCCGCGCACGGTGCGCTGATTAATATGGAATGGTTTTATCGCCACGCCGCCTACCTCATCGCGCTCGGCGTGTGGGCGCTCGAGGCCGCCTTGCCCCCGGGAGGATGGGCCTTGCGTATTCCCGCCGGAGCGGCGGCGCGCATTGCCGCCGGGATCCTGGCGACGATGCTGGCATACCCCTTCGCGGGGAGGGCATCCGGGGCGATCCTCCATACGCCGCCGGCGGCGCGCAACATTTACGAGATGCAATATCAAATGGCGATGTTCATAAACCGGTATTATCCCGAAGGCCCGGTGGCGGCCAACGATATCGGCGCCGTCGCCTTCTTTAACGAGTTCCCGCTTCTGGATCTGTACGGCCTGGCGTCGATGGACGTGGCGCGCGCAAAACTCGGCGGCATGTACGACTCGTCGATGATCGAGCGGCTGGTCCGCGAAAGCGGCGCGACGGTGGTCGTCGTGTACGATTACTGGTTCGACCGCTACGGCGGCCTGCCGCAATCCTGGGTCAAGGTCGGTGAGTGGCGCTTTACGGATTGTTACGTGTGCGGCGGGGATGTCGTCTCTTTTTATGCTCCGGATCCCGCCCGGGCGGACGCGCTGCGCGCGCAATTGGAGGAGTTTGCGGGCAGCCTGCCCGCGCGGGTGAAGTTCGTCCCGGTGACGGAGCCTGGATCGGTGGAGGATACGCATGGCGGCTGAAAAAGGATTTCGGGGTCCGGGAGGACGGGCGCAATGGCCGCTATGGACGGCATGGGGATTGTTTTTAATCCTCCTGGGGATCACCCTCTCGGCGCAGATTTCCTCCGGGCAGATTTTGCTTCCGGATGAGGATGCCTACCAGCGGCTGGCCGTCGCGAAAAACCTCGCCGGCCGGTTGGCGTGGGAGATTTTGCCGGGTGAGTTCACCTCGGCATTCGGCACCCTGTTGTGGCCGCTGCTGCTGGCGCCGGTTTTCCTGCTGTTCGGCGCGAACGCTCTCTGGCCCGTGATCCTAAACGCAATTCTGTCCCTCGTCCTGATCGCGCTGGCGTATCGCTTTATCCGTGAGGCGATTGCTTCTCCGGCCGCGCAGGCGGTATTGATGGCGGTCCTGATCGCCGGTCTGCCGCTGGCCCCGCTGGCGGCGGCCGGGATGGAACACGTGCTGTTCCTTGTCCTGATGCTCCTCTTCCTCGAGCAGTGGGCGCGCCGGATGCAGGATTCTTCAAGGGCGGGTGTGGCGCCAATGGCCCTGACGGCCTTCCTGCTGGCCTCGACCCGCTATGAAGGAATGCTGCTGATTGCGCTCGCCGCTTTCTTCCTGCTCCTCAAAAAGGATTACCGCGCGGCCGCCCTGCTGCCATGCGCGGCGGCGTTGCCGCTTGCGGTTTTTGGAATTATTTCCTGGAAGGCGGGATGGCTTCCCGTGCCCTCGTCGGTGTATCTGCGGCGCGCGGAAATGATCCCGGCCGACCTATCGCAGTGGCCGTCGGTCGTGTTCCGGTCGCTGGATGTCCTCGGGGTAAACCCCGACTTGCGTGGAGTGGTTCTTCTGCTGACGCTGATCCCGGCTTGGCTGGGGATCACCGGCCGTCTGAAATCCGTCCGCGAGCGGGAGTTCCACGCTCCGGCGTTTGCCTTCCTGACCATCCTGGCTTACCTCACCTTGGTCGGGAACCGCGGTTACCGCTACGATGCCTGGCTGGTGATGCTCGGGGCCTGGGCGATCCTCCCCGCGCTCGGGAAAATCCTTCCCGTGGATTTCCGGGATTTGCGGAAGGATGCGGTGACGCTGTTCGCGGGCGGAGCGCTGGCGGTCCTGCTCGCGTTCCCATTGATCAACCGGGGAGTGCAGGGCGCGATCCAGTTCAACCAGTCCATGGACCGGACCAAAGGGATTGTCCGGTTGGCAGCCGATTGGGCGGCCGATTGCGGGTCCGGACCGGTTGCGACCGACGCGCCGGGGACTATCGTGTTCCAGACCGGGAACGACGCGGTCGTGGATATGAGCGGATTTGTCGGCCTGCGCGCTTTCCGCGAACGGCGCGCGGGGGAAATTCGGGCGGAGTGGATGCGCACGGAAGCGGAACGCTCCGGCGCGGTCGCGGCGGTCATTTTCCATCCGGCCCTGCAGGCCCAGGCGGCGCAGATCTGGGCCCGCGCCGGGGGTTGGATGCGGACCGGATGCGCCGTGTGCGGGTCGGCGGAGATTTTCTTCCTGTCGGACGATCCGGCACGGCAGGCTTGCACGGTTTCCTTCCTGAAAGACCTCCCCCTCGAGGTCGCACCATTGAACCCGGAAGGCGGAACGGCGGAATGATCCGGCTTTCGGTTTTTTTCCGGCGCAACTTCTTTCTGCTTGCAGCGCTCGCCATCGGGTGCGCCGCCGCGCTTGCATATTTTTTTGTGATACTGGGCCAGACCGGCGGACGCTTCATATACAATCTCGATGACGCCTACATCCACCTGGCCATCGCCAAGCACATCGTGCGCGACGGAGTTTACGGCGTCACCCCGTTCGAGTTCTCCTCGTCCTCCAGTTCGATCCTGTGGCCGCTGCTCCTGGCGGGCGCGCTGCGGCTGTTCGGCGACCGCGAGACCCTCCCGCTCCTGATCAATCTCGCGATTACAGGCGTCCTTATCGCCGTGCTGTACCGCGAATGGGACGGCGGCGGAAAAACCCCCCGCTGGGCGTTCGGCATGCTGATCGGGTGGATGGTGTTCCTGCCGTTCGGGCCGATCCTCTTCAACGGAATGGAGACGATGCTGCAGGCGCTCGCGGCGGTCGCTTTTTCCGCCGCGGCTGTGCGGGCTCTTTCCGGGGAAGGAAAGGACCGGCTGCTTTCGCTTTGCCTGCTGGCCGCGCTTTGCGCCGCGGTCCGATACGAAGGGTGTTTCATTGCGGCCGCGGTTTGCCTGATGCTGATCCTGCGCGGCCGGTGGAAGGCGGCCGTCGCAGTCGGCCTCGCCGCCGCGCTCCCGGTTGTGTTGTACGGCGCATATTCCATGAGTCAGGGATGGTCGTTCCTTCCCAACTCGCTGCTGATCAAACACAGCGGCGTGGCATGGACGGATCCGGCTTCGCTGTGGAACATGGTCGCCCGGCCGTTTCAACCGATCACCGATATCGACCTGGTCCACCTTCCGGTGTGGCAATCGCTGGCGGTGCTGCTTCTGGTCATGCTGCTTATGCGCGCGCATTCGGAAAGGCCGGTTTCTTTCTGGGATGCCCGCGTCCTGCCCGCGGTCCTATTCCTGCTGGTCGCGGCGATGCATTCGATGTGGATTACCGTCGAGATGTTCTTCCGTTATCAGGCGTATCTCAACGCGCTGGGAATTTGGGCCATCGGCTGCCTGGGCGCGCCGGCGGTGGAGTGGAAGATTTTCCGCCGCAACGCCGCCGCGGCCGCGGCGGGGTTTTCCGCCGCTGTTCTGGTGGCGCTTCCCCTCGGGCTGCTGGCATTTCAGGCTTTGTGGAAGACGCCGGCCGCCTCCCGCAATATCTGGCAGCAGCAGTACCAGATGGGGCTTTTTCTGGATGCATACTATCCGCAGGCGGTCGTCGCGGCCAACGACATCGGCGCGATCGATTACCTGGCGGACCTGCATCTGGTGGATTTGTTCGGCCTGGCATCGCGGGAGGTTTTGCGGGCGAAACTCGACGGGGAATGGCAGCGGGATCTGGCCGGCGCGCTGGAAAGGCTTACCTCAGCCGAGGGCGCGCGGATCGCGGTCCTATACGATAATTGGTTTGGTTACACGCCGGCCGGCGGGAAGGCCGCCATCCCGCCGGGGTGGGTGCGGGTGGCCGATTGGACCATCCCGGGAAACGTCGTTTGCGGAGGCGCGACTGTGACGTGGTATGCGCTGCGGCCGGAAGAGGCAGAACGCCTGCGGACGGCGCTCGAAGCGTTCTCGGAAAAACTGCCGGCAGATGTGGCCGTGCGTTATTATCAATCCCCCTGAACGGGTCACCGGGCGTATGATTTCACTGAATGCCGGATGGGAAGGATGATTTTGTGAGTAGAAGGCCGTTCCCCTGGGCGTCAATCATCGATTGGGGATGGATCCTGGCTGTCACCATTGCCAGCAGCCTGCTGCTGTATTCCGGCTGGAAGGAAAGGAGCCCCTATGACAGCCCGGACATCCTTGCCCATCAGGGAAACGCGATCGACCTGATCTCCAACGGCGTCATTCCATACCGCGGCCAGGGGCTCTCCTATTCGGGATGGGCGCCGCCGGGGACTTCGTTCCTGATGGTCCCGGGAGTGTTGCTTATGTCCGATCCGCGCCTGGCGGAAGTTCCCGGCGCGGTTCTCCTCCACTTCGGCACACTGCTCTTTCTGTTTCTCATCATCCGCGACCTGTTCGGACGCGGTCCGGCCTGGGCGGCTGTCGCCGTGGCCGGATTCATGCCGGTCACGGGCCCCATGCTGTGGCCGAACGGCCACCCGTTTTTCGTCGTCGGGATGCTCTACTGCCTGATGGGCTGGGTGCGCGGCCGTTCGCCGCATTGGTTCTCCGCCGCGCTGCTCCTGGCGGGCCTCGGCATGTACGTGTATTTCTCGCTCGCGCCCGCGTTGGCGGCCATGGCGGCGATCGCGCTGGTGTTCCGCCGTCCGGTCTCGCGGCGCAGCATCGCCGCGGTGTCGGTGTGCCTCTTCCTGGTATGGCTGCCGTATTTGATCTTTGAAGCCGGCCGCGGTTTTATCGACATCGGCAGCATGCTGCTTCGCCGCGACCTGACGGCCATGGAGACGCAGCCCGCCTCCGCGGTGAGCTGTTACGCCACGCTTCCCGGCGAAACCGATTTCCAGGATTGGAACTACCTCCCCTGGACCGGTTCCTACGATGTCGATCGTATGATTTTTCCGGGAACAGGCCGGCTGGCGGCCCTCTCGCTCCAAGCCTGCACTCTATTGAACAAGATGGATCGCAATTTCGACTCCGGACATTTTCTTTTCGGAGATCCGGCTTGGCCGACGGCCGCGCTCTTCGGAATGTGCGTCACGGGATGGATGATCCTCCTGTTCCGGTCGTGGAGCGGTTGGAAGCGCCCGGCGGCGTGGTTCCAGCGGCTGCGCACTGTTCCCGTGTGGAAATTCATTTTCGGCTGCGGGATCGGAGCGGCGGCGATTTTCCTGCTGGTCCAGCCGGTGGTGGTGGGCTCGATCCTTGCCGGGGATCCGGATTGGAATCTCCCCGCGCGCCTGCTGCTGGCCCAAATACGGTCCTACGGCATCGTGATCTGGACGGCCCTCGTACTTGGTTTGCTGCTGGCTTCCCGGTCTGATCTGCCCGCGGGCGACGCGGGAGTTCCGGCGATCATGATCGGCGTGTGCGGAATCCTCCTGTGGGCGCTGTCGGAGATCGAGCGATCCTGGAGGTTTTACTGGTTGTGGCCTCTGCAGGCCGCGGCGATCGCCGTCGCGGTCGGCTCGCTGATCCGCTGGTGGAAACCTCCGCGCCTGATTTCGGCGGGTCTGATCGTTCTGACGATTGCGCTTTTCTTCCCTTACCGGCTGGATGCGTCGAAAGTGAATGCCATCCGGCAATACGGTTACGGCGGACGTGAAAGCGGACAGATGCAGGCGGTGGAGTGGATCTCCGGGCAGGCCGCGCGGAATCCCGCGCGCACGGTTACGGTCAGCGTGTCGCGCTACGGCGGCGGACAGGATGCCACCCGGGTCTGGGGCTGGCTGGAATTCGGGTTGAAATATCTTTTCGTCACCCCGAATGCCATGGTCTCCGACGTGAGTCCCGAAGACGATTTCCGGGTTCTGGAATTCACCGGTGCGGACCTGGATCTCCATCCGCAAGCCTGTCCATGGGAGGGGTACGACCTGGTGTGGGAAGGCCGGAGGTACGCGATATGCCGGCGCCGGTAAAGAACGCAGGCGCCGACCGCTTGCGGATTGCGCTCCCGACCGGCATCTTCCCGCCGGATATCGGCGGCCCGGCTTCGTATGTTCCACGGATCGCGGAGGCGCTGACCGCGCGCGGGCATGAGGTCGCGGTGATTACGCTGGCGGATGATCCGGCCGGCGGCGGTGCGTATTCGTTCCCGGTTCGGCGCATCCGCCGCGGGATGCCCCGTATCCCGCGCATGATCCGGACCATTTCCGCCATCGCGGCTTCCGCGCGTGAGGCGGACCTGATCTTCGCCAACGGATTGTTCATCGAGGCGGCGATCGCCGCCGCATTTGCGCGCCGCAAGCTTGTGATGAAAATCGTCGGGGATTGGGCCTGGGAGCGCGCCAGGAACCGCGGGGAAAAGATTCCCTCCGTCGAGGAATTCCAGTCGCGCCGGCAATCCCCGCGATCGGAAGCGGTCAAATGGCTGCGCGCGCGGGTTACCCAACGCGCGAATGCGGTCATCACGCCCAGCCGGTATCTGATGACGGTCGTCGCCGGTTGGGGAATCCCGGCGCGGAAGATCGAAGTGGTGTATAACGCGCTCGAAGCCCCGCCGGAAACGGAAGCCGCCCGGGTGCCGCCGTTTGCAGGGGCGACGCTGATAACCGTCGCCCGTTTGGTGCCCTGGAAGGGGATCGACACCCTGGTGGAAGTGACGGCGAAACGGGATGATTGGCGTTTGCTTGTAATCGGAGACGGCCCCGAACGGCGTAACCTGGAATCGCTGGCGGTCCGGTTGGGGGTTCCGGAAAGAGTGATCTTCACCGGAGGCGTTCCGCGGAAACAGGTTTTTGCGTTTATGAAGGCGGCGGATGTTTTCGTTTTGAACAGCCTGTATGAAGGACTGCCGCACATCATCCTCGAGGCGTTCGCGGCGGGGGTTCCGGTCGTCGCCGCCTCCGCCGGCGGCACGAACGAAGTGGTGGAGGACGGCGTGAATGGATTGCTCGTCCCGATCCGGAGGATGGATTTGCTGGCCGCGGCAATCAACCGCCTGGTTTCCGAACCGGGATTGCGGGCCGTCCTGACGGACGGCGCGCAACGGACGCTGCGTGGAAAATTTCAATGGGAAACGATGGTATCCGGAACCGAAGCGGTTTTATACAGGGTTGCTTCCAATAAGGGCGCCGGCCGATGAACGTGCTGATGATCGGCCTGGGCGATTCCGGTTTGGACCGGCCCGACAGCGAGCCGGTTCGCCGGCAATTGGAATACGCGCGACGCATCGGCGGGCATATCGATCTGATTGTGGAATCTCCTTCCGGCGGGACTTCCGAATTCGGCGCCTTGACCGTCCACCGGACCGGGACAAACCGGATCCGGTTCCCGCTTGCGTCGTACCGGCTTGCGCGGACCGCGGCTATAAAGCATCCGCCGGATCTGATCACGACCCAGGATCCGTTCGCCACCGCGCTGGCAGGGTTATGGCTGCGGCGTGCGCTGCACCGCCCCCTGCTGGTGCAAAACCATTCCTGTTTCCTCTTCAATCCGCATTGGATCGCCGAGCGGCCGGTCGTGTTCCGCGCGTATCATGCCCTGGCGCGGTCGCTCCTCCCGCGGGCGGATGCCTGGCGGGTGGTGAACACCGTCGAACGGGAGATCTACATCCGCAAACTCGGGTTGCCCGCCGACCGGGTGCGCGTGCTCCCCGTCCCCTGCGATCTGGATGCTTTTTCAAAACGCCGTTCCGGCGATGCCATCGCCGAAGGACGGAAGCGCTGGGGAATACCGCCCGGCGCGCCCGTCATCGCCTGGGCCGGCCGGCCGGTGTGGTTTAAGCGGTTGCCCCTTTTGTTCCAGGCCTTCGCCGGGATCCGCGAAAAAAATCCCGATGCCCGGCTGCTGATCGCCGGCCGGAAGGAATTGGCGCAGGAGGATTTGGACCGCGCCGCGCGAAAATTTTTCCTAGAGGACGCCTTGACCTGGACGGGCGAGCTTGCCCATTCCGAACTGGCGGACGCGTTTGCCGGCGCGGATGTTTTTCTGCACGCCTCGATTTACGAGGGGTTCGGCCGCGTGTTGGCCGAAGCGGGCGCCGCCGGACTGCCGGTGACAGCGACGGCGACAGCCGGCGCAAGGGATATTATTGTCGAGGGCGAAACGGGATTCCTCGTACCGGTCGAAAATGCCGCCGCGCTTGCGCGGCGCGCGTGCGACCTGCTCTCGGATCCGGAATCGCGCCGGAAGATGGGCGAGACGGCGCGGGAAAACATCCTGGAGCGATTCGATCCGGCGAAGATGGTTGATGGGATTGTCGCCCAATGGCGGGAAACAGCTGCGGCGGGAGTGAGTCCGTGAAGAAATCCGATAGCAGGAAGAACAGGCTGCTGTATCTGCTGCCTCGCTATGATGCGGAATCGCCGGAGCATGTATACCATCTCTACGGATTCCTACGGAAGCTGCAGGATCGGATACCGCTGGAAGTGATCGTCGAGCGGGTCTCGGGTTCTCTGCCGGAGGATGCGGCGATGCGCCCGCTGTGGATCCGCACTCCGGCGCTGCGATGGATCGAGGAGGGAATCCGCTTTTTCCTGGCCCGCCTGCGCGGAATCAAGACCTTCTATGTGCATTATTCCTATACCGGCGCCATCGCTGCATCGATCGTGGTCCGCCTGTTGGGCGGCCGGGTGTTCTATTGGAACTGCAGCCTGTATAAGGATCTGCGGCCGGGCGCCGGCGCGCCGCTGCCGGCGCGGATGCGGCAGCGCCTGTATGAATGGATGCTTGAGCTCTCCGTGCGGGCCTGCACCCATCTGGTGACGGGAACCCCGCGGGTGGCGGATTATTACGTCCGGCATGTCGGAATTCCACCGCAGAAAATCCGGCTGCTTCCGAATTTCACCGATGTGGACCGTTTCCGGAATGTGACGCGGACGGAGGCACGGAAGGAATTGAATCTTCCCGCCGGGCGCAAGGTCGCCCTCTTCCTGCACCGCGTCGCGCCGCGCAAAGGGGCGCACTTCCTCCCGGAGATCGCGCGCAGGTTGGTGAAGGAGGCCGGCCCCGTGACTTTTCTGGTGGCCGGGGGAGGGCCGTACTTGGAGGAACTCCACCGCCGCGTGGATGCGGAAAAACTCTCCGCCTTTTTCGATTTCCGCGGGTGGATTCCAAACCGGGAAGTGCCGCTCTATTTCCGCGCCGCGGATCTTTATCTGATGCCGTCGGAAGAAGAGGGATTTCCGCGGGTGCTGCTCGAGGCGATGGCGGCGGGCTGCCCGTTCATCGCGTTCGATGTCGGCGGCGTGCGCGATATTCTCCCGAAGAGCATGACCGGCTGCGTGGTGGAGCGGCGCGATATGCAGGCATTCGTCCGGCAGAGTGTGAGCGCTCTGCAGAATCCGGCTTTGCGGGCCTCCTGGAGCAAGGCCGGGGGGAAACAGGTGCTCCTGTTCTCCGAAGACCGCGTGGTGGAGGCTTTTCTGCGCATGATCGACGGCCAGGCGCTCGATTGGGGCGCGTTCCTCGCTTCCCGGCAGGAAGGGATATGACCGGCGCGGCGCGCAACCGGATGGCGTGGGCCGGCGCGTGGAGCCGGGAGCACAACAACGCGCGATACGAGGAACTGCTCCCGCGCCTCGCCAACGTCGACCGGTTTTATGTCGATATGCATCCGTGGTGGCCGATCCGCGGGCTGCGGCGGAGGATTTGGCTGCCGCTTCTGACAATGTGGCTGGGCGTGCGATACCCGCTCCTGTTGTGCACCGATTGGAGAAAAATCCGCTGGATTCGGAACCGGGTGGTGGTGGATCATGATGATCCGCTCTTTGCGCCGGCGGAGGTCCGCGCCCTGAATGCTCCCAACGTCGCCGCCGTTGTGGTCACCAGCGACGCGGTTAAATCGAAATTCCTGGAATTGGGGGTGCGTCCTCCGGTGCATGTCGTGCCGCAGGGCGTCGCGGCTTTTGCCATCGATGAAAAACGGGTGCGCGCCGTCCGCGCCGGATGGAACCGGTCGAGCGGGGAAATTGCGGCGGGGTATCACCAGCCGCGCTTCGATTTTTCGGATGAGCTGCCGGCCGGTGCGCAACAGATGTATGCCGTGGATACGCTGATCGAAGTGATGGAACGTTCCCGCAGGAAGGATCCGCGGTTGGTCCTTTGGCTGGTGGGCGAACCGAGCGCGAAGGTGAGGGAGTATGCGGAACGGAATTCGTGGATCCGGCTAATCGGATACCAGCGGCGGCCGGAATTGATGGATTATGTCGCTGCCTTCGACATCGGACTCTATCCGCGCCGGCTTGATCTGATGGGGCGCGCCAGCATCAAGGTGCTGGAATATATGGCTT
Source organism: Anaerolineales bacterium (assembly GCA_016932475.1). GTDB lineage: Bacteria > Chloroflexota > Anaerolineae > Anaerolineales > RBG-16-64-43 > JAFGKK01. The sequence continues at coordinate 189,214 of JAFGCU010000026.1, forward strand.
GCGGTGTGCCGGTGGTCGGGTTCCGGGTCGCGGAGATGGGCGCGGTGGTGGAAGGCGAGGCGGGGATAGCCGCTACGACGGATACGGCTTTCGCCGCCGGGCTGGTTGCGTTGGCAAAGGATCCGCGCCGGCGGTTACGGCTGGGACGGAATGGCATGAAAACCGCGGCGGCATTCGACTGGGATCTATTGGCCGAAAAATACCGCGGATTGCTGGATCAATACAGTAGTTATAAAGAGGACGAATGAACGAGAGCGGTTTGTCATTTCTTGGACGAGCTGCGGCGGCGGTCCGGAATGCCGGCCTGCAACCGCTGCTTACCTTCGGCCGGAACACGGCCGACGCGGTTTTCCGGATGATCCGGTTTCCGCCCCTTTCGGCCGAAATCGACGGCATTCGACTGCACGGTTTTTTGCGGCACCGCAGCATGCTGGAGGAATTCGCCCGGGGCGCGTATGAGCCCTTAACCCGGAGGATGTTCCGCGAACTGGTCCCCTCGGCGGGAGTGTTTGTCGACGCCGGCGCCCACATCGGATTGTTTTCCTCGCTGGCCGTCCGATACGGCTCCCCGGGATTGGTTGTTTTTTCCTTCGAGCCTGATCCGTATAATCAGCGGGCTTTCCGTTGGAATATGAACCATAACCGGTGCCGGAATGTCCGGCTATTCCCGGCGGCCGTCTCGGATGCTAACGGCACAGCCCGGTTATTGGTCAGCGACGGCACCATCGGCAGCTCCCTTGTGCTGGGGCGCACGAAAATCGGCGGAACGCACCAGCTCGCGGTGGAGACCGTCGCGCTGGACGAAATCCTGCGGGATGCCGTCTCCAAACCCATCCTTGTCAAAATGGATATTGAAGGCGCGGAAATTTCGGCGTTGCGCGGGATGTCCGACACGCTGCGCAGGGCGCAGAGGATCGCCGTTTTTTGCGAAGTGAATCCGGAAGCCCTCGCGGCCGGCGGCCGGACTCCGGCAGATCTGATCGCCGCTCTGCGCGGTGCCGGATTGCGGATTTTCTTCATTTCGGATGCCGACGGCGGGCTGATACCGGTCACCGGCACGTGCAATGCGAAGGGCAACCTTCTGGCTGTGAAGGATTGGGCATTTCCTGAGGATTGGATTCATGCGTAGCCTTCACCTTTTAAAAGCCACCGGGATCGCCGGTGCGGAAACCCATCTGCTGGCGCTGTTGCCGGCGTTGCGCGCGTTCGGCGTGGAATCCACGGTGGTGGTTCTGGAGGACCCGCGGCGGCCGCAATCGGCTTTGCGCGACCGGTTTCAGGCGGAAGGTATTCCCGTATCGATCCTGGCCATCCGCTGGCACCTCGACCCGGCGCTTCCTGCCGCACTGGGAACCCTTCTCCGGCGCGAACCGTTCGACGTCCTTCATGCCCATCTTCCACACGGGGAGGTCTACGGCGAGATGGCCATGCGCGCGTTTCCCGCGCGCCGGTTTGTGATCTCTCGCCACAATGACGACCGCTTCCGCCGCTGGCCGCTCCTGCGGAACGTGTTTGCCCCGTCCTTGCGGCGCGCCGGCCGGATCATCGCTATCTCGCAGGCCGTCCGGCGATTCCTGATCGACGTGGAAAAGGCGGATCCCGGCAAGATCGATGTCGTTCCATACGGGATCGATGCCGACGCCCGCGCGCGCGCCGCGCACCCCAACCTCTTCCGGCGCGCGATCGGCGCGGAGGCGGAACCGATCGTCGGATTTGTCGGCCGGCTGACGCGCCAAAAGGGCGTCGATGTGCTTCTGCGGGCTTTCGCAAGGGTGGAAAAGCGCCATCCGGAGGCGCGCCTGGTGCTGGCTGGCGACGGTCCGGACCGCCCGGCTTTGGAGCGGTTGGCGCGGTCGCTCGGCTTGCGGCGCGTCATGTTCCTCGGCTGGCGCAACGATGTGGCGGATATCATGAGTGATATTTCACTGCTCGCGGTTCCCTCGCGCTGGGAGGGGTTCGGCCTGGTGGCGCTGGAGGCCATGGCGCTCGGCAAACCGGTCGTCGCGGCGCGGGTTTCCGCCCTGCCGGAAATCGTGGCGGCGGAGGAAACCGGCCTGCTGGTATCCTCCGGCAGCGAAACGGAACTGGCGGAAGCGCTGCTTTCGCTGTTGCTGGATCCGGCGCGCGCCGGGCGGATGGGGCGGGCTGGGAAGGCGCGGGTGATCAAGGAGTTTCCCGTCGGGCGGATGGCGCAGTGGACGGCGGAGATCTACCACAAGGTGATTCTGGCATAATGCGGCTGATCGGTTGCCTTGGTGAATCAATAAAAAAAATTTTGGAAATGCTGGATGGAAATTAATTATTTCCCCCCATACCTAGTCAGGAAAAACTTGTTTGAAAAAACCCTAAATAATGGCAAGCTGAGCGCAGCGAAGAATCAATTCCTGCATTAACCGACGGTAGTATATAATCGTCCCAATATCCCGGAAATCAACCGCATGATCCCAAAGCGTCCTTTACGGATAGCCATCGCCATTGCGCGCCTGAACGTCGGCGGGCCGGCCACGCATGTCATCGAACTGGCGGCGGGGCTGCCCCGCGACCGGTTCGCGGTCCGTTTGTTCGCCGGCCGGGAGGGACGCGGCGAGACCGGCATGCACTACCTGGCGGATGAAAAGGGGGTGCAATCGGAAAGCGTGCCGGCCCTATCGCCCCACCTCGGTCCGGCGGACCTCATTGCATTTTTTCAACTGCTCCGCATCTTCCGTGCATGGAAACCGGACGTGGTCCACACCCATACCGCCAAGGCCGGGGCCGTCGGGCGGGCCGCCGCCCGCTGCGCGGGTGTGCCGGTGATCGTCCACACCTTCCACGGGCATGTCCTGCGCGGATATTTTCCACGCCCGCTGGAAGGTTTTTTCCGCGGCGTCGAACGCAGCCTGACCCGGATCACCGATCGGATCGTCACCCTGAGCCCGGCGCTTAAGGCCGATCTGGTCGAGATCGGTATTGCCGGGCCGGAGAAGATCGAAGTCGTCCCGCTGGGAATGGATCTTGCGGCGCTCCTGGAATGCGATTCCCGCCGCGGTGAATTGCGCGCGGAACTGGGTTTTGGCACCGGCGAGCCGATCGTGGGAATTGTAGGCCGGTTGGTGCCGATCAAGAATCACCGTCTTTTTTTGGAGGCGGCGCGAAGCATGGTAAACTCGGGAAGTTCCGCCCGGTTTGTCATCGTCGGAGACGGCGAATTGCGCGAAGTTCTTGGAAATCTCGCCGCAGAAATGGGAATTGCGGATCGGATACGATTCCTGGGCTGGCGGAAAGACATGGTTCCGGTTTATGCCGGGCTGGACCTGCTGGCGCTCTCCTCGGATAACGAAGGCACGCCGGTGGCGCTGATCGAGGGGATGGCTGCGGGGGTGCCGGTTGTGGCGACCGCGGTGGGGGGCGTGCCGGACGTCGTCCGGGATGGAACTACCGGCCGGCTGGTGCCGCCGGGCGACCCGGAGGCGATGCGACGGGCGTGGCGCTCGGCGTTCGAAGAAAAGGAAACGACAAAACGGATGAGCACGGTGGCGCGGCGGGAAGTGGAAGAGCGATTCGGGTGCGAACGGATGCTCTCCGCGATGGCCGCGCTGTACGGCGAATTGACCGACCTGAAAACGGGCGCCACGCGCCCGCGGTGATCCATAATGGATTTATACCTCCCACTCGTGATTTTCTCGTTCCTCGCGGCGTTTATCGCCACCCCGCTCATCGGAAGGGTGGCGACCCATACGGGGTTTGTCGACGAGCCCAAGCCGCACAAAATGCACGTCCGGCCGATGCCGCTGCTCGGCGGTCTGGCGATCTATCTCGCCTTGTGCGTCGCCCTGTTTCGGGTGGATTTTTCGACCGAATGGCTCCCGATGCTGGCGGTGGCGGTCGGCGCGACGATGCTCATGCTCATCGGCCTGTGGGACGACCGGCGCGGGATCGCCCCGCGCGCCAAGCTTCTGGCGCAGGTCGGCGCGGCGCTGCTGGTGACCGCCGCCGGAGTGCGGGTGGAACTCACCCCGTGGCCGGCGGTCAACATCCTCATCAGCGTGTTCTGGTTCGTGGGAATCACCAACGCGATCAACCTGATGGACAACATGGACGGGCTGGCGGCGGGGACATCGGCCGTCTCGGCGCTGTTCTTCACAATCCTGGCCGCCTCCGCCGGGCAGGGGCTGGTGGCCAGCCTGGCCGCGGCGGTGACCGGCGCCTCGCTGGGATTTCTCTACTACAATATTTCCCCGGCGATGATCTTCATGGGGGATACCGGCTCGCTGCTCCTGGGTTTTTTACTGGCGGTGATCGGAGTGCGTTATGCTCCAAGCGAACTGCCGCTCGGATCGACCTGGATGGTGCCGATCGTCGTCATGGGATTGCCGATATTCGACACAACGCTGGTCACGTTCTCCCGCATCCTGAACCGGAGGCCGGTTTCCCAGGGCGGGACGGATCATACGTCGCACCGGCTTTCCAAACTCGGGCTGGGCAACCACCGCGCCGTTTTTTCGATGTACCTGGCCGCGGGGATACTGGGGATCCTCGCCGTCTTCATGACGCATTCGTCGCCGGAATTGGCGACGGTTATTTTCGGTGTGATCCTGGCCGTCGGGCTGATCGCGCTCATCATCCTGGAGCGGATGCCGCCGATCCCGCCCAACAATCCGCAGGTGGTGATCCTGGCCGAGGATGAGCAGGGGATGGATGCGATCGCCGCGGCGCGCAGGCTCTCCTCCAATATCGTGGCGGCCGCCTCGCCGCGGACCGAACAGGCGACTCTCCGGAATTATCTGCGCGCATTGGCGTTGGAGCCGGAGGCGTTTGACCGCTGGCTGAACGCGGGCGCCGGCGCGGTCCTCGGGCCGGCCGCCGAATGGCAAAAAATCTTCCGCCTGGCCGGACGGATCCTGCCCTGTCCGGAAGATCCCGGCATGGAACAACTCCATGCCCTTCTGCGGACGGCGGACCTGATCGTGGCCTGCCGCGGAGGCGGATGGCCCGCGGAGATCCAAGCGGCCGCGGCTCGCGGCCGAATGCTTGCCGCCCCCGGCGCAACAATTTCCGGCGTTGTGGCCACGGCGGATGATGTCTGGAAAAATTCCATCGGTTTGACCCGGGCGATGGAAGAGGCGATTCTCGGAGCCCGTCGAAAGGAAAAATCGAAATGACGCATACGCTCATCACCGGGGGCGCCGGTTTCATCGGCAGTCATCTTTCCGAAGCGCTCCTGGCACGCGGAGACCAGGTGACGGTCATCGACGACCTGTCCACCGGCCGCTTTGAGAACATCGAGCCGCTGACCGCCAATAAAAATTTCCGCTTCGCCCTCGAAACCATCACCAACGAAACGGTCATGGACCGGCTCGGAAGCGAATGCGACCGCATTCTGCACCTGGCGGCCGCCGTGGGAGTCCAGCTGATCGTCAACGACCCGGTCCGCACGATCGAAACCAATGTAATGGGCTGCGAAGCGGTCCTGCGCGTCGCGCGCCGGTACCGCCGCAAGGTGTTCCTGGCCTCGACCTCCGAGGTCTACGGAAAAAACAACAAAGTCCCCTTTTGTGAAGAAGACGACGGAGTCTTCGGCGCGACGACCGTCACCCGCTGGGCGTATGCGACCTCGAAGGCGCTGGACGAGTTTCTGGCGCTGGCCTACCACCGATCGCAGCACCTGCCGGTCGTGATCGGCCGGTTCTTCAACACCGTCGGCCCGCGGCAGAGCGCGCAATACGGCATGGTCATTCCGCGCTTCGTCAGCCAGGCGCTGCGCGGGGATCCCATCACCGTCTACGATGACGGCACGCAATCCCGCTGCTTCTGCAATGTGCGCGACGTCGTCCGTGCGATCCTGCTCCTGATCGAAAATCCGGCCGCGGAGGGGCAGGTGTTCAACATCGGCTCCGTCGAAGAGATCTCCATGCGCGCGCTGGCCGAAAAGGTGAAAAGCCGCACCGGCTCCGCCTCGAAAATCACGCTCATCCCGTACGAACAGGCGTATAACGGCGGATTCGAGGATATGCGCCAGCGCATTCCGGACATTCAGAAGATCCGCCGGGTGACCGGATGGCAGCCGGAAATCTCACTCGAAAAAACCCTCGACGAGATCATCGAATTTTTCCGCCGGCAGCCCAAAGCGTAATCCGCGTTCTTTATGACGACCACCTCCTCGATCCCGCGTTCCGGCCTGACCATGTCCGAGCGGCAGGCATTGCTGCTGACGGGAGATTTGATATGCGTGGTCATGGCCGTCCTGATCTCGTGGGGGGTCTGGATCTGGATCGACGGCGCGCTTGCGGATCCGATCGGATTCCTGCGGTCGAAGGACGCGCTGACGCCGTTCCTGCTGCTCGGGCCGCTGTGGTTTTTCCTCATCTTCCATCTGTACGACCCGCACGTGGCCTTCCATCGGGAACGCACGATGTTCGGCCTGGCCCTGGCCACCGGCATCTCCCTGATCCCCTACCTTGGGATGTATTTCTTCGCCGCTCCCGGAACGCTGCCCCGCGTCGCCATTCTGGTTTTCCTCTTTTCCGTTTCGGCGCTGGAGTTCGGCTGGCGGATGCTGGCGATCCGGCTGTTCACGCTTCCGATGCTGCGGCGGCCGGTGGCGATCATCGGCGCGGGGCGCGCGGGTGCGATGATCCTGCACGTGCTGACCAAGGAGGTTCCGGGGCACTTCCGCGTCTGCGGCATGATCGATGACGACCCGGAAAAACACGGCGGCAAAGTGCAGGATATCCCGGTTGTGGGAGGCTGGGAACAACTGGAACGGACGATAAAGGAACAAGGTATCTCGGCCCTGATCCTCGCGATCACCGGCCGGATCCGCCCGGAGCTCTTCCAGGCCATCCTGGACTGCCAGGAGCGCGGGGTGGAAGTGATCCGCATGCCCGCGTTGTACGAATCCCTGCTTGGGAGAGTCCCGATCGGCTACCTCAGCGCGGATTGGCTCCTGACCTCGTTCCTCGACAGCGTCCAGCTGTACGACCTCTACAGCCCTCTCAAGCGGCTGATCGACATCCTGGCCGCGCTCAGCGGGCTTGTGTTCTTTGTTGCGACATTGCCCCTGTTCGCCCTGTTGATCCGCCTGGACAGCCCCGGCCCGATCCTCTTCCGGCAGGAGCGGTCCGGGAAGGGCGGCCATTCCGTCTGGATCTGGAAATACCGAACGATGGTGCACGACGCCGAATCCGACGGCGAGGCGCGCTGGGCGTCGCCGGCGGATCCGCGCGTGACGCGGGTCGGTAAATGGATGCGCCGGACTCGGATGGACGAAATCCCGCAGTTCTGGAATGTGCTGAGCGGAGATATGAGCCTGATCGGCCCGCGTCCGGAACGGCCGGAGTTGATCGCGCAACTGGAAAAACAGATACCCTTCTACCGCGCCCGCCTGCTGATCCAGCCGGGACTGACCGGCTGGTCTCAGGTGAATTTTGGTTACGTCCGGACGGTCGAAGACACCGCGCTCAAGCTGGAATATGATCTGTATTACATCCGCCACCGCTCCCTGATGCTCGATTTTAAAATTTTTCTCCGGACGCTCGGAACCTTCGTCCGGTTCCAGGGATCCTGATGAGGAGCGCCGCCGCGGCGCCGGCTTCCCCCGAACCCGCCCCGCATTCACGATGAATCCGAATCCGCCCGCACCCGGCCCGCGCCGCGCGAATTTTCCGCAGGATGTCCCCCAGATCACCCGTCTGGTGGAGGTCGGTTTCGGCGGCATGCTGGATTATGCATCGCGCCGGATGCTGCGCGACGTGCGCGCGGTCGCCGAGATGGGCGGGCCGGTGTGGAGCCTTTCCCGCCGGATAGGGGCGGTCCAGCCCGGCGAATGGGCGTATGCATCCGTGTGGGACGAGGCGGGAAGGATAACGGGAAACGTCACCATCTCGCGCCGCGCTCCGGAACGCGATGCCTGGCTGCTCTCGAATGTGACGGTCCATCCGGAATGCCGCCGGCAGGGCATCGCCCGCGAATTGGTCCGGCATGCGCTGGAAAGCATCCGCCGGGAAGGCGGGCGAAACACGTACCTCCAGGTGGACGCGGACAACGAATCCGCGCTGCGGATGTACCGGGAGGCCGGGTTTGTGGAGATCGGCGGGCGGACCGCCTGGTTTCGCCCGCGGGAGGAGCGCAGGATTGCGCAGCCCGGAGCGGCGGCCGGGTCCGCCCGCACATGCGCGCCGCGGAAGCCTTCCGAGTGGGCCGAGGAACTTGCGCTGTGGAGGGAGGTCAGCCCGCATGGCGTGGCGTGGAACACGCCGCTGACGGAACGGACGCTTCGGCCGTCGCTTCGCAAGAGCCTGGAATGGTTCCTTGCGGGCGAGAAGGAAAGGCATTTTCTCGCCCGATGCGGTGGACGCGTCGATGCCGCGCTTTCGGCGTTCAGCCGCCTTCCCGGATGGGAAGCCGTGCTGATCCAGCGGGAGGGAACCCGGGGAATGGTGGAGGCGGGATTGCTGGATGCGGCCTGGAAAATTTTTCCCCCGGCGCAAAGCCTGCTGCTGGAGGCGACTCCGGAAGCCTCCTCCGAAATCCTGGTACAACTCGGGTTCCAAAAACGTCGTACATTCATCTGGATGCGATATACTTTTACCGGAGGTGCCCTATGACCCGCTTTCTCATCCGATTGGGTATTAATGTGGTCGCAATTTACGCGGCCATCCGCCTGGTGCCGCTGCTGTATAGCGGGGGCCTCGTTTTGGAGAATACCAACTGGGCGGCGGTCGTCGTTCTGGCCCTGATTCTCGGGCTGGTGAATTCGTTCCTGGCGCCGCTCCTGAAGTTCCTGACCTGCCCATTCATCCTGGTCACGCTCGGCTTGTTCACGCTGCTGATCAATACCTTCCTCTTCTGGCTGACCGGCCAGATCGGCGGATTGTTCGGCTTCGGGTTCCAGGCGGATTTCCTGGCTTCCTTCCTCGGGGCGGTTATCGTGACGATCGTCAACATGATCCTTATGGGGATCTTCAAGGATTATTTGAAGAAGTCCGACTGACCCGTCCGGCGCAAATTCTTGGGGCGTCCCCGCCAACTCCATCCGGATACGAATGGAGGACGCGGGGACGCCTTTTTTTTCGGCGCGGAGGTGAGAAAAGAGCTCGCCGCAAAGCCTGCCCCGGTTGGGGTAAGCCGGCCCCGCAAAGAACGCAAAGGATGGTCTTTGTAAAACGGTAGCAAGTTGCCATTCCATACGCAATCTCCGGTTTTTTGATGTACAGTAATTGCGGGTGCGGGGAGCTGCACCGAAAAGGAGTTGCAAAGATGATCCGCATCACCGGCCCCCATTTCACCGACGAACATAAACGCACGCTGCTCTTGCGGGGGGTCAACCTGGGCGGGAGCACAAAGGTGCCTTTCCGGCCCGACGGCGCCACCTACCGGCGCGAAGGATTCCTCGACCACCGCAACGTGTCTTTCGTCGGGCGGCCGTTCCCGCTGGAGGAGGCGGACGAGCACCTTGGGCGCTTAAAATCGTGGGGATTTAATTTCCTCCGATTCCTGGTTACCTGGGAGGCGATCGAACACGCCGGGCCCGGCCAATATGATGAGGATTACCTCGAATACGTGCGGGCGGTGGTGGAGAAAGCGGGCCGCTACGGGTTCTCCCTTTACATCGACCCGCATCAGGATATGTGGAGCCGGTTTTCCGGCGGCGACGGGGCACCGGGCTGGACACTCGAGGCCGTCGGTTTCGATATCGCGAATCTGCACAATTCGGGAGCGGCGGTACTGCATCAGTTTTATGAAGGCGAGCTCCCGCGGATGATCTGGCCAGCCAACGAAAGCAAACTCGCGGCCGGGACCATGTTCACGGTTTTCTTCGGCGGGAACGATTTCGCCCCGGCCTGCCGCATCGAAGGCGAGCCGGCCCAGGATTTTCTGCAGCGGCACTACATCGACGCTATTCGCCGCCTGGCCGGGGTTTTGAAGGACCTGCCCAACGTGGCCGGGTATGACACGTTGAACGAGCCCGGGAAAGGATTTATCGGTTGGGAGGACCTGCGCCGGCCGGGCGGAAACGTAAAGGTCGGCCCGATGCCGAGCCCGTATCAATCGATGCTGCTCGGTTCGGGTTTTGCGCAGGCCGTTGAAGTGTGGGAGACCAGCCCGGCGGGATTCCGCCGAACGGGCAGCCGCATCCTGAACGAAAAGCGCGCCCGGGCCTGGCGGCCGGGGAAGGAATGCATCTGGCGCGCGCACGGCGTGTGGGATGCGGACGCGAACGGCAATCCGCGCTGCCTGCGGCCGGATCATTTCGCCGTCCGAAACGGGAAGCGTGTGAATTTCCCGCAGGATTACTACCTGCCCTTTGCGCGCCGCTTCACCGAGGCGATCCGGGCGGTGGATCCGAAGACGATGATCTTCCTGGAAAGCCCTCCGGGAACCCTGCCGCCCAAATGGGAAGCGCCGAATATCGTCTATGCCCCGCATTGGTACGACGGGTATGTATTGCTGTTTAAAAATTTTTCGGATTGGCTGGCTTCCAACATCCATACCGGCGGGTTGATCGTTTCGCCGTGGTACATCCGGCATTCGTTCGCCGGACAGTTGAACCGCTACCGCTGCCAGGCGGCCGGACTCCTGGGCAATCCCCCGGTCTTGATCGGCGAATTCGGCATCGCCTACGATATGCAGAACAAGCGGGCCTACCAAACGGGGGATTTCCGGAAGCAGATCGGGGCGATGAACCGCATGCTGCGCGCGCTGGACGACACGCTGCTTTCCGGGACGATCTGGAATTACACCGCGGACAACACCAATGCCCGCGGCGACGGCTGGAACGACGAGGACCTCTCGATCTTCAGCCGCGACCAGCAAAGGGATCCGAAGGATGTGAATTCGGGAGGGCGGGCGCTGGAGGCGGTGGTGCGGCCGTATGCGCGCGCGGTTGCGGGGGCGTTGTTGCGCATGGGCTTCGATTATCGCAGCCGGGTGTTCGAATGCGCCTTCCGGCACGATCCGCGCGCGGTCGCGCCCACGGAGATTTACGTTCCGAAATTCCAATATCCAAGGGGCGTGGAGGTAAGGGTCTCCGACGGAACGTACAAGGTAAATCCGGAGACCCAGACGCTCGAGTATTCCCACACGACCGGCCGGGAGATACATACCGTTAAGATCCGGCCCGGGTAAGAAGGATTGTAAAAGGATCAACCGATTTCTTCCCTCGCTTCCCTTCGCTTTCCCTCGCTTCGCTCGGGACAGGCGCTCGAGACAGGCGCTCGGGACAAGCTGCCGGAAGGTCTCTCGGAATGACTCTCGGAAGAGGTCATTCCGAGGAACCCGGAAAGAGCGGCGAGGAATCGGTAACGCAAAAGACAGGACTCGAGTCAAATTACAGATCGGCTCGACGATTCAATCAATATCGATTCCTCGCCCTCGCCTTCGGCTCGGGTTCGGAATGACGGACTCAGGAGGCATCCATGATCGATTGGAATGAAAAATCCGCCCGCAAAGCAGGCAAACGGCTGGCGAAGGAGCGCATCGGCCGGTGTGGTTTGTGCGGGAAGGCGACACGACCCTGGTGTGCGGCCGTCCCGGGGCGCGCACGGTCGCCCATTTCGCCGCGCATCCGAAGGTCGCATTCCATCTCAACACGGATAAGGAGGGCGGCAGCGTGACGGTTCTGGTCCGCGAGGCGGCGGCGGATCCGAATTTTCCTCCCGCGCCCAAGATGCCCGCGCATCTCAAGAAATGCCGGAAGGGAATCCGTGAGCTCAAAATGACGCCGGAAGACTTCGTAAAAAATTATTCGGCCGAGATCCGGATAAATCCGCTTGGCTTGCGCGGGTGGTGATGTATTAAAACCCCCGCGCATCTCTCGGCCAATTGCATGAGGATTTCGAATGACCGTTTCCGTCCTGAATTGCGGGGAAATGCACCCGCCCCTGCTGGCCTGGCGCGTGGGAACGGCGTGCGTTTTGCACCGGGCGGAAAACCGGGCATTGCTGATTGATACCGGGTTGGAGACGCGGTATTATGAATCGCCGGCCGGGAAACAGAAATTATTCAAGAAGATTTTCGGTGTCGTCGAGGATCCGGAATATTCCGCCGTCCGGCAAATCCGGCGGTTGGGATGCCGACCGGAGGATGTCTCTGACATCATCCTGACCCACCTTCACTTTGACCACGCCGGAGGACTTCCGGATTTTCCAAATGCCGTAGTGCATGTCCACGCGAAAGAACTGAAAGCCGCGCGAAATCCCGGGCGCTGGATCGATATTGCCTTTGATCGCGAAAATTTCCGGCACCAACCCCGTTGGGAGACGTACGAACGGATCACCGATGAGTGGATGGGATTGCCCGCCATCCGCCTGCCCTTCACGACCGAGGTTTATTTCATACCGCTGCACGGCCATTCGGCCGGACACTGCGGAGTGGCATTGCGGGACGGCGCCGGTTGGGTTTTCCAATGCGGCGATTCCATCCCGGTCAGCGCGGCATTCGGCGCAACGCCGGCATGGCTGAACGCGATGGTGGTCGGACCGCAATTTCGATGGATGCCCCTGTGGATCCGGGAGCATCCCGAGGTGAGGATATTGGCCGGTCACATGTGGTCCTCCGATTTTTCACGAGAGTAGGGCGTCGATGCCGCTCGCGGTTTCATCCCGACTCCGCGCCAAATTCAAATAACCCTTCGGTTCAAACGGGCATTATGATAAAACGGTGATGAATCCTCCCGTGCTTGGAAAGCGCGCCATTCATCCATGCGAACCGTACTCTTTCAACCCTGGTCGATTGGAATGGAGAGCAGGAGAAATTGATCAATAAATTGGATGCAACCCTCCCCAAGAACTGGCTGGCGCGATTTTCCACCATCTGGGCCGGCCAGGCCTTCTCGCTGTTCGGGTCGATGCTGGTGCAATTCGCGCTGGTCTGGTGGCTCACCGCCCAGACCGGTTCGGCCACGGTGCTGGCCGTCGCCACGCTGGTGGCCCTGCTGCCGACGGTGCTGATCGGTCCGATCGCCGGCGCATTCGTCGACCGCCACAGCCGCCGCTGGATGATGGTCGGGGCCGACAGCCTGGTGGCGCTGGTCACGTTATGGCTGGTGATCCTGAACGCCCAGGGCTGGATGCAGGTGGGGCATGTCTTTGCGGCCATGTTCCTGCGGGCTACCGCGGGCACATTCCAGTGGCCGGCGATGCAGGCATCCACTTCGCTGATGGTGCCGAAGAAACACCTGGCGCGGGTGGGCGGCCTGAACCAGACTCTGTACGGCCTGCTCGGGATCGTCGCGCCGCCGACAGGCGCCCTGCTGGTGATGGCCCTGCCGATGCAATGGGTGCTGGCGATCGACCTTATCACCGCGGCGCTGGCGGTCCTGCCGCTGCTGGCGATCGGCGTTCCCCAGCCGCCTGCGCCCGTGGAGAAACCGGACGAACCGCGGAAAAACCTCCTGGAGGATATGCGCATGGGTTTCCGGTATATCCGCGCCTGGAAGGGCGGGATGATGATCATCGCCGTGGCGGTGGTGGTTAAATTCTTCCTCAATCCGGCGTTCGCGCTGCTGCCCATCCTTGCGGTCAAGCATTTTCACGGCGGCGCGCTGGAAATGGGCTGGCTGGACGCCGCGTCCGGCATCGGCACGGTGGCCGGCGGACTGCTGCTTTCGGTGTGGGGCGGTTTCAATCGCAGGATCGTGACGGTGCTGGTCGGTTTGGTAGGGATGGGCATCGGGATGGTGCTGGTCGGGCTGACTCCTTCCGGATTGCTGGCGATGGCGCTGGCCGCCATTGCGATCTCCGGCATGACGGGGTCGCTGGTCGACGGGCCGATCTTTGCGATTTTTCAATCGGCGATCGATCCCGGGATGCAGGGACGGGTGATCTCCGTTTTTATGAGCCTGGTCTCGATGGTGGTCCCCTTCGGGATGATCTTCGGCGGGCTGTTCGCCGATCGGTTCGGCGTGCCGCTGCTTTTCCTGATCGCCGGAATCGTCAGCCTGGGCGCCGCCGGAGTATCGTTTGCTTCCCCGACGATCCTCTCCCTCGAGCAAAACACTCCGGGCGCGATGGGAATTCCGGCGGAGGCCTCGTCGGGGGAAACCGCGCCGTAGAATCCGCGAAGAGGACGAAGGGCACGAAGAAATATTTTCCAAATCCCTTATGCTCTTCGTGCTCTTTGCGGATAAAAAATTTCATTGGAATTCGTAATCGGTTTATGGTACAACCTCACGATCACCATCGCGAAACCGCAAAGAAAAAACGCCAATGGATTATCTGGAATCGCTGAATCCTCAACAGCGCCAAGCCGTGGAATCCGGCGAAGGGCCGGTCCTGGTCGTGGCTGGGCCCGGAAGCGGCAAGACGCGCGTCCTGGCCTGCCGCTTCGCGCATCTCGTGCTGCGCGCCGGCATCGCGCCGCAGCAGATTCTGGCCGTCACCTTCACCAACAAAGCCGCGCGCGAAATGCGCGAGCGCATCGAACGGCTGCTGGCCGAGGCGGAAGCGGACTCCGCGGGCCGTATCGACCTGCGCAACCTCTCGCTTGGAACCTTTCATTCCCTGTGCGCCCGCTGGCTCCGGCGCGACGGTGAAGCAGTCGGGCTGCCGCGCGATTATGTGATTTTCGACAGCGACGATTCCGAGCGCTCGGTCAAGCAGGCGCTCCTGGACCTCGACATCAACATCAAGCAATATTCCCCGTCGGCCGTGCAAAATGCCATCTCGCGCGCCAAGAACGAGATGCTCGGCCCTGCCGAATTCCCGTCCGTCACCCCGTTCGAACGAATCGCCGGGAAAGCCTACCGCCGCTACCAGGAACTGCTGGCCGCCAGCCGCGCCGCGGATTTCGACGACCTGCTGCTCCTGGTGGTGCGCCTGTTGCGTGACCAGCCCGACATCCTCGCCCGCTACCAGGACCGCTACCGGCACATCCTGGTCGACGAATTCCAAGATACGAACGAAGTCCAATACACGCTGGTCAAGCTGCTGGCGGACAGGCGGCGCAACCTCTACGCCGTGGGCGACGCGGACCAATCCATCTACCGCTGGCGGGGCGCGGATTACCGGAACGTCCAGCGCTTCCGGAAGGATTATGCCGAAGC
This sequence comes from Anaerolineales bacterium, assembly GCA_016932475.1. Classification (GTDB taxonomy): domain Bacteria; phylum Chloroflexota; class Anaerolineae; order Anaerolineales; family RBG-16-64-43; genus JAFGKK01. The sequence continues at coordinate 204,236 of JAFGCU010000026.1, forward strand.
GCGCACGTATCTGCTTGAGGAAAATTACCGCTCGGTGCAGAACGTGCTCGACGCGGCGATGGGCGTGATCCGGGTCAACCGCGGGCGGGTGGATAAGAAGCTCTTCACCCGGCGCGGAGCGGGGCTGCCGATCGTGCTGCGCGAATGCTACGATGAAAACGACGAGGCGCGCTTCGTGGTGGATGCCATTTCCGAACTGACCGCGCAGGCGCCCGCCGACGGTCAGCCGCCGGTCCATCCCGGCGGGTGCGCGGTCATGTACCGCACCAACGCCCAATCCCGCGCATTGGAAGAGGAATTCATCCGCGCCAACCTCCCCTACCGGCTGGTCGGCGCGCAGCGGTTTTATGGCCGGCGCGAGGTAAAGGATGCGCTCGCCTACCTGCGGCTGGTGCACAATCCGGCGGACGCGATCAGCCTCGCCCGCGTGATCAACACCCCCGCCCGCGGGATCGGCGAAAAGGCGTTTGCCGCGCTGCAGGAGGCCGCGGCGCAGGAACGGATCGGCCCGGGGATGCTGCTGCTTTCGCTTGCCGATCCCGGGAGGATGGCGCCGCTTGCCGCTTCGCTTCCCGCGCGCGTCGGAAGCACCTTCGCCGCGTTCGGACGCATGCTGGCCGATTGGCGCGCGGCGGCCGAAACGGAAAAAGTCCCGGACCTCCTGCGCCGGATCCTGAAGGACGTGAAGTACCGCGAGTTCCTGCAAAACGGATCGGAGGAGGGGGATGAACGCTGGGAGAACGTGGAACAACTCGTGGCGGTGACCGAAGAGTTCGAAGAGATACCGCTGGACCGGTTTTTGGAGGAGATCGCGCTCGTTTCCGACCAGGATACGCTTACCGAGCAGCAGGATGCGCCGGTGATGCTGACGCTGCACGCCGCCAAGGGCCTCGAGTTCCCGGTGGTGTTCCTTGTCGGGATGGACGACGGGCTGCTGCCGCATGTCCGCTCGATGGACGATCCGGAGGCGATGGCCGAGGAGCGGCGGCTGTTCTATGTCGGCATTACCCGCGCGATGGACCGGTTGTACCTGGTGCGGGCTTTCCGGCGGTCGGCGGGCGCCGGCGGCGGATTGATGGATCCATCGCGGTTCCTGCGCGATATCCCGCCGGGCCTGCTCGGTGTCGAGGCATCCTCCGGGCGGACCACCTTCCCCTTCCGCCGGAATGTGGAAACGCCGCTGCGGGAATCCGCGGCGGCTTCGAGCCCGCGGGAAGCGCGATTCCGCGGCGGGATGCGCATCCGGCACCCGAAATTCGGCGAGGGGATGATCCTCGAGAGTCAGGTTCACGGATCCGACGAGGTGCTGACGGTGGAATTTGAAACGGTGGGGCTCAAGCGCCTGGATGCGGACGCCGCGCCGATAGAGATAATCGAGTAACGCTTTTGCAGGAGGTCGTCCCGAGGGGGCTGTAGACCCCGAGGGATCGGATGAGGTGGAGTAGAATGCATCGCCGGAGAGGGCGAAGACGATTCCTCGGGACCTGAAGGCCCTCGGAGTGACACCTGTGCGGAGGATCGAATGAACATTCTAGTAACCGGCGGGGCCGGATACATCGGATCGGGATGCGCGCAGATGCTGCTGGAGGCGGGCCATACCGTGACGGTGCTCGACGCGCTCGTCACCGGCCACCGCGCCGCGGTTCCGGAGGGGGCGCGGTTCATCCAGGCGGATCTCGCCGACCGCGATACGGTCCGGAAAACAGTCTCCGAGGGCAAATTCGACGCGGCCATGCACTTCGCGGCCTTCATCGAAGCCGGCGAATCGATGCGCGATCCGGGCAAGTACATGCAGAACAATGTTTCCTGCTCGATCATCCTGCTGGAGGAAATCCGGCGCGCCGAAATCGGGAAGTTCGTGTTCTCCTCGACCGCGGCGGTGTATGCCTCGAGCGACAAACCGCTTTCGGAGGATTCCCCGATCAAGCCGAGCAACGTCTACGGCCAGAC
>JAFGCU010000027.1 GCA_016932475.1 Anaerolineales bacterium
CCCTCCGCTGAGGGTGCTCATCGAATAATAGGCCAGGCCTTCCGCCTCCCGGACCGCATCGCCGATCCGGCCGTACATGCCGAACACGCCCAGAATGTTGTTGCCGAGCAGCGCCGGGAGGAAATCCTCGGCGTGGCGCGTCGGGCCGGGCGCTCCGAAGACCAGGTCCGCCTGGCTTTTGCCGGGCAAGGATACGCGCCTCTCGGTCGGGCCTGCCGTGTGCGGCGCGGCCGGGAGCGGCGGCCGGTCCGCCTGTTGCGGATTGCGCCAGTCGCCGAAGAAATGTTCGATCCAATGAATGGCCTTGCCGCTGTGCACGCCGCCGGCGACGGTCAGGATCATCCTCTTCGGTCCGTACCGGAGGGCGTGGAACTGCCCGACCGCATCGCGGGTGACGGCTTGGATCGTCGCGGAGGTGCCTTCTTCGTCGTGGGCGTACGGGTGCCCGGCGTAAGCCAGTTCCGCAAACGCCATATGCGCCCGCTCGCCGGTATCCTGTTCGCGGATGGTCAGATGGGTGAGGTATTCCCCGCGCAGCCGTTCGAACTGGTCGCCCGGGAAAGTCGGCCGGCGCAGGGCGTCCGCCGCCAGCTCAAGGACCATCGGCAGATCCTCCGCCAGGCAGCGGGAATAAAACGAGGTGGTATGCATCCCCGATCCGAAGGAGAGCGTCGCCCCGGCGGATTCGAGCGCGTCGTAAATCTGGTGGAACGAACGCTTTTCGGATCCGCGCATCAGGCACCCGGAGGTCAGCGCCGCAAGGCCCGCCAATTCGTCGGACTCATCCAATCCTCCGGCCCAGATGGTCCCGAGCACCACCACCGACGGGCTGAGAAAGTTCTCGCGCGCGAGCACCGTCACCCCGTTGGCGAGTTCCCGCCGCGTAATGGTTTCCGGGCCGGGGATCGCGCTCAGGTCCGGCATCCGCGGGCGCGCGCGCGCCGCGGTTTGGCGGACAGCCCGGCGCACCGGTTTCCCTTTTCGGCGGATATTTTTTGGGGCCGTTCGGTTATGGGATGGCATCCTGTTTCCCGCGCTTCAGCGGCTCCCTTCCGGAACCGGCGCGGGTTCCGCGCCCGTCGGCAGGTAGAAGCCGACCGTGCGGTTGCGTTTGGACAGCACCTTGCGCGCCACGCGCTGCACGTCGTCGGTCGTCACCGCAGCCAGCGAGGAAAGATAGTTTTCGAACCAGTCGATCGAGGCGAACATCTCGGCGTACCCCATCCAGAACGCCTGGTTGGTCACCGTCTCGCTGCCGTAGGCGAAGGTCGCGCGCGCCTGCTTCATCGCGCGGTCCATTTCCTCGCGGCGGATCGATTCCTCCGCCACCCGCCGCAGTTCCGCATCCAGCGCCGCCAGCACCTGTTCCGGCGTTTTTCCGTTGCGAACCGTCGCGGTGATCGAATACAGGTAGGGGTCCATCGTCGCCGCCAGGCCCCCGCTCACCCCGGCCGCCAATTCGGTTTCCACCAGCGCCCGGTAGAGGCGCGAAGTCTTGTTGGAGATGCCTCCGCTGAACATGTTGAAGTTGCTCGGGCCGGCCAGCACGCTGTCGAGCACGATCATCGGGAAGAAATCCGGATCGGTCGCGCAGGGCGCGTGATAAGCCGCTTCCACGTAGGCAGTCTCGCCGGGGCCTTCGACGGACACGCGGCGCTCGCCCCTTTGCGCCGGTTCGGCGCGCGTGTGGTGCGGCGGCGGAGGGCCGGCCGGGATGGCGCCGTACAGCCGGCGGATGCGGTCGAGCATTTCCCGCGCGGAGAAATCCCCCGCCACCGCGACAATCGCATTGTTGGGAACGTAGTAGGTCCGGTAGTGTCCGTAAAGGTCATCCCGCATCATTGAGGCAAGGTCGGCCACATCGCCGATGACCTCGTGATGATAGGAATGGACGCGGAACGCGGCGGCCTGGACTTCCTCCGAAAGCCGGAAGGTGGGCTCGTTCTCGTAGCCCTGGCGCTCGGATATGATCACCGTGCGCTCAGAGTTGACCTCTTTGGGGGCGAAGGAGCTGTGAATCATCCGGTCGGCTTCGAGGCGCAAGGCGAGGTCGGCCCGGTCGGAGGGAATGGTTTCGTAATACGCGGTCCAATCCAGCCAGGTCATCGCATTCCACACCCCGCCCTCGCGCGAAACAGCCCGGTCCAGACTGCCCGGGGGGAATGCCGGCGAGCCCTTGAATTGCATGTGTTCAACCCAGTGCGAGATGCCGGTAAACCCGGCGCGTTCGTTGCGCGAGCCCACCCGGTACCAGGTCCACAGGCTCACCAGGGGCGCGGCGTGGACTTCCTTCAGAAGCACCAGCAGTCCGTTGCGCAATCGGGCACGGCGGACCCGCGCGGCGGTCATTTCGCGCGGCCTTTCCCGGCCGGCTGCGGCGCGGGCTTGGCGCCGTTATACCCGCGCCCGATCCCGCGGTAGCGGAAGCCGAGCGCTTTCATCTCCTCCGGCTCGTAAATGTTGCGCCCGTCGATCAGGTTGGGGGTGCGCATCAGGTTCCTCACCTTCGGCAGATCAAGCTGCTTGAATTCATTCCAGTCGGTGACGACCACCAGCGCATCCGCGCCTTCGGCCAGCGCGTACGGATCGGGGCACATGCGGATCCCGGGAATCGTCCGGGCCGCGTTGTCCATCGCCACCGGATCGTACGCGCGCACTATGGCGCCGCGCTCCTGTAGCAGCGCCGCGACCTTCTGGGCGGGCGCCTCGCGGATGTCGTCGGTGTTGGATTTGAACGCCAGCCCCAGCAGGCCGATCTCCTTCTTCTCGATTTTTCCGAGCAGCGATTCCGCGTGTTCCACAAGCATGCGCGTACGGTCGTCGTTGATGTCCATCACCGCCTGCAGGAGCTGCGGGTTGCGCCCCTGCACCGAGGCCATGTGAGCCAGCGCCTTGACGTCCTTGGGAAAGCAGGATCCGCCGTAGCCTATGCCCGCTTCGAGGAACTGCCGGCCGATGCGCGGATCGTAGCCCATCCCGCTGGCCACTTCCTTCACATCGGCGCCCAGGGCTTCGCATATATTGGCGATCTCGTTGATGAAGGAAATCTTTGTCGCCAGGAACGCGTTCGACGCGTACTTGATCATCTCCGCCGTGCGAAGATCGGTGATCACGATCGGCGCCCGCAGCGGAAGGTGCAGCTGCGCCACCTTGTCGGCCGCCTCGCGGTCCATCGACCCGAGCACCGTCCGCGCCGGGTTGTGAAAATCGGAGAGCGCGCAGCCTTCGCGCAGGAACTCCGGGCAGGAAACCACCGAGAACACCAGGGGCTTGGCTAGGTGCGAGCGGATGATCTCGGCCACCCAATCCCCCGTGCCGACCGGAACCGTCGATTTATTCACCACCACCAGCGGCCGGACCATCGCCTTGGCGATCGCCTCGGCCGCGTCGCGGACGTAACGCAAGTCCGCCTCGCCGTCCACGCCTTCCGGAGTCCCGACCGCGATGAACGCAAAATCCGCTTTCTCCAGACCCTCGGCATAGGATGTGGTGAAGGAGAGCCGGCCTGCCAGCACATTGCGGCGGACGACCTCCTCCAAACCCGGCTCGTAGATCGGGAGGATCCCTTTGCGCAGATTATTTACCCGCTCTTCATTGATATCCAGCGCGGTCACCCGGTTCCCAAGATCCGAAAACCCGGCCGCCGTGACCAGCCCCACATACCCCACCCCGATGACACAAATATCCTTCATCAAACCTCCGCTTAAGAATCATTCACCGCCAAAGGCGGTACCGGAATTGTATTCTATTTCACGGGATAAGAAAAAGCCTTGGATTCCCGGGTTTTCCGGGGGGTTTCCGGCCGGAATCCCGGTAATTGGGCGGGTTGCCACTTGCCGCAAACGGAAAGGTGGAATATGATATTTCCCATCCGGAAAACCCAAGAAGGCTTCCATGGAAATCACACGCCAGGCTGATTACGCCATCCGAGCAATCCTGTTTCTGGCGGAAAACGAGAAAAAAGGGCGGGCTCCGACCAATCTCATCGCCGAAGCCAAGCACATTCCCCCGTCGTTTCTCGCCAAGATCATCTCCCAGCTTTCCGTGGCCGGGCTGGTGAACACCTCGCGCGGAGCGCGCGGCGGGGTGACCCTGGCGCGTCCGTCGGGCGAGATCACGCTTCTGGAAGTGATCGAAGCCATCGATGGCCCTCTTTCCATCAACGAGTGCGCCATCGATCTTTCCATATGTCAATTCGGGAAGGAATGCCTTGTGGGACCGGTATTCTGCAAATTGCAGGAGGAATTGGTTTCCCGCTTAAAGGAAGTCACATTCCGCCAGCTGGTGAAGGACCCGGCCGAAGTCGTCTCCGCCTCCCCTTCGGAGTAGGCGCCTGCAGGATCCGTTTCGCAAACACCATCCCCCTCCGCACTTGCCCCCGGAGCCCGGCGGATATCCATCCTACCCGCAAGTTACCCACGCCCCCCGTGAAACCGTTTTTCCTTCCCGTATTTACCGGGCAAGCCGATCCATGCGGGGTGAAACCCTTCTTACGCTGTTTCGTAGGAATGAATATCCGAAAAGGTTTTCGTGGAAAGGACCAGTCATGCCGCAACCCAAACATCACGCCCATTGGATCCTCTGGCCGTTCATCGCCCTCTGGAAACTGCTTGCCGGAATAATCGGCCTCACCGGCCGGCTCGTGGCGGTCATTCTCGGAGCCGTCCTGATACTCGTGGGCGGGATTGTCTCCCTGACCGTCGTCGGCGCGGTGATCGGCATCCCGTTGGCGGTCCTGGGGCTGTTGATCATCCTGAGGGGTTTGTTTTAAAACACAGATTATTCAACCGGAAAGAATATTGGATTTCTCCGCGTCTTTGCGTATGTGTTCAAGTAATAATCGCATAATTTCCAGTGAAAACACGCGGACTAGTGGCCTATCTGCGAAGAGGCTATAATCCCCCCGTCGGACCCGCCTTATTCAAATAAGGAGCATCATGCGATCTTTGCTGTCTTCGATTCTTATCGCCGTGTTTTTCCTGACGATCGCCGTCATCCCGGCGGTGGCCGGACCGTCGGGGCGTGCCGCTCTTCAACCCACCGCGTATCAGACCGCCACGCCGCTCGCCGACGGACGAATCCTGTACTCGGTTCAGGACGGCGACACGTTGTGGAAGATCTCGGCCATAACCGGGGTCCCGATCGACGAACTGGAACGGCTGAACAACATCAGCCGCGACGATCCGCTCCCGGTCGGCAAAGTCCTGATCCTGCGGGTCGTTACGCCTACCCACGCCGAACCGACCTTGGCCTTTCTTCCCTCCCCATCCCCCTCGCCCCTGCCCGTGACCGGCAAGGGGACCATCTGCGTTTCCTTCTTTAACGACATTAACGGCGACGGATCGCAGAATGAAGAAACGGAGGATCTGGTGGCCGGAGGGCAGGTCAGTGTGGCGCTTATTGACGGCACCGAAGTCGGGAACCACACCATCGACGACCCGACCGAGGCGCATTGCTTTATCGACATTCCCGCCGGCGAGTATCAGATCGCCGCGGCTTCCCCGAAGAATTACAATCCGACCGGAGAGATGAACAAATCCCTGGCGCTGGAACCGGGCGCCACGGCCAACATCAGCTTCGCCGTGCAAACTAGCACGCCGGAAAAAACCAACCAGGAAGGCGGCCGCTCCGGTTCGATCTGGGTGGGATTGATCGGCCTGGTGCTGCTCGGGGGCGCGGGCTTCATGATCTACACGATGATGAAACCGCGCAGGATGTCGCGCTGGTAGATGCATGCAGGCCCGGCGCGGCAATCCGATGCGCTTGGCCGGCCGGCGATGGAAGCGGCAACCGGCGGGCCGAGCTTAATGCGGTTTTATCATCGGGGCACAGCCGGCCGCGAATGTCCGCTGCACCGCCGGAGGCTTTCCCGGCGGCCCTGACGCATTTTTGGGAAATCGATTCGCGGCGCCGGTCCGTGATCGTCCTGACTTCACCCTGATGCCGGAAATTAACGTTGCCTGGTCCAACCCCTTCCTTCCGCAACGCAAATAGACGCTTGGCCGTATCTGCGGGTTTGGCGGCGGTCCTTCTGGCGATCGAATTTCTCGACGAACTTGCCTTCGGCACCATCGGGGCGGCCTGGCCGGTCATCCGCGACGACCTTCACCTGACGTATGCGCAGATCGGGCTGTTGATCGGATTGCCGCTGATGTTCGGGAATCTCATCGAACCGGCGTTCGGGCTGCTCGGCGATCTTGGGCACCGCAAGCGGATCATCATCATCGGCGGAGCGTGTTTCCTGGCGTCGATGCTGATGATGGGCGTATCCGCCACGTTCCTTCTGCTGCTCGGAGCTTCGATGCTTTCCAGCCCTTCCTCGGGCGCGTTCGTCAGCCTGTCACAGGCAACGTTGATGGATTTGGATCCCGAGCGCAGGGAGTTGTCGATGGCGCGCTGGACCCTGGCCGGCTCGCTCGGCGTCGTCGCCGGCCCGATCCTGCTTGCCCTGATCCTCGCCGCCGGCGGAACCTGGCGGATTCCGATGTTCCTGTTCGCGGCGTGCGCATTTGGATTAACCCTGGCGCTCCTCCCGCGCCGTTTTCCCTCGCCGGCCGCCGAAGAGGAGCGCCTCACATTTCACGGCTTGTTTCAAAATTTTTGGGACGCCATCCGCAACCGGGAAGTACTTCGCTGGCTGCTGTTGCTCGCGCTGGGCGACCTGATGCTGGATGTACTGCTTGGATTCATCGCCCTGTACGGAACCGACGTGGCGAATGTATCTTCCGCGACGGCGAGCCTAATGGTCGCCGTATGGAGCGGGGTCGGCATCCTCGGGAACGCGCTGCTCATCCCGCTGCTCTCGCGCATCGATCCGTTGAAATATCTCCGGATCAGCGCTCTGCTCATGATCGGCTTGTTTGCATGCTTCCTGCTCGCGCCGTGGATCACCGGAAAATTTTTTCTCCTGGCGCTTATGGGGCTGCTCAATTCCGGCTGGTATGCCATACCGCAGGCGCGTCTGTATGCCACGCTTCCGGGACGATCGGGCACCGCGATGGCGGTCACTTCGGCGTTTGGGTTCCTCGCCGGCGGGATCCCGTGGCTGCTCGGCGGTCTAGCGCAGGCGTTTGGGCTGGCTCCGGTCATGTGGCTGCTGATGGCCGGGCCGATCGGATTATTACTATTGTTGCCACGCGGAAGTGTCCGTCATCCCGGCGTAACCTAAGCCGGGATCCATTAGGAATACCAATTACATTTCTTTCTTGCGAATGGATGCCGGCTAATTACTCGCCGGCATGAAGATCATATCCCCCACACTAGAGTCTATTCGTAATCCCGGCGTGATCCCTAATTCGTCATCCCGGCGTGATCCTAGCCGGGATCCATAGGATTGTGGATCATGCGAATCCAACCACTGGATACCCGCTACGATCACGCGGGTATGACAATCAATTGTGGATGCCGGCTTGCACTCGCCGACCGGCCGATCACCTTCCCCCACGCAATTTTGTTCATTATCCCTCCGGATTGGTTCGTATTCCCGGTCAGGTCGGGCCTAAGATTAGCCTTGTTTTTATGTGGAAAGCGGGGATTTTTATGATTCTTAAGACCGACGCGGTCTTAAGAATCCACCGCGAGTAATAGCAAACGAATCTCCACGCGAAATCTCTTCCCAGCTTTTCCAAACCGTTGTATGCTTTTCCTCAGGAGCGCCCGATGAGAAAATCCCAATTCAGCATCACCGCCCAAGGAATTGCGCTGATGCGGGCGATGGAATTCGAAAAGCCGGAGGGAGCAAGAATATGCAACGACTCTCTGGCCGGAAAATTCATCGACCCGTTTTTCTATTGGTTCGGAAAATGCTTCGCCGGATTGGCCGAGCGAAGGAGCCCCGGAGTGATCGGATTCATGACGGCGCGCTGCCGTTATATGGATGACTTCCTCAACGAAAGCCTCGCCGGCGGGATCGCGCAACTGGTTATCCTGGGCGCCGGATTGGATTCGCGGGCCTATCGTTTCGGCGAGTTAAAAGGCCGGGTGCGGGTGTTCGAGGTGGATCATCCCGCCACGCAGTCGGCGAAAATCGGCAGAGTGATAAAAATCTTCGGCAACGCGCCGGATCACGTAACGTATGTTCCGATCGATTTCAATGCGGAAGACCTTCAGAAGCTCATTTCCGCCGGATACAACCCCGCAAAAAAGACTCTTTTTATTTGGGAGGGAGTGACGCCTTATCTGACAGCGGAGGCCGTGGACCGTACGCTGGCCTTCGTCGCGCACAATTCCGTACCCGGCAGTTCGGTCGTTTTCGATTATATCTACGCCGCGGCGCTGTCGGCAAAAGAGAAACGCGGGGAGATCAAACGCATGGAGCGGGCCCGGCGAGTTACCGGCGAGGGACTGACCTTCGGCATCGATCAGGGGAAGATCGGGGAATTCCTGCGCGCGCGCGGGTTTGACCGCATCGTCGACATCACTTCGGAGGATTTGCACGCAAAATATTTTACGGGAGCGAACCGGGCTCGCGCGATTGCCCCGATTTACGCCATCGCGCAGGCGACGGTGGCGGGAAATTGAGGATTACCCGGGATTGCATCGTCATCCCGGCGTGCTCTCAGCCGGGATCCATGAGGAACAGATTCGATTATTCCAAGCGGAATGAATGGATGCCTGCTAAGTACACGCAGGCATGACGATCAATGGTCAGGCTCTCTCCGCGGCCTTACCCTCCCTGACCGCTCAATATCTCCGCCAGCCGCAACGCGGCCTTCTTGACCGGCCCCGCGCCGGCCGCGACCGGGCCGACGCAGGCCGGGCAACCGGTGGCGCACGGGCAGTCGCGGATCAGCGATGCGGTCGAAGCCAGCAGCGCGGCCATCGATCCGTACAACTCCTCGGAAAGCCCCAATCCCTCCGCCAGGTTGTCGTAAAACGTGATTGTCGGCGAACCGGTTTCCTTCCCCCGCAGTTCGATCGACCATCCCAGATCGCGCGCGTCGCACATCAGAAGCAGTGGAGCGAGGTTGTGCAGGGCGTGGCCCAATCCGCCCAGGGCGGTGTGCGTCCCCTGCTGGGCCTCGATCCGCTGGTGGCAGGCCGCGCACAGGGTGATCAGGTTCTCCACCGCATTGGCCTGCAGGTGATTATCGTTCCCCCCGGGAATGTAGCCGAAGGAGCGGAACGGGATGCGGTGGTGCACGTCGTGTTCGCGGCGCACCCGCTCGGGCGCGCCGCAGCGCGCGCACTTGAATTCGTCCCGTTGGCGCGCCGCACGGCGGGCCGCCTCCCACGAGGGTCCGTAATCGTTCGGGCCGATGAGCGCGAGGAACTCGCGCGCTTCGCTTTCGAATACACCAAGTGAGTCGGGCGCCACCCAGATCCAGCACCCAGCCGTCTGGAACTCGTTCTCCGGCAAATCGATCTCCCCGTTCCCGATCGTTTCACCCGTCCCGCGCCGGAGCTGGCGGAAGGCCACCGCCTTGGCGCTGATGTGGACATCCCCCCAGGCGCGCCGCAGCGCGCCGCCCTCGCTCGAATCGCGCACCGCCAGGACGTCCAGCTGCACATCCTGCGTGGCCTCGGTGTAGTAATCCGTCTCGATCGGCCGCGCCCGGGCGATGCCCGCCTCCCAATCCAGCGCATCGATGAAATACGTCCGGCCCTCATGCATGTAGATCGCGCCCGGATGGACCCAGGAGGAGGCCGCCGGGCGGTCCACTTCCCCGATCATCCGCGGGCTTCCCTCGCGGATTTCCTGGACCACCACCCGGTCGGTGCCGGCGGTGCGCAGGCTGATCGCGGCCGCGGGGTACGTTTCCCCGATCCATGAGACCTCGCCGTTTTCCGCGCGGTGCATGCTCCCCTCCTCAGCCAATGCCGCCAAGAGATCGTCCACCGCGAGGCCGCCGAAGGTTTCACCCTTCGCAAACGGCAGCTCGAACGCGGAACAACTCAGGTGCCCGGAAAGTATGGCGAGGTTATCCGGATTGATCCGCGCGTGCTCGGGCGAACGGCCGAGCAGGAATTCGGGATGGGCCGTCAGGAACTGATCGAGCGGATCGGCGGAGGCGACAAAGATCGCAAGCGATTCTTCTTCGCGCCGGCCGGCGCGCCCCGCCCGCTGCCAGAAGGACGCCACCGTTCCGGGATAACCGGCGATCACCGCCGCGCCGAGGGTGCCGATGTCCACCCCCAGTTCGAGCGCGCTGGTGGCCACCACGCAGCGCACCGATCCGGCCCGCAGCCCGGCTTCGATCTCGCGCCGCTCCTCCGAAAGGTACCCGGCCCGGTAGCCGCGGATGGATTTCGGTTCCAGCCCCGCCACTGCCGCCTGGTCGCGCAGCGCGCCGAGCAGCAATTCGACCGCCCGCCGAGTGCGGGCAAAGACCACCGTCTGCACGTCCTCGCGCAGCAGGCGCAGGACAATCTCCTGCGTTTCACGAATGTAGGAACGGCGCAACCCGAGCGCCGGATCCGCCAGCGGCGGGTTGTAGAGGATCAAATGCCGGACCGCCCGCGGCGAGGCATCGCGGTCGATTAGCGTCACCGGCGAACCGGTCAGCCCCTCGGCCAGTTCGCGCGGATTGGCGATCGTGGCGGACGAGGCGAGGAATTGCGGTCGCAGGATTCCCCCGGCGGCCGCGTTCTGATAGAAGGCGCACACCCGCCGCAGCCGGCGCAGAACGTTGGCCATGTGCGATCCAAACACCCCGCGGTAGATGTGCAGCTCGTCCAGCACCACAAACCGCAGCCGGGAAAGAAATTCCGCCCAGCGCGTGTGATGCGGAAGGATGCCGAGGTGCAGCATGTCGGGGTTGGTGATCAGGAACCGGGCGCTGCGGCGGAAATCGGCGCGCCGGGATTGCGGCGTATCCCCGTCATACAGGCGGACACCCATCCCGCCTTCGGCGATAGCCTCCTCCCAGCGGGCCAGCTCCGCCGCCTGGTCCTGCGCCAGCGCCTTGGTGGGGAAGAGGTAGATCGCGGTGGCTCCGGGATCGGCCAGGGATTCCTGAAGGATCGGAAGGTTGTACGCCAGTGTTTTGCCCGAGGCGGTTCCAGTGGAAAGGACCACATTTTCGCCGCGCAGCGCGGCCGCCACCGCTTCCGCCTGGTGCGCATACAGCCGTTCGATCCCGCGCGCGCGCAGCCCCGCCGCTAGGTCCGCGCGTAAACCCTCCGGCGGCGGCACGAGGACCGTTTCGCGGGCCGGGATCCGTTCCCACGCCGCGATGTTGGGCGCCAGGTGCGGATCGGAACGGAGGGCTTGCACAACAGGATCGATGGACATGCGGTGGAGTCTTTTCCTGATCCGGATCTCTTCAATGATCCCGAACGGGGTTGATTGCGGGAGGGGGATTGCCCGCCTCCGGGAAAACGGCGGGGAAGCCCCGCCCGATACGCACCGGCTGGATGCGCCATCCGGTTGCACCGTCTTTCCCCGCGCTCCGTATATTGGAGTGTGCTTCCTCAGACCGGTGAATTCCGGGATCGGGCGCTTCCCGGGCGTACGATATAATTTTTCCGTCCGAGGTTCTCTCCCGACCGGGAGTATATCCCACACGAGAGGCGGGCTTCCAGTGGAAGGACCCATCCAGTTTTTTTTATTGTACGTTATCCTGTTCGTGATGCTTCTCGGGCTGATCGGCGTGGTGGTGCCGCTCCTGCCCGGGATCGAACTGATCTGGCTGGCCGCATTGGGCTATGGGATCCTGCATGGGTTCACGTGGCCCGGCGTGTTCGCCATGGTCGGGATCACCATCCTGCTGCTGGCGGGGCTCTCTTCCGATATTTGGATCACCGGCCTCGGCCTGAAATCGACCGGCACCTCGATGCTGTCGATCCTGATCGGAGTCGTGCTGCTGGTGGCAGGCTCAATTTTCCTCAGCCCGCTGGGGGGCATTCTTCTCGGTCTGGGCGGGATGGCGCTTCTGGAATTCCGCCGCCACCGGAGTTGGAAGAAAGCTGTCTCCTCCGCCGGGTCGGCGCTCATCAGCTTCGGGCTATCCTATGGATTTAAATTGTTTGTCGGGTTATTAATGATCGGCGTCTGGCTGATCTGGGTGATTGGGGGATAAGGATCGCCGGGGGATTATCGTCCCAGCGCAATATCGTTAATCTGCCGGAATAAACCGAACAGCAAGGCCCCCAGCTTCACCGCGCCGCCGGAAGAGATGACCGGGAGATCCTCGCCCGTGGTGCGGCGTTGCGTCTCGCGCGCTTGCAGCAGCAGGTACGCGGCGCCGACCCCGGCCAGCGCGCCGATGACTCCCCCGGCCAGCAGCACGCCGAGTGTGCGGCTTTCCTGTCTGCGTCGCAAAGCCAGATCTCTACTCATCGCGTAATTTCCTCCGGCCGCTTCTCTGCGAAGACGGCGGCCAACGGTTCAGCCCTACGATCTTGTTGGGCGAGAAAATCCTCAAAACAGAGGCGGCTGTCCGTTTGACCGTGTGGATCATCCGCTTCACCGTATCGGCGCCGGTGACAAATCTCAGCCGCATTCTTGTGGTGAGCGCCGGCAGCGCCCGCATCACATCTCCGACGCCCCACAGGCAGACCAGGATGACCAGCCAGGAGAAAAACCCCGCCGCGAGCATTCCGCCGGCCAGGATGATCGTCGCCAGTTGACCGCCCTGCATATATCCGTCTTCCGGGGCGAAACCCAGGATCGCAACGGCGAGCCAGGCGGCGATCAGGATACTGGCGCCGATCGGCAGATAAATCCAGGCCCAGGAGGATTGAGTAAACCGCCTCCGGGTTTCCGACATCGGATACAAATCGCGCCAGAATTTCCTGTCCATGGCTTGAGCCTTCACTTCGATTATAGCACGATGAAATCCGCGCGGATTTCCTTGACGCCCGCCGGTCCGTTCCTTATAATACCCAAATTGCACAGGGGGTGTAAACCCGGATCCTGACAGCCTTCCTCCCGTCCATCACTTCACCCGCCCTTCCCTTTACTCTGATTGGAGGAAAACATGACAAAAAATGAAATCGTAACGTCCGAACACACCCCCAAAGCCATCGGTCCCTACTCGCCGGCGGTTCGTTCGGGCGAATTCGTGTTTACCGCCGGTCAACTGGGGTTGGATCCGGCGACAGGCATTCTGGTTGCGGGCGGAGTTGCCGCCGAAACCCGGCAGGCATTACAGCATTGCGCCCGGCTGCTGGAAGCCGCAGGCGGCGCGCTGCCGGACATCGTCAAGACGACCGTTTACCTCCGCAGCATGGAGGATTTTTCGGCGATGAACGCCGTGTACGCGGAGTTTTTCCCGAACGATCCGCCCGCCCGGACGTCCATTCAAGCCGCCGCGCTCCCCAAGGGCGCCGCGGTGGAAATTGAATGCATCGCCCGCATCCCGGTGCCCAGAAAACCGGTCCGGCGGCGGAAATAAATCCGCCGCATCCGGATGACGGATCGTCTCTTTTCCGACTGTAGTCTGGAGGAAAAAAATGGATTCGAACAGGAAGATTATTCTGATTATCGTGCTGGCATCCATCGCATGTTTGTGCTGCCTCGGTTTGGGGGGCAGCTCGCTTGTCACCTACTGGTCGCTTCAGCCCATCCCCACCCGCACCCCCGATTCCCGGAATTATCCGGTCGTCACTGATGCCTCCCTATCGGCCAACACCCCCGGCGGGCCGGCGGAAACCGCGCTCCCCGGCGGCAGCGTCCTTGCGCTTTCGGATCCGGTTTCGCCGGAAGCGCTGGAGACGTTTAACGCCCTCGTCTCGGGCGATCCGCCGGCCGGCGATCTGGTCGAACAAGCGGAGCGATTGAAGGGCATCCCCGATATTCCCCGGGTGGTCTCCCAAAGCGCCGCCCCGATTGCGGTCGGCGCCACCGATTCGTTCTACGTCTCCAACAGCGACACTGATGAGACCCGCTCCGTCACCGCGCGCATGCGGTATGCCACCCCGCATGTCTACTTCTGGGTGGATACGTCCGTCACCGCCAGCGACGCGGATATCCGCGAAGTGGTCGACACGTTCGAAGAGGAGATTTACCCCACTGATCGGGAGTTCTTCGGCTCGGAATGGTCCCCCGGCGTCGACGGCGATCCGCACCTCTACATCCTCTGGGCCAGAGGCCTGGGCAGCAACGTAGCCGGGTATTACAGCACCGCGGATGAAGTTTCGCGCCTTGCCCATCCGTTTTCCAACCAGCATGAAATGTTCTACATGAACGCCGACGGCATGGATCTGACGGACGAATATGTCATGTCGGTTCTGGCGCATGAGTTCCAGCACATGATCCACTGGAACAACGACGCCAACGAGGAAGGCTGGGTCGACGAGGGCTTCGCCGAACTGGCGGTCACCCTGAACGGCTACAGCGTTGGCGGCGCGGACTGGGTCTACCTGAACGATCCCGACATCCAGCTCAACACTTGGAGCGACATCAACGACGACGACGTCTCCGCCCATTACGGCGGATCCTTCCTGTTTATGAATTATTTTCTTGGCCGGTTCGGCCGGCAGGCGACTCAGGCGCTGGTCCGCAACCCAGCCAACGGCCTGTCCGGCCTGGATGACGTCGTCAGCCAGTTGAATCTGACCAACGCCTCCGGCGCGGGCGCTCTAACCACCGAGGATGTTATGGCGGAATTCGGAGCCGCGCTGCTCCTGCAGGATGAGGAATTCGAGGACGGCCGCTTCGGGTTCAAGGAATATCCGGATGCCTCGGATGTCGGCAGAATCACCAAGATCTCCGCCTGCCCTTCCGAAACGGAATCGAAGAAAGTCTCCCAATTCGGATTCGACTATTACGCGATCGAATGCGGCGGCACCTATACGGTTTACTTCGCCGGGTTAACCAAGCAGAAGACTCTGCCGGTCGACCCTCAGGACGGGAAGTATTACGTTTGGTCGAACCGGGGCGACAAATCCGACATGACCCTGACCCGCGCCTTCGACCTCCCCGCCGGCAAAAAGCCGACTCTTGAATTCGACCTGTGGTACGACATCGAAGAGAACTGGGATTACGCTTACGTGGAAGTCTCCGCCGACGGCGGGAAAACCTGGAAGATTCTGCGCACGAAGTACGGCACGAGCGACGATCCGCAGGGCAACAGCTACGGATGGGGATGGACGGGCGTCAGCGAGGATCAAACCGACTCCGGATGGGCCACCGAATCGGTGGATTTATCCTCCTACGCGGGGAAGCGCGTGCTCGTCCGGTTCGAATACATCACCGACGCCGCCGTGAACGGCGAAGGCTTGATCATCGACAACATCCGCATTCCGGAAATCGGCTATGCGACGGATTTTGAGGGCGGTCTGGACGATTGGGAAGCCCGGGGATTCGTGCGCCTGCAGAATGTGCTTCCCCAGAGTTACCGGGTGCTGGTGGTCCGCAAGGAAGCGGGGATTTCCGTGGAGGAGGTCAAGCTGGATGACCGCATGTCCGGGAGTCTGACCGTCACCGCCGGGGAGCGCGAGGAGGTGTACCTGATCGTTCTGGGAACCGCGCGCTACACCCGCCAGAAGGCCGCTTATCAGTTTGTCGTCCTGCGCTGATCCGGGGAACATAATACTAAATAGTATCTGCTCAGCCTTTGCTGTCCTAACCCCCACACCCCGCCTTCACCTCGAAGAACGCCGAGGTTCAGGCACCCTCCCCTCGCTTTGCTCGAGGAGGGCTGGGGGAGAGGAGGTTAGGACAGTGTATCGTACGAAGCCTGAGCAATTACTTTAAATAAAAAGGGGGCTGCGCATGGTTCGCGCAGCCCCCTTTTTTTATCAGACTTCTTCTTCGGGGGCCGGGGAATGCTTGTGCGATTCCTGCAGCTCGCGCATCCGCGCCTCCAACTGCTCGCGCTTGGTGTACGCCGCTTCACGCGCGAGTTCGCGCAGTTCCTCGCCGGAGTACGGCGTGAGCAGGAGCGCCATCGCCGCGCCGACCGCCGCGCCCATTACCGACCCTGCCATAAAGGAGAAAAAGCGACCCATGGATTCGCCTCCCCATCATGAAAGATGGCTTTGGAATAATTGACCGGTATTTCATTATAACCGCGAATCTGGAAGGAATCTATCCCTTATCCGAAGGGAATTCGATTGCGGTAAAATCTTTTGGAATATTCAAAGGCTCCCTGTGTATAAACTTCGCAACCGCCTTCTGATCGGTCTCGGTTTGGGCATACTCGTCATGCTCGGCCTGGCTTTCTGGGCCGATCTTTCCTCGCTGGAAAACGTCTTCTCCCGCTTCCGATGGGAGTTCTTCCCCTTGGCGCTCGGGTGCACCCTCTTCAATTATCTCCTGCGCTTTGTTAAATGGCATTATTACGTGCGTCGAATCGGCGCCCGGGATCTGCCGGCCTCGGCCAGCGCGAGGCTTTTTATCGCCGGTTTTCCCCTCGCGATGACTCCGGGGAAAGTGGGCGAGGCGTTGAAGGCGCTCTGGCTTTCCGAGTGGAGCGGAGTTCCCTTCTCGCGCGGCCTGCCGGTGGTGCTGGCGGAACGTTTCAGCGACGGCCTTGCGGTGCTGGCGCTTTCGGCGCTTGGCGTGTTCAGCTTCCCCGTTTTGTGGCCGGCGTTTCTTGGCACATTGGTCGTATCACTGGGAATCGTCGTCGCCTCCCAGATCCGCCCATTGATGCTCGGCATCCTGCGGGCGATGGAACGCCTGCCGGTCGTCGGCGCGAGGATCCATCCGCTGCGCGAGTTTTACGAAGCCGGCTACCGGCTGCTGCAGCCGCAGCCGCTCCTCTTTGCAGTCGCGCTGGGGACTGTCTCCTGGCTCGGAGAAGGCGTCGGCTTTTATCTGATTCTTCTCGGGTTGGGGCTTCCGGCATCCGTCTCGACCCTCTCGAGCGCGGTGTTTGTGCTGGCGGTTTCCACTTTGGCGGGTTCGATCTCGGCCCTCCCCGGCGGGGTGGGCGCGGCGGAAGCCAGCATCACAGGTTTGCTGCTCCTTACGGTGACGGCGGATTCCGCCACGGCCGGGGCGGCCACACTGCTCATCCGGCTGGCAACCTTATGGTTCGGCGTCGCCCTGGGGCTGATCGTATGGTCCATCACGCCCCGATTGTGGAAGCGGGATCTGCCGGCGCCCGCCGATGGGATCCAGAATATTGCGGCGTAGAGGAAAATACCCGATGGGCGAACTCTGGCGCGTGGATTTCCACACCCACACCGTTCATTCCAAGGACGGATTGACCTCCGTCCGTGCTTATATTAAAGCCGCCCGGCGGGCGGGGCTGCAACGCGTCGCGGTGACGGATCACAATACCATCCGCGGTGCGCTGGAAGCCTATTCGGTTGCGCCGGATCTGATTGTCCCCGGCGAGGAGATCATGACCCGCGAGGGGGAGCTGCTGGGGTATTACGTCCGCGAGGAAATTCCGAAAGGGTTGACCCCTGAAGACGCAATTACCCGCCTGCGGGAACAGGGCGCGGTCATCAGCGTGTCGCATCCGTTCGACCGGCTTCGGCGCGGCGCCTGGAGCCCGGATGCTCTGGCGCGGATCGCACCAATGGTCGACGCGGTTGAGGGGTTTAACTCGCGCTGCCTGTTCGCGGCGGATAATTGCAGCGCCGCGGAATTCGCGCGAAGCCGGAACCTCCCCGTCACGGCCGGGAGCGACGCGCACGCCGCTTTCGAACTGGGAACCTCCGGATTGGAGCTCCCGCCCTTCCACGACGGCCCGTCGCTTCTCGCCGCGCTGCGCGGCGCCCGCGTTTTCGGCCGCCTGTCCTCATGGTGGGTGCATTTCTTCTCGACCTATGCGAAATGGAAGAAACGTATTTCTGCGCGCAACCCCTGAAATAATTTTCAACGCACCCGTACAAAAAAAGAAGCGGCGAACGCCGCTTCTTTTTGATATGCGGAAAGTGTAACGCCTTACGGGATTACGATTTTCTGACCGGAGGTCAGGGTGAACGGATCCTTCAGGCTGTTGGCGGCGATGATCCGGTTCGGATCCACATCGCCGAAATAGCAGCCGATCTTGTAGATCGTGTTGTAATCCGCCGTGACGGTGTAGGTCATATTCGCGGTGTGCGGGTGCAAAGCGCGTTCGCCGGGGAACGGATCGCCGTTCTGCGGGATGTTGACGATATCATCCGGATATACGTCCGGATCGTCGTTGTTCACCGCAAGGATATCGATCGGGTCGATATCGAACCGCCGCGCCAGGCAATAAAGTGTCTCGCCCTCATGAATCTTGTAGGTCGCAGGGACGCCCGGCGTGGAAGTAGGCGCCGACGGAAGCGCGACCGTCTGGGTCGCGGTCGGGGCTGTGGCGGGCGTATTCTGGGCGCCGGGAGTTGTCTCCACGGTGGGTGTTACCGCGACAGTCGCGAAGGACGAGGTGGTTGTCGCTCCGGCAGGGGTTCCATTGTCGCCCAGGGCTTGGGCAGTTTGCTGTATGAACGCGGTTCGCAGGGCGTTCATCGTCGCGACCGGACCCGCGTTTGTCGAGTATGCCGATGTCCCGTCGGTTTTTGGGGAACCGGTCGGCGGATTGCTGTAGGAAATCGTGCATCCGGCGAGAAGAAATGCCATCGCCAGCAAGTATCCGATTTGCTTCATTTTTGTCATTTTCCCTCCAAAAATCCCTCAAAATCTCAAAGTTATCCTAGCATAAAGGATGTTGGTACGCAAGATTCGGGTGCAAATAGCGTGCCAGCAAATAGACCGACGCGGTTGGATGGACCGACGCGGTTGGATGGATCGAGGCTATCCATCATCCCCGTGCCAGCCCTCGCGATTGGCCTCCACGCGATGATCGTCGGTGATCGTCCGGTGCGACGATTTCAGTAAAGGGGGGGCATCCCGCGTGATCTTGAATTATGAGATGGGATGAATACGAATCGAGGGCGGCCTTGTACCGCCCGTCGGGCTCAGGCCCTGCCTCTTACCATGCAAGCCCGCAGGGCTTCAATGGGATTGATGATATTTGCGTGGTTGATGATATGGATTCCGGCCAAAACCGCGCCGGAATGACGATCATCAGCCGAAAAGACCGAATGGTTCCCGGCGAAGAGCATGCCGGGATGAAACATAGCGGCACTGCCATTCGTGCGCCTGGCCTCGCACCCCGGAACCCGTCAGGCCGAAGCCCCGCCTCATTCCGTTCAAGCCCGTAGGGATTAATCCCGTAAGCGAGGGGTTTCAACCCCGAAGTGTTCAACCCCGAGGAAACCGCGACGGATTTACTATTAACGGTTAACCCGGCGGCGAAGGGATGATGAATCGCCCCGGCCTGCCCGTTGATTCTAAATTAATCCGTTTTCAGAATGTGGGTGAAGATCGAAGCCCCCGAGCCGCCGATGTTCTGGGCCAGGCCGATGCGGGCTTTGGAGAGCTGGTTTTCCCCCGCCTCGCCCCTCAATTGCTGGACCGTCTCGACGATCTGATACATCCCCGTGGCGCCGACCGGGTGACCGCGCGCCTTCAACCCGCCCTGGGTGCAGACGGGCAATCTGCCGTCCAGCCGGATCGTCCCGTCGAGCGCCAGGCGCGGGCCCTGCCCGCGTTCGGCGAAGCCGCACGCCTCGAGCGACATCGCGGCCAGGATGCTGAAGGCATCGTGCAGTTCGAAGAAGTCGATCTCCTCCGGCGTCACCCCGGCCTGGGCGAAGGCGCGGCGCGCCCCCAGATGCGCAGCTGAAAGGAATATCGGATCCTTGCGGTCGTGGACGGCCAGCGAATCGGTCGCCGCGGCGGAGCCGGCGATTTTAATCCGCGGGCGCGGGCCTCTGGCCACCTTGTCTGCGGGGAGAAGCAGCGCGGCAGCCGCGCCGTCGCCGATCGGCGAGGCATCCAGCAGGTTGATCGGTTCGCAGATCATCCGCGCCCGAGAGTAATCCCGCTCGGTGATCGGCTCGCGCAGGCGGGCGTTCGGGTTGCGCGCCCCGTTGGCGTGGGCATTGATCGAGAACCCGCCGAAGTCGGTGTGTTTCCAGCCGAACTCATGCAGGTAGCGGCGCATGATCAGCGCGTTCAGGCCGACAAAGGAAATCCCCTGCACGCTTTCGTAATCGGCGTCGGCGGCGGAGGCCAGCGCGGCGGTCGTTTCCGAGCCCGAGGTTTCGGTCATTTTTTCCACGCCGACCGCGAGGACCGCGTCCAGCGCGCCGGACGCCACGGCCAGGAACGCGGCCCGGAAGGCCGCCGCTCCGGAGGCGCAGGCGGCTTCCACCTTAAAACCTTCCGCCCCGCGTTGCCCCATCCAGTCGGCCACCAGCGCACCCAAATTTTCCTGATGGGCGATCTGTCCGGAGAGCATGTTGCCCACGAACACCGCGTCGATTCGTTCGACGCCGGCGTCGCGCATCGCCGCCAGGCCCGCCTCGGTGGCGAGATCCCGCAGCGATCGCTCCCAGTGTTCTTCGACCGGGGTTTGACCAACCCCATGAACGACAACCTCTCGCATGGTGTCAGGAAACAGCGAGGTGCGGGCGGAATTTATATCCGTACTGGATCACGCCTTCCGCCCCGTCGGTCCGCAGGCGGCGGGTGACCATCTCCACCGGCATCCCGATTTTTATGTCGGCAGCGTCGACATCGGTAAGCTGGGCGGTGACCAGCGGCCCTTCCGCGAGCTTGACCAGTGCGACGGCGTACGGCGCCTGGGTCTCGTATCCGGTCGGCGGCTCGTGGACGACGGTGAAGGAATACACTTCACCCCGGCCGCACATCGCGTGGACCGGACCCGCTTCCTCGCCGCAATGCGGGCAGATATCCCGCGGCGGGAAAATGTATTCCCGGCAGTGGCCGCATTGCTCGCCCACGAGCGCGTACCGCTGTCTGCGCAATCTCCAATGTCTGGCGATATCCATGTTCGACTCCTTTCGACTGGCAACCCCCTGCCCCTTCCCAAAATGGTGGAGGGGTGATGGGGCAATCGTAGGGGCGGACGGCCGTCCGCCCTTACATTTTCAGTTTTCCCCGGTAGCGGGCGTACACGCCGTAATCGATTTCCTTGCGGCGCGAGATGTAATCGGCGGTGCGCGGGGCGCGCGGCCGCCGCTCGAGCAGCTTTTCCGTGACGGTGAGTTGGAACGCGTCCGATCCCGCGCCCGACCCGAACGACACCACCAGGATGCGGTCGCCGGGCGCCGCCTGGTCGAGCACCGCGGTCAGGCCGATCAACGCCGATCCGGCGTACGTGTTCCCGATCTGCGGCGCCAGCAGCCCCGCCTGAATTTGTTCCCTCGTAAAACCGAGCAGCTCCGCCGCCCGCTGCGGAAACTTCGGATTGGGCTGATGGAAAACCGCATAACGGAAATCCGCGGGGGAAGCCCCGGTGCCCGCCAGCAAGGTCCGCGCGGCGCGGGTCACATGCTTGAAGTAGGCGGGCTCGCCCGTGAAGCGTTGGGCGTGCGAGGGATATTGCGCGTGGTCGCGCCGCCAGAAATCCGGCGTATCCGTCGCGTACGAATACGAGGCTTCGATCACAGCCAGCGCATCCTCCGCCGGCCCGATCAGGAAGGCCCCGCCGCCCGCGCCGGCGGTGTATTCCAGCGCGTCCCCTGGACGGCCCTGGGCGGTGTCCATCCCGATCGCGAGCGCGTAGCGGATCATCCCGGATCCGACCATGCCGACCGCGGCCTGCATCGCTTCGCTGCCGGCCTTGCAGGCGAACTCCCAATCCGCGGCCAGGAGGTTCGGAGAGGCGCCGATCGCTTCGGCGACGACGGAGGAGGAAGGCTTGACCGCATACGGATGGGATTCCGACCCTACCCATACCGCGCCGATCCCGGACGGGTCCGTCCCCGCGCGGTCCAGCGCGTTGCGCGCCGCCTCGACCGCCATGGTGATGACATCCTCGTCCAGACCCGGAACCGATTTTTCGGCCACAGTCGGCGGGGTGTTCCCCTCTGTCCAGACGCGGGAGATTTCCTTCCCGGGCAGCCGGTAACGGGGAACGTAGGCGCCGTACCCGGCGATGCCCACGCCGCGCGCCGGCCGCATGACCGGCGCTGCGGGGGATATGGGTTTCTCGTTCCCGGTGAAATTCGTCATTGAATCACTTCCGCAGCTGCTTGACCAATGCTTCCGCCCGGTCGGTGCGGACCGCGTGCTCCGCCACCATCTGCCCGGCGATCCGGTCCACCGCTT
Source organism: Anaerolineales bacterium (assembly GCA_016932475.1). Classification (GTDB taxonomy): domain Bacteria; phylum Chloroflexota; class Anaerolineae; order Anaerolineales; family RBG-16-64-43; genus JAFGKK01. The sequence goes on from JAFGCU010000027.1 coordinate 22,010, forward strand.
CGCCGCTGGCGCCGGCGGCGATCGCCACCTGGCGCGCGTGCAGGCGCATATGTCCGTGCTGGATGCCCTCGGTGGAGAGCGCGCGCAGAGCCGCAAGGTTCTGCGCCAGCCCGACCGAGACGATCACCTCGGCCAGTTCGCGCGCGGTGCGCACCCCGAGGATCTTGAGCGCCGCCCGGGCGGCCGGGTGCACGCGCGTCGCGCCGCCGATAATTCCCGCCGCCATCGGGAGCTCGAGGTATCCCGCCAGCCTGCCTTCGCCGTCGCATTCCCATGTGGAGAGCGAGGTGTAGGTCCCATGGCGTGCCGCGTACGCGTGCGCTCCGGCTTCCACCGCGCGCCAATCGTTGCCGGTCGCCAGCACCACCGCGTCCACGCCGTTCATGATTCCCTTATTGTGAGTCGCCGCGCGGTGCGGGTCGGCCGCGGCAAATGCGTACGCCTCGAGAATCCCTTCCCGTACCGCTTCGCCGCTCCAGCCTTCGAAGGCCAGCGCGGCGGCCGGTATCGCGCAGCGCGCCCGTGCCAGACGCCGGTCCGCCAGGTTGGAGAGAATCCGCAGCCGCGTTCTTCCTCCGGTCAGCCGTTCGATCAGCGGGGCAACCCGTTCGCAGGCGGTGTTGACCGCGTTGGCGCCCATCGCATCCCGCACGTCGATGATCAGATGCAGGACAAGGAAGGGACCGCTCAGCGGGGAATCGATCGTCCGAACCTCGATATCCCGCGGGCCGCCCCCTGCCCGGACAAGCACCGGATCGGCCTCAGCGGCTTCGGCCAGGATTTCCTCCCGGTGGGCGAGCAGCGTTTTTTCCGCCGCCGTCAAATCCGGCAGATCCAGAATTTGAATCTGCCCGATCATTTCCGGTTCGTCGGCGTCGGCGGAAAAACCGCCGCCTTCGCGGATCAGCCGGGCCATGAACGAGACACCCGCCACGACCGAAGGCTCTTCCACCGCCATCGGGACCAGGACCTCGCGGCCGTTGATCAGGAAATTCGTGGCAATTCCCAGGGGAAGCGCATACAGGCCGATGACGTTTTCAATCATCCGGTCGGCGAGCGCCGGTTCGATCCCGCCCCGGTCCAGGATCGCCGTATCGGTGGAATCCAGCCAAGCGCCGTCAATCAGAGCCTGCCGGCGTTCCTTAATCGATTTATTATGGAATCCTGAAATGCGCGAGGATCCGGTCATGGCAGGCTAAAGGATAATTTTCCACTTCTTGCATTGCCTATCAGGGTCAATTTCACGTCTTTGGGGGCTATTACGATAGAATTTGATAGTTTTACGGAAAAGAACATCTGTACTTATGCGATTATTACGCTGTTTTTCAGCCTCAACCGCTAGAATCAGCCATAGAGAAGGACTTGACTCCTCCACCCATCCGGCAAGACATTTGCCGGGGGACAGGAGCTACCTCAAGTCTGCAAATGGAAAAGAATGCGAAAAATAATTGCGTACGCGCTGATTCTTTCTTTGTTGTTATCCGCCTTCCCCGGACGGGTTCTGGCCGCGGGCGGCAACATCCTGTATTTGATCGCCTGGGGCGGTTATGCTCCCGACACCGCCGTTACCGTCCAAACGACGGTCCAAGCCACCGAGAAGCAGAATAACACCAGCTTGTACTATACGATCTCGCTGGGTGGCACGGTGTATGCCACCCATACCACGCCTCTGGGCCGTCTGAATGCATGGGAGACGGCAACCGATGAATGGAGCACAATGAACACGGGTTGGCCGGCGGGGACCTACACCATCACCGTCTGCTGGAGCCCGGGGAGTTCCACGAACTGCGGCATCGCCGGGCCGGTGACCACCACTTACTACATCGTCCCCACACTCGGATGGGGACTCAGCCTGACAGGGCTGGCCTTCCTAATGTATTTTCTCTGGCGGCGGCGCGCGGAATTCGAGCCGGCAGGGGAAAGGATCCGCGCATGAGCCCGCTCGCGCTTTCCCTTTTCGCGGGCGTCTACCTGGCCGGGTTGCTGATTCTGCGGAAGGCCCGCAAAGGCCTGATCGGCTACCTGTGGGCGTCTTTCGGTTTTGCCGCAATCGTCATCTTCGCCGGCCAGCTCGGAAGCTGGAACGAACCCCTGGGAACACTGCAGGTATGGTTCCTGGTCTTCGTGAGTCAGCTATTCGGCGGCCCGCTGCAAATGGTGCCGGGCGGCGGCCTGGTGGTGCCCGATCCCACCGGCTGGTCGATCCTGCAGGTCGGGATCGAATGCTCGGCGCTGATTGAAATGTCGATCTTCGCCGGGTTGATGCTTTTTTACCCGCGCTTCCCGGCTTCCGAACGGCTGGGACGGATGGCCGTCGGCATCGCGGCGACAGTTGCGATCAACCTCGTCCGCCTGGCGGTTATCGTTGTGATGGTGTCGACCTTTGGCAAACCGATCGTGCCATGGGCGCATGCGATCGTCGGGCGGCTGGTCTTCTTCGCCGGGATCCTCTACCTGTACTGGCGGATGCTGACCCTGCCGACCCTTACCCTGATTCGCCGGGAGCTGGAAGTAACCCGGCGGACGGAATTGTAGATTCGAGGCTTCGAATGGGTTTTTTTGGCTTTGACTTTTTACTCATGTGGGGGGTGTGGATTCTCATCCCGCTCGCGGCGGACATCGCCCAGGCGCTGTGGGATGCGCTGCTGGTCTGGCGCAACGGCCGCCAGGCCAAGCTCTTCCCGCCGCTGGTTATACCCCCCATGCCGAAGGTCTCGATCATCATCCCGGCCCATAACGAGCAGCTTAACATCGACCGCTGCATCACCTCGCTCAAAGCCCAGACCTACCCCCACGAGAAGATTGAAATTCTCGTCGTCAACGACGGCTCCACCGACCGGACCGAGGAAGTGGTCAACGGCCACATCAACGGCTCCCCGCACTGGAACGGGCATATCCGGCTGTACAACCGCGTCATCCCGGCGCTCGAATTCGGCGGCGTGATGACTCTCCTGCAGGGGGGCCACCGCGGGAAACCGGCGGCGGTCAACACCGGGTTGCTGCACTGCCGCGGCGATCTGATCTTCACGATCGATTCCGACGCGGTCCTCGAGCCCGAGTCGATCCAGCAAGCGGTGATCGCCTTCCAGCGCGATCCGGACCTGGTCGCGGCCACGGCCCATCTGATCATCGACCGCGACCTGCTGGTGGAGAACGACGGAAACGGGCACATCCACCTCGACCGCGACGACATGCCGGTCCCGATGAAGCTCAGCGTGATGGAGAACTTCCTCGCCACGGCCCAGTTTATCGAGTACTTCCAATCTTTCCGGATCGGCCGGCATGCCGAAGCGCTGCGCGACGAGTTGTTCACCCTCTCGGGCGCCTGCGCGATTTACCGCCGCGAAGCCCTGCAGGCGATCCACGGCTACCGCGGACGGACCGTCTCCGAGGACACCGACGCCACCCTCACCCTGCAGCGCTTTCCCGGGCGGGTGACCTACCTGCCGCAGGTGCGCATCCACCTCGCGCCCACCGAAAGCTGGCGCGCGCTGTTTGCCCAGCGGGTGCGCTGGCAGCGCGGGGAATTGGAGGCGCTGGCCGTTCATTACGACATGCTCGGGATGGGGAAGCGGATCTGGCAGCGCGCGCTTCCGCGCCGGCTTCAGCGCGATCACACCATGGGATTCCTCCGGTTGGTCTGGGTGTTCCTGCTGCCGATGTTCCCGTTGCTCGGATACAGTCCGGCGATAGTGGTCCAGGCGATGGCGCTCATTTACGGGTTGTACATCCTGGCCGATGCGGCCCAAATCGCGGCGGCTTGGAGCATCTGCGCCCCGAGCGAACGCCGCATTCTGCGCAAGGCGCTGGCCTTTCTTCCCCTCCTGCCCCTCTATCGGATGGTAGTATACTTTTTCCGGATGAGCGGGAACCTGAAGACTCTCACCGAACCGCCGCGTTGGACGGCCTCCGCGGGATGGCTGGACAAACTGCGGATTCCCGGAGGAGGGAAAATCGCCGGATGGCTGCGGAATTTTGCGGAGTTCTGGGCGGGCTGATTTGAAACCCAAGCACACCCTCCGCGACCAGGTGTGGCCAGTTCTCCTGGTCGCTTTTTTTATCCTCCTCGCGTTGATTGGGGTCTGGACCGCAGGTTCTGCGCGCGGCGCCGATACCTGGGGTCATCTGTTCCGGGCGGAGTATCTCGCCGGCGAGATGGCCGCGCAGGGTCCCGGCGCATATTTCACCGCCGCCTGGATGCCGAACTGGTATATGGGGGATCCGTTTCTCACGTACTACCCCCCGCTGACCACGCTCTTGCTCGCGCCGCTCATCTACCTGACTCAAAACAGCGATATCGCCCTCCGGATCCTGATCTCCTCCTTCCTGGTAAGCTTCTCCATCCTCACCTTTGCCTATCTGGACCGGACCTGGAATCGCTGGGCGGCGTTTCTCGGGACCGTTCTCGCCGTCGGCGCGCCGTATCAGATGCGCACGGTTTTCTTCGAGGGAAACCTGCCGCGCATGCTCTCCCTGCTTGCACTTCCGGCAATCGCGCTGCTCACCGACCGTCTGCTCTCCCCCCATTCGCGCCGCGCGCCGCTCACGATCCTCCTTGCCCTGTGCTGGTCCTGGGCGATCCTCGCGCATCCGCAACAGGCTGTGATTTTCGCCATCGGGGTCTCCCTCTATCTGGTCTTGCGGCTGATTCTGGATCCCGAAGTTCCGCTGTACCGGCTTGCGCCTTGGCTGGGGTCCATTCTGCTGGGCGCTTTATTCGCCGCGCCCTGGCTGCTTCCGGCGTACAGTCGTGCGGAATTGGCAAACATACCGTTCCTTCCGGCGGAGAAGATCCCGCTCTTTTCCTCCACCCTCTACAGTTTCCTCCCGCGGCTGGATCTCACCCACGGTCAGATCCTGTTCGGCTTCGGCTCGCTGCTGATCGGGCTGCTGGCGATCGCCGCCCGGCCCGATCCGCATCGCAGCGCCTGGTATCTGACCGGGCTGTTGGCGATCCTGTTCTCCCTCGGCCCCGACGGCGTATTCTTCAACCTTATTCCCCTGAACAACCAGCTCCTCCCCGAACGCTTCCTGAATTTTTCCGCGTTCGCCATTCCCGTCGCCGCCGCCGGGCTGCTTCCAATGGGGCGCAACCTGCGCCTGATCCGGTCGGTATTGCTGGTTATCCTGGTGACGGTGGAGCTGATCCCGGCCGCGCGGATCATTCCCAGCGGTGAATATCCTCGGGATCAGGCCGTTCTGGAAGCCGTCCTGACGCCGGGCGGCGGCCGCGTCGCACTGATGACCTACCCGGAACCGACCGCGCTCGAGGTATATTTCGCCGGGAAGCGCTCGCCTCTTATATTCGGATGGGCGCTTGAAAATACGCCGCATCACGTCGCGCTGCGCCGGGTGCTCTCCGCGCCGGAATGGGGGCCGGAGTATCTGGAAGCGCTGTTCGCGCGCTGGGATGTGCGCACGGTGGTAATCGCCGGCGGGACGGAGGCGGATCCGGCGCGCGAAGCCGTTTCCGCAATGGGTTTCGACCGGGAGGCGGTGATCGGGCGGTACGAGCTCTGGCGCACAGCCGCGCCTCCGGCGCAGGTGCAGTCGTTGCCGGCCCAGAACATGCTACTTGTCGGCGACAGGTTGGCTCCCTTTCTGGCGGCCTTTCCGTTCGCCGAGGAAGCGTCGCCCGAAACATTTCTCAACGAGCAGTCCGGATTCCTGACGGAATACCCCATCCTCGGCTTCTACCGGTTCGCGGAAGATTCAGCCGAAGTAAAAATGCACGAGGACATCCTGCGCAATTACCTGAATGCCGGCGGGACCGTGGTGGTGGACTTGAGCGGGATGGAGGATATCTTCGGGGGCACCCTGGATTTCTTCGGCGTCCACGCCTTCCGGCTGGCCTTCGACGACCGGATGACTCTGCGCGGCGCCGACTCATCGATAAGCCTCCCCACCCAATTGCATTTCGCCGGCCTGACCGGGGAAGGATGGTCCGGAGCTTCGTATGAAGGATTGGATACGATCGTTGCGGTAATGGACCGGGATGGGACTTCGTTTCCGGTCCTTGGTTATAAAACCGTCGGCCTGGGCAGGGTCTGGTTCGTGGGCGGCAACCTGCTGTATTACACGCAGCTAGCCGGCCAGGAAGCCCTGCGCGAGTACATCCGCGAGGTCATCCTTGAGGATATCCGGGTATCCAGGTCCCTGGTCTTCCCGTCCATTCCCCTGCTCTCGTACGCCGAATCCGCCGGCGGCCTGACGTTCGATTACTTTTCCGCCGCGCCGATCCCTGCGCTCGTCTCCTACACGTATCATCCGAGATGGCTCGCCACGATCGACGGCATGGAAGTCGGCTTGGGCGTCCGGGATAACCTGATCCGGATCCTGCTTCCCGCCGGAACGCATCATGTGGAAATCCGGTACGACGCAGGCGGCACAATCTGGCCGTGGTTGGGCGGATCGGCGGCCATCCTCGGCGTTTTCTGCGCTGCGGTCTTCTGGCTGCTGGATCGGCATTGGCGGAAACACGGCCGCCCGCCGCGCGACTTCCTGGAGGTGTTCCAGAAACCGGAAAGCCCGGAAGGCGGAGGGACCTTCACCCCCTGCGCCCATTGCGGATTCCGCTTGGCGGTCAGTCATCCACCGACGCCGATCACCTATCCGTTCCAGGTGTCGCACTGCCCGATTTGCGAGGCGCGGATGGACGATGAGGGCTTCCTGCCGGGGAAGGACCTGACCCGCGAAGAACAGGCCCGCGCCCTGCACCAATGGCTGCGCGCCAACCATTATGACCCGCGCATGATCCATACCCAGTGGGGATTTTCCGTGGAGGAGTTTTTCAAGCGGTAGCGAATGGCGGTTTCCAATGAAAAATGGGGGGGGATGCTATATTTCTTTATTGAGTGTATTGCAGCTCAAACCATTATCTTCGATGGCATGATGTGGTGGATGGAAGGATTATCCACCGTGACGCAAAGACGCGAAGAAGATCAAATTCAGATTTTTCTTCGTATCTTTGCGGTTTTTGGGTCGTCATTTACCGGGGGATGACCTATCTCGATGAAACTGACCGTAACAAAAGCCTCCAACCTCCTGGCGGCGCCACCGATTATTATTTCGGAAACGTTCCATGGATAGAAAGAAAAAAACGCGGACTATTCTTTTGTTTTATCCTTTGGAGGCTTTTTGGTCTCTTCAGGCTTTGGGGTTTTCGTAGGCTCCGGAGTCTTTGAAGGCTTTGGTGTTTTTGAAAGCCTTGGGGTCTTGGAGGCTTCCGAAGTCTTTGTGAGCCGCGCGCTGTCCGTGTCGGGACCGGAGTCGGGCCCCTTTTCGGCGGGCGACGCAGGATCATTCCCTCCCGCGGCATCCTTGGTGGATTTTTTCTCCTGGCCCGGGGGAATCTTCTCCGGTTCCTGATGCTCTTGCAGTTTCCCGACCCGTTCCTGGCTTTTCTGGGAATGCTCTATCGCCCGGTCCAACCCAGATTGGGCCTGTTGCGGGAGCTGGTCCCGGAGGGCAAGCAGAGTCTCCGAATGCCGGGCCAGCCGCGTCTGGATATCCTCCAATTGGGCCGACGCGGAATCGGGCGGCAATTGACCCACGGCATCATCCAACCGGTTCAGGGTTTTATCGTAATTATCCAACCCTTGGACAAGATCCGCTTCCCGGTCCGTTGCCGCCAACCGCTCGACTTCCTCCAGGCGTTCATCGGCGTAATTCGCAAGGAGGGCAAGATCGCCCGTCGCGGAAAACGACAGGGTCAAGGAAATTTCCTCGACCCCCTGCTTGACAGGGTAGAGCGCGTCGCCCGGGAGGGCTCCGGCGGATACGGATGTCACACCCAAACCCGATAATCCTGCAACGGCCGCGGCCACCACGGCAGCCAAGGCCCACGATCGACGCCAAGACCGGCGCCCCTGGACTGCGGTGCGGGATTCGCGCCGCGCCGGTTTGGGGTCGTATGTTTTTATCCGTCGCAGCAGGCGGGTTCCGGACGCCGTGACATATTCCGGAGACAAGCTGTGCGCGGAGTACAGTCCCCGTATGCGCGCAGCCGTCTCCAGCAAGGGGCGGATTTCCGACACAGCGCCCTGTTCCCCCAGCAGGGAATCTTCAGGCGCCGCCTTCCCTTCCAGCATCCGCTGAAGGGCCCGATCGAGGATATCCGCCTGAATGCGCTCTTTGCTGATCATGTCTGTTCCTGTATTTTGCTGCGCAAAGACGCAAGCGCCCGGTGCAGCAGGACGCGGGTTGCGCCTTCGGTCAGGTTCATCCAGTTCGCCACCACGGCAGTCGGCATCGCCAGGATGATCCGCAGAATGATTACCTCGCGGTAGTTGAGCGGGATTTCCTCCATGGCTCGCCGCAGGTCACGGATCTGCTCATCCCGGATGACATGTTCATCGAGAGGACGAAGCGACTCGAGCACAGGGGAAGGTATCGCATATCCAACTTCCGTTTTTTGCCGGCGGTAATAATCGATCAACACGTTTTTCGCTACCTGGTACAGGAATGCGGAAAACGGCCAGCCTTGTTCGTGATACGTCCCCAGAGCCTGGAAGGCACGGAAAAAAACATCCTCCGTCAGGTCCTCCGCTTCCTTGGATTCACCCAGCCTTGCGAACAGGTAGCGGTAGATCGGATCGACATAGCGCCGGTAGAGACTGCCGAAAGCTTCGGAATCTCCGCCTCTGGCCCGGGCCACCAAAATCGCATCGCTCTGTTCGGTCAGCGGTGTGTCATTCATGAAAACGGATTCCCACACAGATTGTTACAGTATAACCCGATTGTCCAGGCTCCTTGCAGTAAAAAAAACGGGAAAAGCAATTTCTTCGCAAGGCAGCGGCATGAAAACGGCATTCTGAAGATTCGGGGTATCTGGCTGGCATCCAAAAAAAGGCGAAAAATAATGGGGTTCCGGCTCACGACCCGGCCCGCTCCGCCAGTACGAAGGTAAAGGATGTCCTCTGTAACATATTGGGAACCCCGCCGTTTTCCTTGTATCCGGCGATGTAACAGTGTTTATCTTAAAAACAACGCAGGGGGCTCAGTTTCCGGAACCGGTCAGGCTGACCGGAATGGTTCCACATGCGCTGTCATACGGACAAAGTGACATTTGGCATTCGGAGAAAATATGACAACCGTCCGGCACATCCGATCCATCCGGTTCCTGCCGGCTTTTTTCCTGGGGCTGCTTTCGGCAGCCTGTGTGTGCAATTTTAATTTTACATTCCTCGACTCGATCCCGAAGCCAAAAAATGACGCGGGGGATTCGATCGACGCCGGAGACCGGACCCGCGCCGTATTGGAGGACCGGATGGGCGAACCGCGCGCTGTGGCGGTATTCCCCTCCGGGGCGGAGGTCTCCCTGTTCGCGCCGCAGGATGATGCGGCCGTCACGGAGGCGTGGGTGGATGTGATCGGATCGGCCCCCGCGGAGACCGTGATCAGCCTGAACGACGAGATCACGGTGGCCGGTGCGGACGGGATGTTTTACGCCCGGGTTCCGCTCGAGGAAGGCTTGAACGAAATCCAGTGCGTCGCAAGCGATCTGGAAGGAAACGAAGTTGCCTTTGCGTTTGTTGTCATGTACGAACATGAAGAATAGATGTCCTGAGCGAAAGGAGTATTTTTCGATGAAATATATTGCCATTGCCACCGCATCCCTCTTGCTGCTTTCCGCCGTTTGGGTCGGCGCCGACGCATCCCCCGCTCCGGGTCTTTATTCGGAGCTTGCGGCTCCGAAAACACGAACTCCCAAGGCCACCCGGGAAGTAGTGACAAAGCCCCCCAAATCCACCCGAACCCTTCGGCCCACCAAGACGGCTAGACCCAAAAAAGCCAATTTTTCCGGGGAAGTGCTCGCCGTCGGTGCTGCCGGCTTGACGATCAAAACCGGGTCCGGCGAGGAAATGTTCTTTGTGGTAACTGCGGATACCACCGTCAAGATCCCGAGCCTGGGAAGAGACGGTACGCTGGCGGATATCCAGGTCGGCGTGCGCGCGCTGGTACGCGCGGTGGAATCGGAAGGCGGCGGCTATACCGCCACCCAGATCTCCGTTTCCCCCGGAAAACCGGCCCCCAAGCATCATGTGGGCGAGGTGACGGCCTACGAGGCCGGTGTCAGCATCACGATCCTGGCTCTTGACGGGAACGAGTACACCTTCCTGCTCACCGAAGAAACCAAGATCCTTCCCGCGGAACGGGCGGAAGAGCTAGCCGTCGGGCGGCGGGTGACGATCATCTCCCCGCGCGACGTGACCGGCGGACCGTTCACCGCCAAGGGAATCGTGGTACATCCCGAGACAGGCGACGATAAGGGAACTCCGGAAGGCACTCCGACTGAAACCCCCACGCCGACCGAAACCCAAACTCCCACCCCAACCGACACCCCGACGCCGGAGTTTCTCCCGACCGATACCGCCACTCCGACGGTTGAATAACCCTTTGCGCAAAACTGCCGGCGAACTTCCGGCACGGCGAACTTCCGGCACGGCAAACTTCCGGCACGGCGAACTTCCGGCACGGCGTGGGGAGTTGACGGCCTGATGGCATATGAAAAGGACCGGTGGAAACCGGTCCTTTTCATATGCCGCGGTCAGATCATTTTTTCGCCTTGACGACGATCGTCTTGGCCTTGGCCTCTTCGGCCTTGGGCAGGGTCAGGGTCAGGATCCCATTTTCAAATTCCGCGTCGGATTTGTCGGCGCTGACGTTGCTCGGCAGCGAGATCGAACGGCTGAAGGAACCAAACCGGCGCTCGCGGAGGTGATAGATTTTTTCGTTCTCATCTTTTTCCTCCTTCACCTCGCCGCGGATGGTAAGCACCCCGTTGGCCACGGAAATCTGGATATCCTCGGGCTTGACCCCCGGAAGACCCATCTTCACCACAACCGAGTCTTCGGTCTGATAAAGATCCATGGTCGGAACCGGCGAGACATCCCACAGCCCGGCGCCGAGAGGGCGGGTGTACCCGTCTTCCATCAACCGATCCATCACTTCCCGCATGCTGCCCATTTCACGGAACGGATCCCAGCGGATAAGATTGGCCATACGCCACCTCCATAATCCCCTTTTGGGGTTTGTGATGATCGCAGTATAGCCGCGGATTGTTAACCAAAAATATAACCGGCGTCAGAAAATCATTAACGGCCGGAGAAACCGCAAAGGCGGACAGGGGAGGCCGGAAAGGTTAACCCGTCCCGACTGTCTCTTTTCTTCGCTTTCCAAAATAGAGGATTCCGAGATATGCCAGAAACGTCGCCACCAGGCTGGCCAGGACAAGCTGGGCCATCGCCGGGGCACCCGCCGCCTCCATGATCCAGCCCGTCAGCCCCGGCAGGATCATTCCGCCGATGCTGTCGCCAAGCAGGATGAAGCCGCTGAGGCGGGCTGTGAGGTTGACGGATTGTCCGGCCAGGGTGTAGCCGCTCGGCCAAACCGGCGCCATGCAGAAACCGGCGCCCGCCGCGGTAATCCACACCACGGAAGGCGCTCCCGGAAACAGGACCAACAGGCCGAGAAAACCGGCGCAGCCGGCCAGCGCGACGGCGATGACCCGCCAGGGAGCAAAGCGGACGGCGGCGGGGATGGCAATCAACCGGCCGATCGTAAATGCCAGCCAGAAAATGGATGTCAGGTAGGCCGCGCGCACCGCATCCGCCAAATTCAGCGTGATGGCATACGTGTAAACCCAGCCTCCGAAAGTGATTTCCGCGCTGACATAGAAGAACAGGTACAGCATCGCCGACAGCACCAGCGGCACGACAAACCGTCCGGAGGAGACCGCCGCCCCGGGTTCCGCCTTTTTCTGCGGTGACGCGGGCGGCCGCAGGAAGGCCAGGATAATCACACCCACCAGTAAATCGAAAACCGCCAGCAGGTGGTAACCATCCGCATACGCTCCCCCCGCCCCAAGCAGCAGCCCGAGCAGGAACGGGCTGATAAAAGAACCCAGGCCGAAGAAGAAATGCAGCGCGGTTACAAACGGAGCCGACTTCTCCCGGTGCGTCCACAGCATCAGGGTGTTGGCGCCGGTGTTGACCAAACCTCCCGCCACCCCCTTGACGACAAACAACACCATCAATAAATAAATCCAGGGAACATGCGGGACAAGGAACATCAACGCTGCGGATCCGATTTGGGCGGCGGCGAGCACAACCCGCCCCGAAACTTTATCGAATATCCAGCTGCCGAGCAGCGTGCCCAGCGTGGCGCCTCCCGCGCTGAGGAGGAAGACCATCCCGATTGCGCCGAGCGTGCTGCCGGTTTGCCCGGCGAGCGCGGGCAGGGTCGGCCCGACCACCGCCATATCCATGCCGAGACAAACAAACGTCAGGAAATATCCGATCGACCGCTGTATGGCGATGCGCATGCCGCCTTCTCCAAGTAGCGAGGGTGGGAATTCTTTGGGACATCCCCGTGGGGATTCAGGAAACGGTCACCCGGGGAACAGAACGGAAAAAACCTCCGGGGCGTAGCGCCGGACCATGCCGCTGGTAATGCCGTTTTCCTTGCAAATCTCCGCGTACAGCCTGGCCGACGGGCGTTCGGCGCGCTCCTGCGTTTCCGGATCCACAGCCCACAATCCAAATCGCTGGGTCCAGCCCCGCTCCCATTCAAAATTATCCACCAGGCTCCAGTGAAAATAGCCGCGCACGGGCACGCCGATGTTCGCCGCTTTCCACACCTGGTGGAGATGCTGCACCAGATAGCGCGGGCGGATATGGTCGGCCTCATCTTCGATCCCGTTTTCGGTGATGTAGATCGGAACGCCGAAGGAATTGGCCCAGCGGATCGCGCGGGCCATACCTTCCGGCATATTGGCGTTCCAACCGACCTCGCTCAAGTCCGCGCCCCGCGGATAAAACCGCCGCGCGAACAGCTCGCCCGGCCGCAAGGGATCGAACGAAACGTGATCGCATGAATAATAGTTCAACCCGATGTAATCCTGCGTTCCGGCCGCCTGCGGCACCCGCCCGCGGCCGACGGGGAATCGCAGCCGTCCATCGACAAGCGCCTGCGCGATCAGGTCGTTAAAAATCCGCGATTGCATCCCCGCCACCATGCCGTCCAGCGGATTGGCGGAGTGGGGCGTCATCCCGCGGTAATGGATCACGATGCCCGCCCGGGCCCCCGGCTGGAGCTCGTGGATCGCGTGATACGACGCCGCGTGCGCAAGAATTTGATGGCGCATCACTTTCAACGCGGCCCGCAGGTCCTTCCTTCCCGGCGGGAAGGCCTCGGAAGCGATCGCCGAATAGGCGTACACATTCGGCTCGTTGATCGTGCACCAGAAGGTCGCCAGGTCCTTGAGCGCCGCGACGGTTTTGCGCGTGAAGGCCTCGAAGCGGGAGACCACCCCCTCGTTCTCCCAGCCACCCTCCTCCGCCAGCCAGAGCGGATTGGTGAAGTGGTGAAGCGTAACCATCGGTTCGATCCCGCGTTCGCGCATTCCGGCCAGGATCTCGCGGTAGAAATCCAGCGCATGCGCATCCCAGCGGCCGGGTTCCGGTTCGATCCGGCTCCACTCAACCGAAAGCCGGTGGGCGTTCTGCCCGCCCGCCGCCGCCCGGTCCAGGTCTTCCTTCCAGCGGCCGCCCCACCAGTCGCACGCCAGGCCGGAGCGAGCCCCTTGCAGGATGCGCCCGGGCTGCTGCTCCCAGGCCCACCAATCGTTCCGCCGGTTATCCCCTTCCACCTGGTGGGAGGAGGTGGCGGTTCCCCATAGAAATCCATTCGGAAAGTGAAATGCCGCTTCGATCATTCCATCCTCCTGAATTCTTCCACGAAGGACACGAAGGAAACTTGAAAAATCTTTAGACAGGTTGTCATTGCGAGGAGCGAAGCGACGAAGCAATCTCCTTCATTTTCCGAAGGGGGAGATTGCTTCGCTCCCTCTGGTCGCCCGCAATGACACCCGTTTATCCTTTTTTTCAACTTCCTGTAATTTTTTTTCCGTGCTCTTCGCGCTCTTCGTGGATTTCCAATCTTTTGGTTTTGCGATTAACTCGAACCATCACCCGCCGCCGGCGGAGCCGCGAGCACGGACCCGGAACACAAAATCTCGCGCTCACCCGTATCCTCAAACCCAATCCCGTTGGCAAGCCGCAGGGAGGCGGAATTCCTTTCTTCCACGGCATACAGGACGCCCCTTCTCTCCTCGAGCAGATGGCGGCACAGCGCGGCGCATACCGACCGGCCGTAGCCCCGTTCGCGCACATCCGGATCGGTCTGGACAAAAATTTCCGCCCAGTCGGCGGATTGCCAGTTGACACCGGCCGCCGCAAGCAGCCGGTTTTCCTTGCGGATCTCGTAGCGCGGGAACCCGCCCGGAGAAACGGTTTCCCGCACGAGAATGTTGATCAAAGGCTCCAGCCGGGAGGGATTCAACCGCAGCACCATCAGCGGCACCATCGTTTCCACCGTAAGGAGCGGCAGGACCCACAAGCCCAGCGGTTCGGGAAAGGAGAACATCGCCGCCTGGGGCGAAGGGAACGCCGCCCGCAGGAGTTCGGCCGTCGCTCCGGCGTCCGGCGCGCGCAAGGTCACCAGCGGCCGGAAGAGATCCAGGCCGGTCTGAGCCCGGAGCAGGAAACCATCCAGGCGGCCAGCGGACATGCGATGACCCCATATCCGCGTTTTGGCGGCGGGATGCGAAAACGCGTAATACGACGCCATCGCATCGCCGGCGCGGCGCGGATCCAGCAGCATCCGCAGCGAAGCCCGCTCTTCCGGAGGAAGGGGCGCGACGCTCATCCGTTCGCCTTTTGCAGCCAGGCTTCCAAGCGGGGATGCGAGGAATATTCACCCCGGTATTGCGGGGGCAGCAGCGCGGCGATCGCGCACATCATATCGTCGGTCGCCGCATCCAACTCCTCGCCCTTGGCCCGCGCGGAAACGCCGAGGGGATACGGTTTGCCGATCCGAACCGTGACCGAACCGCGGCGGAGACGCTTCCAGTCGCGGATGACGGTTTCCGTGCCCCAGATCCCGACCGGCAGCAGGGGAACCCCTGCACGGCTGGCCAAAAACGAGGCGCCGCCGCGGCCGCGCAGCAGGGCATGGGTTTCCCGGCTGCGCGTGCCCTCCGGTGCAATCCCAAGCGCGCCGCCCATGCGCAGATGATGCAGCGCCTCGCGCAGCGCCTCATGATCCGCCTCGAATTGGCGCACCCATATGCACCCCATCGTTTCGAACAGAAGGAACAGGAACGGGTTGCGCTTGTATTTTTCCGCCGCGAAAACGCGCATCTGGCGCGGGATCGCCGCCAGACACAGCGGCGTATCGACCTGGCTCAAATGATTGGGGGTAAACAGGAACGGGCCCGTCGCCGGGACGTTCTCAAGCCCCACGATTTTAACGCGCAGGAGGATTCGCACGAGCAAGATGACGACCGCCCGTACGAGAAAATAAAACCACCGGTTCTTTTCCTTTAATTCCATTCGGGATTCTCCAATTGCCATGATCTCAGCGGTTGGGTTTCAGGCCTGTCGAGTCTGCAAAACCCAAGCCGTTCCAGCACACAAGCCAGGCATCCAGACCCGTCCGGCCTGTTTATGATCAGAAAGGTCTTTACCGCCATCCGGGCTTAATTATTCAGCAGGCGGGACAGACCGCGCTTGAAGGATGAATTCGTAGTCCGCGATGCTGCCACCCAGGCTGAAGGCATTCAGGGTCAGGGTGTGTGTTGCGCCCGGCGGCCACTCCCCCTCGCCGCGCAGAATACGGAAGCCCACCGGCCATCCCGCGGAATCCAGCAGAACCAGGGCCGCATCCAGCCGGTTGGCTGAAGCAACCTCATCCGCATCGATCCGGAATTCGACGGCAAGTTCCATCCCGTCCGAAAGCGGCCGGCTTGTTTCCTTCACGATCGTCAACGGAAGGAGCCCCGCCGACTCCGCCGATCGGATGGCGCTGATCAGTTCCAGGCGCAGGATTTCAGACTGCGCCTCTTCGGGGGAGAAGTAAGCGGCGGCGATTGTTCGGGCGCCGGCAGGCAGCACCGAGAGGGGCAGCGCGACTTCCTTGGAAATGGAAGGGTCGGCCGTGGTGGAGGCATACAACGAGAACCGGAGGATTACGCCGGCGGCGGCATCCGGCCCCGGATTGCCGATCATGGCCAGGCACCATCGTCCCCCGCCCGCCTGTGTGTAGCAATGGGCCGGTTCGAGAACCAGGCCCACCGGAGTCGGCGTGGGCTGCGGGGTTCCCGTGCCGACCGGTTTGGCGGGGATTATCAGCACCGTGCCGATCGACAGCACGTTCGGATCCACGCCCGGATTCGCGGCGGTCAGGGCATCCACGGTGACGGCGAACTTCGCGGCGATCGAACCGAAGGTGTCCCCCGCCCGGACGGTGTACGTTTGGGGCGTGGGAGTCGGGGCGAGGGTCGGGGTCAGCGGGACTTCACGGGTCGGGAAGAAGCGCGTGGGCGAAACCGTCGGCGAGTGCCAGCGGATCGGCGTGGGAAACGCGATCCCCGCCGGAGCCACCGGACCGCAGCCGGCAAGCATCAGGACAAAAAAACAGACCCCTCGAATTCGCGAGTGCATGGGCGGGATTATACAACCTTGACCGCATCCTCCATTAAATCAGCCGGAGTGTCCCCGCCGTTTGCGCATGGAACAACCGGCCAAGCATGAATGAAGGATTCGCGGCTCTACGCAGGAGGCTATGGAGGCGGAGTCTCGGTTTCCGTTGGCGTGGACGTTGGCTCTGGGGTTGGAGGGAGGGTTGGAGTGAAGGTGGGCGTGCCGGTCGGGGTGTCCGTCGGCGTAGCGGTGGGAACGGGCGTCTCCGTCGGGGTGACCGTCGGGGTAACCGTCGGGGTGACTGTCACGGTGGGCGTTGGGGTTGGAGTGCGCGTGGGCACCGGAGTGGGCGCGGGCTTCTGAAGATGAAAGCGGACCTTCATTTCCGCCTTGCCTCCCTGCCGGGAATATACGGTCAGCCGGATGGTAATCCATCCGTTGTCAATGTCCGAAAGATCCCACTCGGCCAGCGTTCCCGTATCGGAAACGGGCGTCGAGGAGGACGGCACAATCGGCTTCCAATCATCCGGGTCGCGATCCTCCGCATACTCCAGCGTAAAGTGGTCGAACTCGCGGGTGGAGCCCGCCCGGCCGCGGATCTCCAGGTTCCGGTCGCCGATGGTCTGGTTTTCCGAAGGATAGGAAACGGACAGAATCGGCCGGGGACTCTCGGCGGTGCATTCGCCGTCCGGAAAGAAACGCAATGGATCCGGGAAACCCTGCAACGCCGCCCACTCGCGCCCGAAGGGGTCGGCGGTCAGCCATAAACGGGCATCTGCATCGTGGACGGAGATCGTCAGTGCCTGCTCCATGTGATCGGAGCACGCCGCGGATGCGCGCAGCCCGGTGAAGGTGTCTATCCAGGTATCCCGCCAGAGGTCCAAGTCGGCCGGGAGCGGCGGCTGATCCGCAGCAAAAAACTCCGCCCGCGTCGTGGCGCAATATTTTCCGGGTTCCGCGCCGGTGGCGGCGCAGATCAACTTCTCCATGATCCCGGGCGGTGGAACGAACGGCGCCGGGTTGTTTCCGGTCGTTTGTTGGATGGCGTTGAGCATGAATTCCGACCAGATCGGCGCCGCGCCGCTGACCCCGGTCGTTCCGATCATCGGCGTGTTGTCGGGATTGCCGATCCACACTCCCGCCGCCAGATCGGGCGTATAGCCCACCGCCCAGTTGTCGTGAAAATCGTTGGTGGTCCCGGTTTTCACCGCCGCGGCAAACGGCAGGCGCAACACCGAGTCGGCGCCAAACATCGGCGTGCGCGCCTCGTTGTCCGAGAGGATCGACGAGATCAGGAAGGCGTGCTCCGCGCGCAGCACCTGTTCCCCGGCCGGCGGCTGATAAGCGTACACCGTCTCGCCGTCGAAGGTTTGAATTTTCAGGATCGACGCCGTGGGCAGCTTCAACCCGCCATTGGCCATCACCGCATACGCCGCGGTCAGCTCGAGCGGCGTCACTTCCCCGCCGCCGAGGGTCAGCGAGAGGCCGTAATCCGTCCGGACAAGAGTGGAGATCCCCAGCCGCTTGGCCATCGGGATCAGTCCGTCCGGCTGGGGCGTATCGGGATTGTCGTAGATGCCGACCGCCTGCAGGGTTTTCACGGCCGGGATGTTGTAGGAATTGGCCAAGGCCGCCCGCACCGTCACCGGCCCGTGGAACTTGTTGTCGTAATTGACGGGTTTGTACGGCGGATTGGTGTCGTAGGGATCGTTTGACGGCGGGAATTCGGCCGGGACGTCCCAGATCAGCGTTGCGGGAGTCCACCCGTTTTCGAACGCGGCGAGGTAGGTCAGCGGCTTAATCGCGGAACCCGGCTGCCGGGCTCGGACGGCCATGTTCACCTGGCCGGCCGGCTGCGCGTAAAAATCGGGCGATCCAACCATCGCCAGGATTTCGCCCGTGGCGGGCTGGATGGCGACCAGCGCGCCGCCGGTAACATTTTTGTCGGCAAGCGCCTGCACCTGCCTCTGCACCACGCCTTCCGCCAGATCCTGCAAGGCGGGATCCAGCGTCGTGTAGACCTGGAACCCGGACCGGTAAATGGTCTGCGGATCGTACATCGATTCCAGCTGCTGGCGGATGTAGTTCACCCAATGCGGGTAACGCATATAAACGTCCGGCGCGGCAAACACGGCCGATTGCGCCGCCGTCCAGGCGATTACGGCGTCGTCGGCCGAAACGCACACCTCCGGCATGGCGTATCCGACAAAGATGCAATGCTGCTCCTCGCTGGCCTCGATCAACATCACCAGAACCTGGCGCTGCCGCTCCAGCGCCGCGTCGCGGTTGTTGTACACGTCATACACCGAGGGCGCCTGCGGGAGCCCGGCCAGGAAAGAGGCCTGCTCGAGGGTGAGTTTATCCGCGGTCGTCTGGTAGTACGTCTCGGCGGCCGCCTCGACTCCGTAGGCCAGGTTGCCGTAGGAGTTTTCGTTCAGAAAGAGCTCCAGGATTTCTTCCTTCGAATAGCGGCGCGTGATCTCCACCGCCAGCAGCGCCTCGCGCACCTTGCGGATGTAGGAAATTTCCGAGCGCTCCTCCGGGGTCATCAGCACCATCCGCGCCAGCTGCTGGGTGATGGTGGAGGCGCCGGAGACCGTCTCGCCCGAAGTGATATTCTGGGTGAAGGCGCGCAGAATTCCCATCGGATCGAAACCCGGATGGCTGAAGAAGTTTTTATCCTCGGCGGCGATCGTCGCCGCCAGCATGTACGGCGAGGTCCGCTCCAGCGGCACGTACGTGCGGCGGCCCGCGTTCGGGTCGAGGATCTCGTACAGGAGTTTTCCGTTGCGGTCGTAAATGCGGGTGGTTTCGAATTGCGCGGTGCGGGAGCGGAGGTCCTCGACCGAGGGAAGAGTCGCGGCGATCTGAAAATATTCGTAGAGCATGAATCCCGCCGTGAGGAAAAATGCCGCGGTGGCGGCGAAGACGCCGGTCAGCGCCGCCCGGAACAGGCACGAGCGGGCGGCGCGGCCGCGGGATCGTTTGGCGCGCGGGAATCCGGAAGTGGCGGATTCGCCTCCGGCCGGAAGCGGCCCGGTCCGGGTCGTGCGCCCCCGCGCCCGCCATTGCGGGATGCGCGGAGTCCGGGCCGGCTCTTTGGATGGAATCGCTTCCGATTTCTCCGGGGCGGCTCCGGGTTCATCCGCGGCGACATCCGCTGCTTTTTCCGGAGCGGCGCCCGCGGGTTCCGCATCGGGCTCCAGTTCATCCCAGCCGGGGATCGGCAAGCCGACCGGTTCGGATTCCTCAGCCAGGCCGGATTCCGGCGGTTTCAGGCCGGGCGATTCCAAAGCGGAGAACGATTCCTTCCCGTCCGCCCCGGAGGTATCTCCCCTCGGAGGAGATTCCCCGCCGCCGGCGTCGGCCTCTTCATCCTCGTCGTCCCATTCGCCGGTTTCGTCGAGGCTGCGCTGCAAACGGCGGAAACGATCCGCGGAGGATTCGTCCATCTCAGGCGGCGGGTTTGCTCTGGATCAGCACGATCCACTTCCCGCTCATGACGGTTTCTTCTTTTTGATTTTTTACCGTCAGGGCGAGTTCCACCGCGCCGCCGCCCAGGCGGGGAAACGGTTTGGTGGAGAGGACTTCCATTTCGCAGCGAACGGTGTCGCCGAAGAAAACCGGCCGGCTGAACTTCCACTCGGCGATTTCCCGGAACGCCAGCACGGTGCGGTCCATCACACCGGTCTGCACCGCCAGGCCGGAGACGATCGAAAGCACCAGCAGGCCGTGGGCCACTCGCTGGCCGAACGGTCCCTTGGCCGCGTAATCGGCGTCTGTGTGGATCTGGTTGAAATCCCCCGAAAGTCCGGCGAAGGCGGTCACATCCGCCTCGGTGACAGTCCGTCCGGAGGTGAAGATCTTCTGCCCGGATGTGAGTTCCTCGAAATATTTTCCGCGTGGTCGGTTGTTCTCCATGAGCCTCTCCTCCAAGAGTCGTCTGCCATGGATTTTAGCACAGCCGCCGCGCAGGATCGGCGGATCCGCAGGGGCGACCCGGCGGGTCGCGACTACGGGGTTGGTTTGCGCGCGGCGATCAGCGCCGAAAACGGCAGGCCATCGGCGGGCTGTGACGAGCCGCAGCAGGATCCTTCACCGGCGGTGGTCACGGAGACATCCGCAAAGCCGGCTTCGAGCAATCCACTCCGGTACTCCTCCACATCCAGCGCGCCGGCAATGCAGCCCGCCCAGCTTTCGAGGGATTTCGCCACCGACGGACTCATCGGTCCGCGGGTGACGATGTCTGAAACGGCCACCCGGCCGCCGGAGCGCAGCACGCGGAACATCTCCCGAAAAACGGCCGGCTTGTCGGGCGATAGGTTGATCACACAGTTGGAAACGACGACGTCCGCCTCGCCGTCGGCGAGCGGGATGGCTTCGATCTGCCCCTGCCGGAACTCGACGTTCGCGGCGCCGATCCGGGCGGCATTTGCGCGCGCCTTCCCGATCATCTCCGGCGTCATATCCACGCCGATCACCCGCCCGCCCGCTCCAACCTTTTGGGCTGCCAGAAGACAATCCAGCCCGCCGCCGGACCCGAGATCCACGACGGTCTCACCCGGGCGTATTTCGATTCCGGATATCGGGTTGCCGCATCCAAGCGTCACATCCGCCAGATCCTCCGGGAGGGTTTGCAGTTCCTCCGCCGGATAATTATTCGGCATCGAGCAGGAGCAGCTTGCGCCGGAACCGCAACACTCCTTTTCGAAAGCTTGCGCCTTCCGGGCGTAAAACTCGCGCACGGCCGAGTGGATTTCATCGGGCTTTGGTCTTTCCATCGGGTGATCTCCTTATTATGAATTGAAATCCGATCCTTTACTTTTCTACCCGTGCCCTGTCCCGCCCCCCTCACCCGGCCTTCGGGAAGAGGGGGTTAGGGCAGTCTGTCACATCGATAACGATCTATATATCACCTTAAAAAAATACCGGAGCATTCTGCCTGGGTATGAACGTCTTACTCGTCCGGCGCGAATGTATGTTCCAGTACGCCGCAGCAGTTCACGATCCGTTTCCGGTCCAGGCGATAGAAGGTTTGCTTGCCCTCGTGGCGCACGTCCACCAGTCCGGCATCCCGCAGGATGGCCAGATGGTGCGAGACGGTCGGTTGGGTGACGCGCATATGAGCCACGATATCGGTGACGGAACGCCAATTGCAGCAGCAGAATTTCATGATCTTCTGCCGGGTGTTATCGGCGATCGCCTTGGCGAATTCGACCGGAGCGGGTTCCTTCTGCGAGTCGGGCATTGATCACCATCATTCCATGCCATTATATATAGACGATCATCTATTTGTCAAGTTGCCGCAACCATGCCGGAGCAATCCTGGAAAATGGGGCAAAATATGTTAAAGGTGAAGATCGTGATTAAGGAAGATTGTGAATTCCACCCAGAAGCGTACCGATTCCTCCTTCGCGGAACGTGTTCGGTAACCGTGCGGGACGGCTTGCTGCGTCGGAGGCGGCTTACGAGGGGGATTGCAATGCCCGGAAAGTTTCCACTATCCGATTGAAGATCGGGAGCCGCTTATTCATCTCGTCTTTGGCCGTTTCGCACAAGATGCCCCACAATTCATTATGGGCGCGCAGAACGTAAAACGCCGCCGTCTGGGTCGGGGCTTCGCCGGAGTCCTTGGCCTCCAGCATTACCATCACGGCTTCGTATGCCGGGTGCCGGACACTGGATTGTTGTTCGACAAATATGTAGTCAGCAGACGCCAAGCCGACAAAGCTTGTGGCAATATCCATCAGCGGTTCGCCCGTATCGGAGCCACCGTATATGAAGGCGATATCCGTGATGGACTCCGGGTTGCCTTGGTAGGAATCAATCGCCCACATGACGACGCCTTCCCCCTGAGACTCCAGCATTTCTTAAACCCAATCCCAATCGGCATTTGGAAAAGCGCCCTTTTCCTTCAGGGAAGCAATGATCGCATCCGCCTCGGTCTGCGGCTTGCCGGCCGCGTAGCTTCCCGGCAGCCAGACTTCCATTTCCGGAACCGAAAACTTTTCCCACCCATCCATTATTCCGGTGGGGGAAGGGGTAAGTGTCATTGTTTCAGCCGGGGTTCCAAACGGGGTGTAGGTCGGGAATTGGAACGCCAGCGTAATCGGGGTTATCGAGGGGGTTGGGGCAAGAGTGGGTCCCGGGGGTGGTATCACGGGAGTCGATGAGGGCTGCGCTCCGGCAATCAGGCCGCCGCCGGGGGTGGAGGGTATTGAGCCGAGGATGATCACCGCCCCGACAACGAGCACGAGGCAATCCATCAGCGCCACACCGCCCAGCAGTACAACCTGCCAGACCTTCATCCCCAGGATGCGCCGAGGCGCACCGGTTTCCCACTCGGATGGATTGCTGGAATGCATGGAGAAAATTATAACATTCGCTAAATACCGTGTTTATGGTCCAACAACCGGTCGACAATATGGTAGTTTGAGGATTTTCAACTTTGCGAAAAATTTAGGGAGCTTGCAGCACGCGGAAGGTTTCCACCATCCGGTCGAAGTCGGGGAGGCGTTCGGACATTTCGTCCGCCGCCGTGAAGCACATGATATCCCACACGAGAGCCTTGTGCTTCAGAGCGTACAGCGCAATCTGTGTCTTGGTGGCGGTGGTGTCCATGGCTTCCAGGAGAACCAGCACGGCTTCGTATTCCGGATGCCGGGAGCTGGATTGCTCGACCAGGCGGAAGCTGTCGGACATGGCGCCGACGAACCGGGTGGCATAATCCCCCAGCGGCTCGCCCGGGTTGGGGACATCATACACGAAGGCGATATTGGTGACGACGTCCGGATTGCCCTGGTAGGAATCGATCGCCCACATGACATAATTATCGGTGACGGATTCCAGCTGCTCTTTAATCACATCCCAGTTGAAATTGGCGCCCTTTTCCTTCAGCGAAGCGATGATCGCATCGGTTTCGGTTTGCGGATTCCCGGCGGCGTAACTTCCCGGCATCCAGATTTCGATTTCCGGCACGCTGAATTTTACCCACCCTTCCATCATCGAGGTAACCGAGGGAGTGGGCGTGTAGGTTTCGGCCGGTGTGCCGTACGGGGTGTAGGTTGGGAACTGAAACGCCATCGTTATCGGCGTTATCGAAGGGGACGGCGCGACGGCGGCCCCCATGGGTGACACCACCGGCGTAAATGTGGCCGGAGCGCCGGCAACCAGGCCGCCGCCGGGGGTGGAGGGTATTGAGCCGAGGATGATCACCGCCCCGACAACGAGCACGAGGCAATCCAGCGCCGCCATCCCGCCCAGCAGCCCTACCTGCCAGAGCTTCATCCCCAGAATGCGGCGGGGAGCGCCGGCATCCCAATCGGCCTGATCATCGGTTCGCATGGAGAAAATTATATCATCCGACCATGGACCATAGACCATGGCCAATAATTCTATTTGCTCCGATTTACCTATCGGAGAAGATGGGGTTGAGGATAACGGTCAATGGTCAGGCTCTCCATCGTCCATCGTCCGTGGTCGATCGTCGACGATCTACCGGCGCACGACCGCCGGCGCACGGCGTCCCGGGAGCAGAATCCGGACGGCGAAAAACAGGCATGCGACGAGCATTCCCAGCCCGATCACGGACGCCGCGAGGAAGGGGCGATTCGCGGGAACGAGGAAGAAGTACCGGAGAGTCTGCTGCAGGCGGACCAGCTCCGTCGGGGGAAGCCCCACCAGCAGCGCGCCCACGCCGGTCAACAGCGTGGACAGCATCAGGCTGATGGCGGCCTCCAGCCAGGGGAACACGAACTTCGGCGGCGCCGAAAGCGCGCGCACGCCGCGCATGACCCGCGACCGCAGGGCGGCCGGGGCGGGCGCCTCCGGCATCGTGCGCAGCGCATCCTCGACGGCGGTCATCCAACGGTCGGCCTCGGAAGGATTCATAGTCGTGCCTCCTCATACGTTTCCAACGCCGAGCGGAGACGCTCCTTGGCGCGGAACAAACCCGTCTTGACGGTGCCCATCGGCAGGCTGGTGACGGATGCGATCTCCTCGTACGGCAGGTTGCGCTGGTAGCGCAGGGTAAGGAGCAGGCGGTAGGCTTCCGGAAGCTCCTCGATCTGCCGGTGGAGCCAAGCCCGGCGCTCGGCGGCTTCCAATCCGTCGTCCGCCTTTCCGGTTTGAAGATCCGCGTGATCCTCGATCTCATCCTCGCCGATGGCGGAAAGTTCGCGCCGCAGCCGCGGCAGGCGGTTGTAGCACAGGTTGGTGACGATCCGGTACATCCATGTGCCGAACCGGGCTTGCGCCCGGAACCTCGGCAGCGACTGCCACGCCCGGACAAAAGCCTCCTGGGCCGTATCCTCGGCCTCCTGTTCGTTCCCGAGCACGCGGTACGCCAGGTTAAATACGTACGCCTGATGCTCCACAACCAGCATCTCAAACGCTCCGCTGTCGCCGGCCTGCGCCCTTGCTACGATCTCCGCTTCATTTTCCAACGCGAATCAACCCTTTACAACCTTAGACCGGCCTCCCCGGGAAAAGTTGCGGGCCGGGGACGCGAATATTTGTTCTGACGGAGTATGCCCCTTCCACCCGTGAAACTTTCGGCCGGGAGGCTTGTCCAACTCAGTGTGATGAATACCAGTTTGGAAATCATTGTACTCGGAGGATAAATCAATGAAAAAGTGGTCCATCGTCGCGTTGCTGGGCATTTCCCTGGCGGCCATCTGCCTGGGATCGGTGATTGCATTCGTTCCGGTCGCCGGCCGGGTCTTCTCCGGAGGATTCCAATGGAACCTCCTGTCCGCGCGGAATTTCAGCGCCGATTCCGTGGAGGAACTTCGAGCCGCGGTCGACGGTCCAGCGGACCTCAAGATCGACACTCCGTTCGGCAAGGTGGATGTCACCGCCGTGGAGGGAAGCAAAGAGATCCTGATCAACGCCCACAAATACGCCTGGGGCGCCAATAAGCGGGACGCGGAGGAACTTCTCGGGAAGGTTAAAGTTATCCTCCAGCAGGAAGGAAATTCCGTCACCGTCCATGTCGACCAGCCGATCCAGGTGGACATCCTGCACATCGGGCCGGCCGGCATCTCGGTCGATTTCACCGTCAGCGTGCCGTTGGATTGCGCGGTGGGAGCCACTTCCTCGAGCGGAAACCTGTACCTGACCGGGACGACCGGAGATGCATACCTGCATTCCAGTTTCGGCCAGGTGACGGTGGATAACGTCCGCGGGAAAATCACCGCCGAGACCAGTTCCGGCGATGTCACGGTCCGGAACGGAGCGTCCGGCGGGGAGACCGTGGAGGCGTCGAGCAGTTTCGGCGACGTGCAGGTTCTGCACACGGAGGGCGGCACCCTGAAGGCGAAAACCAGCTCCGGCGATGTGACCGTGGAAGATTCCGCCTTCAGCGGCCGGGCGGACGTCTCATCCAGCTTCGGCGATGTGGAGGTGACCGATCTGAAGGCCGGTTCCATCGAAGCGCGTACCAACAGCGGCGAGGTCGTCCTGCAAAGACTGGTGATTGAAAAAGACCTCATTGCGCGCAGCGACTTCGGCGACGTCGAAGTCCTCGACTCCTCGGCGGACAGCTACGATCTGGACACCGATTCCGGTAAGGTGACGGCCGGGGATACGCAGGGGCGGGTCAAAGCGCGCTCCGGGTTCGGCGACATCGACATCCGCGGCACGGATGTCATCCTGGATCTTAACACCAACAGCGGGTCGATCCGGTTCAGCGGATCACTCGGCGCGGGCACCAGCATCCTGCACACCGACTTCGGCGACATAGATGTCCGGCTTCCCGCGGACGCGCCGTTCACGTTTGACCTTTCGACGAACTTCGGCGACGTGGAATGCGGGTTCGCCGCCGTCACGTCGCGGAGAGACTCCACCCACTTGGAAGGCGCGGTGGGAGCCGGCGGGCCGATGCTGGAGGCATCGACCAACAGCGGAAGCATCAGCGTGCAACCGCAGAGCGCCGGGTAGAAATCACGGTATCATCCGGGCAGCCGGCCCGACGGCGGCTGCCCGGTATCGACAATCGACGCACCATCAAATCCACAAGGAGAAACGCCATGTATTCCGATTTCGACCCATCCTTCATCTACGCCCCATTCTGCTGCGGGATCCTGTTCTTCATCGTCCTGTTCGGCTTTCTGGCCGTGTGGCGCTTCCTGCAATACAAGGAAACACTCGCCCTGGCGGAAAAAGGTTTGCTTAAACCGGGCGCCATGCAGGAAGCGCACACAAATGGAAAAGCCTCCCTGCGCTGGGGCGTGATAATCGCCTCACTCGGCCTGGCATTGACCGTCGGTTTATGGCCGCTGGGGATAAATTCCCATTACCCGCTCGGTCTGGGCCCGTGGATGATCGGGGCTTTCATCCCGCTGTTCTTCGGTCTGGGTCTGATCCTGATCCATGTCCTGACGAAGAACGAAGACAAATCGGGTCCGGGCAACGACAATGGCGGCTCCGCTTCGGCGTAGCACGCGAACAACCCCTTTTACGCACGCGGCGCCGTTTCGGCGCCGCGTGCGGTTAACCCCGCAGCACCAAGTGCCCGGGTTGGAAGTGCGCCTCTATGCTACACTTATCCCATGCCGCATTCGATTCTGATCGTCGACGCCAATCCCGGCCTGGCCAGCATGCTGCAGCAGGCGTTATCCGCAGTCGGATTCGACTGCACCCTGGCGCTCACCGGCCGGGAAGCCTTCCAGATTGCCTCGGCCAAGCCGGTAGACCTGGCCATCATCGATTTCCGCCTGCCAGACGGACCGGCGGAGGATCTGATCCGCGTGTTCCAGAAGATCCGTCCGGAGATGATCCTGCTCGGCATCCCGCCCGACAACAATCCCGATAATCCGATCATCGGGGCGCTCGGCATCCAGGGCGCGCTGGCCAAGCCTTTCTATCTTCCGGATCTCGTGCCGCACATCGCCGGGCTGCTAGGCGTGGAAGCGCCGTCGCTGGCGGAAATCAACGCGCGGGAACCGGAAGAATCCGAGGCGGATATCCTGAAACCGCCGCCGCCGAAAAAATCCACGCGGTCGGTCCCCTGGCTGGAGAACCCCGGGCAGGCCGGCGCCTGGCTGGAACATCTGGCCGCCGAAAATTCGGTGATGGCCTGCCTGATCACGCGCGGCTCGGAGCTGCATGCCGGAGCCGGCGCGCTCTCCCATGAAAAACTCTCCCTCCTCGCCCGGCGCGTGGCCGATCTCTGGGCGGTCACCCCCGGCGGCACGGTGATGCAATATGTGCGCATCCCGCCGGATGACGAGGAGGTTTTCCTGTATTCCGTCTCCATCGCCCTGGATTTCGACCTGACTCTGATGTTCGACCGCAGGACCTCGGTTTCGGCGGCCCGCCGCAGAGCCAAAACTTTCGAAAAGGCGCTGGATAAACCGCCTCCCACAGGCGCGTTCCATAAAACCACAGCCGAATTCGCCGCCGCCCGGCACAAGACGGGCGAATTGGGAGCGGCCAAACCCCGGACTGCGGATCTCGGCGGTCTGCTGCGCAGAACCGGCGAGCTTCTCGGGATAAAACCCCGCACCGGCGAGATTGCCGGCGACAAACCCCGGACGGGAGAACTGTCCGGGGCGAAGCGGAAGGCGGGAGAACCATCCGGGGGCAAGCCCCGAACCGGCGATCTTGCCAAACCCCGAAGCATCACCGACGAACTGCGGCTCGCCCGGCAAGCCAAACCTCCGGACGACCATGACGCCTAAACTCTATCTTCTGGACGGGCATGCCCTCGCCTACCGGGCATATTTCGCGCTGACCGCCGCCGGCACACAGGCCAGCCGCTGGATCACGGCCCAGGGCGAACCGACCGCGGGCACCTACGGTTTCACATCCATCCTCCTGTCGCTTCTGGAAAAAGAGAAACCCCAGTACCTGGCCGTCGCTTTCGACACCGGGCGCACCTTCCGCGACGATCTGTATCCTGAGTACAAGGCGACCCGCGCCAAGATGCCCGAGGACCTGCGGCCGCAGATCGACCGCATCCGCGAAGTGGTCCGCGCGTTCCGCATCCCCGTCCTGGAAGCCGAAGGCTTCGAAGCCGACGATGTGCTCGGCACGGTCGCGCGGCAGGCGGGCAAGGAAGGCACCGATGCGTTGATCCTCAGCGGCGACCGCGACCTGCTCCAGCTGATCGACGACAAAGTCTCGGTCCGCCTGCCGGGCCGCTCGCTTTCGGAATCCACCGATTACGACGCCGCCCGGTTCCAGCAGGAATGGGGATTCCCGCCGCTGACTTTGATCGATTACAAAGCGCTGGTCGGGGACAAATCCGACAACATCCCGGGCGTCCCGGGAGTCGGCGAAAAGACGGCGACCGAACTGCTGAAGAAATTCGGCTCGTTCGATTCGATCTATGAAAACCTGGATAACATCCCGCCGCGCTACCGCGCGAAGCTGGAAGCCGGGCGCGAGAGCGCGCTCCTTTCGCGCCGCCTGGCCACCATCCGCACCGACGCCCCGGTGGCAATTTCGCTCGAAGCCTGCCGGGCGGGGCAGTACGCCCGCGAAGAAATCGCCGCGCTGTTCCAGACGCTCGAGTTCCGAACACTGCTCTCGCGCCTGCCGGCTTCCGCTTCGTCCGGGATCCAGCTTGGAATGTTTGCCGAGGCGAAGCCGCGCCCGGAACCGGGCCGCTGGCAGCTGGTCGATGACGAAGGCAAACTTGCGGATCTGGCGGAAAAAATCTCCCGCGCGCCGGTCCTGGCGGTGGATACCGAAACCACCTCCACCGATCCGATGCGCGCCGAACTTGTCGGGGTCTCGTTTTCCGTCGCAGAGGGGGAGGGGTATTATCTGCCCCTGCGCCATGCGGACGGGCCGAACCTCGATTTCGGCGCGGTGAAAAGCAGGCTCGCGGCAATTCTTGCCGACCCCCGCATCCCGAAAGCCGGCCACAACATCAAATACGACCTGACGGTCCTGGCGCGCGCCGGGCTGCCGATCTCCGCGCCGGCCTTCGACACGATGATCGCCGAGTGGCTGTGCAATCCCGCCTCGCGCAACCTCGGATTGAAGGACCTCGGATTTGTCCGGCTGGGGGTGGAGATGACCCCGATCGAGGCGCTGATCGGCAAGGGCGCGAAGCAGACCACCATGGACCGCGTGCCCGCAGCCCAGGCGGCGCCCTACGCCGCCGCCGATGCGGATGTCACGCTGCGCCTGGTCGCCCCGCTGCGGAAGGAGATGGAGGAACGCAGCCAGACAAAGCTGTTCGAAGAGATGGAGATGCCTCTCATCCCGATTCTGGCCGCGATGGAGCAGGAGGGCGTCACCCTGGATCTTCCGTACCTTTCCAAGCTGGGCGATGATTTCCAGGCCGAGCTCCGGAAAATCGAAACCGAGGTGCATGCGCTTATCGGCCGTCCCTTCAACCTGAATTCCACCCAGCAGCTGGCGGATGCGCTCTTCGGCCAGCTGCAATTGCAGCCGCCGGACAAATCCCGCAAAACCGCGGCCGGCAAATATTCCACCGCCGCGGACGTCCTCGAGAGCCTGGTCGGCCAGCATCCGGTGGTGGAACTGATCCTCCGCCACCGCGAGCTGTCCAAACTGCTCTCCACGTACGTCCTCGCGCTGCGCGACGAGGTCAATCCGGTCACCGGCCGCGTGCACACCTCCTACAACCAGACCGGAACCGTCACCGGAAGGGTTTCGTCCTCCGATCCGAATCTGCAGAATATCCCGACCCGGACCGAGGAGGGCCGGCGTCTGCGCCGCGCGTTCACCGGCACATCCGGCCGCCGCCTGCTCTCGATCGACTACTCCCAGATCGAGCTGCGCCTGGCGGCGCACATGGCGAAGGATCCGGGGATGACCGAAGCGTTCCGCCGCGGCGAGGATATCCATGCCGCAACCGCGGCGGCTGTATACGGCGTGCCGCTCGCCGAGGTCACTCCCGCGATGCGGCGGCATGCCAAGGCGGTCAACTTCGGCCTGCTGTACGGCCAAACCGCCTTCGGGCTGACCCGTTCGACCGACATGACACTCTCCGACGCGGAGAAATTCATCAGCACCTATTTTGAACGCTTCGCCGGGATCCGCGACTTTGTGCAGAACACAAAACGGCTGGCCGCCCGGCAGGGATATGTGGAGACAATGCTCGGCCGGCGCCGGTATTTCCCGGAGCTCGGTCCGACGGCGCGCCTGGATGTAAATGCCCGCAACCGCGCGGAGCGCGAAGCGGTCAACGCCCCGGTCCAGGGTTCGGCCGCCGACATCATGAAGATCGCGATGATCCGGCTGCCGGATGCTCTATCCCAGGCCGGCCTGGACGCGCGGATGATCCTGCAGGTGCACGACGAACTGGTCCTCGACTGCCCCCCCGCCGAAATCCCGCGGGCGGCACGAATCGTGCGGCAAATCATGGAGGGGGTGCTTGCCCTCAGCGTCCCGCTGGTCGCGGACGCGAAGGAAGGACCCAACTGGGAGGAGATGCAGGCCGTGAAGCTTCCGGCGGAATAACCCGGGCGCTTCCGAAATGCGCTTGGCATGAAACCGACGATTCGCGGAATAGGGATCCTCTGCTTCACAGGAATCCTGCTGGCGGCGTGCCTCGGCGCCAACCCCGCCGGGGAAGAGGCCGCCAAACGATCCACGCTGGACGCGGCGGAGACCGCCGTGGCACTGCTCTCGACGACCAACACTCCCTTCCTTCCCAGCCAGGATCCCGGTCCGCTTGCCCCAACGACCGGCGCGCCCACGACCTCCGCAGAAACCGCCCCCTCGATCTGGTTTTCACCCGCTTTACCGGCGTCGTTCAAATCATCCTTTCCGCTGCCCGCGGGATGGCTTATCGCCGCGGAACCGGAGACGGCCTTCGTCCGGCTGCAACCCGGTGGCGAACATCCGGTTTCCAGCTGGACATATGTCCTGGCGGCGCCGTTCCCGACCGTGGCGGACGGCGTGACGGAAGCGGAGTTGCGGGGAGGATGGTCCGGGCAGAGCTCGGGCTTCTTCACCGGCCGGCCGCTGTTGATGGATCAGAATACACTGGAGGTTTTTTCCGCCGTCTGGGGAAATCCCGCTCCGGGCGCGACGCAGGTTGTGCCCGCGGAAGCGCTCCTGGATGCGGCCTGGTCCTTGCGCCCCGCGTGGGCCGTGATCCCGTGGGAGGCGGTGGAGCCGCGCTGGAAGGTACTCGCGCTCGACGGGCAATCTCCGCTGCAGAAAGAATTCGCCCCCGGCGGGTACGCGCTCAACGTGCCGATCTCCTGCCTGGGGGATGCGGCGCTGTGCGGCGGAGAACTGGCCGGCCTGATTCCGCAGGCGAACCGGGACCCGTCCAAACTCACCACGTTGATCCTCACCGGCGTGACTGCGCTCGTGCGCGCGACGGCCTACACGATGGAGACGCGCGGGGTAACCTACCCGGCGCAGGATATCGGGCCGCTCCTGCAATCCGCCGACCTGACCCACATCAGCAACGAGATCCCCTTCGCGCAGAATTGCCCGCCGCCGGATCCGAGCCCCGGGCTCTACCGCTTCTGCTCCGATCCGCGCTACATCGACCTTCTGGAATATATCGGAACGGATATCGTCGAACTCACCGGGAACCACGTTCTGGATTATAAAAAAGCCGCCCTGTTGTATACACTGGACCTTTACCGCCAGCGCGGATGGCAGTTCTACGCCAGCGGCGCGGATTTATCGTCCGCCCGGCAGCCGATCTTGGTCGAACACAACGGCAACCGTCTGGCGTTTATCGGGTGCAACCGGGTCGGATACAACGGAGAATGGGCTGGCGATACCGCGCCCGGCGCCGCCCCGTGCGATTTCGGGTACATCCAAAGCGAGATCCGCCGCCTGCGGCTCGAGGGGTATCTCCCCGTGATGACCTTTCAGTACTTCGAGTATTACCAATATGAGCCCACCATCCAGCAAGCCGAGGAGTTCGGATGGATCGCGGATTCCGGGGCGGTGATTGTTTCCGGAAGTCAGGCCCACCATCCGCAGGGCTTCCACTTCCGGGATTCCACCTACATCCATTACGGATTGGGCAACCTGTTCTTCGATCAGTTCGGGTATGCGAACGAGACGGAGTTGGCCTTTATCGACCGGCACGTGTTCTATCAGGGGCGGTACCTCGGCGTCGAACTCTTTACCATCCGTTTTGTGGATTACGCCCGGCCGCGGTTCATGACCTCCGAGGAACGGTCCGGGTTCCTCCCCACGGTCTTTTCCGCCAGCGGCTGGTAACCCTCCTTATGGAAACCTGCAAAACGGCGATCCGCCGGCGCGCGCTCGAATTGGGTTTCACCCTGTGCGGATTCACCACCGCCGCGCCCCCGGAGGATTATCCACGATTCCGGGAATGGGTTGCCGCCGGCCTGCACGCCGGGATGGGCTACCTGGCGGCTGACCGCCCGCTCGCCGTGCGGGCCGACCCCACCCGCCTGCTCCCCTCCGCCCGCTCGATCATCGCGCTCGCCGCTGCCTATCCCCCGCCTCCGGCCGCCGAGAACCTGCCACTGGAGGGGGCTGTCGCGGCCTACGCGCTCGGCGACGATTATCACGAGGTCATCCGCGCCCGCCTGCGAACCCTGTGCGAGTATGTCAGCTCATGGACCGGGCAGCATGTGGCAAGCCGCGGATGCGTAGATACCGCTCCGCTCCTCGAGCGGGAGATTGCCTCGCGCGCCGGATTGGGCTGGATCGGGCGGAACTCGATGCTGATCCACCCCCGGTTCGGCTCGTACCTCTTCCTGGCGGAAATTCTCACCGAGCTGGAGATTCCGCCCGATCCCCCGTTTACCGCCGACCGTTGCGGGACCTGCACCCGTTGCCGGCAGGCTTGCCCGACCGGATGCATCCTCCCGGATAGGACGATAGATTCCGGGCGCTGCATCTCCTACCTTACCATCGAGCATCGCGGGCCAATCCCCGCTGCCTTGCGCGGCATGATGGGACGCGCCGTCTTTGGATGCGACCTCTGCCAGACCGCCTGCCCGTGGAACCGGAATGCGCCGCCCGCCATGGATGCGGTGTTTTTTCCGCGGGCCCACTTCCCGATCCGCGACATGGTCCGGGAATATCTGCTTCCGGAAGAGGCATGGCAGGAGCGATTCCGGCGCAGCCCGATCCGCCGGACGGGCCGGGAAGGGTACCGGCGGAACCTTCTGATCGCCCTTGGAAATGCCCGCCGGGAAGAGGCTGTGCCGGTCCTGGAGGCCGCCGCGCGGGATCCCGACCCAGTCTTGAGTGAATGCGCGGTCTGGGCGTTGGGCCGGATTCGAGAGGAAAATGCCTGAAAAATAGCCGATTTTTCGGCTTGTGGCACATTCCCATTCAATTCGGTAGAATACCCTTATCCGGTCTTCCAAACCACCCATCATTTCAAAAGGTCAATTTCAGGCCCCCAGGGAAGACGCGGAGGAAAGGAGAAAATGTCAGATCTGAATAACTCGGAAGATTTTGGCGATACCGCCGGTTTTTATCCCAAGCGCCGTGAGGGTTTGGGTAACTTCTTCATGGGCATGCTGACCGGCGTCGCCGTCGTCATCGGCGTCTTCCTCCTGATCATCGGGATTGGCGGACCCGGCGCCCTGCCGCTGCCGTTTTTATCCTCGCCGACGCCTTTCCCCACCGCCACGATCGCGGCAACCCTGACCTTCACGCCTTCGCTCACGTTCACCGCCTCACCGGAAACGCCGGCGATCACCCCAACCCCGAACTGTCCGGCGGAATATGTCATTCAGTCGGGCGACCTGCTCAGCACGATCGCTGAAAAATGCGGCATCTCGGTCGAGGCGATCGTCGCGCTCAATCCGACGATCGATCCGAATAACATCCAGGTCGGAACGACAATCCTTCTTCCGCCGGCAGGAACCGGCTTCACCCCGACCGTCATCCCCGCGGACACGATACCCGGGACGGTCATTTCCATCCGGGTGCAGGCGGGGGACACGCTCGAGTCGATTGCGGGAAAATGCTGGTCGACCGTCGACGATCTGATCAAGACCAATAACATCGATGATCCCAACTTCCTGTCCGTGGGCATGGAACTGAAATGCCACTACGGGATCGCCACGCCGGTCCCGAGCCGCGTCTCTCCGACCTTCGGCCCTACACCGACGTATACGGTCACGCCGGCGCCATAACCTCACTTCCTCCCTCATCCCCTGCCCTTCTCCCAGCGTATGCTGGGAGAAGGGAGTCGGCGTTCTTCCGACGGGATGAGGGCGAGGATAAAAAAGCCCCGCGCGAAAGTCAGCGCGGGGTTTTTTATATCTTTGTTTCGGAACGGATTAGTAATCCATTCCGCCGCCGCCGCCGGGCGGCATCGGCATCGGTTTTTCCTTCTCCGGCGCATCGGTGATCAGCGCCTCGGTGGTGAGGATCATGGCGGCGATGGAGGCTGCATTCTCCAGCGCGCCGCGGACGACCTTGACCGGGTCGATGATGCCGGCCTTGATCATGTCCGTGTATTCGTTGGTCAGAACATTGAAGCCGATGTGCTTGTTCTTGGCTTCGGCGGATTTGCGGCGCACGGCGTCGATCACGACCGCGCCATCCTCGCCGGCATTCGCGGCGAGCCGGCGGATCGGGGCTTCAAGTGCCTTGCGGACGACATTCACGCCCACCTGGGCATCATCCGAATCCATCTTGATTTTATCCAACGCGGAAGCGGCGTTGATCAGCGAGATTTCCCCGCCGGCCACGATGCCTTCTTCCACGGCCGCGCGCGCCGCCGAGAGGGCGTCTTCCACGCGATGCTTCTTTTCCTTCAGCTCGGTCTCGGTCGCCGCGCCGACGCGGATCACGGCCACGCCGCCGGAGAGCTTGGCCAGCCGCTCCTGCAGCTTTTCCTTGTCGTAGTCGGAAGTGGATTTGTCGATCTCAACCTTGATCTCGTCGATCCGGCCTTTAATTTTCTTCGCGTCGCCCTTGCCGCCGACGATCGTGGTGTCGTCCTTGGTGGCGACGATCTTGTCGCATTTACCGAGGTCGGCGAGAGTCGTGTTTTCCAGCTTCTTGCCGAGTTCTTCGGTGATGACCGTGCCGCCGGTGAGGATGGCGATATCCTGGAGCATGGCCTTGCGGCGGTCGCCGAACCCGGGGGCCTTGACGGCCAGCACGTTGAGCATGCCGCGCAGTTTGTTCAGCACGAGGGTGGCCAGGGCTTCGCCGTCAATCTCTTCGGCGATGATCACCAGGTCCCGCTTGCCGGTCTGGACGAGTTTTTCCAGGATCGGGACAATGTCGGTCGCGGCGGAGATTTTCTTGTCGTAGATCAGGATGTACGGCTCGGTGATGACGCTTTCCATCGCTTCCGGGCTGGTGATGAAGTACGCGGAAATGTAGCCGCGGTCGAACTGCATGCCTTCGACGTACTCGGTTTCAAACTGCAGACTCTTGGATTCCTCGACCGTAATCACGCCGTCTTTGCCGACTTTATCCATCACATCGGCGATCAGGGAGCCGATCTGGGCGTCGGCGGCGGAGTTGGTGGCAACCGAGGCGATTTCCTCTTTGGTTTCAATCTTCTGGGACTGGGCGCGGATGGCTTCCACGGCCGCGGCGGTGGCCTTCTCGATCCCGTGCTTGATCAGCATCGGGTTGGCGCCGGCCGCGACGCTCTTGAGGCCTTCGATCACGATCGCGTGCGCGAGGACCGTCGAGGTGGTGGTGCCGTCGCCGGCGATGTCGTTGGTCTTGGTGGCGGCTTCCTTGAGGAGCTGGGCGCCCATGTTCTGATACGGATCCTCCAGCTCGATCTCCTTGGCCACGGTCACGCCGTCGTGGGTGATGGTCGGGGCGCCGAATTTCTTATCCAGCGCGACATTCCGCCCTTTGGGGCCGAGGGTGGTGGCGACCGCATTGGCGAGGATTTCGATGCCTTCCTTCAACCGTTTGCGGGCCTCATCGGAAAAGACAATTTGTTTGGCACTCATAGCTCAATCTCCTGGATTTTTCCGGTTGGTGAGCAGGCTCACCTAACCTTCAACGATGGCAAGGATATCGGATTCTTTTACGATGAGCAGCTTCTTGCCGTCCACCTTGACCTCGGTGCCGGCGTACTTCGCATACAGGACGGTGTTGCCAACTTTGACATCCATCGCGATGCGCTCTCCGTCTTCGTCCCGCGCACCGGGTCCTATGGAAAGGATCTTTCCCTTCTGCGGTTTTTCCTTGGCGGTATCGGGGATCACGATTCCGGCAGGAGTCATCTCTTCCTGCTCCAAGGGCTCGATGATGACCCGATCGCCAAGCGGTTTAAATGTAACAGCCATCTTCATTACCTCCTTTATGAATTTGTCTCTGATTTTGAGAATTAGCACTCATATGGCCCGAGTGCCAATAGGCATAATACACGACGGGTTTGGAGATGTCAAGGGTTTGGGTCGAATTGAAGGGATAAACCCGGCAAAAGCGGGAATCCGCCTAAAATCAGCGGTTGATTATTCGAGCTACCGTTGTCTCCAGATCATCAAATTCCACCGGTTTGGGCAGGAACGCATCCGCGCCGGCGGCCATGATTCCGGAAACGATCGCATCCTGTGTGTCGGAGGAGACGGCCAGGATCGGCACCGGTGCGAGCTGCGGATCCCTGCGGATAAACCGGATCACCTCGCCGCCATCCACCCCCTGCATGTGGACGTCCAAGACCAGAAGATGGGGAAGACCCTTGGACATGGTTTCGATCGCGAGCCGCGGGCTATAGACCGGCCGGGCCTGAAAGCCGATCAGGCTCAACATCTTAACGATGCCGTCGGCGGTTTCGCGGTTGTCGTCCACGACCAAAGCTGTCTGCGTCATGGCTTGCGGCAATCTCCAAGAATCATTCTACTCTTAAATTGGAAAAGCCGGATTCAGAGAAAAACCGACTCCCGGTCTTCCTAAGTCAATAAACCTGTTAACCGCCAAGGCACGAAGACACGAAGTCAAACCATGAATTCTTTGCGTCTTGGGGTCTTGGTGTCTTCGTGGTTTATAAATATAGCCTCACCTTAACCAGAAAACCTCATAAATAAATCGGACTAATCATGAAGATAGACCTCGGTCCCCTGCCCTTCGAACATCGGGGGGTCCGGGACCAGGTCGACGGTCGGATGGATCCAACGGTACAGCCAGCGCGCCTCATCCGGCCGCATGTTCAGGCAGCCCTGGCTGTTGGGGCGCCCGAAATCATTATGCCAATAGGCGCCGTGGAACGCCGTTCCCAGGATGTGAAAGAACGACACCCATGGGACTCCCGGCAGTTCGTACGCGTCGAGGCTGGAAGTCAGGCGTCCGTTGCCCATATGGCGGCTGGGGACCTTCTCAAAAACCCGGAATCGGCCGACGGGGGTGACTGTCCGGCCCTGGCCGGGTTTGGGATCCTTGCGCAGCCAGCCGCTCGAGACTGTGGCGGTGAAGACGGGTTGTTCGTGCTCGAGAGCCGTCACCGTTTGCCGCGTCAGATCCACTTCGATCCGTTTGGCTTCGGGCGGGACCTCCGGGGATACCGGCGCCAGTTCCTCGGGCGTGAACGGGCGCAAGTGTTCGGCGCGGGCGAAAAATTTGTACCCCAAGCGGTCGTCGCGGATCGTGTACCACGCCCGGCCCTGCTCATCCATCCTCGCCCCCACAACCCACAGGACCGTCTTGTAGTACAGCCGGTAGAGCGGCGGGGCGGTTTCCGACGCCTCGTAGCGGGATTGGGTGTAGGGGACCGTCACTTCCGTCAGCATGCCGCCGACGGGGACGTCGTAAATGACTGGATTGAATTCGTAGCGGACTTCCTGAACATGAGCGGTATGCGCGTACCCATCTAATAGACGGAACCAGCGCGGGTTGCCTTCCGGACCGTTTTCACCCAGGACCTCCCCGAGCACGGTGACGATATGGTCGCGGTGAAGTTCCCGCAGGATGGGAGCCCGGGGATCCGGCTCGGTGCGAACGTCAACTCCGTAGGCGGTGGAACGGCCAAGGCTGTATGCCGGGGGCTGGTCTTCGGGCGGAGGCGCGGTGAAGGCCGAACCGGCCAGGGATGCTCCGGCCAGTTTTAAAAAAGACCGCCGCGAGCAGAGAGTCATATCAGGGACTGCGATCCTACCCGGCGGGCGGCGGCACGGGGAGATCTTCGACCCGCACGCTCACCCAGCGGTCTCCTTCGTCGATCAGCATGACCGGGATCTCGTCGCGGATCGGATACTTGCGGCCGCAGCCCGGCTCCTGACACACCAGCCAGGCATCCTTCTCAAGCTTCAACAAACCCTGCTTCTCCTGCACACACGCGGGGCATCGCAATATTTCGAGCAGATCGGGGGCAATCATGGGATAAGACCTCCACGCGGGTTGTTCCGCCGCTTTCGGATGATACTCCGTTCGAGCCGCTTCTTCCAGTGAGGGGAAAAATCCTCCCGGACAAAGCCCGGTCCCCCGAACTCGGGGGCGCGCTAAAGCAATCCGCCGGCGCGCAACCGGTTGACGATCTCGGAAACCGATTCCCATCGGTCCATCGTATAAAACAGGATCCCCGGGACGCCCGCGGCCAGAAGCTCCCGGCATTGGCGCTCGCCCAGCTCGATTCCGAAATCAGCGGACGCCTTTTTATCCTCCTCCGGGATCGCCGCCAGTTTCGTGCGCACCGGTTCGGGGATGCTGGCGCCGCAGGTGGCGGCGATGGACTCGGCGAGCTTGAGGTTGAGGATGGGCATCACGCCCGGCAGAATCGGGACGGTCACCCCGCGCGCCCGGCAGCGCTCGACGTAGTCGAAAAAGTACCGGTTGTCGTAAAAATAGTTGGTGATGATGTATTCCGCGCCGAGATCGACTTTTCGTTTCAGGAAGTCCGCGTCGCGGTCGGGGCTTTCCGCCTGAAGGTGGCCTTCGGGGTACCCCGCCGCTCCGAGGCAGAAGGCATAACGCGGCCGGATGTACTCGAGAAGATCGGAGGCATACACCATGCTTTCCGCATGCGGCCGGAAGGCCGGGTCGCGCGGCGGGTCCCCGCGCACCACCAGGATGTTTTCCACACCGTGTTCCGAATACCCGCCGAGCGCCTCCGAAATTTCCGGCGGCCCCAGGCCGTACCCGGCGAAATACGCGATGACCTCGAGCCCTTTTTCCTGCTTCAAACGCGCGGCAAGCTGGCGGGAACCCTCCCGGGTGGAACCGCCGGCGCCGAACGTGACCGTGACGAAATCCGGCGCGAGGGCCGTGAGTTTTTCGACGGTGCGGTCCAGGTTTTCCTGCGCTTTGGGCGTCTTCGCGGGGAAGAACTCAAACCCGAAGCACGGCTTCTGCTGCGTACGAAAACGGTCGACAATCCTCATGATCCTTCCTCACTCCTGTATCGGATGGCAGGGAAGCGGGGCATCTGTTGGCATCCGCCGACAAGGCCGATAAAATCCACGGAGGACACAGGGGGACGCAAATATTCTCCGTGGTCCTCCGTGCTCTCCGTGGATGAAGAAGCCTTCTCCACCGCCCTCTACGGCGGACAGGGGGCGTTCTCCTCGGGAGGCGTGAATTTATCCGGATGGTACTGGCACACCGCGCCCCAGGGGAGATAGTGGGTGACGAAGCGGTCCTGCAGGATCACCGAGCCGTTGCGCGAGACGGTGCGGGTGACGGTCACATCCGCGCCCCTGACCGCCCAATCCACCTGCTTCCAATCCTCCGCCAACGCGCTGTTTTCCTCCCATTTCGGATCCGGAGGATCGGTCTCGTTGGTGACGCCGGTGGAATAATACTGCACCGTGCGCCCGTCGGGCGTGGAATAAAAACGCCAGTACAGCCGCCCGGTGGATCGGTCCACTTCGGTTTCCATCAGGATCCAGTTGGCGGTATCGTTGGTGAATTTGAAATCCACATCCGGAAAGAAAACCGTCGCGTCAAACCCGGCCCCGAGATGAACCGGCCCGTCTCCGGATTCGTAGTAGCTAACCCGGTAGGCGTGCGAATGCCGCTCGGTGATCGGGAAGCCGGTCATGAAGACCACCCGGAAAAGGGTCGTGCTGACCTGGCACACGCCCCCGCCCGCGCCCTTGATCGTGCGGTTGCCCAGGATGATGAGCGCTTCGGCGTACCCGGTATCCAGGCTGACATCCCCGAGCTGCTGACCCATGGAAAAGCTTTCGCCCGGTTTGACCAGCACGCCGTTGAATTGCTCGGAAGCCAGGGTGATGTTGTGAATGCGGGTTTCCGCGGACCCCGCGAACGACGTCCATTGGTTCCCGTTCGGGAGCAGGCCGGTGATCCCGAGCGAGGCGGCGGTCATGTCGTCGCCGATTTCCGGTTCGACAAAATCGAAGCCGAGCGCGGCGCCATGGGCGCCCTGGGCCACGGCGGCCTGGATCAATTCGATGGACTTCACCACATTCAGTTCGCGCCCGCGGCTGGAGGGATAGTACAGGGCCAGGGCATTGGCGGCATCATCGAACTGGTAGCGCGCGTTGGCCACCCGCCGGGAAAGGGACGCGGCCAGGGGCTGGAGCATCGCGGTCAGCTTGTTTTCATCGAGCGCCAGGATATAGCGCGCTCCGGAGGAATCGATCACCTTCCGGAAAGCAAGCATGTCCGCGATCATCGGCGGCGAGAGGACCCAGGAACCCGGGTCGCCGGCCACCGGCTCGCCGATCGAGAGGATGAAATCCTGCGCCAGCAGGGTCCGGGCCGCCTCGGCTTGTGACGATGCATCCAGCACATCCGGAGGGTATTCGATCATCTGCAGCGGGATTTCGGCATCGGCCAGATTGCCGATCGGGGCGGCAACCAGCTGCAGCATAGTCGACATATCCAACTGCTTCCCCATCTGGCCCGGTATCGCGGTCACCTCCATGCCGTGGAGTTCCAGCCTGGCTTCCAGTGCCGGCCGTTCCACCTCGGCTCCGATCCGCTGCAGATAGGTCATCGCCCGTCCGAAGTCGAATTGCAGGACCGGCGCCACACCCACCCCGGTGAACCTGGCCTGCATCTGCCGTTCCAAATTCCCGAGCGGGTCCGCGATCCGTCCGATCGAATACGCATCGTTGATGGTGGCCAGCAGATCCAATCCCAGCCCCAGATCGGCCGGCGTCGCGATCCAGGTTTTATTTTCATATGTGAATTTAATCCGTCCGTCGCGGGGATAGTAGAAACCGTCGTTCAACCGGTACGCCGCTTCGGCGGCCGAGAGGCCGGACAAATCCAGACCGTAAACCGAGACGCCGGGGAAAATCCTTCCGCTGTTGGTGGAATCGTAGACGGCGGCGGTGACCGCGAAAAGGATGACGACGCTCAACACGGCGGTCAGCACGACGGCCGCGGCGCGGATGATCGCCGGGGAAATTCCGGGGGAGCGGCCGGCGGGATCCGGCGCGGCGGAGGCGGTTTCCATCGGTGGATTCATGATGGAAATTATATCCCACGTGGGCGGGAAGCCGATCTTGTCCCGGCCGGCAATCCGAGGATTTTATCCGATTTCGCGCTTCTTCTCGCTTATGGTTTTTCCGCCCCTGCCGCGCGGTCGAAGATCCGCCGGAATTCCGCCTCGAACGCCGCGGCCAGCTCCGGGTCATCCAAGATCAGAAGGTCCTCGTCGTTTTTCTTCTCCGCGCTCTCGGTGAAATTATAGGAACCGGCGATGACGATCCGGCCGTCGAGGATGATGACCTTATGATGCATATTGCGCGGATTGGCATCCAGGTACACCGTCGCGCCCCCGGCTTCCAGAACGCCGAATTGCGCTCCGGAGTTAGAGCGGGCCTGCGTTCCTTCCAGAACCCCGAAGAGCGCAAGCCCGTCCGGAAGGCGGCCGAGCATCGCCTCCGCGATCGGACCGGAAGTGAAGGAAAACGCGAGGAAGTGAATCGACGACCGGGCCTCCCGCACCGCCCGGATCACGCGCGACGCCACCATATCCTCGGGCGCAAAAAGCACTTCCATCGTTCCGGCTCCGATCTGCACCGCCGCGGCCGGGTTTCTGAACGGCGATGAGGGGCCGAATCTTTTGGTGAGGAACATCTCCTCGAATTCCGCGGTGAAGATCCGCGCCAATTCGGCGGACCGTATCCGCAGCAGATTGTTGTCGTTGCGATACGCATCGTTGACAGTCAGATTCATCGAGCCGGCCCACACTTCACGGCCGTCGATCACCACGAATTTGTCGTGCATCAACCCCTCGCGCCCGTCGCCCGCAACCGGTATCCCCTCCCCGCGAAGGAAAGCCAGCGCCTCGTTGTGCCAGTTATCGGTGTCGACGACGATCCGGACAGCCACCCCGCGGTTTTTTGCCCGCAGGAGCGCCCGCGCCACCGAAAGCAGGTCGAAATCATACGACGCGATATCGATCCCGGCGACCGCTTCGTCGATCGCCCTGACGAGGATTTCGTCCGGTCCGCCGGTGTATTCGCCGTCGAAAACCTGCGGCCGGCTGAAAAACACGGCGACCGGCCCGGAAGGCGCGGTTCCGCTGGGAGCAGGCGG
Source organism: Anaerolineales bacterium (assembly GCA_016932475.1). Classification (GTDB taxonomy): domain Bacteria; phylum Chloroflexota; class Anaerolineae; order Anaerolineales; family RBG-16-64-43; genus JAFGKK01. The sequence continues at coordinate 64,861 of JAFGCU010000027.1, forward strand.
GGCTTTGGCGGAAATCCCTTCCCGGTGCGCAACACCCCACCCGAGCGCCGCCAGCGCGGGAGCCATAAGGATGCAGCGAATGAAATATAAGCGGATGCGGATATGGTGTACCATAGAACCCCCTGGCGGAAAAATTTATCAAATTATATATGACTTCACTGCAAGGATCAATTTTTCGCCCTGTCCATGGTTTCAATCCCTTTCCCTCCCCCTCACCCTGATGAATACGCGGAAATTTCGCCGCTTCTTCATCTTCCCTCTCCCAGCATAAGCTGGGAGAGGAATAAGAGGGTGAGGGAGGGAGGGAGGGCTGTGATCCGGCGATCTACATCGGCCCCCAGTCTGCTCCGTAATCCTTTCCGGGGTTATTCGTCAGGTTGGTCAGTCCTTTCCCGTCGATCCGCACGGCGTAGAGCTCGAAATCAAACACGCCCAGGGATTCCGTCTGGATGAACACCACCCATTTGCCGTCGGGCGACCAGGCGGGCGAAACGTTGACCATCTCGTTATCGGTCAGGGCGGTCACGGAATTATTCGCAAGGTGCAACAAATATATCTGTTTGGATTTTCCGTTCCGGTCGGAGGAAAAAACGATCATCGTGCCGTCGGGGGAGAACGCGATTCCCCCGTCGTCCGCCGGATCGTTCGACAGGTTTTCCTTTCCCCTGCCTTCCGAATCCATTATCCAGATCTCCTCCGGGTACAGCGGCATGCCGAAGGCGATCCGCTTTCCGTCGGGCGACCAGATAAAATCATCGATGTCGGGATCGTCCGGGGTGAGATTGGCCCCGCCCGAGCCGTCGGCTTTCACGAGGCAGATATCCCCCGTGTACTCGCCCACCGGCCCGCACAGGCAGCCGAGAGCGGCCCCGTCCGGCGACCAGGCCGGCTCCGCCTCGTCCAGCTCGGCAGTCTGGGTCATCTGCTTTACGTTCGATCCATCGGCATACATGGTGTACAGCTCGTAGTTGCCGCTGCGGTTCGAGGAGAACACGATCTGCGTTCCGTCCGGCGACCAATCGAATCCGGATTCGTCGGAGGTGCTGTCTGTAAGGTTTTCTATATCCGTACCGCCGGGACGCATGCGCAGAATATCGAAGGTGTTCCGGGTGCCGCTCGAGAGGAAAGCGATCCACTCCCCATCCGGCGACCAGGCGGGAGCCAGATCGGTGCTGCCGTCAAACTCCAGGAAATGCACGTCGCTCCCGTCGGCGTTCATCATGTAGATGTCGCTCAGTCCGTTTTCGCGGATGGAGCTGAATACGATCCGCCCCATGTCCGCAAGTTTGCGGAACTCGCCCGCCGCCGGCTCGACGGTCGGCACCGCCCCGGTTTCCGATCCGCCTCCCGGCGTCTCCTTCACCTCGGTTTTCCACGGCTGCGCCGTTCCACCCGCGCCCGGCGAGAACAGGGTGCACCCGAGAGCAAACGGGATCAGGCCCAACATCCCAATCATTCGAAGCGGCCTTGCCGTTGGTTGCATGGCATCCTCCGAAGATGCAAGAACAAAGAGTGTACAAAGGTCATTCCGAGGGGCGCAGCCCCGAGGAAGCGTCAACTCTTTGGAGAACGAACCCCCATTTTTTGAAATTCGATTGATAATTCCCAAGTTTCCGATTCCTCGTCGCCCCGCCTTCGGCAATGCTCACCGGAAAGACACGCGGTCGTTCTCCATGGAGCGGATTTTATCAAGATCTTCCGGTCAAGCCGGTCCGGATTCCGAAGCCAGGAATTCCCGGATCGCCTTCGCCACCTCGTACGGTTTTTGCGACTGCAGGTCGTGGATCCCGTCCGTGTAATTCAGGATCTTCGCATGCGGCAGATGCGTGTCGAGGAAGCGGATGGTCTCCGCCGTCATCTCCCGGAAATCGGATTTCTTCCCAGCCAGATACAAGATCGGCGCCGTGATCCGCTTGGCCTCCTCTTCAAAGGGGACCAACGTCTGGGGTGATTTGCCGATCCAGTACCAGGCATGGCGCGTGGCGGATCTGGCGTTGAAGGAAATCTCATCCAGCGCCCGGCGCCGTTCGGCGCCGGTCATCTGCGGCAACCAATCCCCCGCGATGACCTGCAGCGCGAGGCGGTTGACCAAACCGGCGCGAATCAGCCCGATGACAAGATCGCCGAGGATCGGATACCCGAGCCATTTTTCCATCGGGCTGCCGGGAAGCGCCTTGGGGCGGATGATCCCGCCCTCGATGCTCACGATTTTTCCGCATACATCGGGATGCCGGGCGGCCAGGTTGAAGACAATCGCGCCGCCGTACGATGCGCCCACCAGGTGGGTCCGGCCCAACCGCAGAGTGCGGATAAGTTTCGCGATCACATCCGCCTGTTCGCCGATCGAATACCGGAACCCGGAGCGCGGCTTATCGGAATCGCCGGCGCCGAGGTAATCCAGCGCCAGCACGCGGGACTCCTTGGCGAGGATCGGCAAAATGGGATTCCACGCCCGGTACGTCGAGAACGATCCGGATATCAGGATGACCGGCGGGCCTTTTCCGGCTTCCACATAATGCAGCCGGTATCCGTCGACTTTGGCGAACTCATCCTCGCCGAATTCGGCTTTGGCCATCAGGGAGTTTGTGCGCATGATTCTTCTCCGCCGACCCCTCCCCAGCCCCTCCCCAAATTGGGGAGGGGTTTTTCTACGACAATCCCACGATCTTCCCGGTCTCCGGATCGATATCGATATCCATCATCGCCGGGCGGGTGGGCAAGCCCGGCATGGTGCGCATGTCGCCGCACAGCGGATACAGAAATCCGGCGCCGATCGAGGCGCGGATATCGCGTATCGGCAGACGCCAGCCCCTGGGGGCGTTCTTGAGTTTCGGATCGTGGCTCAGGCTCAGGTGGGTTTTGGCCATGCAGACCGGCAGCCGGCCGAACCCCAGTTCCTCATACGAATCGATTTTCGCCTCGGCCCGGGGATGGTAATCCACGCCCTCGGCTCCATACACTTGCGTCGCGAGTGTTTCGATCTTCTTCCGGATCGGGGCATCATCGGGATAGAGATACCGGAATTGCGAAGGCCGCGCGGCGGTCGCCACCACCGCCTCGGCCAGTTCGATCGCGCCGCGGCCGCCCAGCGCCCAGTTCCGGGCGGCGAAAGCCCCGATCGCGCCGGCCGCCTCGGCCGCGCGCCGGATGACGCGCAGTTCATCCTCGGTGTCCGCGGCGAAGCTGTTGACCGCCACCAGAACCGGCACCCTGAAGCGCCGCGCGATCCCGATATGCGCAGCGAGATTCCCGCAGCCTGCTTCGACCAGCGCCGGATTGGGCTCGCGGTAGGCGCGGTCCAGAGGCCGGCCGGCGGTGACCGCCGGTCCGCCGCCGTGCATCTTGAGCGCGCGGACCGTCGCGACAAGCACCACAACATCGGGGACGAGCCCCGAGACCCGGCATTTGATGTGGAAGAATTTTTCCATTCCCATATCCGCGCCGAAGCCGGATTCGGTCACCACATACTCGCCCAGGCGCAGCGCGATCTGATCCGCGAGGATCGAGGAATTGCCGTGGGCGATATTGCCGAACGGGCCGGCGTGCACGAAAGCCGGAGTGCCTTCCAGCGTTTGCAGCAGGTTCGGCAGCAGCGCGTCCTTGAGCAGCACCGCCATCGCGCCCGCCGCGCCGAGGTCTTCCGCGGTGATCGGCTCGCCTGCGCGGCTCCAGCCGGCCACCATCCGCCCAAGCCGCATCCGCAGATCCGCCGTCGAGGAGCTGAGCGCCAAAATCGCCATCACTTCGCTGGCGGTGGAGATGTCGAATCCGGCCGGCCGGTCGTGTCCGGCTTCGTCGTCGCCGAGGCCGATCCGGATCCGGCGCAGCATCCGGTCGCTGGTATCCAGGACGCGGTTGATCTCGATCCGGTCCGGATCGAAATCCAGGCGGAACAGCCGGCGCCGGTCATCGCGGGAGAGCTCGGCCGCGTTGCGGGCGTCGATCCCGAGCCGGCGGGCGCGGTCGCGCTGGGAATGATTAAACCCGCCGTCCGGCGAAAGCCGCTTCGCAAGTTTCTCGTCGTCGAGCGCGTCGCATTCGTGCAGCATGCGGGCGTCGATCGCCGCGGCCAGCATGTTGTTGGCGGCCGTCACGGCGTGGGTATCGCCGGTCAGGTGCAGATTGAAATCCTCCATCGGGAGGATCTGGCTGTATCCCCCGCCGGCCGCCCCGCCCTTAACCCCGAACGTCGGCCCAAGCGAGGGTTGGCGGATGCAGGCGAAGGCGCGTTTTCCCAGGTGCGCGCCGAGCGCCTGCGCCAGCCCGACCGTCGTGGTCGTTTTGCCTTCCCCGAGCGGCGTGGGCGTGATCGCCGTGACGTCGACGTATTTTCCAAGCGGCCGGCCGCGCAACCGTTCGAGAATTTCCAGCCGCACCTTGGCCTTGAATTCGCCGTAATGCTCCAGCTCTTCCGGGCGGATGCCCGCCTCGCGCGCGATCCGCAGGATCGGCTTGGGGACGGCGGCCTGCGCGATCGCGAGGTCGCTTGGGACGGGGTCGAGTGGCTTCAGGAAATGGGAGGTGGACCTGGCGCGCCGGGTGGTGTTGGCGCGCCCCTCGGCAGCTTGCGGCCGATTTGATGTCTTCTTCTTCGCAGGCGGCATATCGGGCCTTCCCTTCCTTTATGTCGACCGGACGATTATCCTCCATTATGACACATCGTAAAATTACGGAAAAAATCACGCCGAGCGGTGCGAAGACCCAAAAAAAGCCGAAGCTTCACTTCCCCCCGTGCCCTCACGCTTTTCTTGGGACAGGGGCGAGGGCGGGCGCTCCGCATGACAGTCTGTTGAAGCGGTCACATCGTATAATCGTAAGCGATGGCGACGCTGCAGGAAACGCTGGATTCTTTTACGGCCGACGCGGAGCTGGCGCAGACGGAGGAGGGCGGCGCCGTCCGCTGCCTGGCCTGCGGGCACCGCTGCCTGGTGCGCCCGGGACGGCGCGGCGTATGCCGCGTGCGCTTCAACCGCGGCGGCCGGCTGCGGATGCCGTGGGGGTATGTAGCCGGGCTGCAGGCGGATCCGGTGGAAAAGAAACCGTTCTACCACCTTTTCCCGGGAGCCTCCGCGCTCACCTTCGGGATGCTCGGCTGCGATTTCCACTGCACATTCTGCCAGAACTGGGTTTCCTCGCAGGCGTTGCGCGATCCCGCTTCGGAAAAAATGGGGCTTTCGATCCAGCGCGCCACGCCGGAGGAAATCGCCGAGGCGGCGGTGCGCACACGGTCGGAGGTCGTGGTTTCGTCTTATAACGAGCCGCTGATCACAGCCGAATGGGCGGCGGCTATATTCCGCCGTGCGCGCGCACGCGGCTGTAAAACGGCGATCGTCTCCAACGGTAACGCCACCCCCGAAGTGCTGGCCTACCTGCGCCCGCTGCTGGACGGCATGAAAATCGACCTGAAGGCAATGCGCGACGCTACCTACCGGAAACTCGGCGGGGTGCTGCAGAACACGCTCGATACGATCCAAGCCGCCCGCCGGTCCGGAATGTGGGTGGAGGTCGTGACGCTCCTGATCCCCGGCCTGAACGACGATCCGCAGGAGCTGTGGGATGCGGCGCGGTTTCTGGCCGGCGTCTCGGCCGACATCCCCTGGCATGTCACCGCCTACCATCCCGACTACCAGTACTCCTCCTCGCGCCCGACAAACGCCGCGGACTTAACGCGCGCAGCGGACATCGGCCAGGAGGCGGGGCTGCGTTATGTGTACGCCGGCAACCTTCCAGGGATGGTCAGGGAACTCGAGGATACGGTGTGCCCCAAATGCCGGCGCGTGTTAATCCGCCGCCGCGGGTTCACCATTCTGGAGTATCGACTCCGGGATGACGGCCGGTGCCCGGATTGTGGCGAAATCCTTGCGGGAATCTGGCGCGATCCCGGAGAGATACTTGGAAAAGGCCGTTCTCCGAATCCAATTTCGATTTAACCTTGCACCCGGCGGAATATGACAATTGTCACTTGGATACAAACTATTCGGGGGAGTATTATCGTAATCGGAACGCGAAATGCGTTCCGAAATTCTCTCCTCCCTCCCTCTCCCTCCAAGGTGGTTGTAGTCGGGCCCGCGCTAGCGGGCCCGACTACTTAACAGCGCTCCACATCCCATCGGGTCAAATTCATTGGGAGCCTTGGATCAGGCGATCTTTTCCCTCCTGAGACCACCGCTGGAAATTACCACCCTGACCAGGATTCCCGGCTTACTCTCAGAAATAGAAACCGCCAAGCAAAAAAGCAATTTGCTTGGCGGTCTTTGCGACTTTGCGGTAAAAGAGTTTGGTGATGCCGCGGATAAACCGTTTACATCATCCGGAAAAACGCGCGCGCGCCGGCCGGGCCGTATCCGTACTCGAAAACGAAGAACAGGTGGCGGGGATCTTTGGGTACCTGCTGCACCACCTGCCCGCCGATCTTATCCCCCGCCTCCAGTGTAATAAATTCGTCGATCGGGTCCTCCAGGACCTGCGATGCCCAGCTGATCGTGGCATACCGCCATCCCTCGGGATCCCGCGCGTACAAGTCCGTGGTCCGGTTCAAATCCACGTCCTGATCCCCCTTGTTCTCCAGCACAAGATCGACGATGATGTATTTCATCCAGCTCATCGGCGGGGTGACCCGCGGATCGCTGTCCGGATCCAGGTATTTTTCATCGAACGGAAGGATTTCCTTCACGGTGATTTCCACCGAGTTGACGATTGCGCTCGTCCCCAGCGATAACGGGTCGTCGACCACTTCGCCCGTGAACAGGCCCGGGGCGTTGGCGGAACTCGGCGTGGATCCCAGTGTGACGGTGATCTCTTCCTTGGATCCACCGTCATGATTCATGCAGCCCGCTTTGAGGGAGAATTCCTGTTCCGCTTCCGGAACCTCATACCCGATCTTGGCCCGGGTCCGCTCCCCAGCCGCCAATCCGCCCGACAGAATAGTTCCCTTCGCCAGAGTCACGGAAAATACGCCTTCCGGAATCTCCTCATCGAAAGCGTCCAGCAGCGTAAACGTATACCAGCCGGTCTCGACCGCCTGGCTGCCGAGGTTGACCAGCACAACCTCCGCGGCAATGAACCGGTTGCCCGACCCTGGGGTGAAGTATTCCCCGGGCGCGACGTTTTCCCACCCGACCACCGTCACCGCGGTATCGCAGATCCGGAAGGGCTGGCCGATCGACACCGGGCCCGTGAGCAGCGGGGTCGGGGCCGGGGCGCGGTCGGCGGGAACTTCGGCCGCCGCCGCGGCGCCATCGGCCGGCGCCGGGGTGTCGCCGCCGGTTATGGAACACGCCATGGATAAGACGAGCAGGAAGAGCACGAGGATATGCCGCAGATTAATCGATGCGGCGCGGTGCAGGTTCTTCTCTTTCATGTCAGTCCCCTTTCTGAAATGAACCATGAATCGGGCGAAGATCGCTTGATACGCCTTCCCCCGTCAAGGGCGCGTGCGGATTACGCCCCCCATCATCCCGCAGGCCTTGGCGGGAAGCCACCCAATACGGGCAATCCATCCCCCCAAAAAACCGGATCGCTTTTTCCCGGGCCGGCCGGATCAGATTTTCGAGAGCAATTTGGTTTTCTTTTCCTGAAACTCCCCTTCGGAGATCACCCCCTTCTGGCGCAGCCCGTCCAGCTGGGAGATCAGCGCCGGGATATCGCCGCCCGCGGCCTTGATATCCTCGCCGGATTCGAGCCTGGCTTTGGCGTTCACCATCGCGGTTTTATAGCCGATCGGGTCGTTGATGCGCGAGATTTTATTCACCCCCAGTTCGCTGGCGGTGAGAATTTCGATGTCGCCGTATCCGAGCAGCCGCCCGAAAAACGATTGCTCCAGCTTGACGTCGTTCACTTTCTCCAGTGAGGAATCTGCGACGTTTTTACTGATCACACCGGAGAGCTGGATCACCCGGCGCGAGGTGATGATATATTTGCGGTTCACCCAATACAGAATGTCGCGGGTTACGCTGATCAGCGGGACAATGAGAATGACCAGCCCGAGCAGCGCCAGCGGCCCAACGAAGACCGAGAGCACGACGATCAGGACGAGCACCACCAGCGCCAGCAGCAATTCACTGATTGTCTCGGTCAGCAGAACCAGCCAGTGCTGGCGGGCGACCAGCAGGATGCTTTCCCGTTCCCCAAGCAGGCTGTTCAGATAGGTATCGTCCATCGGATCCTCCCGGAAAATTTTGATTAGGTTTGATTATGGGTGAAAAAAGCCGCGGTTTTAGCCCCCTGAGTATATACGAAAAAGCCGATACGGGGATGCGGAGGGATTCGGGAGGCGGCGATACATCGAAAATCCGGGGGGAGTTCTGCATTAGGACGCGGCTTGTCATCCGCTCAGCACCGATCCTCCCCGCCAATTTGGGTGGATTTGCCCTACGCCCGGAATAAGATAAAATTATACCGGCATAAGGATACGGGGCCTGACCGGAAAACGATGAATAATCAACGGGAAGCCACGATCTGGATCGGCGGCGAGGCGGGGGAAGGGATCGCCTCGGCCGGCGACATCTTCATGAAAGCCTCGGCCCGAACCGGGCTTGGCGCATTCGCCCACAACTCTTATCAATCGGTAATCCGCGGCGGCGAAGTCCTGCTGCAAATACGCGCCGGGGCGCATCCCGTCCCCTCCCAGGGCGGGAAGTGGGATTATCTGATCGCGCTCAATCAAAATATTCTCGATCATCACCTCGGCTCGGCGGGGCCGGGAGCCGTTGCCCTGTTCAACGCCGACACCGTCAAACCCTCCGCCGCCCCTTCCGCCGCCGCCCTGCGCGGCATTCCGGTCGGCGAACTCACCGCGGATCTTCCCCGGAATCCCGTCATGCAGAATACGGTTCTGCTCGGGGCGCTTATGCTCCTCCTGAAAATTCCATGGGAGATATTCGAAGGATCGATCCGCGCGCAATTCGGGAAGCGCAAGGCGGAGCTGTCGGATGCCAACGTGACCGCCGCGCGCAGAGGCTGGGAATTCACGGACAAGCATTTTCCTCCGCCGGATGAGCGCGGACTGGCCGGGGACGGCAAGCGCCGGATCGTGATCACCGGGAACCAGGCTGCCGCGCTCGGCGCGGTCGCGGGAGGCTGCAAATTCTATTCGGCCTACCCGATGACGCCGGCCTCCTCGATCCTGCACTGGCTGGCGCCGCGCGCCTCCCGCTATGGGATGCTGATGAAGCAGGCCGAGGACGAACTGGCCGCGATCAACATGGCGATCGGCGCGGGCTACGCCGGGGTGCGCGCGATGGTCGGCACGTCCGGCGGCGGCTTTGCGCTGATGACCGAAGCAATCGGCTTGGCGGGGATGGTCGAAGCGCCGGTGGTGGCCGTCCTTTCCCAGCGCGGCGGCCCCTCGACCGGGCTGGCGACCAAAACCGAACAGGGCGACTTGTTCCAGGCGCTGGGCGCTTCGCAGGGCGAATTCCCGAAAGCGGTCCTGGCGGCTCTCGATCCCGTCGACACCTACTACACCGTCATCGAAGCCCACAACCTGGCCGAGAAATACCAGATGCCGGTGATCGTCATGATGGACCTGTATCTTTCGGAGCAGACCGTCATCCTCGACCCGGAGAGTCTCAATCCGCGCGTGCCGATCGAACGCGGCGAGGTGGTTCAGTCGGTCGAGGGCGAATATCTCCGCTACCGGGATACGCCCAACGGCGTTTCCCCGCGCGCTCTCCCCGGCACGCCGGACGGAATGCACATCGCCCCCTCGGACGCGCACAACGAACAGGGCGTGCTGATTTCCGATTGGTACACCAACCCTTCCATGCGGACTCGGATGATGAACAAACGCATGCGCAAGATGGAGGGAGTCCTGCGCGATACGGAGACGCGCGCGTTTCTCCATGAAGGGCCGGAGGATGCCGAGCTCACGATCATCGGCTGGGGATCCACCTTCCACATTCTCGAGGAAGCGCGCCGGGCGCTGAGCGATGGCGGCCATCCGGTCCGGCTGATCCAGTTCCGGACTCTCTGGCCCTTCCCGGCCAAAAAGATCCTCCCATACCTGCAGGGCGCGAAACGGATCGTATGCGTGGAGAACAACTACGGCGGGCTGCTGGCGCGTCTGATCCGCCAGGAGACCGGCGTGGAAATTCCGTATGCCGTTCGAAAATACGACGGCGAGCCGTTCTCGATCGGTCCGCTGAAGGCGGCGCTGGAAGCCGTTCTGAAGAAAGGTGCGCCGGCCGTGCAGACTCTTGTCTCCTCCGAGTTGGATCTTCCGGTGGTGTTCCGATGACCACCGCCGCCGAATACAAATCCCGCGTGCGTCAAACCTGGTGCTCCGGCTGCGGCGATTACGGGGTGTTGAACGCGCTGACGAACGCGTGCGCCGCGCTGGGCGTGGAACGCCACAACCTGGTCGTCGTTTCGGGAATCGGGTGCTCCTCGGACCTGCCGCACTTCATGAGCGCCTACGGGATCCACACCCTGCACGGGCGGGCGCTCCCGGTGGCGCAGGGGATCAAGATGGCGAACAAGGACCTGACGGTCGTGGTCACCGGCGGCGACGGCGACGGCTACGGGATCGGCGCCGGGCACTTCCTGCACGCCCTGCGGCGCAATCTCGACCTCACCTACATCGTGATGGACAACCGGATCTACGGACTGACCACCGGCCAAGCCTCGCCCACATCAGACAGGGGCCACAAAACCAAATCCACCCCGGCGGGCAATCCGGAGTGCGCGCTCAATCCGCTGGCGCTGGCCGTGGTGGGCGGGGCAACCTTCGTCGGGCGCGGCTTCTCCGGCGAGCCGGTCCACCTTGCCGAAGTAATCCGGCGCGGGATCGCCCACAAGGGTTTTTCGCTGGTGGATGTGTTTTCCCCCTGCGTAACCTGGAACAAGATCAACACCTACGATTGGTACCGGCCGCGGGTTGTTAAAATGGAAAGCGAAGGGCACAATCCCGCCGACCGCGACGCGGCGATCCGCCAGGCGCTGCGCGAAGATAAACTGCCGATCGGAGTAATCTACGAGATTGATGAGCCGACTTTCACGGACGAGGAACCCTCGCTGCAGGGGGAACCGCTGGTCAAAAGCCGGATCGGATTGACCGACGAGGAGTGGAACAAGTTAATCGGGGAATTCGGCTGACCGGGGCAGGCCTCCCCCTCCGCCGGTTCTTATTTCCCCCTCGCTTCTCCCTTCACTCACTTTCTCTTCCCCCCTCAAATTCCCAGCCCGGAACTTCCCGCCATTAGTCCTCTTTATCGATCTTCACGCGGAAGGAGGGCGGATGGAAGTTGGCCGGCCGGTGTTCCGCCGGGATGGTAACGGCGTTTCCGTCCCGCAGCGCACTGAATTGCGGCGAGAGGATTTCGATTTTCGCCTCGTTGAATTTATCCTGTATGTTTTGGTGCAACTCGGAATACGTTACCGCCATCCGCTGTGCATCCCGGGTGTACGCATTAAGCTCGTAACTGACATAGGAATTATCCAGGCTCGTTTGCAGGATAAACGGACAGGGGTTGGCCAGGATGGAGGGCGTGGACAGCGCGGCCCGGATCAGGGTTTCGTGGACGGTTCGCCAGGGCGCGTCGTATCCGATGGTGACCGTGGTGTGCAGAATCAGCCCGCGGTCCTTCGCGACGGCACTGAAGTTGATGATATGGTTGGCCAGCACGATCCCGTTGGGGATGGTGGTATCGACGTTCTTGATCGTCCGCACGCGGGTCGCGATCAGCCCCTTGTCGATCACATCGCCGACCGTCTCGCCGATCTGCACCCGATCCCCCACGCGAAAGGCCATGACATAGGTCAGGATGATCCCGGCGACGATGTTTCCGACGACCGATGTGGAGCCAAGGGAGAGCAAGGCACCGATAAAAATGGAAATTCCCTGGAAGGCGGGCGAAGACGAGCCCGGCAGGAAGGGGAAGGCGATGATCAAGGCCAGCACAATGATGAGGATGCGGATGATGCTATAGGTCGGCTTGGCCCATTCGAGTTGGAACCCGGCCAGGGAAATCGTCCCCTTCTCGATCTCCAAGAAGAAGAAGCGGACCAGCCGCAGGCCGAAGTACGTCATCACCATGACAACGATCAGCGACAAGAGATTGGGGAGGTAATCCACGAAATTCAGCCAGCCCGAAGTCAGGATCTCCGCAAGCACGTTGACCCCTTCCGATACGATGCCGCGCGTCTGCGGGAAGATGCTGAAGATTCCCATCAGGTATACCATCGCCAGAAGCAGGGTAATCGCGTACCGGGAATACCGGGTTGCCAGCAAAAGGAACTCGGTGACCTGGCGGGCGGAGAGCAGTTGCAGTTTTTGGATTCTCCAACCCGCCAGACGCTTGCCGCGTTGACTTTCGATGATTTGTGCCAGCCCTTCGAACCGGCGCTTAATCCAGCCGAAGATCCGCACGAAGAGGATTGTCGCCAGGAGGATCAGCGCCAGGTCAAAAAAGAAAATTACGACCGGCAGTTGAAACGTTCCGAGGATGGCGGTTCGCAGATTCTCGACGAAACGGACGATCTCCGGATTGGAGGCGCACAGCTGCCACGCCCACACGACGCCGAGCAGAAAGACGATCCAGCGTGTCAAGCGCCGGATCCAGAGGGAGATCGGTCGCGGGTCGGAGAACCGGATGAAGCGGGCCACACGCATGGAAAACGAAACCCTGTCCGCCAAGTGGATGACCAGCCGGGAAAGCAATCCGCCCAGAATCCACGCAACAAACAAGAGGAGGGCGGCCAGACCCAAGATGATCCAAGGGCTGCTAAGAAGGTCATTCAGAATGGCAGGCAGATCCATGGGCGCCCATCCTTTCATTCGGCCGATTCCGGCATGTACCAACCGGCATTATAGCGTGGCAACGGTCCCCGCATTATTTCCTCCGCGGCTAAGCTATAGAAAGAGCTCTCCGGAAAAAGACGCCCGCCGCAATGAGACGATAACGAACTATAGCGAAATGCCGTTACTCTCCGATGATCTTTATCAACACCCGCTTTCTTCTGCCCCCATCGAATTCGCCGTAGAATATCTGTTCCCACGGACCGAAGTCGAGTTTGCCTTGCGTCACCGCCACCACCACCTCGCGCCCCATCACCTGGCGCTTGAGGTGCGCATCGCCGTTGTCCTCGCCGGTGCGGTTGTGGTTGTAGTGCGAGAGCGGCTCATGCGGCGCGAGCTTTTCCAGCCAGGCCTCGTAATCCGAATGCAAACCGGATTCGTCGTCGTTGATGAACACCGAGGCGGTGATGTGCATCGCGTTGACCAGCGCCAGGCCTTCGCGGATCCTGCTCTCCGCCAGCACCTGCTCCACCTGCGGGGTGATGTTGATGAAGGCGCGCCGGCCGGGCACGTCGAACCAGAGTTCCTTGCGGTAGGAAAGCATTTCCCATTCTCCTTCGAATCGCCGACCTAACCCCCTCCCCGTGCCCCTTCTCCTTCCCTTAAGGGAAGGGGGAGGGGAATAATAATCCTTTCTACCGGAAAAAACGCCGAGGGGTGGGGGTTGGGTCAACCCTAATTCCCACCGCCCTTGTCTAAAATCCCGCTTGACGTTATCCTTTTCCCCCGGAGTCTCGAATGACTTTTTCCCGAAGAAATTTTCTCAAACTTGCCGCTCTGGGCGCGAGCTCCCCGCTTTGGCCGAAAGGATTCGCCGGCTTGGAGCTGCAATCCGGCGAAGACCTGATCGATATCTGGAAGGAGAAATATCCCGCCGGGACACGCTTGGGGCGCGCGCTGGCGACTCTTCCGATGCGCGCGCGTCCGGATGCCGACTCGGCCGAGGTCGGAAGGAAATACGAGGATAACCTGGTCGAGATCCTGCGCGAGGTGGTCGGCCGCGGTCCGTCGTACAGCCCGCACAACCACCGCTGGTTCGAAACCCCCGAGGGTTATCTGTGGGCGCCGTACGTGTTTCCGATGGACTTCCAGATCCAGACTCCGCTTTCGGAAATTCCAGGGGGCAAGGCGTGGGTGGAAGTCACCGTCCCGTGGGTCCAGGGGCGGATCGCGCCGAGGGACAATGCGCCGCTCCTTATGCTTCAGCCCGGCGACAGGCCCACCACGCTGTATCACTCCTCAATATTCCCGGCGACCAAAACCGCCACCGACGACAAGGGGCAGGTTTGGTATTTCCTCGACGAGCTCGGAGCGCCGATGTACGCGCGCGCCGAAGGCCTGCGCGTGATCAGCGCCGAGGAGGTCGCGCCGATCTCTCCGAACGTGGACGACAAGTTGATTGTCGTCACGCTGAACCGGAACGTGCAATACTTGTGCGCGTACGAGAACGGCCAGGAGGTGTATTACGCCGTCATCTCCTCCGGCGGGAAGAAGATCGATTCGGACGTATGGACGACGCCGCTCGGCGAACACCCGATCTGGCGCAAGCGGATCGGGATGCGGATGGGCGGCGGCGACAGCGAATCCGGCTTCGACCTGGTCGGGGTGGGCTGGACCTGCCTGTTTTCCGGGCACGGGGAGGCGATTCATTCCACCCACTGGCACAACGACTTCGGGATCCCCAAATCCCACGGATGCGTCAACGCCAAACCTGCGGACGCCAAATGGATTTTCCGCTGGACGGCTCCCGCGGTGGCATACCCACATGGCGACAAGGAAGTAAGCATGCCGGGCGGCACGCGGGTCAAGGTCGTCGGGTAGGCCGCCGGATGCAGTCGGATTTTCCCCTTGGTTGGATCTGGCTGGCAGGAGTGGCCTCATTCCTGTCGCCGTGCGTGGTGCCGATCCTTCCGGGGTACCTCGCCTATCTGGCCGGTCACGCCGCGGGATGCGATCCGGCCAGGGTCGAACGCTGGCGGGTCCTCCTGCACGGCATCGCCTTCGTGCTCGGGTTCAGCCTGATGTTCATCGCCCTGGGAGCGACCGCCTCGGCCGCCGGACGGCTGCTGATCGGGTACCGGGATTGGGTCGCGCGGATCGGCGGCGTGTTGATGGTGATTTTCGGGCTGCAGATGGCGGGCGTGATCCACCTTCCCTTTCTGGAATACGGGGTGCGCCCGAACGTCGAACCCAATCCGCGCTGGGGTCTGGCGTCGTCGATTGTGATGGGATTTGTCTTCGCCACCGGGTGGACTCCCTGCATCGGGCTGGTGCTCGGATCGGTCCTGACCCTCGCGGCGTACGAAGCCTCGCTCGTCCACGGCATCCTCATGTTGGCCGTCTACGCCGCCGGGCTTGCCGCACCGTTTTTACTCGTCGCGCTGCTGATGGACAGGATGGGGCGCTGGCTCTGCCGCCTGGTGAAAATCGCGCACGCCATTTCGATCGCCGCCGGGGTGTTGATGATCGTATTCGGCCTTTTGTTCGCCGCCGACCGGCTTTCGTTTCTGGCGGGAATACTGCCGGGCTGGGAGATCGGCCTGTAGGCCGGGATCAATCCATGCGCGCCTTCAAGCTCATCGGCCTGCTATTGCTTGGAATGGCGCTCGGCGCCGGAGCCGGCGCGGCTTTATGGTACGCGCCGGGCGCCGCCGCCACGCCGGCCTCTCCATTGGCACTGGGCACCACGCCGCTGACCGCCGCGCCCGCGCCGGTGGTCGATGCGCCCGCACCCGATTTTTCCCTGCCGGGCCTGGACGGAAAGACCGCGGCCCTGGCCGATCTGCGCGGCAAAATAGTGATCCTCAACTTTTGGGCGACCTGGTGCGGCCCGTGCCGCGAGGAACTCCCGCTCCTGGAGAGTATCGCCCGGACGCACGCAAGCTCGCTGACCGTGTTGGCCGTGGAGACCGGCGATCCGGCCGACGCGGTGCGCGCCTTTACGGACGCGCTCGGGCTGGAACGGGTCCGCATACTGCTGGATCCTTCGGGAGGAGTCGGCGACCTGTATCTTGTGCGCGGCCTGCCGACGACTTTCTTCATCGACGAAACGGGGATGATCCGGCGGATTAAGATCGGGACGCTGGATCCGGCGGAAATGGAATCCATCCTTGCACAATTGGGAGCGGCACTATGAGCAGCCGATTAATACTATACATCCGCAAGAACGATCCGGCCGGGAAGCAGGCGCGGGAATGGTCCGACGCTCTACAGGCGGAATTCCCGCACCTACTGGATCTTCGCGATGTCGACACCCGACCGGATTGGAAGGAAGCCTTCGGCGCGATCGCGCCGGTGGCGGAACTGGACGGCCGGCGGCTGGCGGTTCCGATCACCCAGGTGGAATTGAAAAGCGCACTGGCACTGGGCAAGGCGATCGGGCAGTACCGGAAGGAAACCCACGTGCCCAAGCCCATTCAGGCGCTCTCGAACAGCGCGGACCGCATGGCGATGTGGTTTTCCCGGCATTGGCTGGCGGCGTTCAACGGATTCATCGCCGTTTACCTCGGCCTGGCCCTCCTGGCGCCGGTGCTGCTGAAGCTCGGCGCGGCCCGGCCCGCATCCTGGATCTACACAATTTACAGCTACTCCTGCCATCAACTGGGCTACCGTTCGTTCTATCTTTTCGGGGAAGCATTGGTGATCCCGCGCGACGAATTCGTCGCCGTGACGGGCATCGATCCGAACGATCTGTGGGCGGCGCGGGCCTTTACCGGTAATTCCTCCCTGGGATATAAAATCGCGCTGTGCCAGCGCGACGTGGCCATCTACAGCCTCATCCTGCTGGGCGGGATCGCATTCCACTTCCTGCGCGGGAAGATAAAACCGCTCCATTGGACGCTGTGGCTGTTGCTCGGCGTGTTTCCGATGGGGCTCGACGGCGGCACGCAACTATTGAGCTATCTGCCGTTCCTTGATTTTCCACTCCGTGAAAGCACCCCCCTGCTGAGGGTGATCACCGGCTCGCTGTTCGGGCTTACCAGCGTCTGGTTCGCGTATCCGTACGTCCAGGAAAGCATGGACGAAGACCTGGCGGGTAAACCTTCCGGCCGCGCATGACGTTTCATGAGCGGGGCGGGCTGCGCTATTTCACCTTTCCCGCGCTCGAAGCCGCGGGTGTGCGCCACGCGGTCCTCACCCGCCGCGGCGGCGTGAGTCGCGCACCGTACGAATCGCTGAACATGGGGGCCTCGGTCGGCGACGATCCTCTGGCGGTTGCCGAAAACCGCCGGCGGGCGCTTGCCCTCTTCCACCGGAAAATCGAAACCGTCCCGGAAATGAATCAGGTGCATTCGGCCCGAATCCTCGCCGCCGCACGCCGCCGCGAGGGCGAACCGCCGCCGCAAGCCGATGGCGTGGTCACCGACTCGGCACTCTACACCCTGTGCATGCGGTTCGCCGACTGCGTGCCGATCCTCCTCTACGATCCCGTCCGCCGCGCGGCTGGCATGGCGCATGCCGGGTGGAAGGGGACGATTGCCGGGGTAGCCGCGTCCGCGGTCGAGGCGATGCGCGCCCGGTTCGGCTCCCGGCCGGAGGACATCCTCGCGGGCATCGGACCGTCCATCGGTCCGGATCATTACGCCGTCGGGGACGAGGTGCTGGATGCTCTGCAGGCTTCCTTCGGCGATGCGGCCGGGTTTTGGCTCAGCCGCTGCGGAGACGCGACTCATTTGAACCTGTGGGCGGCGAACCGGGATATCCTGAGCCGGTCGGGCGTCGAAAAAATCGAACTCGCCGGCATTTGCACCGCCTGCCACACCGAGGACTGGTTTTCACACCGCGCCGAGCACGGCCGCACCGGAAGGTTCGCCGCGCTGATGTGGATGGAAGAATAAACAGGATTGGCGGAATTTCTCGGGATGCCGTCGGCAATGTCCGCCCTTACGATGTCCGTGCAATCCGTGGTAAAAAAGCGCCGACCTGCTGCCTGCCGTCCGCATCCATGGTGAATGCCGATGACTGATCCGGCGATTATCGAGGACAACCTTCACTCAATTCAGGAGCGGATCTCCGCCGCAGCCGGACGTACGCAGCGCGACCCCGCCGGCATCCGGCTGATCGCCGTTTCCAAAGGCCAGCCGGCTGAAGCGATCCGGTCGGCCTTCGCCGCCGGGTTGCGCGAATTCGGAGAAAACTACCTCGAGGAAGCCGAGCCGAAGATCCGTTCGCTCGATCCGTCGATCACCTGGCATATGATCGGCCACCTGCAGAGCCGCAAGGCCAAAGCGGCGGCGCGCCTCTTCCCGCTGATCCATTCCCTCGACAGCCTGTCCCTGGCGCGGAAACTCTCGCGCTTCGCTGCGGACGCCGGCACAACCATTGAGATCCTGCTGGAGTGCAACCTCTCGGGCGAGGATACGAAGTTCGGCTTCCCGGCGGCCGAGCCCGCCGCGTGGGCGGAGCTCATCCGTGAGTGGGGGGAAATCCTTCCGCTCCCCGGGCTCGCGGTGGCAGGGCTGATGACCATGGCGCCGTATTCCGAAAACCCCGAGACCTCGCGCCCGGTCTTTCGCCGCCTGCGGGAACTCTGCGAACGCGCGCGCCGCGATCTGCCGCAAGCCGACTGGCGCGAACTATCCATGGGGATGTCGGATGATTTCGAGCAGGCCGTCGAAGAGGGCGCGACCATGCTCCGGATCGGGCGCGCGTTATTCGGTCCCCGGTCCAGAAACTCGGAAAAACCGCCGGTCCGATGATATAATCCTTCCCCAAGGACGGCTTTTTTACGGAGTGACGAATGGCGAACTTCATCAACATGCTGTCCCTGTTGTTGACTCTGCTGGTGTTTGTGTATATCCTTTCGACATGGGTTTTTCCGCCGTTCCACTCCTTTCGCCAGACCATCGCATCCATCGTCGAGCCGATGCTGGCGCCCATCCGGCGGGTGATCCCGCCCGTCGGGATGCTCGATTTCAGCCCATTTATTTTGCTCATCATCGTTCAGGTTCTGGCCACCATCCTGATCGGATTGCTCGGGTAGGAGGAAAGCATGCGTCGATTCCGCTTTCATGACGGACGAACCGGGTCTGCGATGGCGGTTCACGTGACCCCCCGTTCCCGGAAAAACGAATTGACCGGGGTTTCCGCGGACGGGACGCTGCGGATCCGCCTGACCGCCCCGCCCGTGGAGGGAAGCGCCAACAAGGCGCTTCTGGAACTGCTGGCGCACATCCTTGGAGTCCGGGCGGGTTCGCTCGAGATCATCGCGGGCGAGAAAGGCAAAGACAAGATCATCTCCGTCGTCGACCTCGACGCGCATACCCTGGAAGAACGGGTTAAAAAATACATCAAGGAAAACAAATCTGAAAGCGAAGGTAAATAAGGCAAAAACCCTCCGGTTTGGACATTCCGTCCTTTATGCCATACGCCCCGGTTTTCGGGGCGTATTTTTTCTGCAAAATTGACAACCCCCCGGATGGGGGTATAATCCTCACGGTTTTCAGGTCGCCTTTCCGTCACGGGAAAAACCCAGGGACGAGCCTGAAGCCCATACGCAGGGTGCCGCCCGACGGCGGCAGGATTTGAGAACTGCTTGCGGAGGAGATCCTTCAACGCCGATCCTCTCTTTCCCAGCTTCTTCTCCTGATCCAAAACTCGGCGATGTCATGCACGCGCCGGGTTTTTTTATCGCCCCTGTTGAGGAAAGGAGGTGAATACAATGGCAACGGTCATACTCCGTCCGAACGAGAGCCAGGACAGCCTGCTCAAGCGGTTCCGCAAAAAGGTCACCCGTTCGGGCATCCTCAGCACGGTCCGCAGGAAGCGCTGGTTCGTTTCCAAGAGTGAATTGCGCCGCATCCAGAAGAAAAAATCCATCCGCAGATTAAAGAGGCGGGAACGCAAGGTGGATAACGGCGATTAACCTCCGCCAGCCGGGGGTAGCCGGGAGCAGGGCATGACAAAGCAGGAAGAAAAAATCGAAATGGAAGGCCAGATCATCGAGGCGTTGCCCGGAACCATGTTTCGGGTTTCGCTCTCCAGCGGCCACACGGTGCTTGCCTATCTTTCCGGCAAAATGCGCAAGAACTACATCCGCATTCTCCTCGGGGACCGCGTGAAGGTGGAACTCTCCCCGTACGACCTGGATCGCGGCCGGATCACCTACCGGTTTAAAAAGGGCGGAGGAGATGGTCCGCCCCTCGAGGAAGCCCCGCAGCCGTAAACCAACCGCCCCGAGATCTCTCGGGGCGGTTTTTTATCTCCACGAATTTCACGGAAACAGGAAGGGCGGATGCCTTGCTCCTTCACCGCACCGGTTTTCTGTTCACCCCGAACCTGCCCGCTCTGCAAGGGCAGGTACCGTCCGCCCTTCCACATAATCCGTCTATTTCTTCCACGCAATCAACGCAACCCAATCTTCCCGGATTTTCTTTCCCACCAGGTGCAAACCGCTTTCCGCGACCGCGAATTCCACCGCCGCCGACTGCTCCATCAGAATCCCGGAAAGGATCAAATAACCGCCGGGGTCGACGATTTCCGCAAGCGAGGCGCGCAGCATCGTCTGCAACACCATGGCCAGAATATTCGCCACAACCACCGGCGCGGTCCGCTTCTCTTTCCGCATATCCTCGAGGGTCCCCGGACGCGCCTCGAACCGCGACGCAATCCCATTGAGGGCGGCATTCTCCCGCGCGACGCGAACCGCTTCCGGATCCACATCCCAGCCTTCCACCCGGCCGGCTCCGAGGAGCACTCCGGCGATCGACAGAATTCCGGATCCGCAGCCCAGATCGATCATCCCCGCCCCCGGGGTGATGCGTTCTTCCAGCGCCTCCAGGCAAAGCTGGGTGGTCGGATGCATTCCCGTGCCGAACGCCATCCCCGGATCGAGGCGGAGGACCAAATCGCCCGCCGCGGCGGGCGATTCGAGCCATGAGGGGACGATCACCAGGCGCTTCCCGATCCGGAAGGGCCGGTAGTTTTTTTTCCATTCCAGCGACCAATCCGTTTCCGCCACTTCCCGGAAGACGGGGTCTGGAATGGGCGAGATCCGGCCGAGATGCCACAGCGCCTCTTCCAGGGCGATGCGGCGGGGTTGCAGCTGCGCATCCCAGGGAAGGTATGCCCGAACGGTCAATGGACCGCGCGGTTTGCCTTCGCCGTCCGGATCCGGTTCGATCTCCTCATAACCGAGCGTTACGCCGTTGGGAGCAAACCGGGCCATCACATCGGCAACCGATTCCGCCAATTCTTCGTTGACCCGCACCGAAGCTTCCAGCCACGCCGGCGGGATCCGTTCAGCCTTCATCTTGAAAATCTTTCAGGGAGTCGATCAGGGTCTGCCGGCGGGGCTGGGCGGGGGCATCGGCGGACATGCCGAGTTGGGTGAGCAGTCTCTTTTGTTCCCCGTTTAATCCGGCGGGGATGCTGACGGTGGTCACGACGAAGAAATCACCGCGGCCGGATTGCTGCAAACGCGGCATTCCCTTCCCACGCAGGCGGAAGACCTGCCCCGGCTGGGTTCCGGCGGGGATGTGAAGGGTCGTTTCCCCGGCAGCGGTTTGCACGCGCAGATCCGTGCCGACCGCGGCCTGCTGGAAATTGATGCCGAGCTCCATCCACAGGTCGCTGTTGCGCCTGCGGAAAAATTCATGTTCCTTTACGCGGATCAGGATGAACAGATTGCCGGGTGGTCCGCCGAACGAGCCGGGCTCGCCCTCGCCCGAGAGGCGGATCTGGTTGCCGTTATCCACCCCGGCCGGGACAGGGACGCGCAGTGTGCGCGTCTTGCGTTCCAACCCCGCCCCGCGGCAGTGCTTGCAGGGGGTGGCGATCACCTCGCCCGTCCCGCCGCATTTTGAGCAGGTGGTCACGTTCACCATCGAACCCAAAAAGGTCTGGCGCACGCGTCGTTCTTCGCCGCTGCCGCCGCACACATTGCAACGGACCGGCGTGGTGCCGGGCTCGGCCCGCGACCCGCGGCAGACGGAGCAGGTTTCCGAGCGGGTGACCTCGAGTTCCTTTTCCGCGCCGGCCACCGTCTCTTCAAAAGTCAGCTGGAGCTCGGCCTGCAGATCGGCTCCGCGGCGGGGCGAACGATGACCCCGTCCGCCGCCCATGCCGAACCCGCGGAAAAAATCTTCGAAGATTTCGCTCAGATCCCCCATGCCCGCCGCGCCGCCAAACGGCATCCCGTTGAGACCGGCATGGCCGAAGCGGTCGTAGGCCGTCCGGCGCTCTCCGTCGGAGAGCACGCTGTACGCTTCGTTTATTTCCTTAAAGCGCTCCTCCGCCGCCGGATCCTTGTTGATATCCGGATGCAGTTGCTTGGCCAGTCTGCGGTACGCATTGCGTATGGCGTCGGTGTCCGAGGAGCGGGGCACCCCGAGAATTTCGTAGTAATCGCGGTTCGTCGGCATATATTAACCAAACACCCTGCCCCTCCCCCCGCAATCCCCCCCATTTCCAAAAGGATTTTGGGGGCGCTGCAGGGAGAGGGGGCAGGGTTAAGGATTTCTCCTGAATGTTAAGTTGACTACACCTGCTTGAAATCCCCTTCGACCACATCCCCGCTGCCGGCTGCCCCTCCCGGCGCCTCGCCGCCGCCGGGCGCCTCGCCGGATGGAGGCTCCTGCGGGCCGCCCTGCGCGCCGCTGCCGTACATTGCCGTGCCGATGGCCTGCAGCGCCCGGGCAAGATCCTCGGATGCCTTTTTGATGACGGCAAGATCCTTGCCCTGCAGCACGCCGCGCAGCGCCGTGACCTTGCTGTTGACGTCGTCGCGCACGTTCGCGGGAACCTTGTCGCCCAGTTCACGCAGGTGTTTTTCCGCGGAGTAGATCGCGCTGTCGGCCGCATTACGGACCTCGATCTCTTCCTTGCGCAGGCGGTCCTCGTCGCGGTGGATATCCGCCTCGCGGGTCATGCGCTCCACCTCGTCCTTGGCCAGGCCGGAGGACGGCTGGATGGTGATGTGCTGCGAGCGGCTGGTGGCCTTGTCCTGGGCGGTCACCTTGAGGATGCCGTCCGCATCGATATCAAAAGTGACTTCGACCTGCGGGATGCCGCGCGGCGCGGGCGGGATGCCGTCGAGGATGAACTTGCCCAGGGATTTGTTGTCCCCGGCCATCGGGCGTTCGCCCTGCACCACATTAATCTCCACGCTCGTCTGCATGTCCGCGGCGGTGGAAAAGACCTGGCTCTTGCGGGCTGGGATGGTGGTGTTCCGCTCGATCAGCGGAGTGGCCACGCCGCCCAGCGTTTCCACGCTGAGGGTCAGCGGGGTGACGTCCAGGAGCAGGATGTCCTTGACCTCGCCGCCGAGCACGCCGGCCTGGATCGCCGCGCCGACCGCCACGACCTCGTCGGGATTGACGCCTTTGTGCGGTTCGCGCTGGAAAATCTTTTTCACCGCCTCCTGGACGGCGGGCATGCGGGTCATGCCGCCCACCAGCACGACTTCGTTGATGTCCGCCGGCTTGAGGTGCGCGTCTTCCATCGCCTGGGTCACCGGGCGGATGGAGCGGTCGATCAGGTCGCTGGTGAGCTGTTCGAGCTTGGCGCGGGAAAGGGTCATCGTCAGATGTTTCGGCCCGGATGCGTCGGCGGTGATGAACGGCAGGTTGATCTCGCTCTGCATCACGGTCGAGAGTTCGATCTTGGCTTTTTCCGCGGCTTCCTTGAGCCGCTGCAGCGCCTGGCGGTCCTTGCGCAGGTCAATGCCTTCGGACTTGAGGAACTCGTCGGCGATCCAGCCGATCACGCGCTGGTCGAAATCGTCTCCGCCGAGGAACGTGTCGCCGTTGGTGGATTTGACCTCGAACACACCGTCGCCCACATCGAGGATGGAAATGTCGAACGTACCGCCGCCGAGGTCGTAAACCGCGATGGTTTCGTCCTTCTTTTTATCCATCCCGTAAGCGAGCGAGGAGGCCGTCGGCTCGTTGATGATCCGCATCACTTCCAAACCCGCAATCTGGCCGGCGTCTTTGGTCGCCTGGCGCTGCGAATCATTGAAGTAGGCGGGGACGGTGATCACCGCCTGGGTCACGGATTGGCCGAGGTAGGCTTCCGCGTCAGCCTTAAGTTTGGCCAGGATCATCGCCGAAATTTCCGGCGCGGAGTAATCCTTCCCGCCCATATGGACACGGATATCGCCGTTGGCGGCGGCCGAGACCTTGAACGGGACGAGGGCGAGGGCCTTCTGCACCTCGGGGTCGTTGAACTTGCGGCCCATGAAGCGCTTGATCGAGAAGATGGTGTTTTCCGGATTAACCACCGCCTGCCGCCGCGCCAGCTGCCCGACCAGGCGCTCGCCGGTCTTCGGGTTGACGGCCACCACCGACGGCACCAGCGGCGAACCCTCCGCCGCGGGGATGACCTTGGGGTCGCCGGCTTCCATCACCGCGACAACCGAGTTGGTGGTTCCGAGATCGATGCCGATAATTTTGCCCATGACAGCTTCTCCTTATTCAGGCTTTCTGATTTGCAGTATCTGCGGAGGCCGCGGAATGCCGCGGCTCTACTGCGAGTTGGATTCGGGTTTGCACGCCACCCGGACCTGCGCCGGACGGAGCACGCGCTCCCCCATCCGGTACCCGCGGTGGACGACTTCCAATATTTCCCCGTCCCCCCGGTCCGCGCACATTTCCCGCGAAAGGGCTTCGTGCACGTTCGGGTCAAAAACCGTTCCGGGCGCGGGCTCGATCGGCGTGATGCCTTCCGCTTCGATTGCGGCGACCCCCTTGCGGTAGATCAGTTCCACGCCGTCCGCCCATTGGGCGAGGTTCTGGGCTGTGGAGCGCTCCTTGAGCGCGCGTTCGAAATCATCCAGAACCGCGAACCAGCGCGCGGAGGCCTGGCCCGCGGCGGAAATTCTCGCCTCGGCGGCGTCACGCTCGACCCGCTTGCGATAATTTACGAGTTCGGCCTGGGTCCGTTTCCAGCCGTCCAGATATTCGTCCGCCTGGGCGCGGGCCTGCTCGAGTTCCGCGCGCAGCGCTTCAGGATCCGCGGAGGATTCCGCATCCCCGGCGGCCGGTGGTTCCGGCATGGATT
Source organism: Anaerolineales bacterium (assembly GCA_016932475.1). Lineage (GTDB taxonomy): Bacteria > Chloroflexota > Anaerolineae > Anaerolineales > RBG-16-64-43 > JAFGKK01. Next base: position 89,657 of record JAFGCU010000027.1, read on the forward strand.
CATCGTGTGCTTGCTTTCGCGTATCAGTCATAATCCTCTTATGTTTTCCTTTTTTTTCCATGTCACTCCGAGCGCCCCTGGCCCGCAAGGCGGAGCCGGGGCTGGCTATCCCGAGCCAAACGAGATGCTTCGCGAGGGCAGCGCTCAGCCTGACAAACTGGAAAAGATCAACCGCTGAGCGTTTCCGAAACCAGATCGCTCATCAGCGAAGAAACATAACGCACGGCGGAGATCGTCCGCCCGTAAGCCATCCGCATCGGGCCGATCACGCCCAGCGTCCCCGTGGCGAGGCCGGGAGTCCCGTAGCGGGCGATCACCATCGAGCAATCCCGCAGTTCCTCCCAATCCCCTTCGCCGCCGATCACCACCTGCACGCCGCCGACTTCGGAGCCCAGCGCGCGGGAGAGGAATTCCCCCAGCAGGCTCTGCTCCTCGAGGATGTGCAGCGTCCGGCTGACCAGATCGGGATCGGCGAATTCGGGGGTTTTCAGCACGTTGGCCAGGCCGTCGTGAACCATCTCGGCGGTGGCGACGAAATCCTCCCGGTGCATCAGTTCGGCGACCATGCCGAGGACCACCCGCGCCAGCGGCGCGGCCGTTGCCAGCGCGGCTTCGATCGTCTCGGCATCCACTCCATCAAACCGGGCGTTGATCTGCTCGGCCGCCTTGGACAGATCTTCCTGGGAAAGCGGTTCCTCGAGAGTGATGAACTGCTGCTGAACCCGCCCGCCCTGCAGTACCAGCACCAGAAGCGCCTGCTGCCCCTTAATGGAGATCAGCTGCAGCTGGCGGAAAACCGACCTGTCCGCGGCGGGTGCCGTCACCAGCGAAGCGGCGCTGGAATGCCGCGCCAGGATAGCCGCCGCCAGGCGCATCCATTGATCCACGTCGCCGCGCGCCTGGAAAAACTGATGGCTGATCGTTCGCTTTTCGGCAGGCGGGAGTTCGGTTTCGCCCAGCAAACGCTGCACAAAATAGCGGTAGCCTTCCTCGGTAGGAACCCGCCCGGCCGATGTGTGCGGCTGGCGAAGATACCCCTCCTCGGTTAGCGTCTGCATATCGTTGCGGGTTGTCGCCGAGCTGAAATTTAATCGATAATGATCCACCAAGGTCTTTGAACCGACCGGCTGGACCGATTCGACATACTCCCGGACGATTAATCCCAGGAGGAATTCCTGCCGTTCTGTTAGCTTTTGCACCTTCCCGCTCCCTTAGCACTCTATCGACGAGAGTGCTAATTGGATGAGAAAGATGATACCATGGGTTTTAGGCTGAGTCAAGAAATATTGATTAATGTGGAAAACATAGGGAAAACGCGAAAATAGCCGGTTATTCCGACCAAAGATGAAAAAAGGGACGGCTGTCCGGGTTCAAGCCTGCGGCGGGAATTTTTCGGGACTTTCCTCCAGCGACATGGTATAGCCCTTGCCCCGCACGGTCCGGATCAGGCCGGGGTGCTTGGAATCCTGCTCGATCTTTCGGCGCAGGCGGACGATATGGGGATGGACGATGCTCTTGGCTTCGTTCTCACTCAATTCGTAGTTCAACGCTTCGCGCGCAATCCGGCGCGAAGAGAAGACATCTCCCGGGCGCGACATCAGGAGCGCCAGGATGTTTTCCTCGCTGGCGGTCAGAATCGCCGTGTGGATCTTGCCCTCCCACTTGAGGATGGCCTGGCGGTTGTCGCGGTCCAGGGAGACGGGACCGGCGTACAGGAACCGTTCAAGCGCCAGCGGGATCGCGCCGCCCTGCGGCACTGGAGCGTCGGTCTTGAGCTGTTCCAGTGCGGCGATCGCCGTCTCGAGCGAGTGGCGCTGCTGCATTTCGCTGAGCCGCTTGCGCAGCGCCTTGCGTACGGCTGCCTCCACCTGATCCAGGGAAGCCGGCTTGAGCAGATAATCCACCACCATCCCGGATTTCAGGGATGTGAGCGCGCTCTCCATCGCGGCATGACCGGTCAGGATGATTACCAGAAGATTCGGCCGGAGCTGCTGGGCCTTCTGCAGGACCGCCATGCCGTCCATATCCGGCATGCGGATATCCAGCATCATCAGGTCGTACGGCATGCGGGTAAGCTTTTCCACAGCCTCCAAACCGCTGTGGGCTTCATCCACATACGAGTAACCTTTGAGTTTAAGCGCCCGGCTCATGGCCAGAAGCACATTCGCGTCGTCATCGACGATCAGAATGCGCGCTTCGGGCAGGAGGGGCGGAGTGGCGGACGGGTCCATGGAATTCCCCTTTCTAGGAAGTGGCGGCGGCAAACGGCAGGGTGATGATGAACTCCACGCCTTTGCGGTGCGGCAGGTTGCCGGCGTGAATGGTGCCGTGATGCCGCTGCAGGATGGCGTGCGAGATGCTCAACCCCAGCCCGGTCCCTTCCGGTCGGGTGGTGAAGAACGGATCGAATATCCGTGCCAGATATTCGGATGGAATGGGCGGGCCGTCGTTGACAAAGGTGACCTCCGCCCGGTCCTCCAGCGAACGGACCCGGATTTCCAGACGGCCTTTGCCCTTCATCGCGTGAAGGGCGTTCAGAATGATGTTTAGAAAGACCTGGATCAGCTGGCCGGCCGCCGCCAGCACCGGCGGAAGATCCTCCGGGAAGGCGGTGACGATTTCCACGCGTTGGTTGCGCAACGAATTCTTGCTCAAGGCCAGCGCCTGCTCAAGCAGCCCGGTGATGGAAACCGGCTGGAGGATGTCCGGCGCCGGGCGGGCGAACCCCAGAACCCGGCGGGTGGTTTCATCCAGGCGCTCCACCTCGCGCTCGAGAATGCGGAAGGACTGCTCGCGCTCGTCCTCGCTGAGCGGGTAGGAACGGATCAGCTCCAAATGCGAACGGAGCGCCTGCAGCGGATTGTTGACCTCATGCGCCAGCGAGGCCGCCACGCGGCCGATCGCCGCCAGCCGTTCCGTCCGTTCGGCGTCGTCCAGGATCTGCTGATAATGGGTGATCATCTCCCCGATGACCAGGAGTTCCTTGTCCGGGAGCCCGCGACCGCGAAGCGGGAAGGCGTGCAGGCGGAAGACTTCCACCCCGCGCGGGAGGGGAACGCTAATTTTTTCCCGGCTGACCCCCTCTCCCGTCTGCAGTCCTTCGGAGATCAGGCCGCGGAATTCCTCCGGTGTGCCCGGGAATTCCAGAAGGTTCAGGCCGATCACCTGGCGCACCGAGATTCCCTGACGCCGTAATTCGCGCACCGCCTTGGGATTGACCTCCAGCACCGTCCCGCGCGAATCCAGAAGGCCGATCAGAAAAGGGGCCGCGAGAAGAATACTGCGGTAGCGGCTTTCGGACATGCGCAGACGGTTGACGAGGATGGCGTTTTCAAGAACCGTCTCCATCGCCCGCGCCATCGAGAACATCATGCTGTAGCCCGGAGCCGAAAGCACCTCCCCCCGCTCGTGGGAAAGGATCAGCACCCCGACCGGGTCCTTCTCCAAAAGCGGTATCGCCAGACAGCCGCCGCGCGGCATTCGATCCGGCCGGGATTGCTCCAGGAGGCAGGATGTGTCCGTGACGTAGACTGCGCGCTGCTTTTCATACGCCGCCCGCAACACCGGAAACCGGTCCCACGGCATCCGCTCCGGCAACAGGCGCGCATGGGGGCCGAAACATTGATAGCGGATGCACTCGGAGCGGGGAGGATCGTACAATGCCAAGCCGGCGAACTGGACCGCGGGGGAGAGACCGGCGCAGGTTTTCAACATCGTGGATATGGTTTTGGGCCGGCTGTGAAGATCGTGCAGCAACGGGTACGGGGCGGCGCGTTCCATCTCAGCGCCGGGCGGGGTGGATTGGTCCGGCGCGCCGGCCGCCCTTGTCCGCCGGGCCGCCGGTTTTTTTCTCATGAAGGCTTTCTGGGTGCCGGTTTCGACGCGGAAGCCGGCGGCCTCGAGGGCCGACCGCATGCGCGGGGCGACCCCCTTTCCGGATGCGAACAGGATCATCGACGGCCGGTTTCGGAGGTTGCCGGATTTGGCCAATACGCCATCCTTCCTTCGGAAAAAATCCCGCTGCCCGGATGGATATTACCAGAATCCTGCGTGAATGACTATGAAGGCGGGTAGTAAACACCGCCCCGGTCTGCGAACCGGGGCGGCATATTATTCCCATAGACCGAGGGGGTACGCAAGGGCGATCCAATGGATGCCGGCCAAGTCCACTCCCGCTTTGCATTCATCCCGGGTCATGAACCAGAAGCGAGCCGGGATGCGTCCGCCGCTCGCGAGAACTTCGCACCGGGAAACCGCCGGCGCTCATCGCTCGGAGGGCAGGCGCGGGGGCAGGCGCCGGCATGACGAGCGCCGGCTGAGCAATTAATTTTTTGTAAGAATTTCCTTGTTCTCTTTGTGCGCTTTCGTCTGAATTCAATTTCCTTTACCCGCGAAACCTCCGGAACGCGATCGCCAACGCCGCGATCGTTTTGCCGTCCTCGATCGCGCCGGTTTCGAGCAGTTCATGGACATTGGATTTCGTGAGAAGTTCCGGAAACAGTTCTTCGTCCGCGTCCGCGGGGAGCGGATCGGCGTCCAGGCCTTCGGCCAGGAAGACGCACATGTATTCGGTGGCGTACCCGGGTGCGAGGAAGAAACCGCCCAGCGCGGTCAGCCGTCCCGCGCGCATACCGATCTCCTCGCGCAATTCGCGGCCGGCGCAGGCTTCGGGGGCTTCGCCGGGGTTGAGAGTCCCGGCCGGCAGTTCCAGGAGGTCACGCCCGGCCGCGTGGCGGTACTGGCGCACAAACCAGATTCCGCCGCCTTCGGCGAGGGGCACAATCGCAACCGAGCCGGCGTGCTCGACGATCTCGAGCGCCGTCTCGCGGCCGTCCGCCAGCCGGATTTGGTCGACGCGGACGCCGAATGCCCGGCCGGAGAAACGATTTTCCGAGGAGAGAATCTTGGGAGGCTTCGGCATATCGCCACAAAGTCACAAAGACGCAAAGGAAATTCAAAAAAGCTTGGCGTCCTTTGCGCCTTTGCGGTATAAGGGTTTTCCCATCACGCCGAATATCCGATCAGCTCCGTCCCGTCCCCGAGTTTGTAGAACGGAACCCAGGCGACGCCGAACACCTCGACATAGATATCCTTCTTGGCCGGAGTAAGGGTGACTTCCGCCGGTCCGCTGGCCGCCTGCCGGCCTTCCCCGACCAAGCCGGCCTTTTCCTGCTCCAAGGCGGCGATGTCCGCCTTGAGCTGACTGATCGCCTGTTTGGATTCCTCGACCTCACCGGCGGCTTTCGAAGTCATCCGCCGTTTGGTGAGCGAGGTGGTCAGGCGGCGGCTGCGGCCGGTAAGCATGCCGAAGATGGTATCCGCAGCGGTACCCACTTCCTCGATCGTTCGATGGGGCATTTCGGTTTTATCCTGCTCCAACTCGCGCTCCTCACGCGCCAGCTTCTGCCGCAGGGTATCCAGTTTTTTATCGATGGCCGCCTGGGGCCCGGCCGCGCCCCTGCCGGAGACGGCCGGAACCTTCAGGGAACTCTCGTGGTACACCCAATCCTGGAAATCTTTTGCCAGCCCCTTGAGCGTTTTTCCATCATTAAGCGGCGGCTCCAGCGCGGTAAAATCCGCGCCGGCCACAGGGGTCTTGTGGAGCGACGCCTCATCCATCGCGGCGGAGAGATAATCCTGCCAGCGGACAACACCGCGCGGGTCCGGAGCGATCACCAGCGCCGTTTTCGCCACCTGTTGATCGACTCCATACTTGCGTTCGAGGAAACGCACCTTGGCCTGCGCCAGGAGCGCGGGGCGGTAGAAGCTCTTGGCCTCCGCGGCCGCCGGCCGTCCGGCGGATTGGCAGGCCTGGGCCAGAGATCTATTCTGCGGCAGGAAGAATTCCGCAATCCCGGGTGGAATCCCCGGCCGGGTCGCGGAAACCACAGCCGAAGGGGCCACCGCCATTGCGGCGGCGGCAGACGGTTTGCGCGCGCCGCCCGCGTTCTTCGGCAGCACGGCGCCGACCAGTTTGTTCAGCGCCGGGATTTGCGCACGGGTCAGCGGGCCGGCCAGGTAGTTCATCGCCCAGCGGGTCTGGAAGATCACCGGCCCCTTGGCGTGCGTGTTGTGGAGCAGGAACACGCGCTTGCCAAGCCGCGAGATGATCTTGTCGTACTCCGCGCGGTTCACGCCGGGCGTTTCCAGCCCATCCAGCAGGCGCTGCTTATCCTGATCGGTCTGCAGCTTGCCGATGCACCAGGTGCCGGCATTGGAAAGCGCCTTGTAATCGATATCGACCGGGTTTTGGGTGGCCAGGAGCAGTCCGAACCCGAAAGCGCGCGCCTGCTTAAGCATGCGAATAATCACCTGCTTGGCCGGCGGATTCGCGACCGGCGGCAGGTAGCCGAATACTTCGTCGAAGTAGAGGAGCGCGCGCAATCCGGAGGAGCCTTTGCGCGTGCGCATCCACGCCTCGGCGGCGGAAAGCAACAGGGTGACGAAGAACATGCGCTCGGCATCCGTGAGGTGGGCGATATAAAACACGCTGTGCCGCGGCTTTCCATCCGGCGCGTATAAAAGGCCCTCCATATCCAACGGCTGTCCTTCCACCCAGGTCTGGAACGACGGCGAGGCGAGGACGCTGTTAAGCCGCATAGCCAGCGCCTGGCGGTCTTTGGCCGGGAAGAAACTCTCGACATCAAACACGCCGAGCTTGGCGATCGGGGGGTTTTGGGTTTGGAGGATCAAACCCTCCAGATCCAGGCTTTGCCCGCGGCTCCACGCATTTTCCAAAAGATTCGAAAGCAGGATATGTTCGCGCGAGCGGAGCGGATCAATATCGTCGAAGCCGACCAGGCCGAGAATGGCGGTGACGGTACCGGCGATTTTTTCCCGTAGAACCTCACGGTTGGCCTCCCACGGCACATCGGGGGCTTCGAGCGAGGCGAGGATGCTGACCGGGAGCCCGGATTCGGAGCCGGGGGTGTAGATCGAATATTTCACCGACTTCTGCAGCGCTTCCATGCGCTGGGGCGCAATTCCCCACTCGTCCAGTCCCTTCTTCCAGGAAGCGGCGGCATCCGCGGCGGCCTGGCCGGCGGTTTTGCCTTCGCGCTTGGCCGCTTCGGCATCCACCCACGGTTCGAAATCGGAAGCGGCGAGGCCGGGGAAGTGCAGAAGCAGATTGGTCAGATCCCCCTTGGGATCGATAATCAGCGCCGGGATCCCGTTAAGCGCAGCCTCTTCCAGAAATCCGATCCCGAGGCCGGTCTTTCCGGATCCGGTCATCCCCACGATCACGCCGTGGGTGGTGAGATCGGACGGGTCGTAGAACACCGGCTGATCCGAGAGCTTCGAGGTCTTCAGATCAAACTGCTTGCCCAGGTAGAATTTATCGGAAGGGATGTTCATGGAAAACTCTCCAAAAATACAGGGTTTTTACCGAAAGTGCCAAACGGCGCACATCCAACTATACCTGAATTTGCTTTCGACGATAACTTCCGAGGTGACATCACGGAACATGAAAAAAGCCGCGGCTCCAGGTCCAAGGCGGGGGCAGACCGACGCGGTCTTAAGACCGCGTCGGTCTGCCCCCGCCCGCACAGGATTGCGGACTCACGGCTCCGCTTTCGCCGGGCGCACTCGACAAAATCCGAAACCAGAATATGCTGGCAAGGATCTCGCAACCAAACAGCGTATCCGGAGGGGAAAGAGCCTGTCTTGCAAAGGGCGGCAATTCGGTTAATATAGTGGCATGAATCCCATCCGTCCGGCGGCCGCCCCCCGGCGCAGCCGAACCCGGTTTTACCTGTGGACGACCGGCCTGGGCGCCGCGCTGGCAACGGCTTTCATCACCTTTGCCCCGTCGACCCTCTCGCCGGATTCGATCCGCGCGTCCTTCGCCGGCGTGATCAACCCCACCCCGGGCGGATTGGGGCCGATCTCGCCCTTCAAGCTGCCGATCGGGATCGTCGCCGGGCATTCCGGGAACGATGTGGGCGCCGTGTGCGACGACGGACTGACCGAGCTTTCGATCAACGAGGACATCGCGGTGCGGGTCAAGACCCTCCTCGAACGGCAGGGATACATCGTCGATCTGCTCGAGGAATACGACCCGCGCCTGAACGGCTACAAGGCCATGGCGCTGGTATCCCTGCACACCGATTCGTGCCATTTCATCGACAACAACGCAACGGGCTTCAAGGTGGCCGCGTCCCAAGCCGGAACCTCGGCCGAAGCCTCGCAAACACTGGCCGCCTGCCTGACAAACCGCTACGCCGCCCGCACCGGCCTGAACAATCATCCGGGCAGCGTCACCTGGGACATGACCGGCTATCACAGCTTCAGCGAAGTCTCGGAGGAGACCCCGGCCGCGATCATCGAGATGGGCTTCCTGTACCTGGACCGCAATTTCCTGACTCAGCATGCCGACCTGGCCGCGCAGGGCGTCGCCGACGGCATCCTGTGCTTTACGCGGAGCGAACCGCTCACCGGGACGGCCGCGCCATGACTTCCGACGCGCCTGACCGCATGGGCCTCAAACAAGCGCTCGGACTCGGGATCGACGCGCTGGCCCAGGGACGGCTTGCGGAAGCCGGCGAGCAAGCGTTGCGCGCCGTGCGCCTGGATCCCCAGGCGGAAGAAGCCTGGCTTCTCCTGGCGGCCGCCGTCCCGCCCCGGAACCGGGCGCCCTATCTGAACCACCTTCTGAAAATCCATCCCGACAGTGAAAGCGCGCGCCAGGCGCTGGCGGAGCTTGCGCACGAACTACAGGGCGCTCCCGCCGCCCCAATGGGCGCCGCCCTGCCCTCCCCGGAGGAAATTCTTGCCGGGCTGGGGGCCGGAGCGACAACCGCTCCCGGCGCAATCACCGCAAACGGAAAATCCGCCAAGCAGGATAAGAAAACCAGGCCCGCTTCCGCTCCGGAAGACCGCAAAGGCGTTTTCCGCGGCAAGGGCTGGCGTTGGGCCGCGGCGCTTGTTTCGATCTCCTGCCTGCTGGCGTTGTCGGTGACGGCGTTCGCCGGCGTAGTCACCTACGCCCAGGAAGTCCCTGTGGTGGCGCGGGTCGTGCGCGAGGTCAGCGCGATCCCGCCGACCTTCACCCCGTCTTTCACGCCATCGATCACCGCCTCCTTTACGCCGACCTTCACCTCCACCTTCACGCCCACGCCGACCTACACGGCGACCAACACCCCGCCGCCCACCAACACCCCGATCCCGGACGCTTACATCATTCCGGGGGCGGGCGGCGAACGCTGGATCGACGTCGACATCTCCTCGCAATCGCTGACCGCCTACGAGGGCAGCACACCGATCCGGACGTTCATCGTATCCACCGGAACCGCCGCCCACCCGACCGTGCTCGGCCGCTTCCGGATCTACGTCAAACTGCGATACACCACGATGGCCGGTCCGGGCTATTACCTGACCAACGTCCCATATACGATGTACTTCTATCAGGGGTATTCGATCCACGGCACCTATTGGCACCACAACTTCGGCACCCCGATGAGCCACGGGTGCATTAATATGTACACCCCGGACGCGGAGTGGATGTTTTACTTTGCGTCGGTGGGAACGCTGGTGAACGTGCATTGGTAATTCCCCCCGCCAGAAGACATTTCTCACCGCACAGCCGGAAAGAACGCCAAGTTATTATGGATTCACCGAAAGACCGGTGATACAATTTCGCGCCTATGGGTAAAAATAATTCCGCGATCAGGATCTCGCCGGAGGAAGGGCCGCAAATCCCGGTTTTTGATTTCGGGGGAGTGCTCTTCGATTGGGATCCCCGCCACCTGTTCCGCCATTTTTTCGACGGCGACACCGAAGCCATGGAACGGTTCCTGGCGGAGATCGACTTCTTCGGCTGGAACGCGGCTATGGACCAGGGACAACCCTTCGCCGAAGCCGTGCGGGAACGGTGCGCTCGTTTTCCGCATTACGCCGAATGGATCCGCGCCTTCGACACCCGCTGGGAGGAGACAGTCCGCGGGCCGATTCCCGGGATGGCGGATCTCCTGTCGCGTCTGCGGCAGGCGGCGATTCCGCAATACGGATTGAGCAACACATCGGCGGAGAAATACCGCGTTCTGCGGCAAAAATATCCTTTCCTCCGCCTGCTCGCCGGGGTGCTGATTTCGGGGGAAGCGGGAATCTGCAAACCCGATCCGCGTATTTTCGAGTTGTTCCTCGAGCGGACCGGCCTGCAGAAGGAGACTCTGCTGTTCATCGATGACTCGCCCGCCAACATCACCGCCGCGCAAACCCTCGGCTGGAGCGCCGTCCGCTTTACTTCCGCGCAGGAACTGGAAAAGGAATTGATCGGCCGGAAGTTCCTCTGATGGATCGTTAATCACAGATATGGTAATGTACGGTGGGAGGACAATGACGGAACCGCTGTTTTTGGGCTTGATTTTTTCCGAGGACGGGCGGCAACTCACGGCCGCGCGCGTCGGCAACGAGCCGTTTTACGTCCTCGACGATGCCGGATTCCGGCGCCACATCCGCGCCCGGGAATTGGACGAAGCCGTCCTGCACTGGCTGTGGGAGCAGATCCGCGGCCATGAACGCGAGCTGGCCGAGCAGGCGGCCAAGATGACCGGCCAGGAAGACATCTTCTCCCGGGCGGTTCTGCAGCAAAGCCTCACTCATCCGGAGGCCTACGCGGAGGAGATCTTCCGCCACGGACTGCCGGAAGAGACCCGGATGTGGATGGGCATGATGGGCTTCCGGGCGATCGTGAATGTGCACGGAGAACTTCTGCGCGTGGACCAGCCGGCGCGCGCGGCTGACGACGATGCGGATTGACGGCGGCGCCGCGGTCACGGCGCATCGGGAGGTGACAATATGAGAGCGGACATTCTGGAAGTGGCGGAGGCCGATTTCGACCAGGCGGTGATCCAATATTCCTCGACCACGCCGGTGGTTGTGGATTTCTGGGCGCCCTGGTGCATGCCCTGCCGGATATTGAGCCCGACACTGGAAAAATTGGCAGCCGAAGCGGCGGGCACCTTCCGCCTCGCCAAGGTAAATATCGATGAGAACCCGGGCTTGGCCGCGCGGTTCGGGGTGCAAAGCATCCCGATGCTTAAATCCTTCCGCGACGGAAAAATCGCCGGGGAGATGGTCGGCGCGCAGCCGGAAAGCGAAGTCCGCAAGTTCTTGCGCGGGATTGCGCCCGGCCCAGCCGACCAAGCCCTGTCTGAAGCACAAGGGCTGCTGACCGCGCGGCGCTGGGACGAAGCGGAGCAAGCCGCGCGCCGTGCGCTCGAACTGGACCCGGGTAACAGCCCCGCCGCGATGTGCCTGGTCAAGGCGCTTTTACGCGAGGGCAAGGGCTCCCCGGCGCTGGAAATCCTCGACCGATTTCCCACGGGGGCGGAATCCTCCGCGGCGGAACGACTTCGGCCGCTGGCGGCGTTGCTTTCGGAAGTGGAATCCAGCGCCGATCAACCGGGGAACGTATTGGAGGCCGGCTACCTGCAGACCGCCCGGCTGCTCGCGCGCGGCAACTATCCCGCCGCGCTCGACGGCCTGCTCGAACTACTGCGACGCGATAAACACTACCGGAACGACGACGCCCGCAAGGTTTTCCTCGCGGCGCTGGAAATCCTCGGCGAGGACGACCCGCTGACGCGCCAATACCGCGACGAACTGGCTTCGGTGCTTTTTTAATGACAAGGTTTTCTCAGGATTTGCAGGATTTTGTATACGATAAAACAAATAACTGCTCAGGCCGGAAAATACGTACACCGAAACGCCGAGGATAGCCGAAAACACCAAATAATCGATTTTTGGGAAATCCGTGGGATCCGTTCACTTTTTCCAGCCTGCTGGGTTCCGTCCGTCACGCCGGCGTGCTCGTTCTCGTCCGTCACCCCGGCCTGCTCGTTCTCGTCCGTCACCCCGGCGTGCTCGAGGCTGGGGTCCAGTGATTTTCGCGATTCATGGACGCCGGCCAAGTTCACCCCCGCCTTGCATTCATCCCGGCTCATGAACCAGAAGCGAGCCGGGATTCGTCCCCCGCTCGCGATAACTTCGCACCGGGAAACCGCCGGCGCTCATCGCTCGGAGGGCAGGCGCGGGGGAAGGCGCTTGTATGACGATCGACGGACTGACCAGTACCTATTTAATCAATAAAACCTGTCAATCCTGTCTATTCTTATCCGGCGATGATCTGGAGAGTCCCCCACAGCATGGGGTTGGGCGGCGCGGTCCGCCGCGGCGAGGTTGAGATCATGCCGTCCTGATGGATGGATCCGAACTGATCGTTATCCGCGACCGAAAAGACAAACCCGTAAGACTCGCCCCCGGCCGGCGAAACACCGAACAGGGACCACGGGATTTTCGCTTCGAGAATCCAGCTCTGCGTGTCGGGGGCGGAGGTGAGCGCGGCGGAAACGCCGATTTCCTGCGGACCCTTCTTCCCGAGCGGGTAGAACAGATACGCCGCCGGACTCTGCAGGCTGGGATCCGGCAGATAGCCGGGGGAAATGCCGAGCTGATAATCGTCGCCGCTCATGATCGAATCGCAGTAATCCCCGCGCAGGTCCATATCCAGCAAAAGCTCCACGGCATCCCCCTGCAGCAGGTTCGCCGCACCGCTGGTTTCCTGCGCGAAGACGGAATCCGTCACAAGGACCGCCAGATACAGGTATTTGTAATCCCAGCGCACCTCAAGCCGGGCGCCGTTCGCCGTTTCTCCGAGCGCAATGTGCGGCACGGGATGCGGCAGCGGGCTTTCCCATTCCAAAAGCTTCGAATCCAGAACCGGCGGACTGGCGGCATAGGTCGCCCGGACTGCGGTTCCGTTTTCCGCCGGGCGCCGGTCCTGGGCCGCGCACACCGGCGCCCGGGTGACTTTAATGCTCACCACGAACGCGGTCAATCCGTCCGGCTCGATTCCGAAACGGGCCTGCTGCGGAGTCTGGATTTTCCAATAGCCTGTGTACTCCCCGTCGGCGGCCGGTGAGACCAGATTAACCGCGAAGGTGTAGACCGCGCCCGGAGGCACGCTCGCCGTGAGCGGGATCGTATCGGCGCCTCCCATCTTGTCGCCGCGGTCGAACACCAGGGCATAGCTTTTCCCCCACATGCAGGTTCCCGTATTCTTCAGTGTCCAGGTTTTCATGAACGCCGATCCCGGACTCATGAAAGTCCCGTTGGGCACCGTTTCTCCGGCGAGCTCGGCCGAATTGATGCAATTCAGAGCGGTGGGCGAGACCGTCGCCGCGGGCAGCGTGGAATTCGCCCCGGCCGGAGTGGTCCGGGGCTTCGAGGTCGGAACCTCGAACAGCTTCGACATCGTCCAATTGGGCGTGGGAAATTGAAACCGGGTCGGTTCTGACGGCAGAAGGCTGCACCCCCCAAGGATCATTGCGACGGCGCCCGTCATACCCAGCGGAAGCAGCTTTTTCGTATCCATGGAACCTCCCCGGCGTCCCGGCCGGACCCGCTCAAGGCGAATTCGGCCGCCCTTATTATATGGGTATTTTAAAAAAAAAGAGGCGGAACGGTGTCCGCCTCTTTTGGCGTCGCTCGATGACGATTACGGGCCGGTCTGGATTTCGATCTGCAGGGTTCCCCAAAGCATCGGGTTGGAGAAGATCGTCCGCTTGGGCGCGGTGGAGATCATCCCCTGCTGTTGCTGGCCGGATTCATCGTTGTCGGAAACCGATAAGGCAAAGCCGTAATATTCGGACCCGGCCGGCGCGCCGCCGAAGGTGCTCCATGGGATCGCCGCCTCGATAATGTACCCGTTCGTATCCGGAGCGATGGTCATGACCGAAGCGATCGCAACAATCTTATACCCCTTTTTATCCAACGGATACCACATCCAGACCGACGGCCCCTGGGTGCCGATCAAATCTCCCGGGGAAATCCCCACCTGGTAATCGTCGGAAGACATCACGGTGGAGCAGTAATCCCCTTTGAGGTCCTTATCGAGGAGGATCTCGACGCTGTCGCCCTTGAACAAATCCTCTCCCCCGCTGGTGGACTGGTAAAAATTATCGTCCACGACTTTTACCGCCAGGTAAAGGTTGTCGTGGTCCCACTTGAGGGTGAAACGCGCGTCATTGTCGGTATCGCCCCAGACATCGTACGGCACGTCGTCGATCAGCGGGCTGTCCCAGTCGGTGAGCACGGCGTCGATCGTCGGCGGAGTTGAGGTGTAATAGGCTTCGATGATGCCGCCGTAGGATTCGGGCCGTTTGGTCTGTGCGGCGCAGGCCGGGGCGAGCACAGCGGTTGTGATTTTCACCCAGAACGCCTTGCCGGAGGCATCAGTCCCAAAGCGGACACCTTGTGGACTCTGGAGTTTCCAGAAGCCCTGGTACTGGCCGAGGGTGGCGGGAGCCTTCAGATTGACAGTGAAGTTATAGACCGCGCCCGGGGGTACGCTGGCCGTCATCGGCACGGAAGCCGGGCCGCCCATCTGGTCGCCGCTGTCGAAAACCAGCGCGTAACCGGCGCCCCAGGTGCAGGTACCGGCATTCTTGAGCGTCCAGGTTTTGGTAAAGGCGGTCCCCGGAGCAATGTAGGTCAGATCCGGAAAGGTTTCGCTGACGAACTGCGCCAGGTTGGTGCAATTGGGCGCGGTTGGCGAGAGCGTGGCTGAGGGGGTGCTGGAGGTCGGCACAGCCTGGGTGGCCGTCGCCTGCGGGGCGACGGTATTCGTTGGGGGAATCTGGAACAGCGCCGTCATGGTCAGGTTGGGCGTCGGGAAGACGAATTGCGTCGGTGTGGACGCCATCGGCAGTGCGCATCCGACAAGCAGACACGCCATGATGGTCGACGCCACGATACGGTTGGGAAACGACTTTTTCATAGCACCTCTCCTTTTTTTCCAGAGACCGTCCGGCCTGTGCAAAGCATGGATCCTCCGGGTTGTCTTTGGTTCCCTTGTGGGGCGGGTGGGAGTTGAACCCACAAGGGGGATTACCCCGGGGGATTTTAAGTCCCCAGCGTTTGCCAGTTCCGCCACCGCCCCAAGCTGCACCGCTTTATTATATAACGGCCCATCTTTTTGGGTACGGCGGCTGGGCATGGGCAGTGAATTCCGGTTTTTTCCGGTATCCGTCCCGATTATCACCCAGACGGTCTTATTCGGTTATCGGTTCCTGTTGCATTTTCCGTGCCCGGACGGGGAATCCGTGGGCTATTCGTGTTCGGAGGGCGAGCGCAGGCAAGTCGGCTTGAAGGGCATACTTTAATGCGTTGCAATTGGAAATAATTTCGTTTATAAAAAGGGGCGGCGGGACTGTGGAACCGCCGGGAGATACGGATTTGCTTAAATCACCCATCTTCATCTGGATCGAGATAAACCTGTCCGCGGTCGAGGACAATATTAAAAACCTCCGCGCAATCGCCGGAGTCCCGGTCATGGCGGTGGTGAAGGCCAACGGATACGGGCACGGCGCGGTGGAAGTCTCGCGCGCGGCGCTGGCCGCCGGGGCTTCCTGGCTGGCCGTCTCGTGCGCGGAGGAAGCGATCGTCCTGCGCGAGGCGGGGATCTCCGTGCCGGTCCTGGTGCTGGGAATGGTCACCGCGCAGGAGGCCGACGAGGCCATCGCCGCCGGGCTTTCTCTGACGGTGTACTGCCTCGAGAGCGCCGAGCTGTATTCCAAGCGCGCGGCGGCGCTCGGACGTTCGGTCCAAGTGCATCTGAAAGTGGATTCGGGGATGGGCCGGCTGGGCACGTTGCCGGGGGAACAGACTCTCGCGCTGGCCCGGATAATTACCGGCATGCCTTCCATGCATCTGGAAGGGGTGTTCACCCACCTGGCCTGCGCCGACGAGGAAAATCCGGCGCCGACGCACGAGCAGCTTGTGAAATTCGCATCCACGCTGCAGGCGCTGCAGGAGAGCGGGATCCGGCCTGCCTGGATACACACCGCGAATTCCGCTGCGACCCTGGCCTTCCCTCAGGCGCGCTACAACCTCGTCCGGGCCGGGGTGGCGATCTACGGCGTGCATCCCTCGCCGCAGGTCCGTCTGCCGGCGGCGTTCCGCCCCGCCCTCTCGTGGAAAGCGCGTCTGGTCTCGTGCAAGGTTCTACCGCCCGGTTGGGGCGTGAGCTACGGGATGGAGTATCACACGGCGGGGGAGGAAACCGTGGGAGTCATTCCGGTCGGGTACGCCGACGGCTGGCGGCGCAACCGCCCGAACACGGTGCTGCTGAACGGGCGGCGCACGCCGGTGATCGGACGGGTGTGCATGGATCAGTGCATGATCCAACTGCCCGAGGACGCTTCGCTGGGCAGCGAGGTCGTCCTGATCGGGAAGCAGGGCCATGAGGAGATCCGGGTGGAGGAAGTGGCCGAACGCTGGGGGACGATCAACTACGAGGTGATCACCGGGATCAGCGCGCGGATGCCGAGGGTGTATGTGCGGGACGGGGAAGCGGCTTAATCACAAATTATTCGGAGATGAAAAACCTAAACGCGAAGCCCGCCCTGGTCGGGCTGGGCCAGGGGCGCAAAGACGCGAAGAATGCCGGATTAATGAATGACCGCGCAGCAAGCCCCGCTTTTTCATCTGGAGCAGATGTAGAAAGCGGGGCAAGTTGCGCGGTATCAAGGTGCACAAAATCCACGAACAACGCGCCTGCCCTCGCGCAGCGGGGGGCAAAGCCGCGGGGTTTTCATCATCCCGCCCTTGGCCAACGGCCGAGGGCAGGCGAAAGCGGATAATTTCTCCTGCGGGAAAAGCAAAGTAGATAGGCAGTGAAAATGAGACGCGGATTGCCTCAACCCTCCCTTCTCCCAGC
>JAFGCU010000028.1 GCA_016932475.1 Anaerolineales bacterium
TGATGTATTTCTACAGCCAGGATTACTCAACGGAAGCGAAGCGCGCGAACTATGAATTTTATGAAGCCCGGACGATTCACGAATCATCGCTATCGCCTTCCTTGCATGCCATTCTGGCGGTCGAGCTGGGCAAACTGGACGAAGCCTACGGCTTCTTCCGCTATGGCGCGCGATTGGACCTGGACAACTACAACCGCAACACCGACCAGGGCCTGCACGTGACCTCCGCCGCGGGCGTGTGGGCCAGCATGATTTTCGGCTTTGGCGGCATGCGCACCGACGGCGATGTGCTGGGGTTCCGGCCCGCGCTTCCGGCAAGGTGGAAATCGTACCGTTTCCGGGTCCGCTATCGAGGCGCCATCCTCGAAGTTCGGATGGACGGCAAGGGAGCGGAATTCCGGGTTGTCAGCGGCCCGGCGGTGACGGTCCGGGTGTATGGAAAGAAATACGTGCTGGATGCCGGGCGGATCGTTATCCCCCCGCAGCCGATTTCTTAAGGGCGGCATACCCCGAAACGATCGAATCCATTAAGGAGCCATCCCATGAACGCCACCAAGAACAAGACAGCCCTCGATGTTCTGCGCAAGGATGACCGGATTGTCATCGCCGGCGCCGGCGGATTTATTGCCGGAGCGTTGACGCGCTACTTCCACGATCAAGGGTTCACCCGCATCCGCGCCGTTGACCGGAAGCCCCTGCCTCACTGGTACCAGCGAGTGCCCGGCGTGGAATGCCTGTCGATGGACCTGAGCGAGAAGGATAACTGCATCCGCGCCGTGGAAGGCGCCGTGGAGGTCTTCAATCTGGCGGCGGATATGGGCGGAATGGGGTTTATCGAGCGCTTCCGGGTGGAATGCCTGCGCAGCATCCTGGTCAATACGCATCTGCTGGAAGCGGCCTATCGTGCGGGAGCGGCCCGCTATTTCTTTTCCTCTTCGGCCTGCGCCTATAACGTCACGCTGCAGCAGGACCCGCACGTGCGCGCCCTGAAGGAATCCGACGCCTATCCGGCGATGGCGGAACGGGGCTACGGATGGGAAAAGTTGATGTCGGAAATGTTCTGCCAGGAATACACGGCCGAGCGCGGGCTGGAAACGCATATTGCCCGGTTCCACAATGTGTACGGCCCGCTGGGCACCTGGGACGGTGGGCGGGAAAAAGCGCCGGCGGCCATCTGCCGGAAGGTGATCGAGGCGAAGGAATCCGGGAAGCATGAAATTGTGATCTGGGGGGATGGGACGCAAACGCGGAGTTTCATGTACATAGACGATTGCGTTAAGGGAATCGACCTGATCATGCATTGCGACCGCCTGACCGCGACCCCGATTAACCTCGGTTCCGGCGAATTGCTCTCCATTAATGAATTGGTGGACATGGCGGAGGAGATCGGCGGGGTCACACTGAAGCGAAAATACGACCCGACCGCGCCGCGCGGCGTGGCCGGGCGGAACAGCGACAACACGTTTATCCGGCAGGTGCTGGACTGGGAACCCGCCACGCCGTTCGGCGACGGGCTCCGGAAAACGTACGCCTGGATCGAGGCGCAATTCCAGGACCGCAAGGCAGGCAGGCCTACCGTCAGGGAAGTGTACTAGTCCTTTCCCGCCGCAGGAAGTTAATTCGGGTTTGCGCCAGGATGATCTCATGACCGAATCGCAAGGGATCGAAATCACGGATGCCGTCAGTCCAATCCCCTATCGCATGGCGTTCGCCGGAGGATGGATCGATCAGCCTTTCATCTCGCGGCTCAATCCGGAACCGCCGGGTTCGATGGTTGTGGTGGCGCTCGAACCCACCATCCGCTACCTGGATCGTTGCGGGATGGCCACGAGCACGCGCGAAGTGGCGAAGCGGCTGTGGAACGGCGTTCTTCCAAACCGCGATCCGGCGGAATTGATGCGCGAGTTATACGCGGAGGAGAACCGGGATAAATCGGAGCCGTCCGGCTCGCAGGATATGGCGGGTCTTGTTTACCCCGGCGTCAACCGGTTGGATTACGATCATGCGCATGCGGGAGGGTTTTTCCCCGTCCATGTCGAATCCTGCAACGACCCCCGGATTGGAAGCTGGTTGGAAGGAGTGATCCACATGGTGCCGGTGGCGCAGCGGCCGCCCGGATATTCCCCGCTGGGGGAAAAGCACCTGGATCCGGAATGGATTGCGCGCCTGGGCCGGTCCGGCAAGGATTGTTTCGAAGCGATCCTCGCCCGCGACATCCACGCGTTGGGGGCGTCGATGAACGTATGCATGGCGTGCTGGGAAAAAATCCTTCCCGATACGGTCCGGCATCCGTCGATCAACTTGGACCTGACGGCGCTCCTGGAATATTACCAAAACCGGTATGCCGGGGCGATGTATTCCGGTTGCGGCGGCGGGTACTTGTATGTGGTATCGGCGGAACCGGTGCCGGGAGCGTTTCAGGTAAAAATAAAAATCGGCGGCTGAAGGATGGAAAGTACATGGCAAAGGCGATGGTGTCGGGCGGTTTTGACGATCCGAGGTCCTCGGATTACCGTTTCCTGGAGGAAGCCGCCAGGCAGGGTGAGTTGCATGTGTTCCTGTGGTCCGACGGCCTGGTGCGCAAGCTGGACGGGGTTTCCCCCAAATTCTCTCTGGAAGAGCGGATGTACCTGCTGCAGGCGATCCGTTCCGTCAGCCGGATTCACCTTGTCGACCAATGGGCGGATCGGGACAGTCTTCCCGCGCAAGGTGAGGGGGCATCCGGCACGTGGGTGGTAAAGGAAAGCGAGGACAATCCCCGAAAGCGCTTCTTTTGCGCTTCCCGCGGGATGAAATATCTGGTGGTGAAGAACGGGATTCTGAAAAAATTTTCAAAGCGCAAAAACAAATCTTCGGAAGACCGGTCCCGCCGCCGGAAGGTGGTTGTGACCGGGTGCTACGACTGGTTTCATTCGGGTCATGTGCGTTTTTTCGAGGAAGTGTCCGGATTGGGGGATCTATATGTGATTGTGGGATCAAACCGGAATGTGCAACTCTTGAAGGGGGCGGGCCATCCCATGTTTCCGCAGGAGGAACGCCGGTACATCGTGCAATCCATCCGGTTTGTCAAACAAGCGTTGATCTCATCCGGAACCGGCTGGATGGACGGCGAACCGGAGATCGCCCGGATCCAACCGGATATCTATGCCGTGAACGAAGACGGCGATAAACCCGATAAGCGCACCTTTTGTGAAGCGCATGGTATTCAATATGTGGTCCTGAAACGGACTCCCAAAGAAGGACTGCCCAAGAGGCAAAGCGTTGATTTGCGGGGCTTCTAGGGTGTTGGACGCCGGGGTAAACCAGGAGTGTTGTATGTATGATGCGGTGATCCTCGCGGGAGGCAGCGGCACCCGGTTGTGGCCCTTGAGCCGCCGCAACCGTTCCAAACAGTCGCTTCACTTGGTGGGGGAGCGCACCATGTTCCAGCATGCGGTCGATCGACTGGCGCCGCTTTTTAAGCCGGAACAAATTTATGCGGTCACTCGGGAAGATCAGGGCGCGTTGCTGTCCTCCCAATCGCCGGAGCTGCCCCAAGCCAACATCATTCGAGAGCCGGCTGGTCGTGGCACGGCGCCTGCCGTTGGGCTGGCCGCCATACACCTTCGAAAAAAGGACCCCGAAGCCATTATGGCGGTGTTAACGGCCGACCACTACATCACCGGCACGGAGCAATTCCGCCGGGTGTTGGAAACCGCCCGTTCGGCGGCCAACGAAGGGCACCTGGTGACCTTGGGAATTAAACCAGCTTCCCCTTCGACAGGTTTTGGCTATATTCATCAGGGGGAGTGCCTGGGCCAAGCCGATAATTTTCCGATTTACCGTGTGCAACGTTTCATCGAAAAGCCGGCCTTGGATGCGGCCCGAAAGATGGCCTCCAGCGGCGAGTATTCATGGAACAGCGGCATGTTTGTCTGGCGTGTGGATCGTATCCTGGAAGAATTCCAGAACCAAATGCCCGACCTTTATAACCGGTTGATGGAAGTGGAGGCCGCGCTGGGAAGAGGGGACTATCGGGCTGTATTGGTCCATGCCTGGAACAGGGTGGCCGAATGGACGATCGATTACGGGGTGATGGAACATGCCGCGGATGTGGTGGTCATACCGGTCGAGATGGGCTGGACGGATGTGGGTAACTGGGCAAGCCTGGCGGAGCTTTTCTCCCCGGATCCGGACGGGAATATCTTTATCGGTCCTCACCAGGAGATCGATACCCGCAATACGTTTGTCTTCGGCGGGAAGCGGCTGGTTGCCACCATTGGAGTACAAGATATTGTGATCGTGGATTCGGAAGATGCCCTGCTCGTTTGTGCCAAGAAGCGGGAACAGGAAGTGCGCGCGGTCGTAGAGCGGTTAAAGAAGGGCGGAAACAGCCAATGGCTCTGATACCCGGTTGGCTGTGTACGCGGCAACCTTTTTTTTGGGGGGGGGAATGAGCCGTTCTCTTGCGCGAAACCATGAGCGGGGTGACGCCGGACCACAGGCATCCGGGAATTATGACGGAAAAACAAGGAGGCCAGCTCCATGATTGTCCATGGGATCATTAATCCCCAGATAAATTTTCTGCTCTCGCGCGTTCGGCACACCAACTTGCTGGTAATCGCCGATCGCGGTTTTCCGTATTGGCCCGCGATCGAAACAGTGGATATTTCCTTGGTGGACGGCGTGCCGACGGTTTTGCAGGTTTTCCAGGCTGTCCGAGCGAACTTCGAAATCGGTGAAATAATCATGGCTCGGGAATTTCTCAAGGTCAATCCTCCCGGCGTGCGTCAGGCTTTGGCCAAAGCCGCTGCGCCTATTCCACTCCGCTACGAAACCCACGAGAACTTAAAAAAACGTGTTCCAGGCGCAATCGGGTTGATTCGGACCGGCGATACCACTCAGTATGCCAACATGGTCATTTTTTCCGGTCCGATACAACCCGGGCGGGATTGAGCGGTAAGGTCGGCGAGTAACTGATCCGATGGATTAAAAGCAAGAGGGCGTTCCGGATAGATTCCTGATCGGGAGCGGCGGCGGTTTCGCCGCGAGGACGAATCCCGGCTTAACTTCGGAAAACCTGGCAAGCTACCTCATTGGCATCCTTTCTATTGATATAGCTCGTCCTTCTTATGGTCTCCTGCCGAACCTGCAATCCGTCGCTTTTCTGACACTGTGTTTTTAAGCGGAGTAATCCAACAGGATGCCGAGATTATCCTATATCGGATGTTAATGATCTGATTTCCGCTGAAACCTGGACTTGGATTCTCCCGGAAAACCGCACATTCGCGTGGCATGCATCACGGGATGGCATCAAACCCCGTCTTGACAGGTGTTTTGATCATTGTATAATACGTATTAGTAATACGTATGACTAAAACCAAAAAAATTCCGACCATGAAGGATGTCGCCAAGTTGTCCGGGGTTTCCCAGACGACCGTTTCCCTCATTATCAATAAGGCGCCCAAGGCGAATATTTCCGAGAAAACGAATCAAGCTGTCCGCAAGGCGATAAAGCAATTGGGGTACCGCCCGAATGTGATTGCGCAAAACCTTCGTACCCGCCAATCGCACGTGATCGGGTTGATTACCGACGAGGTTTCCGTCACCCCATTCGCCGGAGAAATGATTTTGGGTGTGCTGGATGCATTGCGCGAGAGCGGCAAATTGCTCATGATGATGGACTCCGGGGGGGAGGAGAAAAATGAAATCAAACAGATCGACGTGCTGCTGAGCCGTCAGATTGAGGGAATCATCTATGCCACCATGCGCCACAAGGTGATCCGCGCACCGGATCTGCTGCAGGAAATCCCGTGTGTCCTGCTGAACTGCCAGGATACCGGCAAATTGTTTTCTTCCCTTATTCCGGATGATTTCATGGGGGGGGTTACGGCCACGGAAGAGCTGATAAAAAGGGGGTATTCCTGCGTTGGGATGATCAATACGACGGAACATGTCCCCGCCACGGAGCTGCGGGAGCAGGGGTTCCGGAAAGCGCTGTCGGATCACGGCAAGCCGTTTGAGGCCGATAGAATTTACTATGGCGAGGACGGAAATGCAAAAACCGGATACGATGGCGCAAAGCAACTATTGGCCATCCATCCGGAAATGGATGCCTTGTTTTGCTTCAACGACCGTGTCGCGATGGGGGCATACGATGCGGCCCGGCAAATGAATAAAAAAATCCCGCAACAGCTGGCCATCATCGGGTTTGACGACTTCACCCTCATATCGGAAAGCGTTCACCCCCCGCTGACGACCATGAAACTGCCCCATTATGAAATGGGCATGAAGGCGGGGCGGCAATTGGTGAAGATGATCAAGCAGCCGCGATGGAAACCCGCATCCAGGATTTTAAAATTGCCGATCCCGCTTGTTCTCCGGGAATCGATCTAAGGAGGGAAATCCAAGGAGGAAGCATGCATGATTAGCCAAAAAAGCTTGGGGTAGCTCGCGAGCGGCGAGCTACCCCGGGGATAGCGCCTTACCGATCTGCCGGCAACTATCAGGGAAAGTATACCAGAAGGACCTCGGAAATCCACTTGGTGATTTCTCCTGATTGTTCTCCTCGAATGATTTTGGCGCTATCCACTTTGGCGGCAAGCCCAATCCATTTTCCATAATTCCGCCGCACCATTCAACTTTTCCAGAGGAGAAGGACATGGCTCATCAAAAGAAAAATCTTGCACTGGTCGGTATGTTGGCCGGTTTTACGATGCTCTTTAGCGCCTGCGGTCCTGCCGCAACGGATGTACCCCCAACGCAGGCTCCCACCAAAGCGGTTGTCGCCACAGCGGCGCAGGGCGCGGAGCCGACGGAGGATCCGGCAGCCGCGCTCCCGAACTGCGGGACGGATCCGATCGTGATGAAAGTTGTCTTCGAGACCGGCTGGGATATGCCCACCAAGCTGACCGAGGAGTTCACGAAGCAGTTCCCGAATGTCACCTGGGACATCACCATGGAGCAGTTCGCGAACCTCATCACCACGACACCGCTGCTGCTCGCAAGCGACAACCCGCCCGATCTGATCCGGCTGCCGACGATGACCTCGTTCGCGCAGGACGGCCTCCTGTTGGACATGGACACATACGCGACGACATTCGGCTGGGATAAATGGCCGGTGCCGCAGCTGAACCAGAACCGGTTGGATGCAGACTGGGTCCGCGGTTCCGGCACGCTGTATGCCATGGGTCTCAACTACAGCATGACCGGCATTTTCTACAACAAGAAGCTCGCCGCGCAGATCGGCATGACCGAGCCGCCCAAGACGGTTGCCGAGCTCGAGGACCTGTTCGCCAAGGCCAAAGCGGCCGGGCTCCAACCGATTATGGAGTGGGGCAGCGCCAAGAGCGGCATGGGGCTTGCGTTCCCGCTTCAGAACCTGATGGCCGCCTACGGCGCGGTCGAACCGATCAACGACTGGATCTTCCAGAAGGCTGGCGCGACGATCGATACGCCGACCAACCTGACAGCGGCGCAGCATCTTCAGGACTGGATCGAGAAAGGCTACTTCCCGCCCGACATCAACGCCATCGAATACACGGACGCCGCCGACCGGTTCGGGAAGGGCGAGGGTGTCTTCACCTTCAACGGCGACTGGCAGAACGGCGGCTACGATGCGGCCATGCCCGGCAACGTCGGGTTCTTCCTGATGCCGCCCGCTGTGGAGGGCGGAGGGTACGCCGCCATGTCCGCTCCGCTGACCTACGGCATCGCCGCCAAGGCCAAGCATGCGGATTGCGCCGCGTTCTTCTTCGACTGGGCCGGCAGGAATGACGCGGCCCGGCAGATCAACGTCGATGGAATGGGGTCGAACCCCGGCGGGCCGGCGGATGCCAAGATGCCGACCGTTAAAGCCGGCTCGGTCACCGTCGATACGCTTGCCGCAGGGCCCAAATTAAGCGGCGCGATGGACTTCATCGCCAATGCCACGAGCGCGATCTTCGCGCAAGGCTGGACACCCGAGCTCCAGAAGATGGTCGGCGGCAAGCAGGACGCTG
Organism: Anaerolineales bacterium; assembly: GCA_016932475.1. GTDB lineage: Bacteria > Chloroflexota > Anaerolineae > Anaerolineales > RBG-16-64-43 > JAFGKK01. The sequence goes on from JAFGCU010000028.1 coordinate 7,980, forward strand.
CCGGGCTCTTAAAAGCCGTCCAGGAAGAGTATCTGCGGGAACTGTCTCAGTAGGTAGTGGATGAGGGCCGCGTGATGACGATGCCTATGCGTATCCAACCGATAGTGGAATCTGCAGTGACGTCAGACAACCGTCACCCCGCGGCCGAAATCTCCCGGCGGATCTTCCGACCCTGGAAGATCCGCCGGGAGGATGTTGTCGGCTGGCTTTTCGTCCTGCCCGCGCTGACCATGTATGTGGTCTTCGTGATCGTGCCCTTCCTATCGACCATCCAGTATTCGTTTTTCAAGTGGAACGGCGTCAGTCCCGCAACCTGGGTCGGGTTGAAGAACTACGCGAGTATTTTCCAGGCTCCCAACCTGATCGGGACGGTCATCAACGCGTTCTTGCTGGTTCTGTGGTTCAGCGTAATTCCGGTGGGGCTCGGACTCGTCGTCGCGAGCGTGATCCACCGCGTGGCGACCGGACGGCTCGGCGAGATTGCCCGGACCGTTCTGTTCCTGCCCCAGGTCATCCCGCTTGTCGCGGCCGGCATCATCTGGGGCTGGCTGCTGGCCCTCCCGGGTTTGATCAACCAAATTCTCAAGGCCTTCGGGCTCGGCATGCTCACCCGCGCCTGGCTGGGAGATTTCGACACGGCGCTCCCGGCCGTCGGCATGGTCGGCATCTGGGTGCTGCTGGGATTCTGCATCGTCCTGCTGTTGACCGGCATGTCGAAAGTCGACCCGTCCCTGTATGAATCCGCGAGGATCGATGGCGCCGGCTGGTTCAAGGAGTTTATGGCGATCACCGTCCCGCTTCTTCGATACGAGATCGGCGTGTGCCTGACCGTCACGGTGGTCGCCGCGCTCGCCGCGTTTGACATCATCTGGGTCACAACCGCCGGCGGGCCGGGCAGCTCGACGTCGGTCCCCGGGGTTCAAATCTACATCTTGGGGTTCACCCAGCGGGCCATCGGCCCGGCGTCCGCTCTGGCCGTCATGCTCATGGCCCTCGTAGTCCTGGTCATTATCCCGATCCAATTCCTCACCAAGGAGATAAAGCAATGAAGGTCGCGCGCGGCGAACTCTGGGCGGGCCGGACCCTCCTCCTGGTGCTGATGGCCTTCACGATCCTGCCCTTCATCAGCATCTTCATGACCGCGCTGCATCCGTCGGGGACCGTGCCCAGCGGGTTCGAATGGCCCGCGAACCCGCAGTGGATCAACTTCGTGACGGCGTGGAACCAGGCGGAGATGCCCAAGCTCATTGCGTCAAGCCTTTTCATAGTCCTCGCCGTCGTGCCCGCAGCCCTGGTCATTTCGACGATGGCCGGGTACGCCATCGGCCTCCTGAAGATCCCCGGCGCGCGCGTGCTCCTCTTCCTGTTTGTCTTCGGGCTCACGCTCCCGTTTGCGGGGATCATCATCCCGATCTACTTCCTGGAGCGGGCGATGGGGATCTACAATACCCGGCTGGCGATCGTGCTCCCGCTGATCGCCTTGTACATGCCCTTTGCCGTCTTCTGGATGCGGGCCCACTTCGTCAACATGCCACCCGAGATCTCGGAGGCGGCCCGCGTCGATGGCGCGACCGCCTGGGACCTGTTCTGGCAGATCCACGTCCCGCTCGCGCGTCCGCCGATCTCGTCGCTCGGGATCCTCATGGCCATCTGGACTTGGAACCAGTTTCTCCTTTGCCTGGTGCTCGTCGAAGACCCGACGCA
>JAFGCU010000003.1 GCA_016932475.1 Anaerolineales bacterium
GGCGCTGGGAGCCAACGCGGCCAGCCCGATCGCCGCGTTCATTTACGGTTTCACCGACCTGTTCCTGTGGCCCTTCCAGGGGCTGACAGGCACTCCGGTCGCGGGCGGCATGGTGCTGGAGATTTCCTCGCTGATCGCGGTGGTGGTGTGTGCCCTGATCGCCTATGCGCTGGCGAAAATCATCTGGGTGATCTTCTCCCGCCCGCGCGGGCCGGTGGAGGGCGTCACCCACACCACGACCACCGATCAGCACGCGATTTCATAAACCGGAAGCGGGCCGGATCATTCCGCGGAACGCGGGAAGCAAACCGGCCTGAACGGGGAGGCCACAATTAACAGTGGCGGGGGACGTGGCGGATAGACCGGTCAGTGGAAATTCCGATCACGCCCTGCGCCGACCGCGGAAAATCATCGGATCGTTCCATCAAGGAGATGGCAAAATGAGCAACCATATGGAAGAGCACGGGAACGGCTTGTACAATATCCGGAACGTCTTTTTGGGGATGCTGATCGGCGGCCTGGCCGGAGCGGCCGCGATGATCCTGCTTGCGCCCCAATCCGGGAAACAGACTCGCGACCAAATTCGGTTGAAGGGGATCCAATTGCGGGATCAGGTGACCGACACGATGCAAAATACGCTGGCGCAGGTTCGTTCAGAAACCCAGACGGTTAAAGACAGCGTCCGCGAGAAGGCCGGGGAACTCAAGCATCTTGGCCAGGATCAGCTTGTCAAACAGCTGGATCGCGCGTCCGCGGCGGTTAAGGCCGCCTGAAACTCCGAAGGATGGCGAACAGTTGGCGCTTCGACGATTAATTCAAGGATATCGGAGCGCATGTCGGCGCCTGCATGCCAAACCGCATAACCTTATGCCACCCGGTCTCGCCGCCGGGTGGCTTGGAGTGCGGGAGTAATCTTCCCGGCAGGCGCGCCTCCGGCTCCTTTCGCGCATACGGCGGACGGCAGCAGGATGTATCAATTCCCCGGCGGGTATCAGCCGGCCCGTGCAGGGAACACCATGCCATTGCATCTATCCCGCAAAATGAAAACAATCCTCCGCCGTCCGGTCCGGGCGTGCCTGATCTTTAATCCCGGTTCCGGGCAATCGGGAGAATCCCCGCAACAACTGACCGACATTCTCCTGGAAATGCAGAAACGGCATATTTTGCCGGAAGTACATGTCGTGCATCCCGGCAGCCGGCTCGAGCACGTCGTCCGTCGCGCCATCCGGTCGGGAATCAAGCTGATCGTGGCCGCGGGCGGCGACGGGACGATCGAGGGCGTGGTGGGGGCCATGATCGGAACGGATGCGACCCTCGGCATCATCCCCACCGGCACGCGCAACAACGTCGCGTTCAATCTGGGAATAACGGGGAATATCCAAAAATCGGTCGCCCTGCTGCGCCGGGGCCGCCGGCTGAAGATCGATGCGGGGCGGGTGCACAGCGGGCGGTACCGCCACTGGTTTCTGGAAGCCGCGGCGCTGGGACTTCTCTCGGATGTGTACCCGATGGCGGATGATATCGGGCACGGCAGCCTGGCCAAGCTAGGGGAGTTTTTCTCCAAGTTCGTCTCGGCCACCCCTTCCCGCCTGCGCGTAACGCTTGACGGGCGCACCCAGCCCGAAAGGTCCGCGCACATGATGGTGGTTGCCAACATGCCGTATCTCGGGCCGCATTTCCGGATCTCCCCGAATGTGTCCTTCCAGGACGGCCGCCTGGACGTCTTCACTTTTTCGGACATGAGCAAACTGAACATGATCTCGTACGCCGTGCTCTCCCGCGGAGGCCTGGACGAGGATGCCGGCATCCTGCACTACCGCGCCAAGCGGGTGCGGATTGTCTCCAAACCGCAGATGCCCGTAATTTCGGACGGCATTCTGATGGGACGGGGCTCGTTATCCGTCCATATCCACCGGCGCGCCCTGGCGGTCATGGCCGGCGCAAAACTAACGGGAAGGCGCGCCACAAAAGGCATAAAAAATCCCGGGCGGACCGCCGATGGATAACCGCGCTCCCGGAGCCGCGCCTCCGCCGCCCGCGGAACCCCGCGCCTCCTTTTGGAATGCCCGTCGCCGGCGCCCTGTTTTCCTGGTGCTCCTGGCGGCCGGTTTGATCCTGTTCCTGATCCGGCTGCCGGGCGGGGCGCGGGCGTCTCTCGCGACGGCTCTCCGGACCCATTGGGAGCTGGTCCTCCTGCTTGGCCTGTTTGCGCTGTTGACGTTGTCCCTGATCGGATCGGCCGGTCAGCGCCTGGATACCCGGTTGTTTTTACTCATTAATTTGCAGGCCCATCCCAAGTGGCTGGACCGCTTCATGGGAGTGGCCACCCAGCTTGGGAATATGTTAACGGCATTGATCGCCGCATTCCTGCTTATTCTCTGGAACAACCTCGGCTTGGCTTTTGAAATCATCCTCGGCACGCTCACCCTGTGGCTGGTGGTGGAAACCCTCAAGGCGCTGACGGACCGGACCCGTCCCTTCCTCGATCTGGAGGGGACGAAAGTGATCGGCTGGCGGGAGCCGGGCCGGTCCTTCCCCAGCGGCCACACGGCGCAGATATTTTTCCTGGCGGCTTTGCTCAGCTTCCGGTTTTCGCCCGGGGCGTGGGGAATCGCCGCGCTGTATGCGGTTGCGATTCTGGTTGGTTTTACCCGCATGTACGTTGGCGCGCATTATCCGCGCGACGTCATCGCCGGCGCCGTGCTGGGTTCCGTCTGGGGGCTGCTGGCGACGCTCGCGACTCCCTATTGGATTGGGATGCGGTTCTAAAGGAGTCGCAGAAAAAAGGCGAAGGCACGGAAGAGCAAATGAAAAAAACTTCCGCCTCTTCGGTGTCATCGGCTCTTTTCCGTGATTTCCGCGCACGTTTTACAATTTGAAAACGAACGGATGACCGATGATTACGGGACAAAGGTTTTTGGGGATATATAATAGTAGCTGCGCGGGAGCGTGGAAACCCGTCAAGAAAGAAAGGACGCGTTTATGCCGCCTTTTCCCGCTTAATCCACCGGCAGGGCGCTTTGCGGGAGATTGGGTCGGGTTGCAGGACTTCATCATGGATAATATCGCCCAAATGCCGGTTGGGCGCCTCGACCCAAGGCTGTCCCGTTGGCATATCCCAATGCCGACGGATTTCTCTGAGAAGCTTCCGGATAGAGAGGCAAGACATGCATCCGCTCTCCATTCCCTGCATCGCCATGGCGTTGGTGAATTTCTGCGTAGGCTTTTTTTATTTGTATCTTTCCGTTAAAAGGCCGCAAATCAGAGAGTATCTTCCGTTTACCTTTTTATGTTTCAGTTTCGGATTTTATGATGTGTTCGCCGCCGGTCTCTACAATTCCTCCTCGGTTCCCGACGGTGTGTTCTGGCAAAGGCTTCAGCTTGACGCTGGAATTGCCATATACATATGCTGGACCTGGTTCGTAAGCGTTTTCACCCGTCAAAAAGGCAATCGAATAATTCAGTTTTCCATCGCCTGGTTATCGGCCGTTTTCCTCATCTTGTTGTTCGTAAGTCCGGAACTCTCTCTGACGGCGGCCAATCCGGCCGTGAAGAATATCGAATTGTCGAACTTTCCCCGCATCACCTATTACGAGGGCGAAGTCGGGCTGGTGTACCAAGTCGAGATATTGTCGGCGGCTATTATAAACGGGTATCTCTTTTATCTTCTCGTCCGAAATTACCGGGAGACCAGGGATAAGCCTTTGCTGCTGATCCTGGCCAGCCAAATCATCTATTACATCGTCATGGCGAATGATACCCTGGTGGCCATGCAGGTGTATTCCTTTATTTACATCAGCGAGTATTCGTTTTTCTTTCTCGTGCTTGCCATGGCGTACACGCTCCTCGACAGATTCGTGAATGTATCCACGGCGTTGGAAGAACTGACCGTTAACCTGGATCGCAAGGTTAACGAAAGAACCATGGAGATCGAAGCCCTGAATGAGCACCTCAAGCATCTTGCGGATCGGGACGGGTTGACGGGCGCATACAACAGGAGATTCTTTGACGAGTATTTTGAAATTGAGGTGCGCCGGGCGATGAACTTCCTGGACCATAAAGCCCGGCTTGGTCCGGGCCGGGAAAGCGACATGAATTTCGGGCTGGCGATGATCGATATCGACCGCTTTAAAAATATCAACGATACCTGCGGCCATTTGGCCGGAGATAGTGTCCTCCAGCAGGTCGTCGAGATTATTGCAAAAAATATATTTTCCCGCGATGTGCTTTTCCGATACGGGGGTGATGAATTTGCGCTGCTCCTGACCAAAACCACCGGCAGCGGCATTCTTCAAGCCGCGGAGAAAATCAGGAGAGAAATCGAAGAGCATGTGTTCGATTTCGACCCGGAACACGAGTGCCGGCATGTCACCATCAGTATGGGATTGGTCGTTTTCGATGAAGTCCTCCATAAAGAAAGCAGGGAAATATTAAACAGCGCGGATGGAAGATTGCTCAGAGCGAAGAGCCATGGCCGGAACAGAATTATCCACAATGACGATGCGTGAAAAAACGCACAGGCGGGCCTTCACAAAATTCAAACCGCGCCCGGCGACGGTTTCCACGCAGAAACGTTCCGGCAAAGACCCTCGGGACAGGCGAAACAAACGGGGGCCGGGATGGGAGTGCCTGGGCGGAGGACATCCTTGAGCATTTCCAAGGGGCAAATCCGCGTCTTCGTGCGGCAGCCGGCAGGATTTGGATTTTCACGGCGGGCAACGGCACTCCGGCTGGAATGCCATACGCGCCACCCGCCGGCGTTCTTGTTCCCGGCGGTAATTGGGCCTGCCGCCTGGAACCCCAAGGCGAGAGTTCCTTCGCGGATAACAAAGAACCGCAAGAGAAAGACCGTCACGGTTATTTTGCGGACAAGCGGGAGGAAAACATGACTGCAAAGATAAAGATCGGCCGCAACGATCAAGGAGCGGGTGGTGATCACCAGGCGGGAATCCTAAAGGTTTGGATTCTTCCCGTCATCGCCATCGTCATCCTGATAGTCCTGGCGATCTTTCTGTTCCCGCTGATAATCCGAGGAGCATTTACCCAGTATGCCAATTGCGATTATCTGGTCGTTACACGGCTAAGATTGGATCCCTTCTTCTGCGATGGATACGATGTTAAGGTCTTGGGCGCCACCGTCTTCACGATCCCGGGCATGAAGAATGTGGTGGATCCGCCGCTGGAACTTCTCCGTTCGGCCGCCGCCTGGGGTGTGATTCTCCTCTTTGCATGGATCAGCCTTTTCCTGACGATCATCATCGTCAACATAAAATCCATAATCGGGCTTATCACTTTTCATAAAGAGGAATGGATAAAGTTCATTGCCGGCACCCGGATCTGGCTTTTGCTCTTTGTCGGAATTTGCACGATCTTTTACTTCGCCGTCGTAAAATAACATTCTCTTCGCGCCGGGTAAAGTCCCAATGCGCCTGAGCGGCGCTTGCGGCCCGCCCCGGACCAAAATGCAGGACGGGGGTTTTGACCTGCGGCCGGGTGTTGCTGGCATATTCCCGGCTTACATCTTACTGGAGGCGTACGCCACTTCCAGCGAGAAGAAACATTGAATGAGCGCAAACATGGGGATTTGCAGAGAAAGCGGCAGGGCGTAAATCACCAGCGTTCCCGGGATCCAGGTTATCCAGGCGGCTATCAGCATGGGCGCGATCACCTTTACCAGCCAGTCCTCGCGCAACGCCCGCCCCAGAGCGGGCAGGTCATAATCCATATCCCGAAACCGAAAACCGAGCGCGGGAATTTGAATCCCCAGCAGGGGGGTGAAGATTGCCTGATCGAGGAGCATTTTTCCGAAAACAATCGACAAGCCGACCGACGGACCCCACAACCAGGCCTGGAACACGTAGAAGCGGTCGATGACCAGGGCGGTTGCGGACCAGACCAGGCAAGTAAAGACGAAATCCACCACGGCCCGGCGGCCGCGGCGCGCACGGCCTATCGATGCCAGGTACAGGCCGGGAATCACTCCCGCGCCGATTGCGCTGGCGGCCATGGAAAACCAGATCCCCCACCGGTCGCGCAGATTTTGCAGACCCAGCAAGTAGGCGGCTGCGGCCGGAATTAAATAGTAGGCCGCCACCAGCAGCCCGGCCAGGCAGACAATCACCAGACCGGGGAGGGCGTTGGCCGCGGCACTCCGCCAGCCTTCGCGCATTGCGGTTAGGAGACGTTGGGATAGAGGGGAAGGGATGGGATTTGTCGGGCGCAATTGTCTGCCGGCACCTGCTCCGATGGCCTACATTCCATAGGGTCGTCCCAAGCAGGCGCTATATGAAAAACGACCGTAAATTTAGAGATGCGCCGGACGCGGTTTCCGTTCGCCGGCGCCGAAAAAGCCGCCACAATTTGCCGCGTCATTATATGGTAATTCAGCGCTGAAGAAAAGACAAACCGGATACCGGGCGTTTTATCCGCTATGGATCGAATCCGGATGATTGCCCGGGAAAAACCGCTCCATGGATGCGCGTATAGAGCTCCTCTGCTCGAATCCGGTGAGCGCCAATGCCGTTGGAATCACCTTGCATATATTTATATCGGTATTCCTTTTCCGATCTCCGGCTTCCTGATCTCAATCCCGCCTCCTTTTAATTTCTCCTCCCACCAATCCGGATGCTCGGTATGGATCGGGATCAGAATCTCAGGTTTGACCGTTCGCACGAATTCCACGAGTTCGTCGCCACAGGCGTGGCCGGATGCGTGCAGGCAGGGGGAAGCCGGATCGTCCGGATCGCCGATCAGATCTAGGCGGAGCCAGCGGACCCAGTGGCGCAGCCGGTCGAGATCGGCGGCCTGCTCGTCGTCGTAGGCGCGGCTGTTCGAGAAGAGATACACGCCGCCGGAGATTCCCTCCAAGTCTGCCAGGTCGTTCAAATCCCACAGGCTGTCGGCAAGGATGTACCCGCCCGGTTTTTCAGAAACGTCTGCGGCGCACACGATCGGCGCGCGCCACGCCTCGCGCGTTTCCCGTTCCCACGGACGCGGCGCGGATTTCGGGTCGTCGAACAGGCCGACGTTCGACCCGGCATCCGGAGCGGGGTAGAGTTCCGGTTCGAAAAGATGAAGCGTGCGCAGCAGGTAGGCGTCCTTCGGCTGGAGCAGGAGCATGCGTTTGGTCCGGCGCGCGGCGTCGAGGAACACCTGCAGCCGCTCGACGTTGCGCGGACCGAAATCGGCGATCGCGAGCTTGCCGGCGTACCGGGCGAGTATCGGCACGACGCGCGCGAGGATCTCCTCCTCGCCGATCCGGCCGACGGCGCTTTCCAGATGAGTCCCTTCGCACAGCAGCGCGCGCGGATGGAGCGCGGCCAGGCCTTCGGCGAAGGCGCGCGTCTGCCCGCCGCGCCGGCCGTGAAAGCGGATATCTCCGCTGTAGCCCACCCAGCCGGCGGAGGTTTGGACCGCGTAGCCGACCGCGCCCGGGATCGAATGATCGACCGGCCAGTACCGCACCGCCAATCCGGCGACCGTACCCGGGAATGCTTCGGCTGCGGCGGCCTGCAGCCCCTTGCGGCTGGTGGATCCGGCGCCCAGCCAGAACGCACGCGCATCCGCGCCAAGCGGCCCCTCCAGGAAAAGAAACGGCCTCAGTTGATACGCTTCGCCGCGGGCGGATCCGAGCTTGCCTTCCTTCTCGGCGCGCAGGCTGGCATACGTCATCTCGCGCTCGAAGCTGGATGGACCCGTCACCTGCATCGCGCGCGCGATCGCCGCGCCGGCCCGCGTGGATACGATCGGCATGGCGCAGTCCAGATAGGATACGTCGCCGTTGTGGTCGAGGTGCGGGTGGGAGATCAGGACCGCATCCACAGCCGGTCCTCCGCCGCCGCGGGTCAGTTTGCGGTATACGGGATTCCGGCGCATGCGCTCCCACAACCCCGGCAGTTCGAGGTCCCTGCGATAGAGGCCTTCGAGCGGCGGGATCAGTTCGAGCGCGAGCGGGTCGAGCAACCCGCGTCCCGGCCGCGGCCGAAGGAGCTCGTTGAAGAACATCCCCGAGCGGTCGAAATCGATCCCGAAATCGAAGAAGATCCGGGCTTCACCGTCTTCGAGCAGGATTTTGTTGCCGCCGATCTTTCCGGCTGCGCCGTAGCAGGTGATGGCGGGGGGCATACGTTCCTCACTCCTCACCCTGCCGGAAAATCACCGGCTCCCCTCTCCTGGCGTAAGCCAGGAGAGCATGTTCCGGAGGGAAGCGATGGGAAGGTCGGGGGTGAGGTGTCAGGAGTATTAAATCACATTAAGCCCCCGGTGGTCTCGTTACGCCCTGCCCGGAAAACCGTGCAGGGTTACTCGACCTGCTTTAGGCCCAACGCGGTACTGGAGACCGACGCGGTTGATGGGACCGGCGCGGTTGGTGGGACCGACGCGGTGCAAGAAACCGACGCGGTTGATGGGACCGACGCGGTTGGTGGGACCGGCGCGGTTGATAGGACCGACGCAGTCTTAAGACCGCGTCGGTCTGGTTTGCCCCCCGCCGGCCGGTCCATAACCGGCAGTTTCCGCATAAAAAAGGTCCACAATTCTGCCGGATTTTTTTTCTAAGCTTTTTCACAGGAAGAGCGAATATACTTATTCCTTAAAAGCGATCTTCCCATGCCAACCGTCCTGGTAGTCGACGACGACCAAAAACTCCTCAAAATGCTCCAGCGCACGCTGGCGTATGAAGGATTCTGCGTCCTGACCGCCTGCGACGGGGAAGAGGCGCTGCCGATCATCGAATCCCGTTCGCCGGCTCTTGTGATCGTGGATTGGATGATGCCGAAGATGGATGGAATCCAGCTGATCCGCAACCTGCGGTCGGAGACGAAGAGGAGCATGATCCTGATGCTCACCGCCCGGGACGCGGTGGAAAACCGTGTAGAAGGCCTGGAGAGCGGCGCGGACGATTACCTGGTGAAACCGTTTGCCCCGTCGGAACTGGTCGCGCGGGTCCATGCCTTGCTCCGCCGGCTGGATGCCGTGCCGGAGAACCAGTGCGTGGCCTTCTCGGATGTCACGCTGGATCCCCCCTCACGCGAGGCCGCCCGGGGCGGGCATGCCCTATCCCTGACCGTCACCGAATTCAATCTCCTGCACCTGTTCCTGCGCCACCCGCGCCAGGTGCTCGAACGCGCCCGCATCCTCGACGAGGTCTGGGGCTATGATTTCGGCGGCGATGACAACGTGCTCGAAATCTACGTCGGCTACCTGCGCAAGAAGCTCGAGACCGACGGCCGCCCGCGGTTGATCCACACCGTGCGCGGGGTGGGTTACGTGCTGCGCGAGGAATGATGTCGATCCGGTTTAAATTCACCCTGCTTTACAGCGCCATCCTGGCCCTCACCCTCGCCGCCTTCGGCGTCGCGTTGTATTCCATCCAGAGCCAGAATACCTGGGAGGCGATCAAGCGGGATCAGGTCCGGACCGGCGAGGGATTGGAGGAATTTGTCCACATGATCATGACGTCCCCATATCCCTACGGGATGGGGGCGGAAGGCTCCGCCTGGCCGAAATCCTTCATGTTCTTCTCGACCGATATTATTTACACTCAGCTTCCGGAATGGGAGCTGATCCGGATCCTGAATGCCGAAGGCCACCTGCTGGCAAGCCCGTACGGGCGGATCGAAGATGCCCTCCCGATCAGTCCCGATGGCCTGCGGGCGGTGAAGGAAAACCAAGAATGGTGGGAGAGCATCACGGTAAAAGGACAGCGCGTCCTGCTCTATTGCCGTCCGGTTCTCTCGGGAGGCGAGCTGGTGTCGATCCTGCAGGTCGGCCGGCCCCTGACCGAACGGGATCGGTCGCTGCGGACCCTGTCCGAGACGCTGATCCTCGTCAGCCTGATCACGCTGGTGCTCGCCTCCGGGATCGGCTGGGTGTTTTCCGGCTTCGCCTTCCGGCCCATCCGCCGCCTGACGGAAACGGCGAAGGCCATCGGCGAAGAGCGGGATTTCACCCGGCGCGTGGCGTATACCGGCCCGCAGGATGAAGTCGGGCGGCTGGCCACGACTTTCAACGAGATGCTGGCCCGTCTGCAGGACGCCTACCAGCGCGTGGCGGTCGCGCTCGAACAGCAGCGCCTCTTTATGGTGGACGTCTCGCACGAATTGCGCACGCCGCTCACGACCCTGCGAGGGAATCTCGACCTCCTCCGGCGCGATCCGCCGATCCCATCCACCGACCGGGCCGATATCCTCGCCGATATGAGCGATGAAAGCGACCGGCTGGTCCGGCTGGTGAATGAACTGCTGCTCCTGGCGCGCGCGGATGTCCGCCGCAACCTGGCGCAGGAATCCGTGGCGCTCCGGCCTTTGCTCGAGGAAACCTGCCGCCAGGCGCGATTCCTCGATCCGCAGCGAAGCATCCTGTTGGATTCGGAGGAGATCATCTTCCAGACCAACCGCGATGCCTTGAAGCAGACCCTGCTGATCGTTTTGGATAACGCGCTGAAGCACTCCTCGGGCGATGTGTCCGTGACCGGGCGGCCGGCGGGCGGCCGGGTGGAGATCCGCATCCGGGATTCCGGCGAAGGCATCCCCCCCGCGCAGCTGGAACATATCTTCGACCGCTTCTACCGGGCGGCGAACAGCGCGGCCAATCCCGGATTCGGGCTCGGCCTGGCGATCGCCAAATCCCTGGTCGAAGGGCAGGGCGGAACAATTTCCATGGAAAGCGAGCTGGGAAAGGGAAGCGAGATCATCCTCTCCTTCCCGGCGCAGACCGCCGCTCCCGGATGAGTTAACCCAATCGCCATGCCGGCGCGCTCTTGGCGCGCATGCCTCCGGAATTCATCTCCATACGGCATCCGGCCATCTCCAGACTCCCCATCCCTATTCCTCCCCAAATAGTCCTTATGGAATGGGTACTGTCCCAACACCCGCTCCCCGCCTTCGCCCTGGTAGTTCGCCGGGGCTACGGCAACCTCCTTTCGCTTCGCTCGAGGACATGCTCTCCCCCTTTCCCCGCAAGGGAATGGGGGAGAGAGACCGGGGGTGAGGGGGTTGGGACAGTCGATGCTCGAACGGAAAATGGGGGTTTTGGGGCAGGAGGCAAGAACGATGGTGGGTGCATACGATAATTCCCCATGCTACAATGCGGGTATGCCGTCGGAACTGGTTTTTCTCAAATTGGGCGGATCGCTCATCACCGACAAAGCCCGCGCGCGCACGCAACGGACGGAGGCGATCCAGCGCCTGGCGGAGGAAATCGCCAAAGCCCGCAGGGACGCGCCCGGTCTGCAGCTGCTCCTTGGCCACGGTTCAGGATCGTTCGGCCATATGGAGGCGGAAAAATTTGGAACGGCAGGCGGGGTGAAGACGGCGGAGGATTGGATCGGATTTGCCGCGGTATGGGGCGCCGCCGACGCGCTCAACCGCCTGATGATGGACGCCTTGGCTGCCGCCGGCGTGCCCGCCGTCCGGGTTGCGCCCTCCTCCAACACGATTCTGGATAATGGACAGGTGGCGGAAATATCCGGCGAGCCCGTTCGGCGGGCGCTGAATTCCGGATTGGTCCCAGTCGTCTACGGCGATGCGGTGTTTGACCGGACGCGCGGAGGTGGGATAGCCTCGACCGAAATGATTTTTTCCGCCCTGGCGCCCGTGCTGCATCCGGACCGGATTCTTCTGGCCGGGATCGAACCCGGCGTGTTCTCGGATTATCCCGTTCGGGCTGCGCTCCTGCCCCGAATCCGGGCGGCGGAAGGGAAGATTCCCCACAGCGTCCTCGAAGGATCGGAGCACACCGATGTCACCGGGGGGATGCTTTCGAAGGTTATGACCATGCTGGCGCTTATCCGCCGGGAAGAGGGGCTCGAAGCTCTGGTGTTCTCCGGCGCGGTCGCGGGGAACGTGTATCGCGCGCTGCTGGGCGAAGAATTGGCAGGAACCCGATTGGAAAAATAAAAACGGCCGGAAGTAATCCGGCCGATTTTTCTGGCTGGGGATCGAGGATTCGAACCTCGGCATACAGATCCAGAGTCTGCTGTCCTACCACTAGACGAATCCCCAGCGGAAGCGGCGGGATTATACCACGGCTTTGTTATAATCCTATGAATTCCACGGATAATTTCGCAAAAAAACCACCCCTCCCCATCCCTCCCCAAATTGGGGAGGGTGGCTGAAAGCCGGGAGGGGTAAGGGATATTTTTTCCATGACAACTTCCACCGAACCGCAAGCCGGGCAGTTCATCCTCGACGCCGTCGCCGAGGACCTTAACTCGGGGCGCTTCCAGTACGTGCGCACGCGCCTGCCCCCGGAGCCGAACGGCTACATGCACATCGGCCACGTTAAAGCCTGGTGGATAGACTACAACACCGCCAAGGCCAACGGCGGCGAGTTGTATCTGCGCTTCGACGATACCAATCCCGCCAAGGAAGAGACCGAATACGTCGAGGCGATCAAGGAGGATACCCGCTGGCTCGGAATCCATTGGGCCAGGGAGACGTACGCCTCGGATTACTTCGGCCGCCTGTACGAATGGGCGGTGCGGCTGGTGAAAAAGGGGCTGGCCTATGTGGACGATCAATCCCCCGAGGAAGTCAGCGCCGCGCGCGGCACCCTGACCGAGCCCGGAAAGAATTCCCCGTTCCGCGACCGTCCGGTGGAGGAAAACCTCGGTCTCTTGGAGCGCATGAAGCACGGCGAATTTCCCGAAGGCAGCCGGACCCTGCGCGCCAAGATCGACATGGCTCATCCCAACCTCGTTATGCGCGATCCGGTGATGTACCGCATCCTGCGCGCGCCGCACCACCGCACCGGCGACACTTGGAACATCTACCCGATGTACGACTGGTCGCACGGCCAGAACGATTCGATGGAAGGGATCACGCATTCGCTCTGCTCGCAGGAATACGTCATCCACCGGCCGCTGTACGAATGGTTCCTCGACCAGCTGGGCGAGTTTAAAACCCGCCAGATCGAGTTCTCGCGGCTGAACGTGACCCACACCATGATGAGCAAACGCAAGGTGCGGATCCTGGTGGAAAAGGGGATCGTGCGCGGCTGGGACGACCCGCGGCTCACCACGCTGCGCGGCCTGCGCCGGCGTGGAGTCAACCCGGAGGCGATCCTGGAATTTGTGCGCTCGGTCGGGGAAACAAAGAACGACAGCTGGGTGGATATGAGCGTGTTCGAAGCGGTTATCCGCGACGACCTCAACCGGCGGTCCTTGCGCCGGATGGGAGTGCTCCGGCCGGTGAAACTGGTGATCGATAATTATCCCGAGAACCAGGTGGAGGAATTCGACGCGGTGAACAATCCCGAAGACGCATCCGCCGGGACCCGTAAAATCCCGTTTTCGAAGGTTGTCTACATCGAGCAGGACGACGTCCGCGAAACGCCGCCGCCCAAATACTTCCGCCTGTATCCCGGCAACGAGGTGCGGCTGCGATACGCGTACCTGGTGAAGTGCACGGGCGTCGTGAAGGATCCCGCCACCGGCGCCGTGACCGAAGTCCATTGCACCTACGACCCGGCCACCCGCAGCGGCGACGCGCCGGACGGCCGCAAGGTCAAATCCACTATTCATTGGGTCTCGGCCCGCCACGCGCTCGAGGCGGAGGTCCGGTTGTACGAGCAGCTGTTCACGGTCGAACAGCCGGACGTGGGCGAGGATGTTGAGACCATCCTCAACCCCGACTCGCTGGAGACTCTGGCCGGCTGCAAGCTCGAGCCGTCGCTCGGGGAGGCCAAACCGGGAGATAAATTCCAGTTTGAACGCAACGGGTATTTCTGCGCCGATCCGGACGGTGCGCCGGGGAAACCGGTGTTCAACCGGACGGTCACGCTGCGGGATACGTGGGCCAAGTTTGAAAAAAGCGGCAGGGGAAACGGAAAACCTTAAGGCAAAGACGCAGGGACGCAGAGGCGCAAAGAGAACCTTAACGCAAGGGCGCAGAGGCGCAAGGAAAACCTTAACGCAAAGACGCAAAGACGCAAGGGCGCAAGGGCGCAAAGACGCAAGGAAAACCTTGACGCAAAGGCGCAAGGACGCAAGGATGCAGGTACGCAAACAAAAAACCAATTGAATAAAAAGCGTTAGGTTTTCGTCTTTGAGCTTTTTGCGCCTTGGCGCCTTTGCGTCTCTGCGGAAAGATTACTATCCCGTGCGCGGTACACTTTTGGATTGATGATTTCCGACGCCGCCGTTCATGCTTATCCCCACATTGCCTTCGTCAAGGAAAACGTGCTATGCCATTAGCAGCCGTAATGCGCACGGATGACCTGTCCGTCGCAAAACACAAAAAAATACTCGGGATGAAGAACGGGTATGATATTCAACTGATTTTCCTGGGAGACTCATTGACCCGAAGATGGGAAGACAACCCGGACTTATGGAACAAGTATTTCTCGTCGTACCGCGCGGCGAATTTCGGGGTTGGCGGAGACTGTCTTGAGAATATCAAGTGGAGAATATTAAATGGCGAGCTGGACGGGATCGACCCGAAAATAATCATTCTCCTGGCCGGGACGAATAATCTGGATAAAGATTCCGAAGAAGCGATCGTGAATGGAATACGGGAGATTGCAGTAATAATCCGGGAGAAACTCAAGAACACCAAAATTGTTATCCTTGGATTGTTGCCCAGGAACGCCAATGAGACGGGAATAAATTATTCCCGGAAAATCGGCCGAATAAACATACAACTCGAATCCCTGTTTGCCAATACCGGGATGGCGTACAGGGATATTGGAAAGGATCTGAGGAACGAGCAAGGGGTCGTAAGCGACGCGATCATGCCCGATGGGTTGCACTTGAATAGTAACGGATATGAAATCATTGGGCCAAAGCTGAGGGGCATTATCGATGAATTGTGGTAGACAGTCTATATTTCGGCGTCTCGATGCCGCCGAAATCCTTGATAACCGGAAGTTCGGCCCCCCAACAACCATTGACGGCTGACCGAAGGGATTCTTCCGGTAACAGACATCCGGCCCATAAATAGACCGGAAATTCGGAATGGGAAAATGATTTTTACGGAAGCGAAGCTCCGGATCGGCCCCCACCCGGAGCCTCGCATGGACGCTCCATTCCTTGATTTATTGTACGGCCGGATTCCCGTTCAGGCGATCGTAAACTCCGCCCGCAGTGCCCGGTCATCCAGCGAGTGCTGGCCGACGATCAGCGTATAGCGGGTGGGTTCCACCGTCCAGCCCGACTGTTCATCATAATACGCGAGATCTTTGACCGGGATGTCCACCCGGATGGTTCTGGTCTCGCCCGGTTTCAGGCTCACCCGCTGAAAAGCCTTCAACTCCTTTGGCGCGCGTTCGACCCGCGAGGCTGGCACGGCGACGTAGACCTGCACCACGGTGTCTCCGGCCGCCGCCCCGGAGTTAGCCACATCCAGCGTGGCGGTAAGGGTGCCGTTTGCGCCCGGCGATGCGTTCGACAGGCGCAGGTTTGTATACTCGAAAGTGGTGTAGCTCAGCCCAAAGCCGTAGGGAAAGGCGGGAGCATTTCCCTCCCGCTCCAGCTTGCGGTAGCCGTGCCATAAATCGTATGTGATCGCCTTCGCGTTCATGTCGAAAGAAGGAAGGTCTTCGGACCGGGCGGCGAATACACAGGGCAGCCTGCCGCTTGGGTTGACTTTCCCGAGCAGGATATCCGCGAGAGCATGTCCGCCTTCCATCCCCGGGTACCACAACATAAGAATCGCCGGGACCTTCCCGCGCCAGTTTTCGGTGATGATCGCGCTGCCTCCCATCATAGCCACCACGGTGCGCGGGTTGGACGCGGCCACCGCTCGGATCAGCGTTTCATCCTCGGGGTGCAACGTCAGCAGTTTGCGGTCCCCGCCCGGCGGCACGGGGTGGGTATTCTCCTTGGTTGGGCCGAAAAAGGCCATCATCGTCTGGGCGATGGGGATTTCCTCGGGAGTGGGCGGGGGAAAATATTTCGCCAGCTCGGCCATCGAATCGGGTGAAGTAAATTCGCCTTCATCAAGATGCGTGTATCCGACAACTACAACCGCCGCATCCGATTCACGGGCGATCAGGGCCGACCGGTCCGGATCACTCCCATCGTCATAGATGATTTCCGTCTTTTCCGGCAGGGCCTCCTGCAGCCCCTGGAGCGGGGTGACCACATACGGCGGGCGGGTGTTCGAAGAGCCGCTGTCGCCGGTGTTCGGCTCGGCGGCCAGCTTTCCAATCAACGCCAGCCGCTTCACCTTTTTCAGCGGAAGCAAAGCTCCTTCGTTCTTCAGCAGAACGATCGCCTTTTCCGCCGCCTCCCGGGCGAGCTTGCGGTGCGCTTCGGCGCCGACCGTTTCCAGGGAATATTCTTGCGGGTCGCGGCCCTGGGCAAAACGGATCTGCTGTCGCAGCACGCGCAGCGCGGCATCGTCGATCCGCCCGATCGGCACTTCTCCGCTTTCCACCAGGCCTTTGAGGTGCTGGTTGTGAATCATCGAGAAGGGCATCTCGACGTCCTGCCCGGCCAGCGCGGCTTTCTTGGAATCGCGCATGCCGAATATGAAGTCGGTCATCACAAAACCCTGGAAGCCCCACTGCTGCTTGAGAATCTCGGTGAGCAGAATGGAATTCTGCCCGCACCACTCGCCGTTGACGCTGTTGTAAGCGCTCATGATCGAAGCAACGCCCTCCTCCACGGCGCGCCGGAAATGGCGCAGGTAGATCTCGTGAAGCGGGCGGGGGGCGATGGTTACATCCACCCTGTGCCGCATATTTTCCATGGAATTCAACGCGTAATGCTTGGCGCAGGCCATCACGTGCTTCTGGACGCCGCGCACCAGGGCGGCCCCAAACTCGCCCAGCGGAACGGGATCTTCGCCGTAGGTTTCCTGCGCGCGTCCCCAGGCCGGGTGCCGCGGCAGGTTGATGCATACCCCGCCGAAGAAATTCCCGCCCATCGCGCGCAGTTCGCGCCCGATCGCGTCGCCGATCCGTTCTTCCAGTCCGGGGTCAAAGGTCGCCCCACGGCCGATGGAGGCCGGAAAGGTGGTGCCGCCATCCATGATCACCCCGCGCGGGCCGTCCGCGAACCGCACGCCGGGGATGCCCAACCGCGGCACAGCCCCCGCCACCCAAGGGTGGTCGGCATAGCCGCCCCCCATAATCATATCGGCCATGCCCAGCCAGAACGGCACGTCCCCCGACATCATTTTAATTTTCTCATCCAGCGTGAGCTGCACAAACAGCTCTTGAGCCCGTGCTTCGATCTCTTGATCGCTCAGACGGTCGGCTGTTTCCAAACCGGCAAAAGCCGGACCGTGAAATTTGGCTTTTTTTTCCATTTAGCGTTCCTCCATGAGAGAATTGGCTTATTTTCTAATAATACCTGTTCTGGGCAGGTGGGCGTTGGACCCTGAAACCGGAAAAAAGGAAAAATTTTAGCCAAATATCCATTGTGGTGATGGATTTCCATTGAAAAAAACGTCGAATTCGTTTATCCTTGGATCTTCCTCCCGCGGTTTTGGGTTCCATCCAGCGGTTTCTCCAATAGTATACGCAAGGATTTTTCAAAAACCGGTAAAAGATCATATTGACATTATACTGCTTTGTTGCATAATTACTATAACGTTACCGGAAACGATACCATAAACGCGAGGTTGCCATAAAGAGGAATCTCAAAGCGGTCACAATCCGGGATGTAGCCAGGCAGGCCGGCGTATCGGTTACTACTGTTTCGCGGGTCTTAAACGGCAAAGATGATATCTCCCAGGAGACCATCAATAAGGTGCTGGCCGTAGTCCAGGACTTGGGTTATGCATCCAGCTTGGCCGCGCGCGGGATGCGCAGCCGAAGAACTCACGTGATCGGCCTCATTATTCCGAATGTGTCTCTGTATTATTCCCAGGAAATTTTGCGCGGTGTGAACCAGGCGATCGCCGATCTCGATGAGCACCTTATTATTTACACCAGCGGCGTCATGCATCGCGAAAGCATCGCCCAGCACGAACGCTCCTACGTCACGCTGTTGAACGGCGGCATCACCGACGGGGCGATTGTGGTTACCCCGATGGCGACTCAATTCCCCAAAAACGCCCCGCTGGTGGTTATTGACCCGAATACCGAAACCCCGGATTACCCTTCGATTACGGCCACCAACCGGGAAGGCGCGCTGGCCGCCATGAATTATTTAACCGGCTTGGGTCACCGGCGGATCGGCCATATCGCCGGAAATATGGACCAGGTGATTTCCTGCCAGCGCCTGCAAGGATACAAGGACGGTTTGGCGGCGGCCGGCATCTCCGTGAGGGAGGATTGGATTGAGTTCGGTGATTTTACTCCCGGAACGGCGGTGGATTGCGCCCGCAGGCTCCTTTCCCGGCCCGATCGCCCGACGGCGATTTTCGCAGCCAACGATCTGTCGGCAATGGCCGTGTACCAGGTTGCCCGGGAATTGGGTTTTGAAATCCCGGAAGATGTATCGGTGGTCGGGTTTGACAATCTGCACGAGGCGGTGTACCTCAACCCGCTTTTGACAACCATTGATCAATTTTTGGAGAAGATGGGTGCCACGGCAACCGAAATGCTTATGAAGCTGGTGCGGGGAGAGGCCCTTCCGAAAAACCCCGCCGGGGAAAGCAATATTCGTAAAATCCCCACCCGGCTTGTCATCAGGGATTCTTGCGCGTCGCTATCTTGACATTCGACGGACGGACCATCTGGGACATACCCAGGAAATCGGGCGACGAATCACGAAAAAGGAAAGGAGGCGGCCTATTACAAAAGAAACACGTACCGTTCCACCCTGCATCGGATCCAGCAAGACGTCGAGCAACCCATTCAGATAATTCCGGAGGAAGTAATGTCCAAAAAAATTAGTCGCCGAAAGTTCATGAAGATACTCGCCGCCAGCAGCGGCGGGGCTGTGCTTGTGTCCTGCGGAAAAGCAGGCACCCCCGAACAGGTCACGGTGGTACAAACCCAGGAAGTCGAAAAACTGGTTACGCCCACCGTCCAAAAGCTGGAGAGCGCCGATGTGCTGGGTGCTTTCCCCCGCAGCGAGACCGTGATCAACGACATACTGACCGGGCGCTGCGGCTCCCCCGACAACTTCAACGAGTGGGTGGGCTGGAAGAACCGCGACCGCGGTATGCAGACCCTGGCCAACGAACCCCTGTGGTCGGTAGATTTCGCCACCGGCGAGATCGTCAACGGCCTGGCCGACGGTGATCCGAAGTACAACGCGGATTTCACAACCTGCGAAATTCCTCTGCGCCAAGGCGTCGCCTGGGATGACGGCGAACCCTTCACCTCCGCGGATGTCGTCTTCACGATTGAAACGCTGCTGTCGGACGAAAAATGGAGCGCCAACGGCTTCATGAAGGAAAACGTCAAATCCGTCACCGCCAAAGACGACTATACGGTTGTGTTCGAGCTGAACATATCCAATTCGCGCTTCCACACGAACTTCCTCGACCGCTGGGGCTGCACATGGATCATGCCCAAGCATATCTTTGAGAAGGAAACCGATAAGATTAATTTCAAGTTCAACCCGATGGTCGGCTGCGGCCCCTACAAACTGCACAGCTTCGACCCGGCCGGGTTCTGGACTGCCTGGGTCAAGCGCGACGACTGGGACAAAAGCCCGGCCGGCATCCTGTACGGCGAGCCCAAGCCCCAGTACATCGTCTATCAGAACTTCGCCAACGAGGGCGCCAAGATCCTCGCGCAGCTGACCCATCAGGCGGATTACCTGAATCTCTCCTCGGACGGGCTCAAGGCCATCCTGGCCCAGGGCAAGAGCTCGCGCGGCTACCAGCCCACCTTCCCCTGGGTGGTGAACAACGACCCCTGCATCACCGGGATCACCTTCAACACGGCCAGGGCGCCGTACGACAACATCGATGTCCGCTGGGCACTCCTGCTGGCAATCGATATCGTCGCCTACTGCGGCACCGCCGTCGACGGCTCCGGCACGCTGAGCCCGGTCCACGTCCCGCACCTGGGGGCTTATCCCAAGGACTACATCAAGCCGATGCAGGACTGGCTGAAGGCCTTCACCATCGATGTGGGCGGCGGGGAAACCTTTGCGCCCTATGACGTGGAAGCGCCGAAGCGCATTGCCGAGTACGCCAAGGGCCGCGGCTATGTCTTCTCCGATACGCCGGAATTCACCGAACAGGCTTTCGGACTCGGCTGGTACAAGCAGGACACCGCCATTGCCGAGAAGCTGTTGCTCAAGAACGGCTTCACGCGCGATGCCAACAATAAATGGCTGCTGCCCGACGGCAAACCGTGGAAGATCAAGTACGTGACCTCCGTCGACACCACCACGCACAGCTTCCGCAATGGGATGGGCGCCATTCAGGAGTGGAAGAAATTCGGCATCGACGCCGAATTGTACCCGACCGACGCCGCCGCCAACCTCAACGGTATCGGCGACTTCGACGTCTCGGGCAACTGGCCGGCGCAGGAGCCCTGGGGAGCGGGTCCCGATCTGTACCGGGTGCTCAACTACTACAACCGGGACTACATCAAACCGGTCGGCGAGCTCACTCCCAGCCATCCCTCGCGCTGGTGCACGGATGCCTTGATGGACATCATCAAGGAACTGCGCGAGACCGATCCGGCCGATTCGGCCGCCGTCATCCAGGTAGGCACGAAAGGCCTGCAGGAAGTGATCAAGGGGTTGCCGGGTATCCCAACCTATGGCTATACCGGCTTCCTCGCCTGGGACAAGACGTACTGGGACAACTGGCCGGGCAGCGAGAACCCCTACACCCAGCCCTACCCGCACTGGGGTCCGTACAAGTATGGAACCCCCTTCTTGAAGCCGACGGGTGCCTAGGTTCCAAAATGTGCTAGCCGAATGCTGAATTTACCGGTTTGTGTGAGAAGCGAGAGCTTCTCACACAAACCGGTTCCCAAAAAAGCCGGATGTTGCGGATGCAACATACGAGGAACTTGCGATGAACTTTATTAAGCGTTATCTCATCCCCAGGCTTGTGCAATACTTCCTGGTGATCTTTCTCGGGATCACCGCCGTGTTCATCATTCCCCGGCTGCTGCCCAACGATCCCGTTGCCGCGATGATCGGCGCCATGCAGGCCCGCGGCGCGCAAATGGAGCCGGGGGCGATGGACACGGTCATCAAAGCCTTGACGGAAATGTACGGACTCGGAGGATCCTGGTGGGACCAGTACGTCGCTTTCTGGGGCAGGCTGATCCGGGGCGATTTCGGCGTTTCCTTCTTTCAGTTCCCGACCACGGTCAACGAAATGATCGGGAATGCCATGCCGTGGACGCTCGGACTGCTGCTCAGCGCCACGGCGATCAACTGGACCCTGGGAAATATCATCGGCGGGCTGGCCGGATATTTTTCCCGTAAACTCTGGTCGCGGGTGCTCGACGCCATCGCTATGTTCGTCCGCCCGCAGCCGTACTATGTCTTTGCCTTCATGCTGCTCCTGGTATTCGGATATTTCCTTCCGTGGTTCCCGGTCGCCGGCGGCACCGACCTGGGCCGCAAGATCGCTTTCAACTGGCCTTTCATCAAGGATGTCCTCCGGCACTCGTTCCTGCCGGCCATGTCCATGATCATTCTCGGCGGCGCGATTAATTTCCAGACCATGAAGTTGATCGTGCAGAACGTCAAC
>JAFGCU010000029.1 GCA_016932475.1 Anaerolineales bacterium
TAAAGCGAATGGTTCAGGCTCTCGCCTGAACCATCTTTCTTTTTCTATTTTCGGATAACCCATAATAATGCTTTTTTACACAGGCTCTCCGCTGGAAAGACTGGATCCTGATTCTCCCGACGCTGGGGATCATGCTTTGGTATTCCATCCGCCAGACGGTGTATGCCATTCTTCGATCCCGGTTTCCGTCGTCCTTCTCTCCGCAATCGGCGATGCGTTATGCGGGCGTGTTCTTTGGGAAATATTTCCTTTTCCCGCTCCTGCTTTCCCTGCCCGTTTACGTCACGGCCTACGATTACGGCCGATGGTTCACGGTCGCCGGCATCAATTGCGTTCTGGTTGCGGTCTCGGTGGATCTGCCTTGTTGGGAGTTCGCACACCGGAAGAAGAAGGCTGATGAAGATTCTACCGTCGCCGCCGAGCCGCAGGAATACGCCGATCCCCGCCCGGTTTTTTACGCCGCCTCGATTGTCATCTGCATCCTGGCACTGGTGTTGTGGCTGCCCCATTACTGCCTATTCGAATGTGAGATTATTAGAAATCCGCTCCAGTTTTTCGATCTGACCTTCTTCGCGCGGTAGATCTTTTTCACCGCAGAGGCGCAGAGATCGCAGAGAGAAAAAGAAAATAATTGTCCTCTGCGGCTCTGCGGCGAGATTCTCCCAAGTAATAAAAAGCCGGCTCTTTTCGAGCCGGCTTTCATCATTGCGGCAGTTCCGCGGTTTTTCCCTTGGCGGGCGTGAGGGGGAATTCGATATTGTAGACGTCGCCGTCGAACTCCGTGTTGACCTTGTACCCCGAATTGTAGAACACGGAGAGCATCGCCTTGTTGGTCGGCAGAACCTTGGCGTAGAACTTCTTGATCCCGCGCTGCTTGGCGACGCGGCAGAGGTACAGCAGCAGGACCGTGCCCATCCCCTTCTGCTGCCACTCGTCCTGGACGATGAACGCCACTTCCGCCGCCTGGGTCTTGGGGTCCAGGAAGTACTGCGCGATCGCGACGATTTCCTCTCCCGAGACGCCCGGCACGGTGCCGACGATCGCCAGATTGTTGATGTAATCGACGTTGGTCAGCTGCTGGACGTCCTTGTGCGGGAAGGTCACGGTGTGGGTCATGTAGCGGGTCCGCAGCGAGGTCGGGCTGAGCGAATACAGCATTTCCGAAAGCGAAGCCTCGTCGGTCGGTTTGACCGGGCGGAAGAACAGCTCGGTCCCGTCGTTGAGGGTCTGGTAGATCTCGAGCTCCTCCGGGTAGATGATCTGCACCGTATCCAGCGCGATCTGGTCCTGGTACAGGTACTTCTGTTCCTTGGCGGCCTGGATCAGGCCGGCGCGGAATTTGGGGTGGGCGATGTTGATCAGCGAGAGCACCCGTTCGCGGATGCTCTTGCCGTGCAGGTAGGCCACGCCGTACTCGGAGACGACGTAGTGCACGTCGCCGCGGGTGACGACCACCCCCGCGCCCTCGGCCAGGTGCGGGACGATCCGGCTGATGGCGCCGTTCTTGGCGGTGGAGGGCACGGCGATGATCGCCTTGCCGCCGCGGCTGCGGGCCGCGCCGCGGATGAAATCCACCTGCCCGCCGATCCCGCTGTAAAACTTGTAGCCGAGCGAATCCGCGCACACCTGGCCGGTCAGGTCGACTTCCAGGCCGACGTTGATCGCCACCATCTTTTCGTGCTGGGCGATGATGTTGACGTCGTTGACGTATTCGGTCGGGTAGAATTCGAAGAAATGGTTGTTGTGGAGATACTCGTACAACCGCTTCGACCCCATGCAGAAGCTGGCCACCACTTTTCCGCGGTTGAGGTTCTTTTTGGCGCAGGTGATCGCGCCGCATTCGATCAGATCGATGATCCAATCCCCGAACATCTCGGTGTGCACGCCGAGATCCTTTTTATCGCGCAGGCACTCGGCCACCACCTGCGGCACCCGGCCGATCCCGCATTCGATCGTGCTGCCGTCGTCGATCAATCGGGCGATGTTCTGCCCGATGCGGCGGAGCACATCGTCCACCTCCGACCGGGGTATTTCGATCAGGTCCTCGTCGTGGGGCACAAGCGCTTCGATCTCGTTGACGTGGATGAAACTGTCCCCATAGGTCTTGGGCATCCGGGAATTGACCTGGGCGATGACGTACTTGGCGTTGGCCGTCGCCGCCTTGACCACGTCGACCGAGACGCCCAGGCTGCACAATCCGCCGGCGTCGGGCGGGGAGACGGTGACCAGCGCGACGTCGATCGGGATGCGGCCCGAATCGAACTCGTTGGGGATTTCGGAGAGGAAGATCGGCGTGTAATCGCCCATACCCTGCTCGATCGTCTCGCGGACATTGTCGCCGATGAAGAAGGTGTTCAGGCTGAACCGGTCGCGGTAGCGCGGATCCAGGTAGGGCGCCTGGCCCATGGTGAGGATCTGGACGATGCGCACATCGCGCACCTCCTCGCAGTATTCCACCAGCGATTTAACCAGGTATTGCGGCTGGGCGCATCCCGAACCGATGAACACGCTGTCGCCGGACTGGATCAGGCGCATGGCCTTGGCGGCGTTGTGGATTTTTTCCTGGTATTTGGTCTTCCAATCAAAAGTCTGCATACTCTGCTCCCTGCCCGCCTCACTCTTCACCCCGTCGCCGTAGGGGCGATCCGTTGGGTCGCCCCTACTCTTTTTCCACGCTCATCCGGGCGTCGACCGCGATCGGCACGGTGCCGCGCGGGCCCACCACGTAGGGGTTGATGTCCAGCTCCTGGATCTGGGGATATTCCGTCACCAGCTGCGAGAGCCGCTGCAAGCCCTCGGCGATCGCCTCGATATCCACACCCTCTTCGCCGCGCACGCCCTGCAGCATCTTGTAGGTGCGCGTGCTGATCAGCATCTGCTTGGCTTCGTCGGCCGTGAGCGGCGCCAGGTAGAACGAGACGTCCTTCATCACTTCAACCATCGTCCCGCCCATGCCGAACATCATCAGCGGGCCGAAACGCGGGTCGCGGTTCATCCCGAGGATCACCTCGCGCACGCCCTTGCACATCTGCTGCACGAGGACCCCCAGGATCTGCGCGTCGGGGGCCTTCTTCGGGACCCGGTACATCATCAGGTCGAAGGCGTCCATCACTTCCTGGGCGTTGCGCATCCCCAGCTTCACCCCGCCCACATCGGATTTATGGATGATATCCCGCGACCAGATCTTCATCACCACCGGGTAGCCGATCTGGTTCGCGATGTTGGCCGCCTGCTCGGGCGATGTGGCCAGCGAGCCCTTGGGGGTGACGAACCCGTAGGCTTCCAGGACGTCCTTGGCTTCGGCCTCCCCCACCTCGCGCAACCCCTGGCGAATGTGCCGCTCGATGATGATCTCCACCTTGTGGCGGTTGACCGGGAACAGCCGGACGACGCGCTTGGGCTTGGTGCGCCAGCGCACGTGTTCGCTCATCGCCTTTATCACGTCCACCGCGCTCTCCGGCGATCGGTACTGGGGAATGCCGCCGGCGCGCAGGACGGTTAGCGCTTCGGCGATTTTTTCCGCCCCGAGGAAACAGGCCAAGACGGTCTTTTTCGGTTTCCGCTTCACCACCCGCGCCACCGCCTCGGCGGTGGGGAGGCATTCGGTCATCGCCTGCGGGGTGAGGACCACCAGCGCGATATCCACGCCCGGGTCGTCCAGGACCGTGTCGAGTGCGAATTCGTAGCGGTCGGCCAGGGCGTCCCCGAGGATGTCGACCGGGTTTTGAATGTTGGAGGCCGCCGGCAGAAAACCGGCCAGCTTGTCTTTGGTCGCCTGCGAGAGCTGGGCGAAGCCGAGCCCCTCGCGCTCGATCGCATCCGCCGCCATGATTCCGGGGCCGCCGGCGTTGGTGATGACCGCCACCCGGTTCCCCGCCGGGAGCGGCTGCATCGCGAACGCTTCGGCGTATTGGAACTGCTGTTCGATCGAGCCGCACCGGATGATCCCGGCGCGCTCGAAACCCGCCTCGTAGGCCGTCTCGCCGCCCGCCAAGGAACCGGTGTGGCTCGAGGCGGCCTTGGCGCCGACGGAGGTGCCGCCGGATTTAATCAGCAGGATGGGCTTGGTGGCGGAGATCTGTTCGGCGCGGCGGACGAAGGCGTTGCCGTCGGTGATGCTTTCCAGGTACCCCGCGATCACTTTCGTCTCCGGATCTTCGCCCAGGGCCGAGATCAGGTCCAGCTCGTTGATGTCGATCTTGTTGCCGATCGAGATCAGCTTGCTGAATCCGATCCCGGTGGCGTTGGCCATATCCAGGATCGCCGCCAGGAGCGCGCCGGATTGCGAGAGGTAGCCGATGCCGCCCTCGGCGGGCAGGTCGCCGCCGAAGGAGGCGTTGATCTTCCGCGAGGGGGCGATGATGCCGAGGCAGTTGGGGCCGATCACCCGGATCCCGTACTGGGAGGCGGTCTGGGAGATTTGCTGTTCGAGCGCCAGGCCTTCCTTGCCGACTTCCTTGAACCCGGCGGTGATGATGATCACCGCTTTGACGCCGAGCTTCCCGGCTTGGAGGATGATCGACGGAACCACCGGCGCCGGGACCACGATCACCACCAGGTCCGGAACCTCGCCGATCGAGGGCAGATCCGGGTAGCACTTGAGTCCTTCGATCGATTCCGCCTTGTGGTTGACCGGGAAGATCTTGCCGGGGAAGCCGGCCTCGATCATGTTCAGGAGAATTTCGTATCCGACCTTGGTTTTTTGGGTTGAGGCGCCAACGATGGCAACGGATTTGGGGTTAAAAAACTTCTCAATACTCATGACATTCCTCGATTTATTTTTGCGGCTCAAAACGCGCTATTCTACCACGGCGGGTAAGGGGCGGTCGGACTTGCCTGCCCGGTACCAATGCTGAGTATACCGCCATCCGTCCGAACCGATCCGGGCGCAGTCCTCCGGCAGGCATGGAAAACCCGCGAAAAAGGGCGAAAAAATCTGTAAAAAAACGGCTTCACGCGGAAGCCGGGCATGCGCCCCCTCCCCCAAGTGCACATCCCCCCATTTGCCCTGCGGTAAACGTTGAAATGAAGATGAAAAATGACGTCGGCAAATGTGGGGACAACAGGGGGGCGCGTCGGGAGAGAATGCCGTTCCCGATAAGGCGGTTTTAAAATTTTATTATTCGACCGGCGGATGCGGGATCCCGCCTTTGAAATTTTCAGATTTTGCTCTCATACCCGAAGGCGAGGGCCAAATTCTCCCATCGCGGAAGCCACCCCCTGCCATTCATCGATCTCCTTCTTCATCCGTTCGGCGAGTTCGTGCATTGTTACCAAATGCTGTCCCATCAATCGCTTTATCATTTCGTATTCATAAAAGAATTGGGAGGCGGAATAACCCACCCAGGCGCCTTCCTCCAATCCATGAACGGCGGCAGCCGACCGAATCCATTTATCCGAACGTTTCGGCAACATGTTCCCATTCATTGATCTCCGCCTCGAACCGCTCGGCGAAGATCCTCATGATCTCCAACTGCCTCTTCATGGCCATGTTCATGGTTTCATAATCCTGGAAGAATTGAGTAGCGGAGTAGCCCACCCAAGCGCCCTCCTCCAATCCATTTATGGCCGCGGTAAGCGTTTTTATCATTTCGTCAATTTTCTCCTGGTCTTTTTCCATGAGATCCTTGACGGCGGTGACGTTTTCCACATTCATATGCATTTTCGGTATGATTCCTCCCTTGGGGGGTCTTTTCTATTGGCCGCCGCAAGCTTCAATTTTCCTGGTTCGACGGGCCAGGTCATTGGCACCCCATTGGGGAGGATGACCGATATGGTTTTCATGACGCTCACCTCCAGTGTCCTATTCGGTTTCCGCATGCAGCGCGGCCTGCTATTCCGATTCGTTCACTTCAACTTCCACAAAATGCTGTTTTCCCTCTCCAATGCGAATTATTTTGATTTCAAACCCCTCGAAAGACATTGTTTGGCCAGTTTTTACTTGGAAGGATCTATAAGTCTCCGGATGGTCCACGATCATAAGCCATAAAGATACCGTCAATCCGGTATCCTCTTGACCGGATGAGGGAGTGCTATTATGCGCAGGATAAAATCCATCCGTATCCACATAGATGTTCAATACGCTGTGCGTACCATAATAATTCCTTGTCATGGTGGCAAATATCACCATGCCGTCGGGAGCCAGGGGTATGACATTCGCTTGGAAGTTGTCTCCCATCCCGCATGCGGAAAGCATTATTACCGGAATGAACCATGCTAGCCGACAAAGGTTTCTATTGAATTGAATCATTACTCCTCCTTCGGGAAATCACCGACGGCCAATCCGCAGGCAATCAAACCGCTTATCAATCGATGCCGCTTATCATGCTTTTTCCTCTATCATCCGTTAACCCTGTCATCTTCTCGCTCATGTTCCCACGCCTTCAGTAAAAAGGACAATACTCAAAGCTTGCAGGCGTTTCCCGCTCTCGCATATACCCCATGTTTACTTCCGTGAATTGATTTTGGAGATCCCTTCCCAGGCGAAGAACTTCAATTTTATAATTATAATAATGGATAACCAATCCGGCATACCCTCTATACACTCGGCTTTTTTCCGGATGGTCGCCTATCGTAATCCATAAGCTGGAAGTTGTCTCGCTCCGTTTTTTACCGAACATGTCAATAAACGTGTAATACCCATAACCGCTTGAGGCAATGAAAATTATTTCTCCATCACAATCGAAGGACGCCACCGTACCGTAATGTACGATCTGACTTGACGGCCCTATGGGGGATGTACTTGCATCCGGGAAAAACGAACCGCAGCCGGAAAGGATCAGGCAAACAGCGGAAAAAAGGATTCGTCTGGATTGCGGGAAAAACCTTGTCCAGTTCATGTCAGCTCCCCTCCTCCTCTATACCACGGGGTTGGTGGTTTTATACTCGCTTCGGTCCGCAAGCAATGCGATTGCTTATTCCACTTCGGAAACATCTATCTCTACAAAATAACCTTCCCGATCGCTCCCGCCGATGCGCAGAATTTTTATATCGTATCCCTCAAAAGAGATCGTTTGGCCGGTTTGAACCTGGAAGGAAGTGTAGGTTTCCGGACGGTCTGTTATCACGAGCCACAGGGTCGCCGTCAATTCCTTCTTTTCCTGTCCGGAAGTAGGGGTAAGAACATTGGGAAATCCGTCTGTATCGACATATAAATTCAATACCCCGCCCGCGCCCTCATAATTTCTGGTCATCGCCGAATAAATCACCATGCTCGTGGGAGTCAGAGGCTTGGTTTTCTTAAAGGAGACCAGGTTCAACGCGCATGCAGAAAGCAGTATGGCCGGAACGATGACACCAACAGCCAAAAATAAAATTCTTGTTCGGAGATGCATCAATCCTCCTGAAAAACAACCATCTGGCATTTCCGGATGAATATCATACACGTGCGGCGGTAACCAGTAACCGATTCCCATTCTTACGCCCTCGCATGTTCACCTTTGTAATCCTCTACCGGCGGTTTAGTAGAATAAGCAATATTGGGAACTCGCCGCGGATTCCCTTTCCGTTGCATATTTCACCCTGACTTCCGTGTACGGGTTTTGAAGATCCATTCCAAACCGAAGTATTTGTATCCGGTACAAATAATAATAAAAAGTCATCCCACTGTACGCATACACCGTGCGGGATGCTTCCGGTTTATCCCGCATCGAAATAAACAATTGGGATAACATCTCATTTCTCTTCTTGCCGGATTGGTCGAAAAACTCGCCATTAAAATACCCCCCCGAGGCAATGGAAATTATATCGTCATCGCATTGAAAGGACGCCACAGCGGATTGATGCACTAATTGACTGTATGGTTGCGAGGGAGATGTGTTTGCATCAATAATCAAGAACGATCCGCAGCCGGAGAGAAGCAAACCAATGACTGGAATAAAAGCTATCTTACATTGGTTTTTGCTCAATACCGATTTCATAAACAATTCCCTTTCGCCTCAAACTACCGGATTTGTTGTTGTAAGCCAAAAATGACTTTGATATTCCTCAAAAGACATCGTGATGGGAGGCCTATTCGGCCATGGATTTTGCACAGTTACGGTATTTGAAATGGGATCAACGTTTGTTACAAAAAAAACATGTTGCTCTGGTATATCATCCGGCGGACGTAAAAAATCCGGGCGAGTAGGATCAGTTACCCATTTGCTCCCGGCGGTTATCGCATCCCCACGCTGAAACGACTCATATAATGTATCCATACTCATCAGGGATGAGGGATAATTGACACAATCCTTCCCGGTCAAAGCACTTAACGCAACCGCCGGCGATTGAAGATCAAGGAGAGGGTTGATCCCATTTTCCGTTTGCCATTTCAAGTACGCCTTCTCGAGAATCATCGTCCAGGATTCCTGGCTTCCTCCAACCCGATCATCCGGATCCGAAAGATCATTCGGGAAGTTGCCCTCCACAACTACTTCGTGCGGGGTATACGTGCACGGGCCGAAAGGCCAGTGCGGGCAGTTTTTGTCATAAAACGTAACCGTATACGTTCCATCCCCGTTATCGTGGATCATTTTCTCAATGATTTCGGGATGCTGCAGGGCAATGGCGCCAATGGATGACATAAAAAAACAATCCCCAATGTTTCCCTGGTGAATATCCGATTCATCCGCCGCGGAACTATCCTTGTCGTCCCACAGGAACGGGGTGTATCCGCCCGCCCCCCAACCGAATGCCGCCGCGGCGGCCTCCCACTCGTCCGCTTCCCGAGCGACTTTCCTCGCAAGGAGATTGCCATCATAGGCGAGGGAATCGATTTTCCACGCCCAGGAAGTCACATCATTGACAAAATCGTCCTTTTGCGACCAATCCATCCCGGCCGCGCTGGAGCGAATTTCCGATTGTGAATTGATGATCTTTTCGGCAAGCCGCTCCAGCTTTTTGCCGGCTTCCCGAACCGGATCCGGCTTCATATGGATGATGTCTGTCATGTTTTCCACTCCAACACGTCAACCCTTGCCGGATAAAGCAGAATAGATTTCCAGGAAATCCAACTCAATCCTCAAGCCAATTTGGCTGCCATGGCTTCCCACTCCGCAATCTCCCGCCGCAGCCGTTCGGCCAGCGCCTCCATGGAATCGGTTTGATTCTGCAACCGCGAATTCAGTTCTTTGTATTGATTCTGGAAATCTTCTTCGGCCTTCCCCTCCCAATCGCCGCCGTGAATTGCCGCCACGGCGTCCGTCAGGGTCTTCAGGATCTCCCGGATCTCTGTTTCGTCCTTGGTCATCAAATCCAGGGCGGCTTTGACCGGCTCTATATCCATATGAATGGTCGGCATCGTATCCTCCCCTCAGCTCAGCTTGGCGGCCGCGGCTTCAAAATCCGCAATCGCCCGCCCCAGCCGATCGGCCAACGCTCCCATGTATTCCACTTGCTTTATCAAATCCCGTCGAAACGCGACGTACTCATCATAAAATTGGGCCGGAGCATTCCCGATCCACTCGCCGCCCTCCAATCCGTTGACGGCAATGCTGACGTCTCGGATAAAACCTTCCATCTCGCCCTTCCTCCGCTCGAGCAACGCGGCCACCGCCCGAACGCTGTCGACATCCATGTGGATTTTAGCGGTCATGGCATTCTCCCTTGGGGACGCTGCGAAATAAAATTATATATCATTTCCGTGATTGCTCAGCCGGGTCGCGCTTCCCAACTCCCCCTTCGCTTCTCCTCCTTTAAAAAATTAATGGTTTGCATAGGGGCTGCTCAGGGGAGAAAAATCTCACATCGAAACACGGTAAAGAATCGAAAACGCTGGGTCTTCCGGCATGAAAATGTAGCGGATAGGGATCCTTCGCCATGGGGGGGGAAGAAATCCTTGCTTCCCTCTCCCCCTCTTCCGGCGCCTGCCCTTGCGGAGTGCGCAGGTTCGGTTTGTAATCCTTGAACCTGCGCGATCACAAAGCAAGGGTAAGCCGGGAGAGGGGGTTGGGGGGCGGGGAAGAGCTTCCGGCGTCAACAGGAAAGCGGAGTTGGGGTGAGGAAGAGATAATCCGCGCGAAAAATTATCCCAGCGTGCCGATCAGGGCGATCACGATGGCCGCCAGGATAATGCTTCCGGCGATGATCGCGATGATCGACTCGATCGAAAGGGAACCGAGGATCCCGTGCGGGCGCCGGACGCCGGTGATTTCGGATTCGCCGCCGCTGGCTTTTTCCGGAAGGACGTTGCGGGTGGATTTGGCGGCTCTGCCAAGCATGCGTGCCGGCATGGGATCCTTGCGGTTATCCTTGTCGATCAGCTGGATGTACCGTTTGGTCAGTTCCATTTCATTCGGCGTGGTGAACATCCGTATATTTTTCGGATACGCTTCCTCGGGAAAATCGTCGATGCCCGGGGTTCTGCTTCCCGGCTCCCAAACCCTTCCAACGGAGGTCCCCGCCGCCCGCTTGGCCATGGCCCGTCCGCTTCCCCCGCGCTTGGGGGCGGCCGGCGCATTAATATGGATGACGGCTTCGGATTTCAGGGCCGCGCCGCAGGACGGGCAGTAAGCGGCGCCATGCACCTCGCCGAGCACCCGGTCGCAATTCGGGCAGCGTAATTTGATGATCGATAAGGCCGCCAGGGCGAAGGTCGCCGCTCCGATCACAATCCCGGCGGCCAGAACCACTCCGCCCCAGGCGCCGAGCTGCGCCCGGTTGATGCCGTACAGCGCCCACACGATGACGGAAACCACCAGCAGCAGCACGGCGATCTCGCGGTACGCGCGCGCGGCATGGCTGCGGCTCTGATATTCCTCGACGATTTCGATGGTATTCATACCGGCCTCACGATCGGAACAGGGATATCAACGCTTTCGGGACAGGAGCACGCCTTTGCCGATGGGAACGATCACGGAATCCATGCGCGCATCGGCCATGACTTTTTCGAGCATCGGTTGCAGCGCCGCCTCGTGGCTGACCGCGTTGTCGGCGGCGAGGATTCCCCCCGGCGCCAGATTCGGGACGACCGCGTCATAACAATCTCCGTACACTTCCTTCTCCGCGTCCAGGAAACAGAATGCCACCCGCGGATAGCCGCGCAGGCATTCCCGCGCGTCGCCTTCGACCAGATCCACCACGCCTTCGATTCCGGCGAGGCGGATCGTTTCCCGCGCCAGCAGGATCTTCTCCGGCAGAAGCTCGAAGGTGGTCAGGGTGCGGCCGGTTTGCTCGCACGCCAGCGCCAGCCACATCGTCGAATACCCGGCGCTGGTCCCGATCTCCAGCCAGGATCCGGCGGGAGACGCCGCCGCCAGCAGCGCGATGAACCTTCCCGTCTCGGGCGGAATCTGGCGCAGGCGCGCGAGCCGCGGCGTGCCGTCCGCGCGGTCGCGGCGGTCGATTTCCTCCAGAAACCGCATCCGATCCAAAATGGCTGGCCGTATCGAATGAAACATCGGTTTTTCCTTAAACGCGCCTTCCCGCATGGCGCAGGATGCGCATCGCCTGAAGCGTCACCCAGCGGCTGGTTTCTTCCGGATCCCCCATTTCGCGCCAGGTGCGCGTGCGGAACGGGCTGGTCCCCTTCCAGCGGCCGTCCGGGCGCCGCTTCGCCTCCAGCCAATCCAGCGCCGCCCGCGCGCCGCGGTGATCGAGGGCATCCACCTCATCCAGCACGCGCAGCGTGAAGAGGATATCCGCATGGTAGAACAACGGAAAACTCAGCTTGAACCACAACGGATTGACTCGGCCGCCCGGGTAATCGGCCTTCTCCAGGCGGTGATCTTCCAGCAGAAACCGGATCCCGAGGCGGATGGCTTTCCCGACTTCCTTCGACCGCGACCGCTTCGGAACCGCCGCCAATCCCCACAGCACGCGCGCCGCGCCCCAGGCGCACGCGCGCCCGTAACTGTACCGGCAGTCGCACGGGCCGGCCGCCATCGCCCGCGCGCAAAAACGGATCAGATTTTCCACGCGGGAGTCTTTTGTCACCGGCGCCTGCAGCGCATAACGCAGGATATTCCCATACAGGCAAGACCATCCGAAGGTTTTTTGTTCCAATCCTTCCTCGACCGGATCCCGCGTGGCGCCGAGCATGTATTCGACGCCCCTCCGGAACCGCCCATCACTTCCATCCGCGCCCAGTTCCGCCAGCAGCACCATGCTCCAGTGCGTGCTGTAGAATTTCGGCCCGTAATAGCCGCGATCGATTTTCCAATTCCCGCGTTTCGATTGGCGCTCGAGGATGGCGGGCGCCGCTCCGGCCTGCATGATCCCCTTTTTGGCTTTTTGGAGTTCCCGCGCCGAAGACCGCGGCAGGGTCAGATCCCGCCGCACCTGATAGACGATCGAGGGAGTCCCGGCATCCAGAAGCCACGCCATCCGGTCTTCCATCGGTTGCATGCATCCCTCCCGGAGCGGATCGAATGGGTCTGCTTGAGTGAAATTATAGGACCGATAATGGGCAAATTCGTTTGTTTTTGGATTTATTATTCCGCCATTAATGGAAATGCCGGATCTCCCCCCAATTCCAAGGGAATCGCCTCACCCGCGAGTGATTTTCTCGAGAGCATCCCGGACGAAGGAACCTTTAATGATCGAATACTCAAGCGAATCCGCGATCCCCATTTTCAGAATTTCCCGCTTGCGCGCCGCGTATGCGTTTCGGAGTTCGGGATCGGCGCGCAGCCGGTCGCGGAAGCGCATCAATTCGGAGGCTTCGTCCGAGCCGCGCGCGATCACGTGGGCGTGAATCGGAAACAGCCGGCCTTCGAACGCGAGCGAACCGACCCGCATCGGGCGATCTTCCGGCCACGGATCGCGGCCGGTCTGCCTCTGAAAACCCAGATCGGCCAGGGCCTCCTTGGCGCGTTCCAGCGCGCCCGGCTCATACATCACCAGCAGATCAAGGACTCCCTTCCCGTCGCACCCGGGAACCGCCGTGCTGCCGACGTGCTCGACCGTCAACGAGGAATCCCGCGCGGCAATAAGCCGGATGACCTCCCGGGCGGCTTCCGGGGCGAGCGGATCATAGGGAATGCATACGGCGCCCGGATGGTTATGGGGACCGATGGGCTTCGGGTTTGGCATCCTCCTCTCCACTCAGCGGGCTTTGACCCGGTTCAGGATGATCAGCGCCGCCAGCACGCCGGGCACCCACCCGATCAGGGTCAGGAGCGAGACGATGACGATCGAACCGCACCCCTTGTCGAGAACGGCCAGCGGGGGCAGGAGGACGCATAAAATTACTCTTCCGCAAGACATAACGGTCTCCTATCGAAGATGCCATCCATGGGTCACAACCGTTTTTGTAATTGCCTGCGGATCGAAAAGGGTCCCGGGATCCAAATGGGGCTCCATCCTGCGAAGGCGTCCCGCCAGGCAACTTTTCCGGTTCCCGCCGCAGGGCAAACCCCGAAGCAGGGAAGTCCTCAATGGTAGAAGTTAATCCAAAACGAGTCGTATCGGCAGATGGCGGCGCCGGATTGCGCTTCCGCGAACAGGCTTAGCCTCCCGGCCGACAGATCCGTATCCTCCACGGTTCCTGCATAGGAACCGTTGAAGAACACCTTCATGGTTGCCCCGCGCACATACAAGAGCACCCGGGTTTGCGCGTTGTCGGAAAGGTCGAGCTCGTCGTCGCCGGACGGCTCCCGAAGCACCTCCGCGATAACACCGTCCTCCATGCGGACCAGCGACCATCGTGAGGTATCCTCCTCCTGCTCCAGACGCAACGCATACCCGGAACCTATCTGGCCGGACCGGAACACATACCCGCAAGCCGCCATCTCGGCCGATGCATTCAGGATGACAGTGCTCGACACGGCGTAATCCCCGTCCGTCGAGGCGCCGCATTCATCCATCCATAAGGAGGCGAACTTTTCGTCCACGCCGGCTTTGACCGTTTGGGTCATTTCCTCGAAACATATTTCGAGCGGCGAATGCGGGGTTTCCAGCCCGGCAAGCCGCAACTCGTTGGCAATGAACTTGATAACGCTGATATCGTCCCGGGCCGCAACCGCTTCATCGTACGGCTGGGAATCGGGCGAGAGTGCTGTGGGCTTTGAAAGCGGAGCGGGTTCTGAAAGCGGAGCGGGTTCCGAAATCGAAGCGGGCGTACCGCCAATTAAGCTGCAAGACATCGACACCGGCACGGCGACCCACAGCAAAATCCCATGCAAGGACCTTTTCATCGCTTTACCTCTCCTCGCGGCCCGGGAGAAACCGGAGCCGCCGATCGACAACACACGGAAGACGGGTGGATTCAGACCGCAGCGTCTGCATCCTTGGATTGTACATAGAAATCTCCGTTGGGGAAAACAGGATACCGCTAGAAATTCAAGCCCAGCGGTCCGAGGCAAAGCCGCAGGGAGATATACAGCAGCGCGATGTAATACAGAATGTGCACCAGCGCCTGCCGGCGGGTCATCGCCTGGGCGCTCCCGGCGTGGGCCGGATCATCCATCCCCTGGCGGTGCCAGATCCCGGCGGCGATGAGCGCGAACACCGCGAACCAGCCGCTGCGGACAAAGAAGGCGACGATCAGTTCCCCCAAACCCAGCCAGGCGATCGAAACAACCGCCGCCAGGACCGCCAGGATCAGGATTGCCGCCAACCCCCGCGCGACCCGGACGTCGTCCTTCTCCTGCAGCGATGAAAAGATGACATGGAACAGCAGGCCGCCGTCCAGTTTGCCGAGCGGGATCAGGTTGGAAATGGCGAGCACGCCGCCCGCGGTAAGCAGATCGCCGCCGAAACCCGCGGGCCATCCCGTGGACGCGCTGCGCAGCAGGGATCCGGCCAGCATGCAGGCGACATTCGCCATGATGCCGGCCTGCAGCAGCCAGGCGACGTCGTTCCACGGGAGAGCTTCGCTTTTGCGTTTTTCCGCCCGATCAACGGGCGCGGCCGCGGCCCCCAGCGGAAACAGCCACCAGATCCGGCTGCGGATGCCGTTTTGGCGGAACACAAAGAGATGCCCGAGCTCATGGATGTACATCTGCAGCACCAGCGCGGAGCCGAGGCTCAGCGCCCGCCCGGCATCGCGCAGGGGGAGCCAGCAGCAGCCGAAAAAGAATGCGAGGAAGAGCGCGGGGGAAAATGCTTGAATCCACCAAGCCCCCACTTTTTCGATAAGCCGCCAGACGGGATCCTTCGCGCCCGGCTCTTCGCCTGCGGTATTGGATTCAATTTGCATAAGGTTAACTTCGGTGGCCAAAGAAAGGGTGGCGCCCCGCGCCTTAATGGTGGAAAACGAACCCCAAGGGTTTTCTTGGATTTTTTCTAAAACCCGACCCTGGAGACGAACTCCGGCACGCCCCGCACGCCCGGACGCAGCCGGAACAGCGCCCCCGCCCCGGCGCCTTCGGCGCTCCGCGTCCCGCCGGCCAGCGCGGTCGTGACGTACAAATCTTCGTAGTCCCCGCCGCCGAAGGAGATGCTGGAAACCTTCCTCGCCGGAAACCCGATCCGATCGGCTTCCGCGGCATCCGGCGCGAACCGGTACAGCGCCGATCCATTCCAGCGCGCCGACCAGACGAAACCCTGCGCATCCACCGTCAGGCCGTCCGGCGAACCCTGATCGGGCGGCGTCTCCAGCCACAGCCGCTGACGGCTCAAAGCCCCGGTCGGCTCATCGTAATCGAAGAGGGTGATCCGCCGGATGTGCGAATCGGTGAAATACATGTGCGCGCGGTCCGGGGTAAACCCCATGCCGTTGGGGGTGCTTACGCCTTCCAGGATCGGGACGAGCGTTCCATCCGTATCCAGCCGGTAGAGGCGGCCTTTGTGCGCCGGAGTTTGCATCGTCCCGCAGAACACCCTGCCGCGCGGATCGGCGATGACATCGTTGAAGCGGCCGTCCTGCTCGCCGTCGGTCTCGCGGCGCAGATATTCCAGCCTGCCGTCCTGCCACCGGGCGATCGCGCCGCGGGCCATAAACAGCAGCAGCGCGCCATCCGCCTGGAGGGTGAAGCCGCCGACCGGCTCGCCGCGGTAGCACTCCTCCCAGGCGCCCGTCGCCGGATCCAGGCGGAACAACCTGCCGTTGGGGATATCGGTCCAATACAGGCGGCGCTGGATCGGATGCCAGAGCGGATTCTCGGCGGTGTCGAATTTTCCATCGGCGATTAATTCCGGCTGCATGCGGCACCTTGGATTCTCCGCCGGGCGGAGAAAGCGGTTTGGGCACCCAGGATTCTACCCGAAGCCCGTCCGGAATTCCGCTTTTTTCTGGCCTGTCCGCGCGATCCCAAAACGGCCCGTAAAAAACCCGGGTTGGGCCTTGACTCTTGAAAGTATCTAGAGTACTCTATTATATAGAGTTCTCTATAGGAGGTCTCATGAACGTCAACCCGACAGAAGCCGAACGGGCGCTGGCAGCCATCCGCGAAACCGAGAGCCAGATGAACAAGACCATGAGCTCCTCGGGCGGCTCCGTCCAAATCATCGTCTGGGGCATAGTCATGATGATCGGATACACGCTGAACCAGTTCGCCGACCGGCTGCCGGTCGCGCTGGTCGCCGGGTCCTGGATCGTGATGAGCATCCTCGCCAACATCCTCTCCGTGACGATCAGCGTCCGTCGGGCCCGCAAATTCCACAGCCCGTACGGCGCCCGGCTCGGATTCCTGTGGGTGGTTTTCCTCCTGTTCGGGGGAGTGGGCGCGTTCTTCGTCCATCCGTCCGACCCGCGGGAAATCAACCTGCTGGTGTACCTGCTGACGATGTTGTGGATGGCGGCGATGGGACTATGGGTCGACCTCCGTCTGTTGTGGGTTTCCCTGACCTTCACTGCCCTGATGCTGTTCGGCTACCTTGTCCTCCCGGATTACTTCTTCCTGTGGCTGGCGATCGTGGGCGGGGGCGCAATGATCGGCAGCGGTTTGCTGCTGTTGCGCGGGAGAGCCTAACGATGGCCGATCTCGACGAGATCATCCATCAGCCGGTGCGCCTGCGCCTGATGGCGTCCCTGGTGGCGATCCGGACCGGGGAAAGCGCGGA
>JAFGCU010000030.1 GCA_016932475.1 Anaerolineales bacterium
CACTCTCATCGCCGCGGATCAATCCCAATCCCTTCTCTCCCGATCCATTTTTCTACGGAGAACACGGAGTGGCACGGAGAAAAGCCGGAATAATTATCCGTGACCCTCTGTGTACTCCGTGGATGGAAAGGGGGATAGGGATCGGACAGCAGTTCTTCATAATAATAACTATGCCATTACTCTCACGGTAGAACCTTCTCATTCCACTCACTGCCAGAGGCAGTGGTTTTGAAACCTAATAAATTATCAACGCCACATGCGGGTTCCATTTACCATCCCATCGCGCCTCCCGCCATGGCGGGAGAGGTGCCAGGATTTATTGTCCTCCGAAGGCGGGGTTCTCCGAAAGCAACATGATTCCATCCCCATTCGGGGATTCCCGGCGGATTCCAGGGGATCCAATCCGGAGAGTCCGCCCCGCATCACGGGTAAAATCGGAGGCAAAGAATTATTCCACTTGGTTCCGTGTTTCCGTTTCTCTTTGGAACGCAAGGATTTCCGGCGGTTTGTACCATGATTAGACTATGTTTGTACGCTAAGGGGGGCTATTTTTTCTATACTCCTTTACGGAAACAGCACACCAACACTCACCGCATCACGCTGTTTCCCCATCGATCGGCCCGGAAGACGCGGAGATCCAATCGTCGGGATCGATCCGCCATCCCCGGGCGCACAAACGGACGACGGACAACCCACACCGCTGGGTGGAGAAACGCATGCCCAAGATCGGAGACCAATATTTACAGGTTGACCCCTGGAAAATCATCGAGCAGGGATTCCATGCGGATCGAAGCCGGGTTTCCGAATCGTTGTTCTCGCTGGCCAACGAACACATGGGGATCCGCGGCTGCTTCGAGGAAGGCTTCTCGGGAGACAGCCTGATCGGATGTTACCTGAACGGCATTTACGAGGAGCACACGCTTTCGGAACCGACAGCCTACAAGGGCATCTCCAATCGGATTGGCTTCATGGTGAATACGGCCAACTGGCTCTATACCCGCATCCGGCTGGGGGATGAAGTTCTGGATTTGCACAGCAGCCGCTTCAGGGATTTCCGCCGTGAATTGGATTTTCGGACCGGCGAACTGCGCCGCGAGTTTGTTTGGATCGGCGCATCCGGCCGGGAAGTAAAAATCGAATTCTCCCGGTTCCTGAGCATGCCGGCGCCGGAGTTGGGTTTCCAGCGCCTTGCCCTCACCCCGTTGAATTTTTCCGGTCCGGTTTCGCTGACCTTCGGGATTGATTTTTCCATTCCGCATGAAACATACCGCCGCAATTTTTGGGAATGCCCGCGAACATTCGCGCAGGATCAGGTGTGGGGGATCCTCGGCATCAGCCGGAACATCCGTCACAAAGTCTTTGCCGGTTCGAGTATGCTTTCGGAGATTCCCGCAGACAAGGCATCGCTCGCCGGGGAGAAACTGGCCGGCTGCCGTTTTGAGATTTCGCTTGCGCAGGGCCGGAGAACCGAACTCGACCGGGTGACCGCGCTTTTCACCACCCGCGATCCGCAATGCGGCGCCGAGGAAACGTGGACCCGGGGGATGGCGAGCCTGGAGCAGGCTCGCGCCATGCGCTACGCGGACGCGCTTCGGGTGAATACGGAATATTGGATGGATTTCTGGGCCGGGGCGGATATCACGGTCGAAGGCGACCCGGAAACCCAGCAGGGGATCCGGTACTGCATTTTCCAATTGCAGCAGACCTATCGCGGCGCGGTCGAGGGCGCCAACATCGGGGCGAAAGGGTTGACCGGCGAGGCCTACAACGGGAATACATTCTGGGACACGGAAACCTACTGCCTGCCGTATTTTCTTTTCAGCAATCCGCAGGCCGCCAAGGCGCTGATCGAATACCGGTACAAAACGCTGCCGCAAGCCCTGGAACGGGCGGCGAGCCTCGATTGCCAGGGGGCCTGCTTCCCCGTCGCCACCATCGACGGAACCGAAAGCTGCACGCTCTGGCAGCACGCCAGCCTGCAGATCCAACCGACCACCGGCGTGGCGTACGCGATCTGGCATTATGTAAAAACCACCCGGGATACGGAATTTCTTCCCGCCAAAGGCGCCGAGTTGCTCGTTCACATCTGCCGGTTTCTGGCCAGCCGGGGCCAATGGTCGCCGCGCAGCAACAAGTTCGGCTACTACGCCGTCATGGGGCCGGACGAATTTCATATGATGGTGAACAACAACTGCTACACCAACTACTTGGCGAAGAGGACTTTCCTGTACACCCTGGAGGTCCTCGCACAGATGGCGCCCGGCCGGAAGGCGGAACTCGTGAGCCGGCTCGCGTGGACGGAGGATGAGCTTGCGGCGTGGCGCAAGATGGCCGACGGCATGATCCTCCCGTACAACGAGGAACTGGGAGTGTACGAGCAGCACGAGGGATACCTCGATCTGCCGCACATCGACGTGGACCAAATCCCGGTCGCGGATTTTCCGCTGTATCATCATTGGTCCTACGACCGCATCTTCCGGACCGACATGATCAAGCAGCCCGACGTGCTGATGTTCCTGTTCCTGTACAACCAGTCTTTCTCGCGCGCGGAGAAACTGCGCAATTACGCGTATTACGAACCCCGCTGCATCCACGAATCTTCGCTCTCGCCCTCCCTGCATTCGATCTTCGCCGCCGAATTGGACCATCCGCAGGAAGCATTCGCGCTTTTCAAATTCGCCGCGCGCATCGACCTGGATAACTACAACCGCAATACCGCCGAAGGGATCCACCTGACCTCGATCGCGGCCGCTTGGATGAGCGTCGTTTACGGATACGGCGGGTTGCGCTCCGACGGCGAGCACCTGGTCTTTCATCCCACGATCCCGCCGCATTGGGAATCCTTCCGGTTTCAAATAACCTACCGGGCCTCCACCCTCCGGGTGGAAATCACACAAAAAGAAGCCCGCCTACAGCTGATCCAGGGAACTCCCGTCACGGCGCTCATCGGCGGGTGCTTGCGTGAAATCACCCGGGATGGGTTGACCCTTCCCATATAAGGTTCGTTTGCGACAGGCGGAATCGAACGGCTATGAGCTGGATCATCACCGAAACCCGACAGCTGGACGAAAAAGCTTCCGACCGGCTCGGAAATAAATTCCTGGTGGGGAATGGATATATCGGCTACCGGGGAACTCTGGAAGAGCACGCCAAAGAACGGAAGACCGCGACGATCGCCGCCGGTTTGTATGATCAGGCCGGCGAAGGCCTGTGGCGCGAACCGGTCAATCTTCCCAACGGGGGATTCCTCGAGCTGGTCTATCAGGGCCGCCCGCTTCGCGCGCATGCCGGCCCGGTCGAGGAGCATTCGCAGTCGCTCGACCTCCGCCATGCCGTCCATGAGCGGATGACCGTTTTCACCGCCGAAGACGGCAACCGGATCACCCTCCGCGCAAAACGGTTCGTCAGCGCCACCCGGCGCCACCTGTTCTGCGCCCAATACGTCGTGGAAACCAGCCGGGATTGCGAACTGATCATCCATACCGGGATCGACGGGGATGTTTGGGATTTAAACGGCCCGCACCTGCGCGATTTTATAACGGCCGTCGACGATCCGCTGATTTCGATCTCGGCCCGCACCGGGGAAAAGGGGATCCCCGTTTCCGTGTGCGAGTATTTTGTCTGCCCGGGGAGGAATCACGTTTTCCTCACCGAGGAGAGAAGGATCCTGCGGGAATTTCTTCTGCAAACCCGGGCGGGCCAGCCGTATACGCTGGTCAAGTTCGCCGCGATCCACACCGGGGTCGACACGCCCGATCCGCCGGCGGCCGGCCGCTCGCTGTGCTGGGAAGCCATCCGGACGGGATTCGACGCGCTCCTGAAGGATCACCGCCAGTACTGGGAAGCCCGCTGGACGGATTGCGACCTGCAAATCCTCGGGGATTCGCGGGCGCAGCTCGCACTCCGGTTCAGCCTCTACCACCTGCTCGCGATCGCGCCGGTGGAAACCGATACGGTCTCGATCCCCGCCCGCGGCCTCTCGGGCCAGGTGTATAAGGGCGGGATCTTCTGGGATACGGAAATTTTCATGCTGCCGTTTTTCGCGCATGAATTTCCGGAGATCGCCCGCAACCTGCTGATGTATCGTTTCCGCACGCTGGAGGGAGCGCGGCGCAAGGCGCGCGAATACGGTTACCGGGGCGCCTTTTACGCCTGGGAAAGCCAGGATACCGGCGACGATGCCTGCACGCTCTACAACATCACCGACATACACACCGGCCGGCCGATGCGCACGTATTTCCGCGACAAGCAAATTCACATCAGCGCGGACATCCCGTATGCGATCGGCGAGTATTTTTCCATCACCGGCGACGATTCGCTGCTGCTGGAGGGCGGCGCGGAAGTCGTTTACGAATGCGCCCGGTTCTTCCTGTCGTACCTGCATTACAGCCCGGACCGGAAGCAGTACGAGTTCCTGGATGTGACCGGCCCGGACGAATACCACGAGCGGGTGCACAACAACGCATACACAAATTGGATGGCGGCGCACACCTTTGCGCTCTGCCTGCGAGTCGCAGCCCATCTGCAAAAACACCACCCCGCCCCGG
Source organism: Anaerolineales bacterium (assembly GCA_016932475.1). Taxonomy (GTDB): domain Bacteria; phylum Chloroflexota; class Anaerolineae; order Anaerolineales; family RBG-16-64-43; genus JAFGKK01. The sequence continues at coordinate 4,548 of JAFGCU010000030.1, forward strand.
CCAAGGCGCTGCTCCAAAAACTGGGCTTCCGGAAGGATTTGGAGGCCATCCGAAAAACCGTCCGGAAGATCTACCAGCCTGCTGCCGATCCGCGCACATCGGTCATCCCCCAATTCGACGGATACCTGCAGTTGGAGGATCCCCCGCTGGCCGAACTCCTTAGGCTGCGGAGCGATCCGCGCGAGTACCTGGGCGGGGGCAACGGCCTGGCGTCCAACACGCAAATCCTCAAACAAGCGGATGTGATCCTCGCGCTGTGCCTTTTCCCCGAACGGTTCGCGCGCGAAACCGTCTCCGCCAATTGGGAGTATTACGAACCGCGCACCGAACAAGGCTCGAGCCTGAGCGCCTGTTCCTATTCGATCGCCGCCGCCGGGATCGGCAAGCTCGCGGAAGCATACGAATTCTTTATGACTGCGGCGTCGCTCGACCTGGATGGCGACCCGAAGCAGTACGTCGGTCCGCTGTATATCGGCGGCACCCACCCGGCCGCCAGCGGCGGCGCCTGGATGGCGGCCGTGTCCGGTTTGTGCGGCATCCGCTGGTCCGGCAAGCTGCTGACGATCGACCCCCGTCTGCCCGCGCCGTGGAGCGAAGTGCGCCTTCCCCTTCTTATTCGGGGGGACCGCCTGCAGATCGTGATCACCAGAAAGGATGTCACGCTTCGCCCGATGCAGCCCCTGCAGCACAAGGTCCGCGTGCGGATCCGCCGGAAGGTACGAACGCTCCCCCGCCAAGGCACCCTGACCGTCGAGTACGGCGCACCGGAGTGGCGCTCATGATCCGGATGATGAAAGCGGCGATCTTCGATTTGGACGGCGTGATTGTCGACACCGCGAAATATCACTATTGGGCCTGGAAACGGCTGGCCCGCGAACTCGGGTTTGAGTTCGCCGAAACCGACAACGAGCGGCTCAAAGGTGTGAGCCGGATGCGCTCGCTGGAGATTCTGCTGGAGGTGGGCGGCGTGGCGATGGACGAAGCCACCCGCCGGGAATCCGCGTCACGCAAAGACGGCTGGTACGTCGAATACGTGGAGAAGATGAATCCGTCCGAGCTCCTGCCGGGCGCGGTGGAGTACGTCCGCCATATCCGCAGCCGGGGCGTCCGGACGGCCATCGCATCGGCCAGCCGGAACGCCCCGCTCATCATCCACCGCGTGCAGATCGGCTCGCTCTTCGACGCGGTTGTCGACGGGACGAAAGTATCCAGGGCCAAGCCGGAACCGGATGTGTTCCTGCGCGCCGCCCGGGAGCTGGGCATCGCCGCGCAGGATTGCGTTGTGTTCGAGGATGCGGAAGCGGGGATCGAGGCGGCGATCCGGGCCGGGATGGGTAGCGTGGGCGTGGGAAAAATGGATTATTTACAAAACGCGGATCTGGTGATTCCGAGCTTCCAACCGCTCCTCGTGATCAGCCGGATCACTCCGTAACGGTTCGAGCTTCGGCGGAGCATCGCACGGTAACCGCGCGCTTCCGGTGCGGACTCAAATTCCACGAGCCGGGCGGATCCCTGTCCAGCCCATCTTCCCGTAGCGGGGCTTCCGCCGGCGGAAGGAAGCCTTTCTTGTGCGGCACGGTTGGATCCTCCATCGGAAATAAAAGGATGGCGACGGGATGCCGGTGCGGCAGGATCCGTGGATCCAAGCCGGCGCGCCCATCGCCCTCCTTCCAGACCGCGCAAGCCTAGAGCAGCTCGAACGAGATCGTCTGGGTTTTCTTCTCCGAATCGGCGCTGAGAGACGGGCGGCATTTGACCCCGGCGCGCGCCAACGCCTCCGCCCCCGCGCATAGCACCGGATGGCTGAAGAATTTCATCCCCTGGGCAAGCATGCCCTCGATTTCATCCGTGGCGAGGCCATCTTTGAGGGTCAGGATGATGGATTTGTCCGTGGTGGTCACTTCGTATCCCGAGCCCCAATCCAGCTTTTCCGTGAACATGACGCCGATCAACTTCAGCAGCTCCACCGCATTCTGGCCTTCGACCTTCATATCCAGAAGATCCTGCATCATGGGAAGCAGCATTTTCCCGATAGTGGGCGTGAGCGCGGTGGCCGATTCTTCCATGATGTCCCAGACGCCGTACGTCATCCCGAAGACCAGCGCTCCCAGCATGTATCCCCGATACTGTGCTTTTTCCAATTCCGTTGTCATAGCGGTTTCTCCTGTGATGGGTGAGTAGGATTATCGCGGGATGGCATCCCACAGCTTGGGGGCGAATTCGGTCATCAGCATGCGCACGGTGCCGAGAACCGCGGTCCGGGGCACCGCAAGCAGCCAGAAATAGGAGCCGTCGCCCAGGTTCCGAAAGATGAGGTAAGCCTGATCTATCGTCACCAGGTGGTCCTCCATCTTTCCGATTCCCAGCTTGCCGCTGACCTTGTCCGCCAGTTTGGCGATCATGGCCATCCGCGCCGCGGCTTCCCCCGCGAAGAATTCGATTTCGACCGCGGCGTTGTTGGAAATCGAAAGGCCGTCCATTCCGATGATCATTGACACGAAGAAATCGGGGCCCAGTTCGGTGCGGAAATCCTGGTGGGTTTGATCCAACTTGCTAGGCATAAAAGTCTCCTTTCTTATCTGGGCATGGCTTTCGCCAGCCGGTCGCAGTAGACTCTGGAAATCAACCGCAGGTTGCCCAGGTTTCCGGATTTCTTGTCGGTGACCACGCCCACGTAATATTGCTTGCCGGGCAGGTAGCGCATCAGCACATAAGCGCCTTCGGTGGTCAGCAGATTGTCCTCGATCTCGATCGTCTGCTCCTGGACCTCCGCCAGCTTCGCGGTCGCGGTGTCCACCAGCTTAAACAGCATGGTCATCTGGGCGCTGATGGCCTCGGTGTCCACCTTGCCGCCCTTCGAATGAGAGGCGATATTAATCCCGTCCATGCCCGCCACCACGCTGGCAATGTAGCCGGTGATCTCGCCGCCCATCTCCTTTAAGATGGCGTCCATATTTGTCGCCATTGGGTTAACCTCCATTCTTTCTTCTGGAACGGATTGGGGCGCATTGCTGGCGTTCTCGTCCAGCCGCCGAGCCCCCTCCAGGAGGAGGCTGGACCAGTTTTTCTGGATCGTCCGGCCCGGCGGCTCAACGTTGTTTTCCATTTCGAACGTTCCATCTTCCCATTTCAGAATTTCGTAGATCACCTCCTCGCCGGCCTTGTCGTCGAGGCTGGCGTGCACGACGTCCCCGTCCTGGAAAAACAGGACAGCCTGCCTTCCAGAATGCACGATGCTCACTTGCGCGGTTTTCCGATCCTGGCAGTTGTGCTGGATCAGATCGGCAATTCCCATGTCGCGCAGGTCGCCTTTCATGCCCACCTCCCTTATTTCCAGAATTGTTCCCAGATCTTCTGGATCCGGCCGACGGCCTGCTGGGTGACCCGGCGGTAGGCCTGGTTCCTCTCGGGCACCAGGACCGCCAGGATCAGCCCCTGGTCGCTCACCGTGAACGACCGGCACACGAGGCGCTGGCCGTTGGCGTCGAAAAAGGAAAACTCGTCCACTCCGGCCATCCCCAGCTGCTTGCTGACCTGGAGCACCGCCTTGTGCAGAAAAGCCGCGACCGCCGACTGGCGTTCGGCATCCCTCCCGTCATCCGCCGCCGAGGCGATCGTCAGGCCCTGAGAGTCGGTTAATATCGATATCGGAAACCCGCCCGCCTCGTTCACGGCCGCCAACAAACGATTCATCAGAACCGAACCGGATTCCTGTGTCATTTTTCACCTTTGCCCGCGCGGCTTCCCTCTACCGATGGGCGATTATGCCGGGCGCAATCTTGCCGGGTGCAGGGGCTACACATCTCCCAGCGCCTCGAGCTCCGCCATGAGCGCCGTAAACACATCCGGCGGAAGATTCGCATGCTTATAGGTGGACAGCTTTTCCAGCGTGAGATGCTGCCCCACCTTGAACACCGTATTGTTAGCGGAGCCGGGCTTGTATTTTTCAAAAACCGCGGCGGTTTTCGGATTTTTCATGATCTCGCCAAGTGTGGTCGCAAGTGTCACTTTCATGAAAGTCTCCTTTTTTGATACGGGATGGATCGTGGATCGCGCCTCACGACGGGAGAACTCGGCGCTCATTCCGCCCGACCTATTCGTCCATAGAAACCGGGGTCTGACCGCCAGCCGCCGCTTCCCGAATCCTTTTTTACTATACGCAAAACACCGGCCGCTATCCGTTAGGAAAGGTTAGGAAAGGTGGGAGAGTTACGAGAGGCTCAGCGGCGCGGGCGCTTCATTCTCCAACCAATATTGGACCGGGCGGGAACGGCGGTTCGGCGGGTTTTACGGATCCTTTATGCCGCGGACGGTGAATGGAAGCCCGCCGGATCGCAGCCCGGAATCTTCGGTTGCAGATCCCTCTTGCGCGTCCATCCGGATGGTTAAGCCTGGCCGGCGAGCGGCTGTGTTTTCCCGGTTGAAAAACACAGCCGCTCGAACGGCACATGGGAACGGGGACAAGGAATCCAGCGCACGGTCAGGGAACGCTTTACCCCATTTTCGGCATGGTGGCGCCGGCCGCCTTAAGGGCCCGGCCGAGCGCCTGCATATACGGTTCGGCGCTCTCTTTGAAGGGGCCGTGCACCCCGATGGCGACATCCAGGAAGGGACCGTACTCATCGCCGTTGACATGAGTCTCCCAACGGATGATCTCCCCCTGGTCGTTCGTCTCGACGAAACCATACGCAAAAAAACTCATCTTGGTGCCGTCTTTCATAGTCCCCTGGAAAAGGGTTTTCATGACGAAGCCGTTGTCGGACGGCCAGCATTTGAACTCAACCGGTCCCCAGTCCGGGAATTTGAGCGAGTAAGCCAACGCTTCCATGGTGGCGGAGTCTTTCACGGAAATGGGAGTCGTCTTCAAATCAATGATATGGTTGCCGAAATAAGGCGACCAGTATTTGGCGTCGTCCGCGAACTTCCAGGCTTCATAGGTCGCGCCTTCTTTCACCGCTTTTTTATCGTAGGCGGCATGGTAGCTTTCCGCCATCCGGCGATGCAGGGCGATTCGTTCCTCGAGCGTCAATTTTGTTGGACTCATTTTTTCTCCTTATCCAGCTTGGCGGTCCCGGGAATGCCGGGTTGCTCAATTTCGAAATCAAACATGGTCCTTTCCGCCGGGCAACGCAAGTACTTTTCCGGAGAATTCCTGAAAATTTTCGCTGCCCGACGGCGGGTGCATCGCCGCTGAGGATATGGGGGATCGTGGCAGGGAGCCTGCGCCCGGCCCTTGGCGAAAACAAGACCATCCTTCAGAACCGGTCCCAACGCCTCGGGGAAGGATTATCGGCGCAGCCTACCCCCCGTTTTCCGCTACACGTCTCCCAGCGCTTCGAATTCCGTCATCATTGCCTGTGACATTTCCGGCGGGATCTTCGCCTGCTTCATCGAGAACAGCTTTTCCAACGTGTATGAATATCCCAGCTTGGTCAACGGGTTGGTCGAAGAGCCGGGCTTGAACTTGTCGAAAACCGCGGCGGTTTTTGGATTTTGCATGATCTCGCCGAGCGTCGTTGCCGTGGTGACTTTCATGATGGTCTCCTTTTTTCCGAATGCGGTTTGCCGCAAGAATCTCCTCATCGTTTGAGGGATCGACGGTGATTCCAATGGGTGTTTCCAGTGGTCATGTACATCCCGGATTCAGCTTAATATCGATGGTTTTTCCATCTTTTCCTACTATATATAAAATAACAGGCGATTGCCGTTAGGAAAAGTTAGGAAAGGTGGGGAGGGTTCGGGAGGTTCCGCGGCGGGAGCGCTTCTTCTGAAATTGAAAAGAGGATCGCGGAACAGGAGCCCCCGTTCCGTTATCCGCAATAATAATGGCGCCGAGGGGAAAGAAGACCGTTGGGAACACTCCATCGGCCCCTTTACGCGGCGGAACACGTTTCTGGCGCATGCGGCGCCGGCGATCCTCGTATCGCGGCGTATCCGCGGGTGAGGGTTGATTCCCATGGATCCCGGCAGGCTTGGGGCATCCCCCCATGGTAAAGAACCGCCCGCGATGGGTTATCAGCCCGCGTCTTCCGGCAGACCGATGGGCCTCGGCAAATTCAGAAAATCTTCCGCCAGCGGCATCAGCTTCGGACGCTCATCGGGGTGCGCGTTGGGATGGTGAAAGCTCAGCCGGAGGTTTCCATCAAAATCGCGGAACATCATGCAATGCCCGCCGTCCTGGAGGAACAGGGGCCGGGGGTCCTGCAGCCAGGGGCCGGACAGTTCTCCCGAGGCGGAACGCGCCACCCCGATGGTGTACCCATCCACACTGAAGCCGGACCACAACATCAGCAATTCCCCGCCCGGCAGTCTATGCAGCCAGGGACCGTCGGTGACATGCCCCTTCCTGCCCCTGGACTCGATCGGCCTGGCCCATGGCGCCTGCGAAGCGCGGAACAAAACGGTCGGCTCTCCCGCGGCGGAGGCCAGGTCTTCGTTCAGCGGCAAGGCGCAAATTTCGCCGTCGCCGGCCTGCACCCATTCATGACAGAATACCATCCAGGGTCTGCCGTCCGCCGCCGCAAACAAAGTGCCATCCAGGCATTCCCAATCCGGGGGAGTGACCGGCCCGGCGCTCACCGGGCGGAACGGCCCGCGCGGCGATGCGGCCGCCAGTATTTGCGTTCCCCGGCAAATTCCTTCGGCCTTGAAACTGGCGAGCAGGAAATATTGCCCGCGACGGGCATGGACTTCCGGCGCCCAAAAATTACGGTCGGCCCAGAAGCCGGCCGGCGGGCGAAAGACCGGATACGGACCTTCCCAGGTTCTCAGGTCGGCGCTGATATGACAATCGAAGCCCCGCGCGGAATCGGTCCAGGCATATTCGCCCATCGTGCCGTACAGGTAATAGCGGCGCTCGGAGGGAACCGGCAGGAAAAATGGATCGCGGATGTGGATATCCCGCAGTTTCATCCCGCCGCTTCCGTAATCGCGTGTTGATTTATCCACGGAGGTACACGGATGAAAACGAAAAATAATTCTCCGCGGTTCTCCGCGTTCTCCGTGGATGACAGAATCACGAATTCAGCGTCCGGCAAGTTCTTTCTTCTCATATTCGCGGATGACCTGCATACAATCCATGCCCACGGGGACGCTCTCTTGTTGGCAGTAATAATCCCAAACGGCGCCCAGCGGCATGGATTTAAGCTCCTCCTGCAAAGCCAGGCGGCTGGTTAAATCTCCTTCGAGCTCGAACTGCCGGAGCATGGTTTGCGGCTCGAGCAGAGCCATCAGCAAAGCGCGCAACGTGTTGCGCGCGCCGATCGTCCATGCGGCGACGCGGTTGATGCTGGCATCGAAGTAGTCGAGCCCGATATGAACCCGCTCCAGCGCGTCGTTGCGGACGATTTCCTGGGCGATCGCCTGGAGGTCATCGTTGAAGGCCACGACATGGTCGCTGTCCCAGCGCACGCCCCGGCTGACATGCAGCAGCAGCTCGTCCATGAAGATCAGGAGGGAGGAGAGCTTGTCGGCGACCGATTCCGTCGGATGGAAGTGGCCGGAGTCGAGGGTCAGCAGGATGTTGCGGCGGAGGGCGTAGGCGAGGTAAAAATCCATCGACCCCGCCACATAGCTCTCGGAGCCGATGCCGAACAGCTTGGGCTCGACCGCGTCGAGGACGCAGCGCCGGTCCAATTTTTCGGCGAGGATCGCGTCCAGGGAATCGCGGAGCCGCTCGCGGGGAGCCCGGCGGTCCGCGGGGCTGTCTTTGTATCCGTCGGGAATCCAGATGTTGGTGACCGCCGGAGTCCCCAATTCCATTCCAAAGTATTCGCCGATCCTGCGGCTGGCAATGCAATGCTCCACCCAGAATTTCCGGATGCCGGCATCGCGGTGCGAAAGCGTAAACCCGTCCGCCGACTTCGGGTGCGAGAAACAGGTCGGGTTGAAATCCAGGCCGCGGCGGTTGGCCTTCGCCCAATCCTTCCAGGCCGCGAAGTGGCGCGGTTCGATCGCGTTGCGCTCCACCCTGCGATCCGCCTCAAGATATATCGCGTGCAGGTTAAGCCGGTGCGTCCCGGGCAACAGGCGGTAGACCAGATCCAGGTCCGCGCGCAGTTCCTCCGGCGTGCGGGCTTTGCCGGGGTAGTTGCCGGTGGCCGCGATCCCGCCGCCGAGGGGGCCGTCCGGGTTCTCAAAACCGCGAACATCGTCACCCTGCCAGCAATGCAGGCTGAGGGCTACTTTTCGGAGCCGGGCCATGGCCGTTTCCGTATCCACACCCAGCGCGGCGTACCGCTCCTGCGCCAAGCCATAGGCGTTCCGGATCCGGGATTCCGGCATGATCATGACGGCCTCTAGAAAATGTCCTGCTGCAATTGGAATGTTTTGCCGATGGCGCGGATCTCTTCCGCCGTCAGCCCCTCGCCGATTTCCCCCGTGCAGAGGTTGAGGCATTCATATTTCGCCGCCGCCTCCGCATATTCAATCCGGTCCCCGGCCCGCTTGACCGAGACATCCGACCGCGCCATCACCCCGTGCTTGGCCCAGATGACGATCCGGTGCTTGCGCAGGGATTCCACCGTCCCTTGCATCAATTCGGGCGAACCCGGGATTCGGAATGGCACAACGCCGATCCCTTCCGGAAGGTTGATGATGGTTTCCGGCTGCCAGCGGAGCAGGTGCTTGTTGAGAAAGCGCTCATCCTGATAGCGGGGAACATGGCTCAGGTACGTCAGCTGGGGCGGCTGCGCATGCACGAGGGCGTGGAAGTTCGTGCCGCTCAAAACGATCTGATCGTAATGCACCGCCAGGTGCGAATTAAACTCGCTGGTGATCCGCTCAAAACGGCGCCTGGGCGAGGTGAATAATTTTCCGGTGCGCCCGCCCTCGTTCACGAGGATGCAGCCGATGCCGGCGACCGGCTCGTCGAGGAGCTCCCGCAACCGGCGGCCGGAACCGCTCACGAGGAATACCGCTCCGGCCAGTTCGGGAACGGGCTGCGGGAGGTCAATCTCCTCCACGCGCGGGAAGCTTGCCCGGCAATCGACGGGCCAGCGCACACAAACGGAGATATTTCCCGCCGCGCCTTCGCAGGCTTCGATCTCTGAGAGGCGCCTGCCCGCCGCCCCCATCATTTTCAGCAGGTCTTCCAATCCCGGGTATGGCTCGGTTAGCATTTTTTCATCACCTCTCGCAGGCGGGAATACGCCTCGTCCCAGCCCGCAGCGCTGCGCGGTTCGTACACTTCGGGGGCAAACGATGCAAGAACCACCTGGCGGGCTTCCGCCAGCGAACCGAGCTGTTGGAGGCCGATGGCCTGCACCAGAATATTGCCGATGGCCGTCGCTTCGACCGGACCGGCGACCACCGTCCGTCCGGTGGCCTCGGCGGCGAATTGATTCAGCAGACGGTTTTTTATCCCGCCTCCGATAATATGAACCGGATCGAGACGTTTGCCGATTACCGCCTCAAGGCTTTCCAGCGCCCAACGGTATTTCAAGGCAATCCCTTCCAGCGCCACCCGCAGGATCTGGCCTTTTGTCCGCGGCACGGGCTGATGGGTATCCGCGCAGTATGTCCGGATTCGGGAGGGCATATCGCCGGGAGGCAAAAAAACCTCATCATCCGGATCGATGACCGCCGGGAACGGCTCCGCCCCGGCCGCGAGCCGGGTCATCTCATCATACGAGAGTGGTTCTCCCTGACAACACCACGCGCGTCGGCATTCCTGCACCAGCCACAAGCCTGTAATATTCTTGGAAAGGCGCCACGTGCCGGACACCCCGCCCTCATTCGTGAAGTTGCATTCACGCACCCGTTCCTCCACTTGCGGCGCGCGGACTTCCGCGCCCAGGATCGACCATGTTCCCGAACTGATCCAGGCAAAATCCGGATTTCCCGCCAGGACCGGGACGGCCGCCACGGCCGACCCCGTATCGTGGCAAGCCGGCAGGACGAGTTGGACTCCCTCCGCGCCGGTTTCCTCCGCGACGGACGGCAGGAGCAGCCCGACCGGGGTTCCGGGCTGCGTGACCGGCCCGAAAATACGCCCGGGGATGCCCATCGCAGACAGGACGGGACCCGCCCAATCCCGCCGGCGGGGGTCAAAGCACTGCGTGGTCGTCGCATTGGTGAATTCGTTGGTAATCCCGCCGCTCAACCAATAATTAAACAGATCCGGGATGGTGACAAACCTGTCCGCCGCATCGAACAAAGGCGATTGCTGCAGCGCCATCGCCAGCAATTGATACAGCGTATTGAGCGGCATGAACTGGACCCCGGTGTGGGCGAAGATATCGGCGGCGGGCATGCGCCGGAAGGCTTCCGCCAGCATCCCGACGGTGCGCTCATCGCGGTAATGAAAAGGATTGGCCAACAACGCGCCCTGCTTGTCGAGCAGGGCGAAATCGACCCCCCAGGCATCGAGGCCCACGCTGTCCAGCCGGTTCCGGAATTTTTCCGAGGAAGCCGCAATCCCGGTTTTGATCTCGGACCACAAACGCAGGACATCCCAGTGCAGGCCGTCAGGCAGACGAACCGGTCCGTTGGCAAAGCGGTGCGTTTCGGCGAGGGTCAGCCGGTCGCCTTCCAGCGAGCCGACGATCGCGCGCCCGCTTTCCGCGCCAAGGTCGATGGCCAGGTAGTTATGCGAATCGGTCATGGTCCATCACGGGGATTTTCTTCCGGTCCGGCCGATGCCAACCGGCTCCGCCCGTCCCGCGCAGCGCATCCCCCCTATCCGGCCGGACCTGCAGGCGGCGTTGCGGATGCTCCCCCGCGCGGTCACGGCTGTTCCCGGCATATCGAAAACTCCACGCCCGCCCGCCGCAGCCGTTCCTCCCAGCCGGAAGACAACCGGCTGTCCGTGAACAGGCGGCGGATCTTCTCGGGGCGCGCAAACGAGG
>JAFGCU010000031.1 GCA_016932475.1 Anaerolineales bacterium
ATCTCCAATCGGGCAGGATGGTTGCGTCACAACAATTCTATCCCGTTTGGAGATCTCTTTTTCTAAGCCGATCTTGGACAAGAGTGAAATCCTGTCTATTTTTTCTTGACCATCGACGATCGACCATTAACCATTGAAAAACCGACAATGGACGATGGACGATAGACGATAGAGCCTGCTTTAGCAGGCTTTTTTATTATCAGCAGGGGGAGCCTGTCCCGCGCGCAAGTCCGACCCCGAGCGCCTGCCCCCTAAGCGATGAGCATCGGTGAACTTCCGATGCGAGGAAATCGCGAGGGGGCAGCGAGGGGGAAAGGACGCGCGGGATCATCCCCCGGGAAAGGGGTAGGTGGGATGGGATGGAACTCCCGTCAATCCGCTTTTCCAATCCCGTCAATCCTGTCTATTTTAACTGCCATACGACAGGCTTGCGCACCGGCTGGTACATCGCATCGCAGATGCAGGCATTGACGAATATGGTGGGCCCCTTTTTTAGGATGCCGTAGCTTTCGTGCATGTGCCCGAAGGCGTGTATCGACGGTTTTACTCGTCTGACCGCCCGGGTCAGTTCCTCGTCGCCCGCGTTTTGGCCAACCATGGTTGAATCTAAAATTCCATGCGGCGGACCGTGGGTGATGAGGATGCCGGTATCCTCGGGGATCAAATCCCATTTTTCCCTGAGGGCTTTGCCGCGCGGCAGGTTGAAGGCCCACCCCTGGAATTCCGGTTGCCACGGGCTGCCGTAGAACGTGATCCCCTCCACGGAAACCGACTGATCCTGCAGGTACACGGCGTTGGTCAGGCGGCTCCGGCTTTCCCCGGGTTGCCGTTCCAGGCAGAGGTCGTGGTTGCCGGCGATCACGATTTTATGGCGATGCGGCAACGATCCGAGAAAGTCGTTGAAATCGTCGAGTTCAGACAGGTCCCCATGCAAACAGAAATCACCGGCGTGGATCAGGATGTCCCCGTCCGGAATCGCGAGTTGCCGGTGAAAGCCGTGGGTGTCGGCGAGGATGACCAATCGGAGGTTTGTTTTCACGGATATTATTGTAACTGCTCCGGGGGGTGAAGAAAGCCGAAAGGACGAGCACCGGCGCGGCATTCCCCTCCCCCTGAGAGGGGTCATTTATTGCGGTGGTATGGATCCCCCCATCCCTAAAGATGGGGAAAAGCGGTTTTGGGGGGCGGGCTTCCGAAACCACGAAGAGCACGATGGGAAAACGGAAGGAAACGGAAAGACTTTTTCCTTCGTGTCCTTTCCGGCCTTCCCCGGCCTACCCTGACCGGGGCAGGCTTCGTGCTCTTCGTGGAGCATCGGAAAATATTGTACAATTGGCAAGTTGTTTTATATTCGACCGGCCGGGCGGCTGAGCGCCTGGCCGCTGTTTTTTTGTCCCGGCCGGGCGCATATCCAATCCAGGAGTATAAGTTTTAAACTTGAAACCCCACGTGTTAGTCACCGCCCTGAAAAACCTGACCGGAAATGCGCGCGGCTGCGTTTACGCGGAGCCGTTGTGGGGGATTCCGTTCAACCTCTATGCGCCGTATGTTTCCATTTACATGGTGGCCCTCGGCCTGGCGGATACGCAGATCGGTTGGATCGTCAGCATAAGCTGGGGATTCCAGATCATCATGGCGCTGTTGAGCGGCGTGGTCACCGACAAATTGGGACGCAGACGCACGACGTTGATCTTTGATATTCTTGCCTGGAGCATTCCGGCACTGATCTCGGCGCTGGCTCAAAACTATTGGTACTTCCTGGCGGCGGCCATCCTGAACAGTTTTTGGAGGATTGCCCAGGTTTCCTGGTCCTGCCTGCTGGTGGAAGATACCGACCCGCAACAGTTGGTCGATATTTACACCTGGATCTATATCGCCAATCAATTTGTCGGTTTTTTCGCGCCGCTGGCGGGCCTCTTCATCGGCATCTATTCGCTTGTGCCGACCATGCGCGGATTGTACCTGTTTGCGGCTGTGATGTTTGCGGTGAAAGCCGTCATCACGTACCGGCGGACCGGGGAGACGACGCAGGGCAATGTGCGCATGCACGAAACCCGTCATCAGAGCATCTGGATCGTGCTGCGGGAGTACAAAGGCGTGTTGGGCGATCTTCTGCATACGCCCCAGACGCTCTATACCGCCGGAATAATGCTGGTGCTCAGTATTTGCATGTTGATCGGCGGGAATTTCTGGGCGATCCTCGTAACCGAGAAGCTGCACATACCGGCCCAGGATCTGGCGATCTTCCCGTTTATCAGATCCGCCATCATGCTCACCTTCTTTTTCGCGGTGATGCCGCGGATCAGCAAGATGGATTACCAGCTGCCGATGGTGATCGGATTTCTCGGTTTTGTCGTCAGCCAGCTGGTATTGATCACGGCGCCCAGTCTTGGTTACGGCTTCCTGATCGTCAATGCATTCCTGGATGCGTGCAGCTACGCCCTGGTAGGACCGCTGGTGGATAAAATGGTCGTATTGACGATCGATCCGAAGGAACGCGCCCGCATTCAATCGATCCTGGCCGTGGGCATCATTCTGCTTTCCTCGCCGTTCGGATGGGTGGCCGGGACATTATCCGCGATCAATAAAAATCTTCCCTTCATGCTGCTTATCGCCCTGTTCGCGGCGGGCGCGGTGTTGGCGTACGCGGCCGGACAGGCTTCACAAAAGCGGATGGCGCCGGAAATGGAATCGGCATAGCCGAGGATAATAGACAGGATTGACAAGATTTAGTTCACGATTTACAGGATTTTAAAATTATTTTTACGAAAGAAATCCTGAAAATCCTGTCCAAATCATGCAAATCCTGTCGAATATTTCTAGACAATCGACGATCGACCGTCGAAAGGAAGACGATCGACGATAGATGATGGACGATAGAGCCTGCTTTAGCAGGCTTTTTTATTATCAGCAGGGGGATTCATCCCCCGAGAAAAGGGGATGGACGGGATTTTGGTGGGAACAGACGACGGACGATGGGAAAAACCCGACGATGGACGATGGACGATGGGCGACGGGCGGCGCGATGCGGGACGGCAGTTGTCCGTCCGGATTCCCTCGGGGCTGAAACCCCTCGCTGATAACAAAGAAGCCCTTCGGGCTTGCATGTCATAAGGCAGGGCTGCAGCCCGACGGTCGAAGCGATCCGGGAAGACAAAGGCATCGGACAGGATTTACAGAATTTGGATCACGATTTACAGGATTATAAAAATCATTAAAAAATCCTCTCAATCATGATAAAAAATCCTGTCAATCCTGTCTATTTCTTTACGACCATCGCTCCCCCGCTCGTCAGGTACAATTCCATCCGTCGGTCCGCCCAGTCATCGACCGGAGGAAAAATGGCCAAACCCGATAAGCCCGCGCGCAGGAAACTCAGGCTGTCCGAAAAGATAAAGCGGGCGCAAAAACGCCATCCCCCCGCGGAACATCTCCCCTATTCCGAGCCCTGGGAGCCGGCCCCCGCCCGATCTCTGGAGGCGAAGCTGTTTGAATTCTCGCGGGAAATCCTCTCCTACGAGGAATTCAAGCGTGAACAGAAAAACTTCTGCGGGCCGCTGGAAGCCATCCGCGATTGGGACGAGGGCGAAATTGCCGGTTTGTTCCTGGAATGGTTCTTGAGGGATTGCCGCCTGGAGGGCGGCGGGAATGTGCTGGAGGAATTCGAAGGCGTGAAGGGACCCGGCCTGCCGGCCCCCGAGCGCTCCCTGCTGGGCCAATGGATCGACTTCAGCCAGCGGCGCGTGCTCGAAGTGCGCGATAAGCTGCCCGGAGACCGCACGCGCCTGCGCGACATCCTCACCGGGGAGGAGTGGGACGTGTACGACCGTTCGCTCGCCGCGCAGGCCGTCCGATGGGATATCCATTACGCGCGGCTTTACCCGATGCCGCAGGCCATGGGATTGTTCGGCACATCCTTCCTCCTCGATCCGACGGATGCGCCCGGCATGCGCGCGTTCCTGGCGGCTTTGCGGGCGGCCGGGCAGGGGCGGACGGCGGCGGAGTTCTACCGCGATTTTTACCCGGTCATCCTGAAGGAAATCCTGCGCCTGCAGAACGAGCGCCTCCATCCGCCGGTGATTCACACGCCGGAGGGCGATCCGTTCGAACCCGGCATGATCCGGTTCCGAATGATCGATAGAAAAGCCGCGCTCGCCCGCCTGAATTCGATGCCGGAGATCACGCCGGATAATCCGGATGCCGACGGCCGCTCGGTCCTGCGCTATGTTTGGCTGGAGCCGGAGGAAGGCTCGAAGCCGGCAACTCCGTCGGAGCCAGAGGGGATGACCAGACATTCCTTCCGAATGACGCCCGACGGCCGGGGAGCGATGGACTCGCAACGCATCCTGGGTTTCCTCCGCGTGTCCCGCGGGGTGCTGGAACTGGAATGTCTTTCCAGGGCGCGTCTGGAACGCGGCCGGGCTCTCCTTTCGAAAGGCCTGCGGGGCGCCGCGGAGGCGGAGCCGGGCATCCGAGAGCCCCGGCCTGCGGAAAGAAGCGGAGGAGAGGAAAAAGAAATCCCTCCGGAAGTGATCCGCGAGATCGAGGATAAAATGCGCCGGAAGTTCAGCGCGGAATGGCCGGACCAGAGCATTCCGGCGCTGAACGGGTTGACCCCGCGCCAGGCGGCCGCCGATCCGGTGGCGCGGATCCAATTGGAGGCTTTGCTGAAGGGGATGGAGACGCGCAACGCGCGGATGGAGGCGGCGGGCAAGCGGCCGGTGATGGATGCGGCGGGGATTCGAAGGGAGCTGGGAATGGACGCCGGGGATGATCCGGACGGCTTCAGCCCGGAGGGAAGATAATAGACAGCCCCGCCCCGGCATCGCCGGGCGAGGCCGGGGGATTTATTTCACGATTTACAGGATATTACAATAATTAAAAAAATCCTGTCCATCCTGAAAAATCATGTAAATCTTGTCCACATAACTCCCGCCAGACATAAACCCAGCAATAGCAATTATCGGCGATTGCCGATGGTCCATCGTCGCTGTTCGATTCTCACTCCAACAGCATCGGCTTGGCCAGAAGCGAGCCCGGAAGCGGGACCAGATCGTACGGGTGCTTGTAGTCCGCGCCGACGCAGCCGACGGTTTCCGGCTGGGGGGAAAGCGCGGCGTGCCCGCGGATGCAGGTCGGGTCGACGTAGCGCCAGCGGCCCTCGAGACGGAACGCGAGGTAGAGGTGCTGGGTGCCGTCGTGCGCCTGGGAGTGGGCGACGGTGATGGAATCCGGCCGGACTCCGGCCCGGTAGAGCAGGGTGGCGGCGGTAAACGCCTTGGAGTTGCACGCGCCAAGCGGCAGCACGCCGAAGCGCGCATACACCTTCGCCATCTCGCCGATCGAGGGCCAGTGGTCCAGCGGGAGCGCGGTCAGCTCCTGCAGGTAGTACCAGGGCTCCTCGGCGGCGGGGTCGCCGATCACGACCGTGTTGCTCCCCATCCATTCCCACAGCGCGCGGATTCTCCGCCAGCGTTCGGCGTCGTCGGAAGCGATATCGGCCGGCAGTCCGATCGAAGCCAGCAGCGCGCGGATCTCCGGGTTGTCCTCGTCAATGTTCGGATAGAACGTTTCCGGCGGCCCGGCGATCGATCCGTCGTCGCGCCAGCAGCCGCCCGCGTCGCAGGTGTAGGTTTTGTCGCCCTCGTAGAGGGTCGGTTCGACGATCGTGTAGGGGAACGGGCGGGTGGCGGTGGGCGTCGGTTCCGGCGCCGGCGTGACCGTGGGCGTGGGCGACGGACCGGCGGGGGTATGCGTTACGGCGCCGGCCGCCGAAGCGGTTAACTCCTTCTCCGGCGGGGCAACCGGCAGATTGCACGCGAGGGTCAGGGCGATTCCAAGCAGGAGCAGGGTTCGGCGGTTCATCCAGGGTGAAGTATACATCCGGCGGCCGACCATCAACCGCCGACCGTCCCGCCCGCCTTTTTTCTTCCCATCCGCAAAGGACACGGCGGATTCGGCCGCCCGCTTGACGCCTGCGCCGAATTCGTGCTAATATTATTATTGAAAACAATTTTCAATAAGGAATTTGCCTTTGGCCGCCTCCAACCTCGTCGACGATTGGGCCGCCCGTTTGCGGAAGGAAGGCTATCGCCTTACGGCTCCGCGCCGGGCTGTGATCCGCGTGCTGGCCGAAACATCCACGAGCCTCGCCCCGGACCAAATCCTTCGGCGCGCCCGGCGGTACTATCCCAAAACCGGATTGGTCACCGTCTATCGCACCCTCGACGTCCTGAAAGGATGCGGGTATGTCCGCAAAATGCACCGGTTGGACGGCTGCCACTCCTACGCCCCGGCCAGCGCGGGGCATGCCCATCATATTGTCTGCGAGAGATGCCGGGCGGTGATGGAATTCAAGGGGTGCGATCTTGACGCGCTGATCAAATCCGTGCGGCGCCGCACCGGATATCTGGTCAAGGGGCATTGGTTGGAGCTTTCCGGGCTGTGTCCGGTGTGCCGCAAGGAGGCATAACCCCCGGAAGAGGGGGCGGTTTTCGCCGCCGGCGGAAATAGTTTGCCGAGGGTTCCCGCATAACGCGTTTTTTTATCAATTCCTTGCCCCGTCGCGGGAGGGGAAAAGCCGTTCGAAGGCCGGATGAGGAAAAAAAGAAATGCGGCCCGATTTCCCGGGAAGAAGGATATTGTCCGGTTCGGAAGGCGCGCTGGTTGTTCGCGCAATACCAAGCGGGAGGATGCGATGGCAGTCGAACAAAATACGTTTCTCTGGATCGCCGCGTTTGCGGTTCTTTCGGCTCTCGTAAACGGAGCCGGCATTTTATTGCTGCATTATCACAGAGGCTGGGCGGAAAGGGTTAAAACCTTTTTTATGTGTTTTGCCTCGGGCGTATTAATCTCAACTCCTTTGATGCTTGCGCTGCCTCAGGCTGTGGAAAAAAATTCCTATGCGGGGTTTGCCGCCCTACTGGGCTTTTTGTTCATGTTTTTTTCCAACGACCTGATCAAGAAAAAGACCCGGACGGAAGCCCTCGCCTTCGGGATCGTCGCGGCCGAGGGCATCGGCATTCATTCCTTTATCGACGGAGTGATCTATGCGGTGACGTTCAGCATCAGCATCCTGACGGGCTTTTTATCCGCCATGGGATTGGTCATCCACGAGATGGCCGAAGGCATCATTACCTATGCGGTGTTCCTTAAGGCGGGGGTGAAAGAAAGAACGGCGATGCTGTATGCCCTCCTGGTGGCGGGGTTGACTACGCCCGTGGGCGCGTTTTTGGCGTATCCCCTTATTCATAAGTTCAGCCAGGAGAATCTGGGGCTGGTCCTGGGTTTCGTTTCCGGCGTTCTGATCTATATCTCGGCTTCCCATCTTTTGCCGAAGGCAAGGGCGGAGGAGGAAAAACATTCCGCCCTCGCTTTCCTGGGCGGCGTGGGGTTGGCCATGTTCATCGTATTGTCCAAGCTGCTTTGACGCTTGAGCCGGGGTTATTCGTTTTCCACACCACGGCCTATGGCCGTGAGTGGCATGAAGAGGTTCTGCCGGCGGAGCGGGTATTCTGATCCATCCCATCTCTCCTCCCCGACCTCGGCGGGGTGGACCGGGAAGCCGTCCCCCTCGAAGCGAGGGGAGGTGGGCGAAGCCGGGGAGCGGGGGGTAGGACGGTGCATGCTGAGCAGATACTCTGTTTGTGAATCGTAAAACCTGTCAATCCTGTCCAAATCCTGTTAATCCTGTCTACTAATTCTTGACCATCGACGATCGACCATCGGAAGATCTGACGATAGACGATGGACCATAGACCATGCCTGCCCCCGAGTGCTTTTATCGGGGGGCCGATGGTTGTAAAGGGTAATAATTTTGCATACGAACCGATAAAAACAGCAACAAAATTCAATAAACGCGAAACCAAACATAAACAAATAACGGCCATCGTCCATGGTCTATCGTCTATGGTCTGACGGGGATTCATCCCCTGGGGATCGGACAGGATTTCCAGCCCCGCCCCGGCATCGCCGGGCGAGGCCGGGGGATTTGGATCACGATTTACAGGATTTAAAAAAATCCTTTAGAAATCCTGTCAATCCTGTCCACTATTTTTTCGCCAGATTAGAAAACCTCTTAGTAATCCAACACATACCCCAGCGCCAGATCCGAACCCGCGGGCTGCAGATTTGTCGCCAGGAGATTGGGCGCCCAATCCGATTCCTGCGCGGCGTACAGGCTGCCGGCTGCATCCAGGAAGTACAGCGTGTCGTCGGGCGGCACAAAGAGCATTTGGCTGGGTGAAATTTGCCCGGAGAATATCCGGCTCATCGGCTGGCCGTACTTCCCGGCCCAGACGCCCTCGGAATCAGCCATCGCCCAGAACAGGCCGTCGGGGGAGATCATCGGAATCCGGGTTTGGTTCTCCGCCAGAACCCGGATCTGGCCGGTCGGCAGGACTTCGTACAAGTGGTTGTCGCTCGCCAGGGCCAGGAAGGTGCCGCTCCCTTCCGACCAGACGATTTCGCGGATGTCCGCCGGGCTGAGCTGCGTCAGCGTCCCGCCGGAATCGGAAGAGATGTATATCCACAATCCCGGTTTCGGATTCTCATCGAACGCCGCCGTGCCGGGGGATTGCGCGAAGAGCACGCTGCCCGCGCCGACCGCGGCGGCGCTCAAACAGCCGTCGAGAAGAAAACTCATCATAGGCGTATTCAGTTCCACCATCCGCAGGTCCGAGGGTCCGCAGGTCATGTACCAGGAACGCGCCACGAGCGTGTGGTCGTTCAGCCAACCGATCGCCTCTTCGCCGCCGCTGAATTCGGAGGGGTTGTACACCGTCATCGTTCCGCTGCCGTCGGCGCGGGCGGCGTAGAATCCGGTGACGGCGATCCCCGCGCCGGTGCCGAACCCGGCCGCCGCCGCGTGCACGATCCACTTGCCGTCCGGCGACCAGATTGGGTTGTAGGCCTGGTCCGGGCCGTCGGTCAGGTGCATGAAGGTGTTGCTCTCCCGCAGGTATTCATACACGTCCGCGGAAGGGCCGCTCGCGGCGCCGATGTACGCCAGGCTCCGGCCGTCCGGCGACCAGGCGAAGGATTTGTGCTCGACCATCGCGCGGATGATATCGGAAGGGAACTCGCCACCGGGCTCGGTAACGGGGGAGGTGAGCGGAAGCGAGACTGCGGGACCGCGCCCGAACAGCGAGATGATGTTCAATTTCAGGTCCGGATAATTTCCGTAGGGCCGGTTGAAATCGGAGGTGGTGAGGTAGGCGAAATTGCCGTCGGCGGAGGAGATCGCGCCGGTGAGCGGACCCGGAATGATGAGCGGGCCGGTGATTCGCAGCGTGCCCTCGCTCCCGTCGGGGCGGGCGGTCCACAACCCCTGGCCGGTGTGCACTAGGATCCAACCGCCCTCCGCGGATGGCAAGGACGTTTGAGTGATGGTGGCGGCTGGGGTAGCCGTGGTGGGGTCAAAGGTTGCGGTGAGGGTCGGCTCCGTGGGCGTGGATGCCTGGGATCCGGCGAAGGGGACCGCCTCCGTCGCAGACATCTGCGCAATCTCCAGCGTGCAGGCCGTCAGGAACAGGGCTAGGACCGGCACAATGATGAGCTTCCGATAATCCATTTTCCTCTCCATGCGTTTCTCCGTGTGGGATGGATATTTTAGCAGAAGAAAGAACATAGACGGGATTGACAGGATTTTAAAAAAACAATTTACAGGAATTTTTTACGAATAATAATGATCCTGTCAATCCTGTGTAAGGGCGGACGACCGTCCGCCCCTACAATCCTGTAAATCCTGTCTATTCTTTTCGCCGGCGGCCATTGGAAAACCGACCATTGACCATCGACGATTGACCGTCGTCTTTCCTTCTCCCGCCGTAAGGAGGGAGAAGGTGGCCGAACCGGAGCGCCTGTCCCGAGCGAAGCGAGGGAAAGCGACGGGAGGCCGGATGAGGGAGAGGCACGGACCATGGCCGATGGTAGTAATTGGTGATAGTTATGCATTCGAACCGAAAAAAATAAAAACTTCTGCAGACGAGAAACCCGACAAAAACATTTAACGGCCATGGTCCATGGTCTATGGTCGGTTTCTCATTCACCCCTCCCACCAGGCCATGTCCGTCGGGTAGTAAGGGTCGGTTTTCAATCCCGACGCCAGGACCACGGGCGCCCAATTCGGGGCCTGCGCGCGGTAGAGGTCCCCGGATGCGGTGACGAAGTAGAGCGAATCGCCATCGGGCGAGAAGATCAACCTGCCCGAGGCGACCGAGCCATCGAAGATCTTCCACATCCCCTGCCCGTATCCGCCGGCGAAGATCCCGTCGGTATCGCTGAACCCCCTTTGCGCCATTTGATAGTATGCCCACCAGCGCCCGCCGGGCGAAACGATCGGCACTCGGGAGGCCATTCCCGCCAGCACGCGGATTTGGCCGGCGGGCGAAACCTCCTGTATCCCGAAATCGCTGGTCACGGCGAGGAAGGCGCCGATCTCCTCCACCCATTCGATTCTCTCGATATCGCCGGAGCTGATCTGGCGCGGCCGGCGATCGGCCGACGTGATGAGGTAAAGCCCCGGCCTGGGATTCTCATCGAATTCGGCCAAGAGGAGCGATTGTCCGAAGAGCGCGCTGCCGTGCCCGACGGCCACCTCGTCCATACATCCGTCAAATACCATTTCCGCCGTCTGTGCGGAAAGATCCACCAGGCGCAGGTTTTGGGGTCCGCAGTCTGCGAACCAGGTGTGGGCGACGAGGGTATGATCATCCAGCCAGCCGGCACCCACTTCGTCGCCGCTGCGCTCGCCGATGTCGTACAGGGAAATGATTCCGCCATCGTCGGCGCGGGCGGCGTAGAAGCCGGTCACGCCGTACCCGGCTCCGGATCCGAACGATCCGGCTGCGCCGTGCACGATCCATTTCCCGTCGGGGGACCACAGCGGGCGGTAGGCCTGGTCCGGTCCGTCGGTCAGCTGCACGACCCGGCCGTCGGCGCGATAATACTCATACAGGTCGGCCGAGGTCCCCGCCTGCGCGCCGATGAACGCCAGGCGCCCGCCATCCGGCGACCAGGCCAGGGACGGCTGCTCGGTAATCGCGCGGACGATGCTGGTCGGGTTCTCGATTCCCGGTTCGGTGGCGGGCGAGGTCAACGGGATGACCGCGGAGGCGCCGACGCCGCGGAGCGAGATCACGTGGAGCGTCAGGTTGCGATAATCTCCGTAAGCCTCGGAACCGGACGTCGAGGTGAGGTAAGCCAGCAGACCGTCGGCTGGGGAGTGCGCGTTCGCGAGCGGCTCCGGAACGATCCGCCCGGCGATCCGGATGCCGGCCTGGCTGCCGTCGGCCCTGCTCATCCACAAGCCTTGGGCGGATGTGACCATCAGCCATTCGCCTCCCGCGGGCGCAGGCGCGGTCGTCGGGGTCACCGTGGGAAGGGGCTCGGGAAACGCGGGCGGGTACTGAGAGGTGACGGTGGGTGGAGAGAAGGTGGCGGTGGCGGTGGCATTGGATGGGATGACGGCGGGAGGCCAGTCGGCGGGTGGAACGACGGCGGAAGCGGAGAAGGCGGCGGGTGCTTCCGTCGCGGACGTCTGCACAATCTCCAGCGTGCAGGCGGCCAGCAGAAGGACCGGCGCCAACGCGGCGATTCGATGCAGATGAGGTTGGATTGGCGGCATTCGCTTCATGGCATTCTCCCTTGGGGGCAATTGTATGCGAAGAGAAGCCGTTTTTTGGGCGTGTTACAGAATTGTAATAGGATCCGCGGACTTATTACCGATTAGAAATATGAAATGCCGGTTGGTGTCGGCGCAGATCGCCTCCCTCGATAAATGATCCGACCGTCGACGAGAGACCCCCCGAGCGCAACTATCGGGGGGACGATGGCCGATTGTTGTACTAGACGATTGTTTTTCTAATTGGACCGTTAAAAATCATTCTCAAAAGGAACATTTCTGTAAAATTGGAACTCTGCAAGAACAATTAACGGCCATGGTCAATCATCCATCGTCTATGGTCGAGGGTCATTTAGAACAGACGGCATTTTTAAAAATAATTAAGAAATCATGTAAATCCTGCGTAATCCAGTAAATCCTGTCTATTGCTCTTCCTTCGCGTCTATAATAAGACCCATGCCGGATCACTACTTCACCCTGCAGGTGGACCGCCGCGCCGAGCCAGAGGTGATCGCAGCCGCCTACCGCTCTCTGGCGCGCAAGTACCATCCCGATAAGACCGCCTCGGCCGCGAGCACCAAACGGATGCAGGAGATCAATGCCGCCTACGAAGTTTTACGCGATCCGGCCAAACGCCGCGCCTACGACCGCGCGAATCCGCTGCACGCGTGCCGCGTCCTGTGGCGCGACCCGGACGCGATGGTGTGGGGCGGCGCATCCGATCCGGAAGAATCCACCGACTGGGCCCACGCCTACGCGCGCCGCCGCTCGCGCCCGGCGCCCATCCCGCGCAAGGGATTCTGGGAACGCAATATCGGCTGCGTCCTCTATTTGATCTTCGCTGCCTTCGTCTGCTGGCAGGTAGCGGCGACGATTGTTCTAAAAATGTGATGAAGAGAATAGACAGGATTTACAGCCCCGCCCCGGCTTTCCTTCGCCCCTTCGGGGCTCAGGACAGGCTGCCGGGCGAGGCCGGGGGATTTATTTCACGATTTACAGGATTATTTTTAATGTAAAAAATCTTGTCAATCATCTCCTTCTTTCCTTCTCCCAGCATTAGCTGGGAGAAGGTGGCCCGAAGGGCCGGATGAGGGAGAGTTTCCCCGGGGTTGAAACCCCTCGCTAACGACGAAGACGCCCGTTCGGGCTTGCATGATATAAGGCAGGGCGCCTGTCCCCCGCCTGCCCTCGCGGAGCATCCCCACTCGTTTCTGGTTTTAGAGTGGGGATGGTCGCGGAGCGATGGGCGCGAATGTCCGGCCCCGAGCGGAGCGAGGGGGAAAGGACGCGCGGGATTAGCCCGACGGGCGACGCGATGTGGGGGCCGGACCTGTCCCCGGAGTATGTGAAGCCGGTGAACTTCCGGCGGAACGGTTATGCGAGGGGGATGAGGACGGTGTTGATGAATTTTTAACGGAAAATCTTTGGACAGGATTTACGGGATTGCATCAGGATTGACGGGTTTTACAAACATTACAAGGAAATCCTGAAAAATCCTGTCAATCCTGTCCAATTCTTCCCGTCTCCTGCCAAACGTCCTACTCATACTCTTTTCCGTCCCACCGAAGGTCCCATTGGTAGTACGAATGGAGGCCCGGAATCGCCCTTAAAACAAGCGTCATATGTCATTTGTCCCTTTCATGTCACATCCGGAAGCCGTTATAATTCCATAGTTGCAGCCATCATCCGTTCCTATTTATTGGGAAGCCGGATCCATTATTCCCGGTATTCCCGACTCCATTAAAGGAGGGATATGAAGTTCACCCGCAGAGGCATACTCAACCTGGCAATTATCCTGTCTGTTGTTCTAATCCAGCTCTCGTCGGCCGCTCGCGCCATGGCCGACGACGGCACGCCCCCCGAGGAGACGCCGGTCGTTTCCCCGACCGAGGATCCCGCCGGGCTCCCGGACGCGACGGAAACCCCCGAGGCCTCCCAGACGGAGGAGCTGACGCCGACCGAAACGGCGGCCGATCCGACGGATGAAGCGGCTCCGGAAGAAACCGCGACGCCCGATCCAACGGATGAGGCGACTCCGGAAGAAACCGCGACGCCCGATCCAACGGAAGAGGTGACTCCGGAAGAAACCGCGACTCCCGACCCAACGGAGGAGGCGACTCCGGAAGAAACCGCGACGCCCGACCCCGAGCAAGCCGCAGACGAACCGGCTTGCATTCCGGCGGGTGAAGCGGCCCCCGGCGATGAAACGCTTCCGCCCTGCCCGGGCACGCTGGAGGACGATCTGACCGTCCCGGTCAGCGACCCGATGTGGTGCCCTGCGGGTGTTACTCCGGCCACTCCCGGCCAGCCGGGATGCACTCCCTCATTTGCGACCATTACCGAGTTGATCGACTACCTGGAGGCTGATCCGACCGCCTATAGCGGCGACGGCGCGATCTACTTCCAATCCGGCGCGTACACCGGGCCGGAAACGTACGTCGTGATCGATTACACGGTCGTGCCGGCGCTTGGCACGCTCGATCTGCTCGGCGGGTGGGATCTGGATCCCGCCGATGGCGACGGGTATGAACCCCCCGCCGCGGGCGAGGTCACGACCTTCACCGTGCCGGTGGAAGTGATCTGGGATGAGGATCTCGCGCTGGTGGATATCGTCGTCGCGCTTCCGCCCGGCAGCCCGGATGCCGGGTTGTTTGTTTCGGGCGGCGGGGATGTGACGCTTGAAAACGTCAGCGTGTCGGGCGGCTATTCCGGCGCGGAAGTGACCGCCGGCGGGGATGTGGACGTCACCGGCGGCGTGTTCTCCGACAACGCCAACACCGGGTTGCTGATCTACTCTTCCGGGTCCGTCACCCTGACGGACGTGGTCGCCGACCGGAACAACAACGGGATTTTCATCGACAACACCGGCGCGGATCCGGCGGATGTTGTGACTCTGGATAATATCTTCGCCGCCGATAACCGCTGGACGGGAATTGACGTGCGCAGCGCCGGAGACATCCACATGGACGGCGGCGGTGCCGGCGGCGGAGTGGTCGGCGCGAACCTGGAAACCACCGCGGGCGCCGGCAACATCTTCGTCGACGGCAGCACCTTCGCCGGCAACACCTCCGTTGGCCTGCGGGCCATTACCAACACCGGCGATATCGCCCTCACCGGCGTGCAGACCGACAGCGGCGACGTGCCCGGCAGCTTCGGCGCCTGGCTGAAATCCTACGGCGGCGGATCGATCGCCGTCACCGGCGGGGTCTTCGCCAACGCCGATACCGGCCTGTTCGTCGTCGGTACAGGCGACGTGACCCTGACCGGCGTCACCGCCGAAGGCAATCTCGGCGAGGGCGCGATGATCGAGAGCGGCTGGGTGTTCGGCTGCTTCGGGCCGGACGGCATCGACGTCACGATCGACGGCGGAACCTACCAGGATAACGGCGGCTATGGCATCGTGATCTACCCCGGACCGAACGGGACGGGAACGCTGGCCGGCACAATCGCCTTCCTCAACAACACCGACGGCGACGTCAACCTGGACCTGACCAAATCCTGCAATCCGGGCGGCGACGACAAGCCCTCCAAACCGTACCAGGTGGTGGAACTTAGCGGCGAGGGCGACGATCCGGTTCTTCCGGATTGCGAGAACTACTCCGGCGTGATCCTGATCCTCCCCGATCTCACCCAGATCAAACTGAGCTGCCCGGTCACCTCCGAGGTCACGGTTGCCGAGGTGGTCGAAGCGGATCTGCCCGGTCCGCTGCCGAAATCCGTCACGCTGATCGCCGGGCTGGTGATTACCACCGGCGAAGACGCAAGCCCGGTCCGGATGTGTTTCAAGCTACCGGCCGGGAGCGAAGGCAAACACTTCGCCATCCTCTTCTGGGATCCGATCGCGAACGGGAGCCTGGGCGGATGGATCGAACTGCCGGTCAACCAGTTCGGCGGCCAGGTGTTCCCGCTCCATCCGGATACGCCCGAAGACGGCATGCTGATCCTCGAGGGCGTGTACCGGAGCGGCGATTGCGTCTGTGTGCAGGTGAACTTCGGCGGAACCTTCGTCCTCGTGGCGCGGTAGCGGATGGCCAATCCGACGCATAATAAGAATCGGGGAACGAGTTCCTCGTTCCTCGATTCTTTTTTCCCGGGAAGCAAGATTACATACCGCAGCCTGCTGCCGGTCCTGGCGTTCGTGGCGATCGTCGTCCTGGTCATCGGGCTCGGATCCGCCGGAAGGTGGCCGTCCGGGCTCTCCGCGCCCGCCGCGACCCCGACCCGCACCCGGACGGCGCCGCCGACCGCGTCTCTCGACGCCTGCTCCCCGGACCGAGTCCGCGCGGACGTGGAAAAGGTGCACGCGATCATGCTCGAGTTTTACGACGCCTCGGCGCTGGCCTCGCAGACCCCGGCCGACCAGCTGCTCGACATCATCCCGGATCTGCAGGAGATCCGCCGCCGGGCCGATGCGCTCAAGGTTTCCGGCTGCCTCGACCTGCTGCGCTCGTACCAGGTCTCGCACATGAACATGGTCATCAACACGCTGATGGCCTTCATGAGCAAGTCGGACCAGTCGATCCTGGTCGAAGGCATCGTCCAGGCGCGCCTCTTGAACGAGGAATACAAGAAGGAAAAAGCGCGCCTGCTCGGGGAAACGTATGTGCCCCCGCCCACCCCGACCCCCAAGCCGGCGGATGGGACGACCACGCCTCAAATAACCGCCACGCCGTAAATATGCAGAGGCGGCCCGCCGGGCCGCCCTTTTCTTTTATCCCGTCAATCCTGAGCAGGGGCGACCCATTGGGTCGCCTGAGTAGGGGCGACCCATTGGGTCGCCCCTACTATTACGCGATACAATCCTAATCATAGACGGGAGGAACGCCCCTTGAATCCGGAAAACAAACACCATCGTTCGATTCTGCAACGGATCGCCGAAAATGCGATGCGGGACCGCGGATTGCTGCCCGAATTCTCCGCCGAGGTCCGCGACGAACTCCGGCGGATAAAAAACGCGGCCCAGCCCGGGAACGGGCCGGCCCGCGACCTGCGCCAATCCCTGTGGGCGTCGATCGACAACGATGATTCGCGCGACTTG
This sequence comes from Anaerolineales bacterium, assembly GCA_016932475.1. Lineage (GTDB taxonomy): Bacteria > Chloroflexota > Anaerolineae > Anaerolineales > RBG-16-64-43 > JAFGKK01. The sequence goes on from JAFGCU010000031.1 coordinate 16,662, forward strand.
GACCAGCTGACGTTTGCCGAGACGGCCCCCGGCGGCAACGTTAAAATTCTCGTTGCCGTGGCGGATGTGGATTCGCTGGTGAGGGATGGGTCCGCCGTGGACCGGCACGCGCGCCACAACACCACCTCGGTCTACACCGCCGCGCGGATCTTTCCCATGATTCCGGAACTCCTCTCCACCGGCCTCACCTCGCTGAATCCGGATGAGGACCGTCCGGCGGTCGTGGTGGAGATGGTGGTCGACGCGCAGGGCGCGCTGCAGGCATCCGATATTTTCCAGGCGCGGGTGACCAACCACGCCAAGCTGGCGTACAACAGCGTCGCCGCCTGGCTGGATGGCGCCGGCGCGGCGCCGGAAGCGATCGCCGCGGCCGGGGGGTTGCAGGCCAGCCTCCGCCTTCAGGATCAGATCGCCCGGCGGATGAAGGAATCCCGGCAGGAGCAGGGCGCGCTCAGCCTGGAAACGATCGAATCCAAACCGGTCTTCGAGGGCGATGAGATCCGCGGCTTGGAAACCGAGGAGAAGAACCGCGCCAAGGAGCTGATCGAAAATTTCATGATCGCCGCCAACGGCGTGACCGCGCGCTACCTGGCGGCGAAAAAACTCCCCTCCATCCGCCGGGTGGTGAGAATTCCAAAACGCTGGGACCGGATCGCCGCGATCGCCGCCGAGCGCCGGCACCCGCTCCCGGCCGAGCCGGATTCGAAGGCGTTGGAAAATTTCCTGCTTAAGCAGCGGGCCGCCGATCCGGTCGGCTTTCCGGATCTGTCGCTCGCGGTGATCAAGCTGCTCGGTTCCGGCGAATACATCGCGGAGAGGCCGGACGGGGATGCGCCGGGCCACTTCGGGCTGGCCGTCAGGGATTACACCCATTCGACCGCGCCCAACAGGCGCTATACGGATATCCTCACCCAGCGGCAGATCAAGGCCGCGCTGCAGGGCAAGGCGCCGCCCTACAACTTTGATGAATTGGAAACGCTCGCCCGGCATTGCACCGAGGCGGAGGATGTCGTCAACAAGGTGGAACGGCAGGTGGCCAAATCGGCCGCGGCTCTTCTCCTGGAGCGCCGGATCGGCGAGAAGTTCGATTCGATCGTCACCGGCGCGGCCCCCAAAGGGACCTGGGTCCGCCTGCTGAGCCTGCCGGTCGAGGGCAGGCTGGCGGCCGGGTTCGAAGGCGTGGACGTCGGCGATCGTGTTCGCGTGCAGCTGGCGTCCGTCGACGTCCAGCGCGGGTATATCGATTTCAAGAAGCCATCTGGATAAGATCTTTTGACAGGATTTACAGGATTTTATAGAATTTACAGGATTTATTTTTTAGAAAACCTTAAAATGAAATCCTGTAAATCCTGTCTATTTCTCCGCCCGAAAATGGTGAAAAGGAGAACCACATGGACACGCACACAGGGTTGTGGATCGATCATCGCAAGGCCGTAATTGTGATCATTAAAGGAGAAGTGGAAGAAATCCGGACGATAACATCCGGTGTCGGGAAGCACACCCGGTATAAAACCGGAAAGTCCGACGAAGTCGGCTCGGCCGAAGATATTGTCGACCGGAAATTTGGAAACGAGCTGAACAGCTACTACGATGAGGTCATAGCGGTCATCCGGGATGCGGATGCCGTCCGCATCTTCGGGCCGGGCGAGGCCAAGCGCGAGCTGGAGCACCGGATGGAGCGCGCCGGGTTGAAGAAGCTCGTCGCCGCCGTCGAGACAGTCGATAAGATGACCGACCGCCAGATCGCCGCCAAGGCCCGGGATTTCCTTCGATCCTGAGGCGGGCCCGTGGGATTCCCGCAAGGGTAATTCGCCGGATCGTCCTTGTCGGATTGCCCAGGCAGCCGAATTGCCCCCATTTTTACCATTCGTTTGTCGGCCGCATATAGGGGTAGAATAAGATCAATGGCAGGGGCGGTCCGCCGGATCGCCCGATCAGGTTGCCCCACCGGACCTCACCGCAAAAATCGGTTCGGTGCTTTTCATGGAAGGAGTATGCAGATGGCCGGCAAAAAAAAGAAACCGGGCGACAAGCGATTGTCCAAGAGCAAGCGCGCGCACAACCGGCGGGTGAAGCAGGCGGCGCATAAAGCCGCAACCCCTTCCGGATAATTACCCCGGAGAAATCGTTCGGATGGAAATGAAACCCTTGGATTGTCTCCAGGGGTTTCGTCTATTAAAAAACCGGCCATCGACGATGGACGCTTGACCATAACCGATGGTCGTAGTGGAGGTGATCGCCATTCCCGCGCATCCCCTTGCGGTACATTTCCGGCTCGTATTTGTCCTTGGAGCCGGAAGGGTGGTACAGCGAGCGCGTACTTGGCGGGAATCCATGGTTTATTGCACTTGGAACCGATAAAAAACGATTCCACTATTCATCGCGAAACCAAACAAAAATAATCATCGGACCGTGCCTGCCCCCGATACCTCAAATCGATCATCGGCAATCTTCCCGGGTCGTGTCGTCCATCGGGCATTGGTCCCCCCGATACAAACACCCGGGGCAGGCATCGTCCATCGTCCGGGTCGGGTTTTCCGATGGTCGACTGTCGATTGTCAAATCGAAATTTAAAAAACCTGCCCATCCTGAGAAATTCTGTTAATCCTGTCGATTATTTTCTCGCCCCTTGGTCAATCCCGGTCCCATAAAAATGGTATTATTCCCGCCTGCGAGGTGACGGTATGGGTTTTTTCTTTATGGAAATTATTATCCTTGTGATTCTCTACCTGATTCTCTGCAACCGGGGCAAGGCCGGGTTTGTGACGCTGCGGATCTCCTTCGGCGCCGGCGGGCGCCGCTCGCAGGATATCAGCGCCCAGGAACTGCCCGTCCCGCCCGAGTTGAAGCATCTTGTCGGCGCGCTTGCGGATTTGGGCTTCTCCCGCCTGGGCGAAGTTCAGGTGAAAATCCCCGGCGGCCAGACCGCGCTCAGCCGGATCTACGTCTCGGCCGACAAGCGGATTTTCGCTGAACTCACCGAAAGCCGGATCGTCCTGTTCACCTCCGTTTTCCCCGATGACACAGTCGTGGAAACCGGCTTCCCGGTCGGAGAAAATTTCAACACCAAAGTTTTCCGCTCGCATACGGTTACAACCGGGATCGAGCAGGCCCACCAACATCAACTGCGGGAGATAAAAGCATACCGCAGGCCGCACGGCATTCCGCGGAAAATCGAAACCATGGAAGATTACCGGGCTTGGGAGGCGATGTACCGCGCGAAGCACGTCTCCCGAAAAATGCGGCGGCACACCTGGCTCGGCTTCCTGCAGACAGCGGCGCTCGGCGTCGGGATCGCCGCGCTGCTGGCCGCGTTCGTGTACTGGCTGGGCTCGGAAAAAACGACGATCGAGCCGATGCTCTTCATCGCGCTGGTCCTGATCGCCGCCGTGACGCCGGTCGCCATCGCGGCTTTTTTCCTCCCGTATATCGGCGATTGGGGCAGCCGGCGCGGTAGACAATAGAGCTGAGACGGGATTGACTGGTTTTTTCAAGATTGTAAAAGTATCCTCTCAGGCCGGGAAAAGCGCACACGGATTGCCCCGGCCGGGGTGGGCCGGGAGCGCCGAAAAGAGCCGGTTGCATGGAAAAATTTTATTCGGTGTTATCGGTTCTTTTCGGCGAAAACTGTGTGTAAAAGTAATTGCTCAGGCTTCCTACGATACACTATCCCAACCTCCTCTCCCCCAACCCCTCTGCCCCTTCCCCGTAAGGGGAAGGGGCAGAGGGCTGCCTGAACCTCGGTGTTCTTCGAGGTGAAGGCGGGGAGAGGGGGTTAGGACAGCAAAGGCTGAGCAGATACGTTTAGAATAGGAAATCCGGCTGAATAGTCACGGATAAATATATTGGAAGCACCTTAAAACCCGCGGAATCCTGCAAATCCTCTCCATTTTTCCGTCCCAAAAACCCGCTGTTTTTCACCGAGTATTCAGTAGAGGTTTTGTGGAGATTTTTGCGCCCCTTCGCAACGTATGTTGATATATAAAAGAATGGAATAAACGGAATTCATGTTTCGAGGAGGAGGGAAAGATGGGCCGGAAAATTTTCACTATCCGATTCACCCGCGCTGCCGCGCTGATGGCGGCGGGCTTTCTGCTCACGGCCTGCAGCCTGCCGCTTTCGCTGCCGGGGCTGGGGGGAGTGGACGCGCCGGCTTCCGGCGGCGGGCAGGATCTGGAAGGCGGCGAGCCGCCGATCGTCCCGCTCGAATGCCCCAAGACCGATGAAAAAGCGACCCTGACCTTCCGTCACGATATCCAGTTCGGTTTGGAGGGGGTGGGGCAGTTCGGGATCGCGGTGAGCGGCACGTATCAGATCAACATCATCCACAGCATCGCCACCTACCAACCCGGAGACCGGGTCGGCGTGTACAACTTCACCACCGGTCCCCTGCCGGTGGTGCTGACCGCGAAGGACTTCGAGGATTGCGAGAACGGCGCAGGCGCGACCAATATGCGCGCGGATGTCCTGGGCAACTGTTATGACGGAACCCTAACCCTCATCATCCAGGAGTATTACGAAGCCGGTTCGGTGACGGTGATGTGCGGCGAGGGCGACGACAAGGAGCCGGTGGAGATTCCCATCCCGATCGGCCCGCTCGAACAGCCGGTCACGTGGTCGATGCCGTACAGCCAGTTGGCCGGCGGGATGACGATGCGGAAGCAGGTTCCGTTCGCGGGGATGGGCGGCAGCGGCGGGATGTCTTACACGCTGACCATGCCGTAAGAAGACGAGGATGGACGATAGACCGTGGGAAACCGACCGTAGACCACGGATGATGGACCATGGCCCATAATCCCTTACGACGGTTTTGTGCGCATTGACCGGAATTAAACATCTGCCCGCCGCCAGCCATCGTCCATGGTCGGGTTTTCTCGATGGTCCATCGTCGATCGTTGGTCTTATCCCCGCGCCTGCATCTTCTCCGGCTTGATCTTGTAGATCACTCGCATTTCGCCGGGCCGCTTGGGGTAATTCCGGTCGCCGTGGTATTTCTGTTGCAGCTCGCAGATCTGCTCGTAGGCCCCTTCCTCGGTTTCGAACACCACCGGCCCCTTGAGCTGGAGGTAGCGGTAGGGATTGGCCGGGTCCGCGATCACCATCGCCACGACCGGGCGGCGCCGCATCACCTTGTCCTTGACCCGGCCGCGGGCGGTGTTGATCACGATCAACCCGCCGTCCCATTCGAACCAGACCGGCGTCACCTGAGGGGTCCCGTCCGAGAGCACGAGCGCCAGGTAGGCGAACGCCCTGCGCTCCTGGGAAAGCAAATCATCAAAGCCTTTGGGAATTAGCGTGTCCATGGGAACCGCCTTTCGGAAACACGGATTGCACGGATGTAAAACCGAATGCACGGATATTCCCATTAATTATAGGCTTTTTCGATTATTTCAATATTAACATCCGTGTAATCCGATTTCATCCGTGTAATCCGTGGTTAGCCTTTGGGAATTATCGATTTCATACGACCGCCATCCTGAATCACGGATTTCACGGAAGAAACCCGATTGCACGAATAGTACACAGAACCTTCGGATCAGAAAATCGCAATCATAAAAAGACATTAAAACCTTTGGTTTTCTCTGCGTCCTTCGCGTCCCTGGCCCAGCCCGACCAGGGCGGTCTCTGCGGTGAAAAGGTTTTTAAAATGGGAAACGCCGGGATTGCTCCCGGCGTTCGTTGCCCATTTCTGCCTGCGGTTTACGCGCCGAGGACCTGCAGCTTCTCGAGCACGTTCATCCCCGCGCCCTTCAGCGCCTGGATCGCCTTGTCGAGGTCGCTGAAGCGGAAGATCAGCACGGCCTTGCCCTTGGCACCGGTGGAATAGGCGTACATGTATTCGACGTTAACCCCCGCGGCTTCGACCGGCGCCAGCACCGCCGCCAGCCCGCCCGGCCGGTCCTCGACCTCGACCGCCAGCACTTCGGTCTGCTTGACGGTCAGGCCTCCCTTTTCCAGCGCCTCCTTGCCCTTCTCCCAATCCTTGAGCACGAGCCGCAGGATGCCGAATTCCCTCGTGTCGGCCAGCGCCAGGGTCGAGATGTTGATCTTGGCATCGGCCAGGACGCCGAGCGCCTTCTTGAGCGATCCGGGTTTGTTTTCCAGGAAAACGGAAAGTTGTTGCAGTTTCATCGTGGGTCTCCTTTTCGCCGCGCCCCTACAAGCGCGGTTTGCGGTTCTACATCTTCCGCTGATCGAGCACGCGTTTGGCCTTGCCCTCCGAGCGCGGAATGCTGTGCGGTTCGACGAGCTTGACGGCCACGTTCAGGTTGATCGTCTCGTCGAGCGCCTTGGCGATCTTCTTCTGCAGCCCTTCCATCGCCCCGACCGTGTCGCCGAAAATCTCCGGCGTGACCTCGACCTGCACTTCCATCCTGTCCAGCCCCTTGTCGCGGGTCAGGACGATCTGATAGTGCGGCAGGGTGCCTTCCACCTTGAGGAGCGCATGTTCCACTTGCGACGGGAAGACGTTGATCCCGCGGATGATGAACATGTCGTCGCTGCGCCGTCCGACGCGCAGGAAGCGGCAGATCGTGCGGCCGCAGCCGCATTGCTCGCGCGTGAGCGTCGTGATGTCGCGCGTGCGGTAGCGCAGCATCGGCATCGCCTTCTTGGAAAGGGTCGTCAGCACCAGTTCGCCTTCCGCGCCCTCCGGCAGCACCTCGCCGGTTTCGGGGTTGATGATCTCCGGGTAGAAGTGGTCCTCGAAGATGTGCAGCCCCTGATGGGCCGAGCATTCGATCCCCACCCCGGGGCCGATGATCTCGGACAGGCCGTAGATATCGAACGGCGTGACGTTCGAGTTGTCGATGATGTACCGGCGCATGGATTCCGACCACGGCTCGGCGCCGAACACGCCGACCCGCAGCGGCAGTTCCTTCATCTTCACGCCCATCTCGCCCGAGCGCTCGATCAGGTGGATGAAGTAGGAGGGCGTGCAGCAGATCGCGGTGACGCCGAAATCCTTCATGATCATGATCTGCCGGTCGGTGTTGCCGCCCGAGATCGGGATCACCGTCGCCCCCAGCGCCTCGGCCCCGTAGTGCGCGCCCAAGCCGCCGGTGAACAGGCCGTAGCCGTAGGCGTTCTGGATGATGTCGTTCTGGTGCAGCCCGCAGGCGGCGAAGGAGCGCAGCATCACGTTCGACCAGACCTCGATGTCTTCACGGGTGTAGGCCACCACGATCGGCTTGCCGGTCGTGCCCGAGGAGGCGTGCAGGCGCACGATTTCATCCATCGGGCTGGCGAACAGGCCGAACGGATAGGTGTCGCGCAGGTCGGCCTTGACCGTAAACGGGATCTGGTCGATGTCGGCCAGCCGCCGGATCGCCTCCGGCGCGACCTTCTTCTCGTCCATCCGCTTGCGGTAAAGCGGCACGTTGGCGTACGCGCGCCGGACCGTTGCCTGCAGGCGCTGCAGCTGCAGTTGGCGCAGCTGCTCGAGCGGCAGGAAGTCCGGTGTGCACGCCGGGTGAAATGTTCCCGGAATGTCGTTCCATTGTTCCAAGGTCATGACGGGTTCCTCCTCTAAAAACAGAGTGATGATGACAGAAAAAAATTTATGGATGGTGGTCGAGCCCTGCACCGGCTTCGCCGTTGTGGGGCCAAGGTAGTCCCGCTCGGCAAGCCGAGCGGGCGTATCCCTGGCCCGGACGCCAGGACGGGCGAGACCACGGTGTCATTGCGAGGAGACCCGGCGCAGCCGTGTCGACGAAGCAATCTCCTTCTTTTTTGAAGGGGGAGATTGCTTCGTCGCTGTGCTCCTCGCAATGACTCGCCCTGTCCGGATTCGGATCAGGGTGAGGGCTTCGCGTCCCTTCCGAGCCGGAAGGCCTTCTCGTTCGGCTCATAAAGCTCCGGTTTGAAAGCCTCGCGGATCGTCTCCAGCCAGACCGCTTCCGGAATCTCCAGGTGCGCGCTGAGCGCACCGAGCAGCGCGATATTCAGGCTCTTCTTGTTCGCAAGCTGCGTTTCGTCGATCCTATCCGGGCGGATCAGCACCCCGTCCTGCTTCAGGGCGGAGAGGTTGTTTTCCACCTGGTCGGAAGAGCAGATCACCAGGTAATCCGATTCGCCGGCCGGGATCATCGGACTCCAGACTTCCTTCCCGAAGCGCACGTCGCTCGAAACCGAGCCGCCGCGCTGGCTCATCCCGTGCAATTCGCTCTTCTTCACCGCGAAGCCTACCCGGAAGGCCGCTTCCGCGAGAATGTCCGAAGCGCGGATCACGCCCTGGCCGCCCAGGCCCGCGATTTTAACGTTAGTGGGTTTGTCCATGATTGCTTTCTCCCTCGTTCACGCGGCCGCGGCCGGGGCGGAAGCCTGCTTGCGGGCGTTGATCTTTTTCGCCGCCAGCAGGCACGGGTTGCGCACGACGATCAGCGTCAGGTCGTTCACCGCCAGAGAATTGCGCAGGAGCTGTTCGAAATCCTCGGCCGAATCCTTGGCCGTGACGGTGTGGACTTTCTGCACGCCCATCGCCGCGCCGACCGCCTCGAAGTTCATCCGGGTCGAGGCGCAATCGCCGAGGGTGTAGCCTGTGCCGGGGTGATCCTGCAGCCCGGTCATCGCGGTCGTGCCGTTGTCGAGGATCAGCACCACGTGGCCCGTCTTGGGCGGATTGTATACCATCTCCGCCAGACCCGTCAGTCCGCTGTGGGCGAAGGTGCTGTCGCCGATCACGCTCACCACCCGCCGCGCCTGGTCTTCGGGCAGCACGTGCCGCAGCCCGAGCCCGACCCCGATGCTCGCGCCCATGCACACGCAGCTGTCCATCGCGTTGAAGGGCGGGAGGACTCCCAGGGTGTAGCAGCCGATGTCGCCCGCGACGATCAGATCCATCTTGCCGAGGATCTCGAACGTGCGGCGGTGCGG
>JAFGCU010000032.1 GCA_016932475.1 Anaerolineales bacterium
CCCGACTACCCTTCCCCCCAGGGTTCCTCCGTTTCAGAGGATGGTTCTAATCCCCCCATCCCGAAGGGATGGGGGGAGCGATCTCGGTGGGAGGGGAACCGGGAAGGCTGCCCAGCAACGATAAAAAACCGGTAGGAGTGCACCTTCCAGGTGCGACGTTTTTAAAGCATGCCCCGTCGCGATCGTAAACGGGGCCACCGCCTTTGGCGGCGGTAATTTATTTTTGGTTTCAAGTTTCGGAGAACCGCAATGGATAAGCGATGCATCGTGCAGATTGGAAGCACGCAGTTATCCGAGCGCCTGGGCGGTGCGCTCATCCGCCAACATCCGGCATGCTATTAATTCCACGATAAGGTTTTCCTCGACAAGCAAACCCGCATAATAATCGCCCAAAACCATGCCGTCTTCGTCGCGGACTTGTATCGGGCATCGTTGGCTCACTCTGCACCCGGTTTTCCGCAAACGACGCGCCAATCCGTTTTCATAATCTTTTTCCAAGTGCCCTTGCCCCGGGTAGATATGCAGGTCATCAGCAACCTGGCGGACGCGATCGCAGTGAGGGAGTATGTTTTCTCATTTCCGGCGTTCATTTATCCCCCCGGATCCTGAGGCAATTCTTTTATGCCCCTTGTGTTTTTTGTGGAAAATCATAATCACATCGGTCTCTGAAATATTTGATAAAAACGGTCCTTTTTGATATTTGTTCTATTTCGGCGATTATCCAATTCTCCCCCCCACTTGCCTCCCCAACGATAGGACATTATACTCAAATTATTAGGCTGAAAAACAGGCTTTCCCGCTGGCATATCGTTTGCACGGAATCCTGGAACGCCGGGTTCCCCGCTGTCCAACCGGATGAGAATCCGCGAGGGCGGGGCAGTTGCATTGGCAGAAGGCGGATGAGGCGTATGGCCGTTGCACAAAAACAATCCAACCAGACCGCCGGACCCATTCTGGAAGAAATCGTTCACTGGATCCGCTCGGAACCGGGGCTGGCCTGGTTCGCCGCCCAGGCGATCTGGATGGCCCAGCCGGCGCTGGAGATATTCTGGTCCCCCGAAAGCATTTCGGCAATCGCCGAGATCCTCGAAATTCGATCGCCCCTTGCCGGCGAAACGCCGGCACCTTCCGGGGAAGGCGGCAAGTAATGGATGCGTATGCACTGATCGCGTTTTTCCTCGCGCTCATCCTCGCCGGATTGATCCTGATCTTCCATGTAATGCGGCGCGGACGGTGGCCGGTGCTGCGCAACCTGCCCGGGTACGAGTCGGTTCACTCCGACGTCGGCTCATCGGTGGAAGCCGGGACGCGGGTCCACATGGCATTCGGCGAGGGGCAGATCATCGGCGTCGGCGCGGAGGCGGAACTGGCGGGGCTTTCGGCGCTCGGCAAGATCGCCCAGGCCGCCAGCGTCAGCGACCGTCCGCCGGTGGCGACTTCCAGCGACGGAGTGACCTCGCTCCTTGCCCAGGACGTGATGTATTCGACCTACCGGCAGATGCGGGTGGAGGAACGGTTTGATCATGATCTGGGGCGGTTGGCCGGTCTCGGGCCGGCCGGATACACCGCCGGAGCGATGCTCACGCCGCGGGAAGAGCGGGTCTCGGCCACGTTCCTGATCGGGGCGATGGGCGCGGAAGCCGCGCTGATCGCGGACACGGGCGCCCAGCGCGGGAGCGTCACCGCCGCGGTGACCGACCCGGTCGGGCAGGCGGCCGTCTTCGCGACGACCGACAACCCGCTGCTGGGGGAGGAGCTGTTCGCCGCGGGCGCCTACCTGAAAGTCAATCACGCCCATGCCGCCAGCCTGCAGGCCCAGGACGTCCTGCGCTGGGCGGCCATTGCCGCCATCCTGCTCGGCGCGCTGGGTTCGACCTTCCTGGGATTCTTCTCATGAGAATCCGCAACATCATCGGCATGATCGTCGCCCTCTCGGCCGGTTTGCTGACCGCGCTCGGGTACTTCATCCCCTTTCAGCCGCTCAAGGATTTTGCCAACAGCCTGCTGTACATCGCGGTGTTCCTCAGCTCGATCGCGATGCTGGTCGCCGTGATCAACCTTTCCCGGATCCATATGCGCAAGGCGGTCGCGGGAAAATCGGGCGGCGGATACAGCCTGCTGCTCTTCGTTTCGCTTTGGCTGACCTTTTTGGTCGTCTTCTACGCGCTTCGCTCGCACAACGATGCGGTGACGATCTGGATCGTCCGCAACATTCAGCTGCCGCTCGAAGCCAGCCTTTCGGCGCTGGTCGTGTTCGCGCTGCTGGTGGGAGGAGTCCGGCTGCTGTACCGCAGGCGCGACGTAATGGCGTACCTGTTCCTCGCGGCGGCGCTGATCGTCCTGCTCGCCGCCGTGCCGCTCCCCGCCCTGCTGGAGGGATGGCTGCAGGGGCCGGATGGAATCCGGCAGGCCGTGGCTTCGATCTTTCTTTCGATCGCGAGCGGCGGCGGCCGGGGTATTCTGCTGGGGATGGCGCTCGGCGCGGCCGCGACCGGATTGCGGATTTTAATTGGAGTGGACCGTCCCTATGAGCGTTAAGATGGGAGCGCTGCCGATGATATTCCACCGCGGGAGCCGGCGCTGATGGCGGATACGCGCTGCCCGATGTGCGGGAAGCCCAATCCGGCGGAAGCGAACGCCTGCCGGTACTGCGGCGCGCGCCTCAAGCCGATGCAGCCGGGGGCGGCGACCCCGCCCGCCGCGCCGCCGCCCGCCGCGCCGCCGCCCGCCGGAGGCGAGGCGGATTGGATGTCGGATTTGCGCGGAGACATGATGCGCAACCGGCCGAAAACATCCATGCTTCCGCCGGAACCGCCCGCGCCGACCCAATCCGACGACTGGCTTAAAAAAATCGACGACCGGGGCGAGAAAAAATCTTCCGCGCCCGCCGCGCCGACCCGTCGCCCCGGAGTGTCCTTGGCCGGGACCGCGCAGCCTCCGGCCTCTCCTCCAAAATCCGAACCGCCGCCTCCCGCCGCTCCGGAACCGCCGGCCTGGCTGTCGAAGGTGCGCGCCCAGGTTTCCTCGGAACGCCCGCCCGCGGCGCCGGCGGAATCCGAAAAGGGTAACGAGGATCCGGCGTGGCTCAAGCGCCTGAGGGTCCGCCGCACCCAGGATGAGCTTGCGCCCTCCGCGCCGTCCGCACCGGAACCCGAACAGGCCGCGCCCGGCGAACTGCCCGAATGGCTTTCCAAAATCCGCGAGAAGGCTCCCGGCGGCGAATCGCCGGATGCCGGGGATCAATCCTATCCGGCCTCCCCGCTTGCCGGCGGATCCGAAGAGCCGGGCGGCTCGTCGCCCTGGGGAATCACGGCGCCTTCCCAGAAGCCGCGCGCCAACGAACCCGGCATCAAGCCGGAAACCGGTTCGGATATTCCGGATTGGATGCAATATCCTTCCGGCGCGGGCGGACAGGCCGGTGCGGAACCGCCGGTGGGAACGCCCGATTGGATGGGCAGCATCGCCTCCGTGCTGGATGAGATCCCTCCGACGCCGCCGCCGGCAGGCAAACCCCGCGGGACCGGTCCGACGAAAAGGCCTTCGACCAGCAGCCTGCTGGGAGGGGCTGGCCCGGCAGACACCGGTCCGGTGCGCGGGTCCGGGATCAAACGCGGAACCCCGACCGGAAAAATTTTTCCGGCGGCGCAGCCTTTCAACGGGGAAATGCCCCCCTCGGCTCCGGGATCATCCGCGTTCGGCCCGGACTGGGAATTCCCGGCCGATGCCCCGACCGAATTCCCGTTTCCGAATCCCGCCGCCGATCCGGCCGCACCCTCCGGATCGGCCGCCTTCCACGGCGGGACCGAACCGATGGTCGCGCCCAGCGGCGAGGAGGAATTGCCGAATTGGTTGGCGGACGCCAAACGAGAACCGGCCGAGGCGGAGCCGGAAATCGAAGAGGAGCCTGCGCTCCCGGCGCCGGACCTGAATGAACTGCTGCGGCCGGATACGATGCCCGACTGGCTGAAGAAACCGGCCGGGGCGGGCCTCGAGGGGCCGCCGGACGCGGCGCCCGCGGCGCATCCGACACTGCCGGAGAACCTCGAGCACGCCGAATTGCCGCGGTGGCTGGAAGCGATGCGGCCGATCCAGTCGGTGGCGATGCCGACCGGAGACGAGGAACGGGTGGAGAGCGTCGGGCCGCTGGCCGGCCTGCGCGGCGTGCTTTCCGCGGAACCGGTGGTGGCGATGCCCCACCGGCCGGGGATCATGGCCGGGAACATCGACGCCCTTCCAGCCCAAATGGCGCTGACCGAAACGCTGCGCCGGCTGCTGATCGAACCGGAGGTGCGCGCGGCGCGGCGGCCGGTGCGCGCGATGCTGCTCACCCCGGTCATTCGCAAGATGATGTCCGCGGTCCTGATCATCTCGCTGATGTCCCCGCTTCTCTTCGGCGCGATTTTCTCGAACACCGTCTACCAGCCGCAGGCGAACATCCAGGCCGGCCAGCTGGTGGAAGCCCTGCCCGCCGACCGCATGGTCCTGGTTGCCTTCGAGTACGATGCGTCGTCGGCGCCGGAGATCGAAACCGGCGCAACGGTGATGCTCGAACATCTGGCCCAGCGCGGGGTCCAGGTGGTGTTTATTTCCTCGCAGCCCAACGGCACGGTTCTCGGGGACGGCCTGCTTCAGTTTAATGCGCAGCTGGGCTCGGTCATGCCCGTCCTGGCTGCGGACTTCGGCTACATCCCCGGCGGGGCCGGAGGCTTGCGCCGCCTGGGCGGGGATCTGCGGGAGGTCATCCCCAACCCGGGTTTGAATTGGACGGAGGGGCCGCTCGCGGCAGTCCGTACCATATCCGACTTCTCCATGATCCTGATCTTCTCGGCCGGCCCGCAATCGGTGCGCAATTGGGTCGAGCAGGTGCATACGGTCGCGCCGGGCACCCCGATGGTCGCCATGGTCAGCGCGGCTTCGGATGCGCTCGTCTTCCCGTATACGCAGGGCTCGCAGCCGGCTCTGCGCGGCCTGGTGACGGGTTACACCGGAGCGCAGGCGTACCGCGCCCACTTTATGCCCGCCACAGTGCCGACCCAGGGGGTGTATGCCATGCGCTGGCAGGCCTTCGCCGGCGGGACTCTGGCCCTGCTGGTGACCCTGACGGCGGGCATCATCGGATCGCTGATCCTCGGATACATCCGCAGAGACCGAAGGGCGGCCGAATGATCGACATCCAACTTGTCGGCGGGATGCTGCTGGGGTTCTTCCTCACGATCTCCATCCTTTCCTACCTGCTGCTGGACGACAATCTGCTCTTCCGGCTCGGCGCATACGTCCTGGTCGGCGTCTCGGCCGGGTACCTGTTGGCCGTCATGATAAGTTCGGTGATGCTCGATCAATACCTTGCGCCGCTCTTATATGATTTCTCACTGGATAAAATTCCGCTGCTGCTGATCCTTCTGGTGCTTGGGCTGCTGCTGCTGGCGCGGATGGATCCGCGCGGTTCGGGGATGGCCTTCATCCCGATGGCGTTTCTGGTGGGGGTGGGGGCGGCGGTGGTGGTCGGCGGATCGCTTACCGGAACCTTCCTCCCGCAGGCGGTCGCCGCCGCGGAGCCCAGCCTGTTGCCGTCGGATCCGTGGTCGATGCTTGAAAATTGGTGCGTCCTGCTCGGGACACTGACCACGCTCGCCTACTTCCATTTCGGCGCCCGGCCGCGCGGCGGAGCCGCGCCCGCCGCCCCGCCCGTGATCGGCCCCGTCATCCAGGTCGGCAAGGTCTTCCTCGCGCTCACGCTCGGCGCGCTGTACGCCGGCGCGCTGCTTTCCGCGCTTTCGCTCCTGGTGGAACGGATTTACTTCCTGGTCCAGACCATTGTTCTGCTGGTCATCGGGGGGACGGTATGACCGATCCGGATGCCACTCGCTCCCAGCTGGACGCGGATTCCCTGCTCCTGATCAACGTCGGCACCACGCATACGCGCGTGTCGCTGATCGACATCGTCGAACGCCAATACCGGATGGTGGCCACGTCCGAGTATTCCACCACCGCGGACGCGCCGTACCTGGATGTGGGCGAAGGCGTGCGGTTCGCCCTCGACCAGCTCGCCGAGCTCGTCGGCTGCGAATTTTTCGACGACACCGGACAGCTGATCGTCCCTTCGCGCGGAAGCGGAACCGGCGTGGACGCGGTGGTGCTGACCCTTTCCTTGCAGGCGGATGTGCGCGTGGCGCTGGTCGGCCTCCTGCCGGACATCTCGCTGCGCAGCATCCGCAAACTGACGGAATCCGCGCCGGTGCGAGTGGTGACGGAAATCTCGCTCGGGGACCGGCGCTCGGACGAAGCCCGGATGGATGCGCTCTGCCAGGCGAAACCGGATCTGATCCTCGTCTCGGGGGGATCGGAAGGAGGCGCTTCCGAAGCGGTGCTGCGGCTGATGGAAGTGGTCGGCCTGAGCATCTACATGATGCCGCAGGATTCCAAACCGCAGGTGTTGTTCATGGGGAACAGCGCCGTCGCGGCCAAGGTCCAGGATCTGCTGAAGGCGTGCCAGTGCGCCGTGACCACCGCCCGGAACATCCGCCCGTCGCTGGATGCGGAAGATCTGGATCCGGGGCGAGTGGCGTTGAACGAGATGACCGCCCAGATTTTGCGCGCCCGGCTGGGCGGGATCGAAGGATTGCTGTCTTGGACGGGCGGCGTGCTCACCCCTTCGCCGCTCGGGATGGGGACGATCATCGAACTCTTGGCGCGCAGCGCGCCGCCGAAAAAGGGGGCGCTCGGCGTATCGGTCGGTTCCGGATCGACCACCCTGGCGGCCGGCTTCGGCAACACCCTGGAACTTTCCGTGCGCCCGGACCTGAACCCGGGACGCAACGCCCCGCATCTTCTGGAGCTTACCTCCTGGCGGGACGTGGCGCGCTGGCTGCCGATGGAGTTTTCCGAAGAAGCGTTGCGCGACTACCTGCACAACAAGACGCTCTTCCCGCAGACGATCCCGGCGACCGCGGAGGATTTGCGGATCGAGATGGCCGTCATCCGCGAGGTGATCCGCGCCGCGGTGCGCACCGCGTCGCCCTCCTGGCGGGTTCCCTTCACCTGGCCGTGGGCGGGCGTGCTTCCGCCGGTTGCCTCCGTCACCGGATCCGGGTCCGCCTTTTCAAACGTGCCGAGGCCGGGATACGCGGCGCTGATGCTGCTGGATTCCATCCAGCCGGCGGGAGTGACCAACCTGATCCTCGACGCGCAGAACATGATGTGCGCGCTCGGCGCCGCCGGGCGGGTCAATCCGCTGGCGGTGGTGCAGGTTTTCGAATCGCCGGCGTTCCCGCGGCTCGGAACCGCCGTCTGCCCGGTCGGGAAATCCCACATGGGGGACCCGGTGATGCGCTACCGGATGCAATCCGCGGACGGGCGGCAGATCCGCGGAGACGTGCGGTTCGGGATGATCGAGGTCGTGCCGCTGCCGCTCGGGCAGAAGGCGCAGTTAACCGTCCAGCTGCACCGGCATTTCGACCTTGGCCTCGGCGGATACGGACAGGGCGGGACCTTCGCCGTCGAGGGCGGCCTGGCGGGCCTGATCATCGACGCCCGCGGACGGCCGCTGATTTTCGAATCCGATCCCGCCAAGAACCGGAAACTTCAGGAAGACTGGCTGGCCCAGATCACGGTGTGACGGGAGAACACCTTTTTTCCGCAAAGGCGCAAAGAACGCCAAGAAAACGCGAAGGGTCATTTTGTTTCATTCCTTGAGCGCCTTCGCGTACTTCGCGCCCCCCGGCCCAACCCAACCGGGGCAGGCTTTGCTGTAAGAAAGAATTTTTATGGACCTTCCGCATCAGACTCATGTATCGCTCCTGGTCGTCATCCGCCGCGCGCGGGTACTCCCGGCGCGCGGATCGATCATCGTGCGGGTGAACCAGAAGGTGGCCCCGAGCGATGTGATCGGACGGACGACGCTCGCGCCCGCGCATTATCTGTTCGATATTGCGCACGGGCTCGGGCTGCCCCCGGCGAAGGCGGACCGCTACCTGCGGCGCGAACTCGGCGAAAAGGTGAGCAGCGGAGATATCCTCGCCGGGCCGGTGGGGTGGATGCGGCGGGTGGTGCGCGCGCCCGAGGAAGGCCGGGTCGTCCTGCAGGGAGACGGGCGTCTGCTGTATGAGGGACTGGGCGAGGCATTCGAATTAAAGGCGGCGCTTCCGGGCACGGTCATCGGGGAGGAGCCGGATGTATCCGCGACGATCGAGACCGTCGGCGCACTGGTGGAGGGGATTTGGGGCAACGGACGCCAGGAATTCGGGGTTCTGCGGATGACCACGCAGAACAGCGCGGGCACCCTGGGCGCGACGGACCTGAACATCGAGATGCGCGGGGCGGTCGCTGTCGCCGGACGGGTGGAAGACCCCAATATTTTCCGAAGCCTGGCGGCGCTGCCGGTGCGCGGCCTGATCTGCGGGAGCATGCCTTCCGCCTGTATTTCCGCCGCGCAGGCCGCCGAGATCCCGGTGATCCTGACCGAGGGATTCGGGAACATTCCGATGAACAGCGCGATTTTCGAATTGTTCGCCACGAATGTGGGCAGGGAAGCCAGCCTGAACGCCCAGCAGACGGACCACTGGAAGGGTGTGCGGCCGGAGGTGATCATTCCGCTCCCGGCGGTGGGTTCGGCGGATGTGCCGGCGGAGGCTGTACAATTGGTGGTGGGCCGAAGGGTGCGCGTACTGCGCGCGCCGCACGCCGGGCGGGAAGGTTCGGTCGTCTCCCTGCCGCAAGGGTTGATGGCGATCCCGAACGGGATCCGGGTGCCGTGCGCGGACGTGGAACTCGGGGAAATCGGCCTGGTGCGTGTGCCGATCGCAAATTTGGATATACTGGAATAGCGGTTGCGGGCGGTGACGCCCGGGCTGTCCACAGGAGAAGATCCAATGACCGAAGACATGGAAATGGGCGCACCGCCGCCGGAGGAAAGCGGCAACCGGATGTTCCTGATCGGCGCGATCATACTGGGCGGCGTGTTTGTGCTGGCGCTGGTCGGCATATTTGTGCTGTATTTCCTCACCCAGGGCGGGCAGCCCGCCGCGCCTCAGCCGCAGGATCTGACGACCACGGCGGTTTTCCAGCAGGGGGCGACGGAGACCGCGAACGCCCAGGGCACCCAAACCCGGGTGGCGATCGCCATTCAAACCGCAGTGATCACCTATACGCCCTCGCTCACGATGACAAGAACGGTGGCGCTGACGGTCACGCCCACGCCGGTCGTCTTCGCCACCCTCTCGATGGCCAGCGAGACTCCGACACAAACCCAGACCATCGTAGGCGGAGCGCAGGCGGAGACCAGCACGCTGACGGCCGCGGCCGGTCCGACCCGCACGGCGACCCGGACCACGGCGGCGGGACTGCCGGTGACCGGCTTCGGGGATGATGCGGGCTTCCCGGCGCTGCTGCTACTGGGCGCAGGCAGCCTGTTTGTCATCATCCTGGCGCGCCAGCTGCGGCTCGGCCGGGTTCGGCGATAAATCCAACCCTTTTACCGCAATGGCGCAAAGAACGCGAAGAAACGTTAAGTAAAAATTGGATTGTTCTTTGCGACCTTAGCGGCTTGGCGGCGAAAAGGTTAGCTCGAGGTCGTCCCTCATCGGACGGCCTCTTTTTTTCTACGGCACGCGGATTCCGCGATATAATGCAACCGGCAAAGGCGATGATGGAAACGAGTAAGCCGCCTCTCCGCCGCCCAGCGAGCCCGCATACGATGCAAGGCGGGCGCGGCGCCACGGCTGAAAATCCTTCCGGAGCCGCAGGCTGAAGCGAAACACCTAAGCCGGGCCGGATCCGCCCATCCGTTATCCAGGGCGCGGGCAGCAGGCTGCCCGAAGAAGGGCCCCCCGCCAGGGGGGAATCAGGGTGGCACCGCGGGTCCTTCCCGTCCCTGTCTGTTGGGCGGGAATTCTTTTTAAGGGGAAAATAAAACCTTTTCACCGCAGAGACGCGGAGGTCGCAGAGAATTTCTTTTCCTCTGCGTTCTCTGCGGCTCTGCGGTGAGAAATGTTTTCAGAGAGGTCATTATGTTCGAACCTGTTCCCGCCAAACCCGATTTCCGCAAGCAGGAAGAAGAGATCCTCAAGTTCTGGAAGGAGCGCGACATCTTCCGGCGTTCGATGGAGGACCGCAAGGACGGCACGCCGTTCGTGCTGTTCGAAGGGCCGCCGACGGCCAACGGCCGGCCGGGCGTGCATCACGTCCTCGCGCGCGCCTTCAAGGACCTCTTCCCGCGCTACCGGACGATGCGCGGTTTCTACGTGCGGCGCCGCGGCGGCTGGGATACGCACGGCCTGCCGGTGGAGATCGAGGTGGAAAAGGAACTGGGGCTGGAGCACAAGCACCAGATCGAGGAATACGGGATCGCCAAATTCAACGAAAAGTGCAAAGCATCCGTCTTCCGCTACATCCGGGATTGGGAGCGCCTGACCGAACGGATCGCCTACTGGTGCGA
>JAFGCU010000033.1 GCA_016932475.1 Anaerolineales bacterium
AAAGCGTTCGATGGCATTGGTGCTGACGGTTGTATTTCTCTTGACCGTCGTCAAGGCACCGTTCTTTGCCTTCGTGGCGGGATTCCTCCCTCCGGAGACGGAAGGCATAGCGTGGATTCTCCTATCGAGTCTGTTTTTCAGCCTTTTGGATGCGGGAGTCCTTGTGGTGGCCCTGCGAAAAGTGGCGCGCTTCCCGGAATCGCTGCTGTTCGCCCTGGCGTTTAACGTTCCCTATTGGGTGATGGGTTTGATTTCCATCATCCTGCGGTTGGCGATTTCTATGCGTTGATCCTGCTCGAAACAGAGGCTGGAGGATTATTCCGCTTCCTCCGTCACGAACGCCGTGCCCGCGATCTTTCCCTTCGCAGCCGTTCTACTTATTCTGACGGTCCTGCTCGTACTGATTGCCGTCCGCGCAACCGGATTCCGGGAATCCCGGGCGGCATACCTGGCGGCGTGGCTGTCTGCCCTTCTCGTCATTTGGCGGCTTATGGAATCTCCCGTAATCCGGGGAGGACTCCTGGCCACTATTGCCATCGAGGTGCCGATTGCGATTGCGTATATTCTGTGGCGCAAGCGTCCGGCGGTTTTCCTGATTACCGTTATTTGGATGATGAATACGGTCACCTGGCCGCTGCTCTCTATTGCCGCAGTCACGCTTTATCCCCTGACGGGCTACTCCCTGCCCTTGATCCTGTGTTTGGAACTCGGGGTTTGGATTATCGAAGCGGCCATTCTGACGGTCGCGATGCGGAAGGAAGCGCGATTCCGGGAGGCGCTGTTGCTCAGCCTGGTCCTGAACGCCGCCAGCTTCGGGATCGGGTTGTTGCTGCCGTTCTAAAAAACGCTTTTTGGTCGACCATCCACGGAGAACACGGAGAGACACGGAGAAAACCTTCCGATTCCTTCCGTGACCGTCCGTGGCCTCCATGGAGGAACAAAACCTTGTGCGCCCGTCTATCGCCCCGGGTTGTGGTTTGACCATTGGCCGGCCTTGTAGTATCCTTCCTCTCGACCGACCGGTCGGTCGGGAGGCGAACCATGATGACAACCGACACCCGTGAAAAAATCCTCCAGGCGGCTTCCAGATTATTCGTGCGCCAGGGATACACCGCCACCTCGGTCCAGCGGATCGCGCGGGAGACCGGGATCGGCAAGGCCACGATCTACCATCATTTTCCCGACAAACAGGCGATTGCCTACTCCCTTCTGGATCGAAGCTCCTCCCGCGTACAAGACGCCCTCTCCGCGGCGAACGCCGGAGATGACCCGCGCCGGCGGATCGAAGCCATCGCCAGGGCCGGCATCCGTCTCCGCAACGAATCCTTCGATCTGTTCCAGGTGATCCGGCGCGAGGTTCCCGGCAGCCGAACCCGGGTGCACGCGCAACTGGGTTCCTTCTTCGTCCTCTATACCACCGGGTTTACGGACGCCATCCGGGCGGGAATCCGGCAGGGGATCTTCCGCCCGGTGGAGCCAACGGAAGCCGCGCGCGCGCTGCTGATCATGCTGACCGGTTTGTATGTCCAGATATACCTGAGCGGCAACCGGTTCCCGGATCCCGAAAAAACGCTGCGTTCCATGCTGGATATTTTCTTCCGTGGAATGGAAACCCGCTGACCGGAAGTGCAATTTCGGTCGGAAAAGGAAAGGAAATCCAATGCGCTGGATACGGAATTTATCGGAGCTTACGAATACGGATTTGCCCCTGGCCGGCGGCAAGGCCGCCAACCTGGGCGTATTGATCCGCGGCGGGATGCCGGTGCCGCCGGGATTTTGCATCCTAACGGACTCCTACGGTGAGTTTGTCCGCAGGAACGAACTGCAGCAGGAAATCGGTTCGACCCTCGCAACGATCGGCCGCGCAGAGCCGGGTCCGCTCGAAGCCGCCGCCGAAAAAATCCGCGCGCTGTTTATCCGGTGCCGCATGCCGCCGGAGATCGCGGAGGAAATACGCGCCGCCTACCGCGCGCTCGACCCGGCGGCGGATACGGCGGTCGCGGTGCGCTCCTCGGCCACCGCGGAGGACCTGCCGGAGATGAGTTTCGCCGGCCAACAGGAAACTTTTCTCAACATAATCGGCGCCGATCCGCTTTTGGAAAAGGTCGTGGAGTGCTGGGCGTCCCTCTGGACGGCGCGTGCGATCGGCTACCGGATGCGGAACGCGGTTCCGGCGGAAGGCCTGGCGCTGGCGGTCGCGGTCCAGCGCATGATCCCGTCGGAGGTTTCGGGCGTGCTCTTCACCGCCAACCCCTTGAGCGGCAGCCGGCGCGAAACCGTGATCGATGCTACCTTCGGGCTGGGCGAGGCGCTGGTGGCGGGGAAGGTCGAGCCGGACCATTACGTCGTACGCATGCCGGAAGAGCGGATCCTCTCTACAACGCTGGGCGGCAAAGCTTTTCAGATCCGCGGCCGCGAGGGCGGCGGGACGGAGGGCATCCAGGGGAATTGGAAATCGCGCCAGGCGCTCAGCGATGAACAGATCCTCGAATTGGCACGGCTCGGAGCGCGGGCATGCGCGCTCTTCCCCGATCCGCAGGATATCGAATGGGCGCTGGCGGACGGAAAATTCCACATCGTGCAATCGCGCCCGATCACCTCGCTCTTCCCGGTCCCGGAAGGGCTGGCGGATGGAAAGCTGAAGGTATTCTTTTCCTTCGCGGCCGTGCAGGGGATGCAGGATCCGATGACTCCTCTGGGGCGGGATTCACTGAAGATGATCGTGAGCGCCGCCGCCAAATTATTCGGGGTTCGGAACACCGCCGCGGATCAGACCGTGTTCTATGCCGCCGGCGAACGGATATGGATGAATTTCACCCCCATCCTTTCGAATTCCATCGGCCGCCGGATAGTCCCGTATGTAACCGCCATGGTCGAGCCGACCATCGGTCAGGCGCTGGAACAGATCAAGGACGAATCGGATCTTGCGCCCGGGCGCGCCGGCATCAGCTTGGGCGCTTTCTTCCGGCTGGCGCGGTTCCTTTTTCCGCTCGGGTCCAACATCCTGCGGAACATGATCTCGCCCCGCACCCGCCGCGAAGCGATCGTCGCCGACGGCGAGCGGCTGCTTGCCGAAATGGAAACCCAATGCGCCGCGATCAGGGGCGACCGGTTCCAGCGGCTCGACAAGGTGATCCGCCTGCTGCCGGACCTGGCCGAGGGCAATCTGCCGCACACGTTTTTACGGTTCGTCTCGGGCGTGGCGGCGGGGATGTCTTCGTGGAATGCCCTGAACATGATCGCGGGCAAGGCGATAGAAGATCCGGCGGAGCGGGCCCAAGCGCAGGATCTCATTTTGCAGGTGACGCGCGGGATGCCGTACAACCCGACGACGGAAATGGACCTGGCCCTGTGGGAGATGGCCAAGGCCATCCGGCGCGATCCGCCATCCCGCGCCGCGGTGCAGGGCGGGCAAGCCGGGGAGCTCGCCCGCTCGTATCGGGCGGGGGAACTACCCGCGCCGGTCTTGCGCGCAGTGGAGCGGTTCCTGGGAATTTACGGCGGGCGCGGATTTGGAGAAATCGATTTGGGGCGCACGCGCTGGGCGGAGGATCCGACCCACGTGTTCGAAATGCTGATCAACTTCCTGCAGATCGAGGATGAGGACAAGGCGCCGGATGCGGTGTTTACGCGCAGCGCCGCGTCGGCGGAGGAATCGGTGGGCAGGCTCGCGGCCATGGTCGGCAATTCGCGCGGCGGGTGGATCAAGGCGCGGCTGGTACGCTTCTTCGCGGGGCGGGCGCGCCAGCTGATGGGCGCGCGCGA
>JAFGCU010000034.1 GCA_016932475.1 Anaerolineales bacterium
GATCAGCGGTGCTGGCATGAAAGGATTCTAGCATTTTACAGTCCGGCCGTCTGTACGGGCGGACAGCCGTATGCTCCCGTTAATTTTCAAATTCATAGGGGCGACCCATCGGGTCGCCCAAAATAAACCCCCAAAGGCGCGTACAGCAGTGCACCATAGTGATTGTAAAATTCGTTGTAGGGGCGACCCACCGGGTCGCCCCTACGGATTGTCTGGGGTTGGTTATCCCGCCGCCTCTGCAACCTTATCCATGGTTTCCAGGAACCCTAGTATGTCTTTCCGGTCGATGGTCAGCGACGGATCGAACCGCAGCAGGTTGCCCGCCGCGTAGTAGCCAACCAGGTAACCCCGCTCCAGCAGCGCGCGGTAAATCCGCGCGACGGGCATTTCCGCCCGCGGCTGTAATTCCAATCCGAGCAGCATCCCTCTCCCGCGGGCTTCCTGCGCCAGCGCGCGTTTCTCCTGAATTTCCCGCAATCCGTCCAGGAACCAGGCGCCCAACTCGGCTCCCCGTTCGATCCAATTCTCCTCGCGCAATGCGGCGATCACCTCCCGGGCGATGGCGCATCCCAACGGATCGTTTTGATGGGATTGGACGTAATGGAATCCGCCGCGTTCCAAGGCTTCTGCGGCGGCGGACCGGATGGCCACCGCGCTCACCGGGTACCCGTTCCCCAATCCTTTGCCGAGGGCGACGATATCGGGCTGGATATCGTAATGTTGGAAGCCGAACCATTTCCCCGTGCGCCCCATTCCGGTAGTGATCTCGTTGGCGGCGATCAATCCGCCGCCGCTGTGCACCCGCCGGGCGATCGCTTCGACCAATGGCTTGGGGGGAAAATGGAGGAACCCGATCCCGCTGCCGCCCGGCTCGAAGACAAAGGCGCCGATTTTTTCGAAGGGCACATCCTTGAGAATTTCTTCGGGGTCTGCGGAGGGATTGGCGCCCCAGTCCAGAATTTGCCAATCGTCGCCGCTTTTCGCGCCCGCGAATCCATAGGCAGCCAGGTAGGAATTCGCAAACGTCAGGCACAACGGTTTTTCGGAGGCGCGGCGCGCGGCCCGCACAGCAAACTCCACAGCCTCGCTGCCGGAGCTGAGGAAGACGCATTTTCCGTCCTGCAAACCGGCGGCCTCGAGCACGTCGACCGCCGCTGCTTCCACGACCGCATTCGGGTAGCGCTTGCCGATGTGGATGACCTTCGCCGCCTGTTCCTGGATCACCCGCTGGATGCGCGCGGGATTATGGCCCAGCACGGCGGCCCAGCATCCCGCTTCCAGGTCCACGTATCTTTTTCCCCGGCTGTCGTAGACGTGGCAATTTACAGCCCGTTCGAAATCGGTCTTCGCGATCTCATAGCATTCCAGGATATGGCTCATATTCAAATCGTACCTCGAAAAGGAGTGGATGGACATGCCAAACTGCCGACGTAGTCCGTCATGCTGGGCGGCCTCGCGCCGGACCCGAGCGAAGCGAGGGAAAGCGAGGGCGTCGAAGCATCGCTTGGTGATTAAGCATTTTCCCCTCGCGTATGTGAGGATTTCTAAAAATAATTTTATCATTCCTTCCCGGGCGGCTCGCAGGACGGTTGTCGTTTGGTATACTCTTCTCCATACCGCCCGCGGGAAAATCGAACCCCGGCCGGGAGTTCATATGCACCCAAGCTTGTCAAGCTCGCGTGTATTTCGCGGGCATCCCATATGCGCTCGTCATGCTCGCGTGTTGGGCGGGAACTCACGTGAAAAAATTCCGGATTGCCGTTGTCTTGTTTTTTATTTTATTAACCGGGTGCGCGGAGGGCGGAGAAATCACCCCGCCGACGGTCCGGCCGGCGGAAACCGTTCAGCCAGCCGAAGCGACCTCGCCGGTCACGCCCGCGTCCGCCGTTACGACCGCCCCGACCGTGCTTCCAACTCAGACGCCGACTCTCCCGCCGACAATCGGCCCGCAAAAATTTTCGGTCCGCGCCACCAAGGCGGATGTTTGGAATGCGCCGGAAAACGAGGATGACTATTGGAGCCTGCAGACCCAGCTTATCCTCGGGGAGAAGGTTCTGGTCATCGCAACGCTGGGCGAATGGTCGCAAATCGTGGCGGTCGAACAGCCGTCGCACAAGGATCCGCGCGGCTATCCGGGGTGGGTGCGCTCGGAGTTCCTTGCCCAAGGCTGGCCCGAAGCGGAATATTTCGCCGTGGTGATGAAGGCGCGCACCCGCCTGCGGGCGGAACAGGGCGGGGCGCCGGGCATGCTGATCTACCTGGATACGCGGCTGCCGGTGGTGACCACGCGGGAGCAATGGGCCCAGGTGCGCCTGCCGGATGGCGCCGAAGGCTGGCTGCCCTTCGAAGATGTTCGCCTGACGCAGGATCTATCCGAGCCCTATCCGGCGTACGACCTGTTTGCGCTCGCGGAGAGCCTCGTGGGCGCGCCGTACAAATGGGGCGGCACGATCTCGGACGCACTGGATTGTGCCAGCCTGCCGTACCGGCTGTTCCATGCGTATGGAATCCTGATGAGCCGCGACGCGGACGATCAGGCGCTCGAGGGGGAATTTGTCGGCCGGAACGATGTGCGCAAGGGAGATTTGATCTTCGTCTCGGAATTGAGCGGGGGAGAAATTACCCACGAAGTTATGTATTGGGGGAATAACATGGTCATGGACGCGGATATCACCAACGGCGTCATGATCCGCCCCATGTCCGAATTCTTTGTTTATTATTACTGGATCACCGCGCGCCGTTTTTTGCCGCAATAGCGCCAAGCGGGATCCGGCCGATGCGCGGGTCGAGCCGCAGGTTTTTCGCCTATAAAAAAATCCTCTTTCCATTCTGTTCCAGGGAAAGCTTTGCGGCCAAAGCGATGGATATGGATTCGGCTGCCGATTCGATGCTGAGCAGACTGGAATCGGCTCTTCCCTTAAGGCAATCCACAAAATACCGGCATTCCGCCTGATAGGGGTCGTAATCGGGTATCGCAAGTATTTCGGGATTTCCCTTTTGGGGATACATTTTTACTTCGCTTACGGGAAATTGACCGCCCCAATGCCAATTTAAATCGATTGCCCCTGCTTCGCAGACGACCCGCAAACTAGTGCTGAACGGGAAACTGAGCGGCATGATCCCGCTTCCTTCTATAAGGCCGCCGGCGTCCTCGTAGTCCAAGGCGATAAATACCTGGCCCCATCCCTTCTTCGAATTTCCGAGCGCGTGACCGGTTACCGATACCGGTTTTCCCATCAACCAATACAGATAATCCACATCGTGAAGCATCAAATCCAAAATAAAGTTCTCATTCCAGCCGTTTCCCCAGATCGGCGGGGTACGGCGGTTGGCAAACACAACTTTCGGTTTTCCGAGTTTGCCCGCGTGCAGGGTGTCGTGAACATGTTTGTAAACGCTGACAAACCGGCCAAAAAGGGCCGCCAATATTTTTTTACCATTGTCTTTGGCGGTTCTCTTCATCCGGGCAATGTCCGCCATTGTATACGCAATGGGAGTTTCGCAGAAAACATCTTTGCCTTGATTTAGTGCGGCGATGGCATATTGCGAGTGGAGTTTGGTCGGCAAACAAATGTCAACGGTATCAATATCCGCGCGATTAAGGAGCGCATCCGTGTCGGTGTACCCCGGAATTCCCAAAGAACGGGCCGCTTCCATCGTTTTCTGTTCGTCTCTGCCGGCAATTCCTATAACTTCCACATCCGGGAAGGATGAGAATATCTTGGCGTGGGTCTTCCCAAATCCCGTTCCAAGGATACCGATTCGAACTTTATCCAAATTTGACATGATATGGCTCCCTCATAGAGAGGATAAACCCTCTTGTAGGGAGAGAGTCAATGGCTATCCGGGCGCTTAATGGGAAACGGCTATTTTATGGAAGTCGGCGAGCCGGATATGGTGGGCTGGATGCATGCGCCAACCAGGCTGTAGCTGTTTCCAAACAACTCGGGCGGCCAGCATGCGGCGGCGAAGGTCGGCGTGGTGTCGCTGCCCAGCAGGGCGTTGAGGATATCCCGGTATTGCGCCACGGTCGGCACGGGATGTTCGTACCCTTCCTCGTCGACCTGGCCTCCGCCGGATGAATACAATTTATCCAGCTCGATCAGGCTGAGAGCCAGATCCGGCAATGTGAAATTATTTTGCCGGCAGAGTTCAGAGATCAACCTTCCGTTGAAATCTCCCCAGGCGAGTGGATCGTGATAGGAACAGAATTCGGCCGGATCCAAAATTCCGATGGCATAGGAGGGAATGGGATTTACAAAATCGTGAAAACTCCTCACTTTATGATTCGCATATTCACCCGCCCTCGAGGAGATTCTCCCGAAGAAAATCGTGTGCATGTATTCATGAAGGGGAAAATATTGCGCCTCGGGCTGGGCCGCCATCCGGATCGTCTCCTCGATCGTGGCGTAAAAACCGGGTCCGTCGGTGCAGGTGTACGCCTGGCGAGTGTGAGCATATATGAAGGCATGCCCCCCGGGGTAATTCCGGCATATACCGTCTTCGAATCCCAGATGCATATCCACCGGCTGCAGTTCGGCCAGGGTATCCACTCCGGTAAGCTGGATCAGCATGGCATGCGCGAGCCGGAAGCCGGCATATTCCGCATAAATGAATTGCGGATCGTGCGGGCACGGATCCTGGCAGACAAACCGGAACGGGTCGCCGGGAATTTGATAGGCGCTGTACGGCATCCCCTCAATTTGAACCGAGGTGACCGGGACAGGGACGATCTCGGCGGGCGCGGATGTTCCTGTGACTGCTGCTTCGACAGTCGGACCGGCGGATTCGGGCGTCTTACTCCCTTGTAAGGCCGTTTGAGCAGGGGTGGAGGCGCCCAGCACCAAGTTGCAGGCCAGGACAAGAAGAAGCGTGGAAACAAGGAATATTCTTCGCATCGCGATCACCTCTTCTGTTATATTATCGTATCACAAGGCGGCTGTTTCGGCTTTGGACGCATCTCAAACCCTTTCACCGCTAAGCTGCAAAAGGGGTAATCCAATAATAATTTCTTTGCGCGCTTCGCGGCTTCGCGGTGAAAAGGTTTTCCCAACGAACTTGGGATCGGATGGTTTCAATCCGCGGTAACGCCCTTCCAAACGGCTTCGAGCGTCTGGAGCGCGGTGACGTTTCGGACGGGAACGGCGACCTGCATGCTGTAGG
The DNA here is from genome assembly GCA_016932475.1 of Anaerolineales bacterium. GTDB lineage: Bacteria > Chloroflexota > Anaerolineae > Anaerolineales > RBG-16-64-43 > JAFGKK01. The sequence continues at coordinate 5,164 of JAFGCU010000034.1, forward strand.
TGTAATCCAGGTGATTCGGGTCCGCCCAGGTCAGATGGCCCTGTTCATTGGCCACTCCGTGCAAGGGCAGGGCCTGCACGGCCAGCCAGAAGTTCCACAGCGGCACGTCGTATTCATAGGCCAGGCGGGCGACAATTTTATTGAAGGCGTTATCCCCTTCGCGGTTATCCGCCTTGGTCGCCAAGATCGGGATGATCCCCCGCGCGATGGTGTATTCGACGATCCGGCGCATCCGCTCCTCGTACACGTCGGGCTGGATCGTCCAATCGTCCGTCCCCAGGCTGATGATCGCGTAACTGGGAACGTTCAGGCGGTATTCGCACTCCAGCGGATTTTCGCCCTTCCCGCATTGCGCCGGATCCGCGCGCAGCGGGGAGAGCACGGCGGCGGTGTTGAAGCCGTCGCCCACGGTGACCGACTGGCGCAGGAATGATTCCAGGAAGTAATCGATCACGGGCTGCAGGTAGTCGTAATCCCCCAGGTTGTACTTCCCGGGTCGGCCGTAATTCCCGAAAAGGTTGATCGGCAGGCTGAGGCAATCGCCCAGGATCGAAAACGCCCGTGGATTGTTGCCGAGTCTCTGTCCCTCGGCGAAAATGGCGCGGGCGGTCCCGCTCGCAACCGGAACCACCGGCATCGTCTCCCAGGCGTCCGGCGCGAGGGTGGGCGTGTTGGAAGGGGTGTAAGTGTGCGTTGCGGATGCGGCGGCGGGCGTGGCGGATATGTTCCGGGTGGCATTGCCCATGCCCGGATCGGCGGGGATGCCAGACGTCTCGTCCATGATCGGTGTGGATATTCCGGCCGTTCCGCCGCAGGCGGCCGCCATGAATAGAAATATGAACACGGCTGGAATCGTGGAAGGCTTCACCATGGGTTTTCCCAAACTCGGCCGATTATATCAGCGTACCGTCTCAAATCCTTTCACCGCAGAGACGCAGGGAACGCAGAGATTTGGAATATTAAAAAAACCTCTGCGTCCTCTGCGCCTCTGCGGTGAAAAGGTTTTCCCGCCGCAATAAATTATTTTCGCTTGTCATTTTCGGTATTTCTTGGCAGCTTCCAACCGCAATTGCGAGCGCCGCAGGGAAGAAAGCGCCTTGAGGTAGGCTTCGTTCTTCTCGGCGGGGGCATTTTTAAGCAGTTCTTCCGCCCGCGACCGGGCGGCTTCGGCCCGCGCCACATCGATTTCCTCAACCCGTTCACCCACATCCGCCAGCACGGTCACCTCGTCCGGCAGGACCTCCATGATCCCGCCCGCGATGGCAAAGGCTTCCTCTTTGCCCGAATACTTCACCAGCAGGATGCCGTAGGTGAGCGTCGTCAGAAGCGGGGTGTGGTGCGGGAGAATCCCAAGCACGCCCTCGCTTCCGGGGGCGATGACCATGTCCACGTCCCCGGAGAAGAGCGGCCGATCCTGAGTGACGATGTCGCAGCGAATGGGCACTAAAGGTCCTTTATCCTCACCCCTTCCCCCGGTCCCTGTAGGGGCGACCCATTGGGTCGCCCCTACAGGGACCGGGGGAAGGGGCCGGGGGATGGGGGTGAGGCTATCCCGTCAGTTGTTTTGCCTTGGCCTGCGCGTCCCCGATCGTGCCGACCATGTGGAAGGCGGCTTCGGGAAGCGCGTCGTGCGCGCCTTCGAGAATCTCTTTGAACCCGCGGATAGTCTCCGCCAGCGGTACGTAGGCGCCTTTGAGCCCCGTGAACTTCTCGGCCACGAACATCGGCTGCGAGAAGAAGCGCTCGATCTTGCGCGCCCGCGAGACGATCTGTTTGTCGGTCTCGCTCAATTCGTCGATGCCCAGAATCGCGATCAGGTCCTGCAGGTCCTTGTAGCGCTGCAGGACGCGCTGGACTTCGCGGGCCGTGCGGTAGTGTTCGGGCCCGACGATCTTCGGATCGAGGATGCGCGAGGTGCTGGCGAGCGGATCGACCGCCGGATAAATTCCCTTGTCGACGATCGAACGCTCGAGCGCGATGGTCGCATCCAGGTGGGTGAAGGTCGCCACCGGCGCCGGATCGGAATAATCGTCGGCCGGGACGTAGACCGCCTGCATCGAGGTGATCGAACCGTGCTTGGTCGAGGTGATCCGCTCCTGCAGTTCGCCCATTTCGGTCGAAAGCGTGGGCTGGTACCCGACCGCCGAGGGCATCCGCCCCAGGAGGGCCGATACTTCCGCGCCGGACATGCTGAAGCGGAAAATGTTGTCGATGAAGAGCAGAACGTCGCGGCCCTGGTCGCGGAAGTATTCCGCCATCGTCAGGCCCGTCAGCGCCACGCGCAACCGGACTCCGGGCGGCTCGTTCATCTGCCCGAAGACCATCACCGTGTCCTTCATCACGCCGCTTTCCAGCATTTCGCGATACAGCTGGGTGCCCTCGCGCGTCCGCTCGCCCACGCCGGCGAACACCGAGTTGCCCTGGTGCACGGCGGCGATCGAGCGGATCAGCTCCTGGATGATGACCGTCTTGCCCACGCCGGCGCCGCCGAAAATGCCGGTCTTCCCGCCCCTGGTGAAGGGGGCGATCAGGTCGATCACCTTCATCCCGGTTTCGAAGACCTGCACCCGGGTGGATTGCTCGTCGAAGGCAGGGGCCGGATGGTGGATCGGGTAGTGTTCCTGAGTCTGCACCGGTCCCAGCCGGTCGATCGGCCGCCCGAGCACGTCGAACATCCGCCCGAGGGTGGCCGGCCCCACCGGAACGCGGATCGAGGAATGGGTGGCGCGGACGGGCAGATCGCGCCGAAGACCGTCGGTCGTATCCATCGCGATGCAGCGCACCCAGTTGCCCCCCAGGTGGGTTTGCACCTCCAGGACGATGGGGTCGCCGCCCTCGCGCGGCACTTCCACCGCCTCGTAGATTTCCGGGAGGCGGTCGGCGGGGAATTCGCAGTCCACCACGCCGCCGAGTATTTGGACGATCTTGCCGGTTGCATTTTCCATGTGCGTCACTCTCTTCTCCACTTACCCCTCCCCGGCCCTCCCCAATAGGGGAGGGAGAATCTCATCTCGGCGGTCTTTCTTCCTCCCCAATAGGGGAGGAAGAATCTCATCCTGGCGGCCTTTCTCCCTCCCCAATAGGGGAGGGAGAATCTCATCCTGGTGGCCTTTCTCCTTCCCCAATAGGGCAGGGAGAATCTCATCTCGGCGGTCTTTCTCCCTCCCCAATAGGGGAGGAAGAATCTCATCTCGGCGGTCTTTCTCCCTCCCCAATAGGGGAGGAAGAATCTCATCTCGGCGGCCTTTCTCCCTCCCCTATTGGGGAGGGGTAGGGGAGGGGTTGGTTATTTCCGTCCGCCGGACGCCGCCGCAAGCGCCTCGGTGCCGGCGGCGATATCCAGCAGGTCGCCGGTGATGTTCTGTTGGCGCATCTTGTTGTACACCAGCCGCAGTCCGTGGATCATTTCGACGGCATTGTCGGTGGCGCTGCGCATCGTCACCATCCGCGCCGCGTGTTCGCTGGCCAGGCTTTCAAGGATGCACTCGTAAACCTCCAGCGAGACGAGCCGCTGGACGACGACGTCCAGGAGCTGGGTTTGCCCCGGCTCGAAGAGGTACCCGGGAACCTTCCCGGCCTGCTCGACGGCCGGTTCCGTTTTGGCGGATTCCGCGGGGGAGGCATCGGGTATCGGCAGCAGCTGTTGGACGGTCACCCGTTGGTGCAGCATGTTGATGAATTTCGTGTAGACGATCTGCACCTGGTCCGCTTTCCCGTTACAGTACTCCTCGATGGCCAGCCGGCCGATGGCCGAGACGTCGCCGTAGGATGGGGCCGCCGGAAGGTGGCTGAACTCGGCGGTGATCCGCACGCCCGCGCGCTGGAGCATTTCCCGCCCCTTGCGGCCGATGACGATGTAGTGCACCTTCTCCGCCGCCTCCGCAAATCCGAGGAGGGCTTGCCGCACCACGGCGGCGTTGTAGGCGCCCGCCAGCCCGCGGTCTCCGCTGACGACGATCACGAGAATCCCGCCGTCCCGCTTCTGCGGCACCAGCATCGGATGCCGGATCGTGCTGCGCCGGTCGGAAAGATGGTCCAGCACCTCGTACGCCTTCTCGGCATAGGGGCGCGTGGCCATGACCGCGGCCTGCGCCTTGCGGACTTTGCTCGCGCTCACCGTTTGCAGCGCGCGCGTCACCTGGGCGATGTTCCGGACGCTCCGGATGTGGAGCCGCATTTCCCGAAGGGATGCCATGGATCTCTATTGCCAGGAGGCGCCAAACGAGGTAATCGCGGTTTTCAATCCGGCTTCGCTTTCCGGCGAGATCTTCCGCTCGCGTTCGATGGCCGCCAGCAGATCGCCGTGGGCCGCGTTCAGAAACCGGTGGAATCCTTCCTCCCAGAGCAGCATCCGGTCCAGCGGCACGGTATCGACCAGCCCGTTTACGCCGGCGTACAGAACCGCCACCTGGTGCCCGAGCGGCATCGGTTCGTACTGGCTTTGTTTGAGGATCTCCTGCAGGTGCCGGCCGCGGTCGAGCTGGGTCTGGGTGGCCTTGTCGAGGTCGGACCCGAATTGCGCGAACGCCGCCAGCTCGCGGAACTGGGCCATATCCAGCCGCAGCTTGCCCGCCACCTGCTTCATGGCCTTGGTTTGCGCGTCGCCGCCGACCCGTGAAACGGAAATGCCGACGTTCACCGCCGGCCGGATGCCGGCGTAAAACAGGTTGGATTCCAGATAGATCTGTCCGTCGGTGATCGAGATCACATTGGTCGGGATGTAGGCCGAGACGTCCCCCAGCAGCGTTTCGATGATCGGCAGCGCGGTGAGCGAGCCGCCCGATCCTTTGACCTTCGCGATTTTATGATTCCCCGAGTCGACCGTCCGAGCCGCCAGGGCGCTTTCGGCTTCGTCCCGGCCGCGCGGGCCGCCGTACACTTTGCCGTCCACGCCGTCCTTCTCCCCGGCTTCGCCGGAGGACGACGCCGGGACGATCACGAACCGGTCGGCCAGGCGCGCCGCGCGTTCGAGCAGCCGGGAGTGCAGGTAAAACACGTCGCCGGGGTAGGCTTCGCGGCCCGGCGGCCGGCGCAGGAGCAGCGACACCTGGCGGTAAGCCCAGGCGTGCTTGGACAGGTCGTCGTACACGATCAGCGCGTCGCGGCCGCTTTCCATCAGCTCTTCGCCGATCGCGCAGCCGGCATAGGGCGCAATGTACTGCAGCACCGCCGGCTCGTCGGCCGAGGCCAGCACGACCACCGTGTGGTCCATCGCGCCGTAGCGCTGGAGCGTGTCCACGGTCCGCGCCACGGAGGATTTTTTCTGCCCGATCGCGACATAAATGCAGATCAGGTCCTTGCCCTTCTGGTTGATGATCGTGTCGATCGCGATCGCGCTTTTGCCGGTTTGCCGGTCTCCGATGATCAACTCGCGCTGGCCGCGGCCGATCGGGATCATCGAATCGATCGCTTTCAGCCCGGTCTGGACCGGCGTGTCCACATCCTGGCGCTCGATGACGCTGGGCGCGACTCGTTCTACCGGACGGTAGCGGTCCGAGTGCAGCGGCCCCTTCCCGTCGACCGGTTCGCCCAGCGCGTTCACCACCCGGCCGATCAAACCCTCGCCGACCGGCACCGAGGCGATCCGCCCGGTGCCGCGCACTTCCATGCCTTCCTCGATCCGGCTGTATTCCCCCATGATGATCACGCCGATCTGTCCGGCCTCGAGGTTGAACGCGATCCCGATCGTGCCGTCGGCGAACTGGACCAGTTCCTGCGAACACACGTGGGAAAGGCCGCTCACGCGGGCGATCCCGTCCCCGGCTTCGAGGACGTATCCGGTTTCGTGGGCCGTCACCTCGGGCTGGAAGAGGGCGATCTGTTTTTGCAGAAAATCGGAGATGTGCTGGGCGTTGTCAGTCATGCGGGGTCCTCAGGCGGTCAATCCGGCGGCGGTGGGGCCGTCGAGCTTTCGCAGGACGGCGACAATCAGCTTCAGGGCCGCGTCGTAATCGTCGCGGTGGATGATCCCGCTGTGGGAGTGGATGTGGCGGGCGGGAACGGCGAGCACCACCGTCGGCACGCCGGTCTTGTGCAGGTGGATCGCCGCGCCGTCGGTCGCGCCGCCTTCGAGCGCCGAAGTCTGCAGCGGCAGCGCAAGCTCGCGGGCGGTGTCCATCAGCAGGTCGCGCAGCCGCAGGTTGGGGATCATGCGCGCGTCAAACAGCACCACCGTCGGCCCCTTGCCGAGCTTGACGGCGGATTGATCCTCGGTGATGCCCGGCACGTCGCCGGCGATGTCGGATTCGAGGACGATCGCGACGTCCGGGTTGACCGCTTCGACGCTGGTGGTTGCGCCGCGCACGCCGACTTCCTCCATCACGGTCGCCACGCCGCAAACAGTGTTCGGATGGCTTTCGGTTTTCAAGGCTTCCAGCGCCTGGATCATCAGCGCCACTCCGACCCGGTCGTCGAACGCTTTGCTGAGGTAGGTCTTCCCGCCGGCCAGGACGGAGAAACGGGCCTGGGGCACAACCGGATCCCCGAGCCGGACCCCGGCCTGCTCGACTTCCTCTTTGGAGGTGGCGCCGATGTCGATGTACATATCTTTCTTGTGGACCACCTTTTCGCGCTCATCGGCCGGCAGCAAATGGGGCGGTTTGGCGCCGATCACGCCCTCCACGATGCCCTTGGAGGTCATGATCGAAACGCGCTGCCCCAAGAGGACCTGGTCGAACCATCCGCCCAGGGGGATGAATTTGAGAAATCCCTCTTTGGTGATCAGCTTGACCATGAAACCGATCTCGTCCATGTGCCCGGCGATCATCACGGTCGGAGTTTTGGCCGTCCCCGCCTTGCGGCAGATCAGGCTGCCGATCCGGTCCTTCTCGAGCGTGCCGAGTCCGGCCAGGCGCTTTTCGATCGCGGCGCGGATTTCCGTCTCGTGCCCCGAAACGCCGTTGGCTTCGGTCAGTTCCTTTAAAAGAAGAGCGGTATTGTCCATAGGGGGATTCTCCGGTTGTCGCGGAATAATAATCGAGAATTGGAAAAAAGTCATCCTAAATGCGGAATATTGGATCTCTCTCCCCGCTCCTCAGTTTGTTCGAAGCACCCCTCCCTTCCCTGTCGAGAAGCAGGCAGGGGTTGTGGGAGGGTGGTTAGGTCAGTACGCGCGGGCAAATTGCAGCGTGTATCCCTATCTTCCCAATCCCTGCAGCGCGATCCGCAGCCGGCTTTCCGCGTCCGTCGGCGCGTCCGCCGGAATGCGTTGCAGCGCCGTCTGCGCTTCCACGATCGAGTAGCCCAAAGAGGTCAGTGCGGCGATGACTTCCGTATCGGTTTCGCTCCAGCCGGGAGCCCCGGCCCCCGCTTCGGCCGCCAGTTTGTCCTTTAAATGAAAGATGATCTTTTCGGCCGTCTTTTTCCCCACTCCGGGAATCCCGGAGAGCCGCTCCGGCCTCCCGCCCCCGACCGCCTGGCGCAGCGCGTCGGCGGAAAAATGCGAAAGCAGGGAAAGGGCGACCTTCGGGCCGATCCCGCTTACGCTCAGGAGCAGTTCGAAGAACGCGAGCTGGTCGGGGGTTTCGAATCCGAACAAAGCCAGAGCGTCTTCGCGCACCTGCAGGTGGGTGAAGAGCGCCAGCGCCTGGCCGGTGCGGGCGCGGGCGGCCAGCGGAACCGGGACCGAGACTTTAATCCCCATTCCGCCGAGTTCCATCACCACCCAGTTATCACCGGTTTGCTGCACGGTTCCGCGTATGGATGCGATCATCCTGCCTCCGCCAAGCGAATAATCTTCTGCGAATGGGCATGGCAAATGGCCACCGCAAGCGCATCGGCGGCGTCGTCCGGCCTGGGAAGATCCGCCAGCCCGAGCAGCGTGCGGACCATGATCTGCACCTGCCGCTTCTCGGCCCCGCCGTAGCCGGTCACAGCCTGCTTGACTTCGAGCGGGGTGTATTCGCCCACCGGCATGCCGCGCTCGGCCAGCGCCAAGAGCACCGCGCCGCGCGCCTGCCCGACGGAAATCGCCGTGCGGACGTTCTTCTGGAAAAACAAACTCTCCACCGCCGCGGTATCCGGCGCGTGGAGAGCGAGGAGCGCGATCAGTTGAGTGTGCAGGTCGAGCAGGCGTTCCGGCATCGGCTGGCGGGCCGGGGTGCAGATCGTCCCGAAGGATACCAGCACCAGGCGGCCGGCGGTTTCCTCGATGACGCCGTACCCTGTGGTTGCGGTGCCGGGATCGATGCCGACGACGCGCATGCGCCGTGTGCCTAGGCGGCGGATTCCATCGCCGCCACCGCCTCGTCGGTCACCATCAGGTTGGAATACACCATGCTCACGTCGTCTAATTCCTCGAGCTGCTCGATGACCTTCATCACCTGCACGGTTTGTTCGGGATCCAGTTCGGTTTGCTGGTTGGGCTCCATCCGCAGGGTGGATTCTTCCGGCGTGATTTTCTCTATTCGCAGCCGCTCGCTGACGCCTTTGTAGGCTTCCACCGGCGCGAAGATCTCAATCGTTTCCTTGCCGATCTGAACGTCGTCGGCTCCGGCGTCGACGGCGGCCTCGAAAACCTTATCCGGATTGAGCCCCGCAGCCGGGATCAGGAAGTACGCCTTGCGGGCGAACTGCCAGGCGACCGAGCCGCCTTCGCCCAGGTTCCCGCCGGCGCGGGTGAGGATCCGCCGGATTTCCGAGACTGCGCGGTTGCGGTTGTCGGTCACCACCTCGATCAGCAGTGCGATCCCGTGCGGCGCGTAGCCCTCGTAGGTCACCTGCTCGATCGTGCCGCCTTCCTTGTCCTCGCCGGTCCCGCGCTTGATGGCGCGTTCGACGTTTTCCTTGGGCATGTTGTTGGCTTTGGCTTTGTCGATGGCCAGGCGCAATTTGAAATTGCTGTCCACCTCGCCGCCGCTCTCTCGCGCGGCGAGGACGATTTCCCGCGCCAGGCGGGTGAACAGCTGGCCGCGTTTGGCGTCGGCGGTGCCCTTTTTTCGTTTGATCGTTGCCCACTTGGAATGGCCGGACATAGGGGGGTCTCCTGGGAAAACGCGCTCTGGCGCGGAGGTTTTGAGGGTTTCAGAACGGACGGATTATACCACCCCCCCTCAGAATCCACGAAGAAACACGAAGTAAAACCTGAAGAACACGAAGGATTTATTGATTTAAAAAAATTCGCGCTCGTTGTGAATAGAGGAGGAGGAATCCTCCCCCGCTTAGCGCAAAGAATTTTCCAGGAAAAACGGAAAAGATGTGGTTCCCTCAAAACTAGGCAAAGCGCTAAACGGGGGAGGGAAGGGAGGGGGAGAAAAATCGAGTATCATTACCGCCCAATGGACGAGTTATCGCTTCTACAGGCGGCGCGCAACGGCGATTTGGACTCTTTCAACCGGCTGGTTTTGGATTACCAAAGCCATGCCTACTCCTTCGCCTGCCGGATGCTCGGCGAGCCGGAAGGCGCCGCCGACGCCGCCCAGCAGGCGTTCGTCTCCGCGTACCGCCACCTCGGCGAGTTGCGCGGAGAAAACTTCCGCTCCTGGCTGCTGCGGATCGTCGCGAATGCCTGCCTGGACGAGCTGCGCCGCCGCAAGCGGCGCCCGGCGGTCTCGCTCGAGGATCTCTCCGCAGGCGCGGAGGAGGACGGCAGCGGAGAATCGCTTTCGATCCTGGCCGATCCGGCCGAGGGACCGGAAACGGCGGCCGTGCGCGCCGATCTCCGCCGCGTCCTCGAGGATTGCCTGGCGCTGCTGCCGCCCGACCAGCGCGCGACCATCCTGCTGGTGGATGTCCACGAGCAGGATTATGCCGAAGCCGCCCGCGCGCTGCGCGTCGCGCTGGGAACGGTGAAGAGCCGCGTGGCCCGCGCCCGCGCGGATCTGCGCGATTGCCTGCGCGCCAAAGGGGAACTTCCTCCGCTCCCACACCGTCTGGAGAGTGAGGCATCACGATGAACCCCCGCGCGCCGCTCGACCCCCGCTTGCTCGAAGCGCTCTCCGCCTACCTGGATGGACGGCTGGAGGATACCGGGAAGGCCGCCCTCGAAGACCGGCTCTCCCGCGAGGAAGACCTCCGCCGGCACCTTGCAGAATTGCGCGCCGTAAAGGAATCGCTTCGGGCGCTGCCGGCGCTTTCGCCGCCGCGGCCGCTTACCCTCACTCCCGCCCAGGCCGGAGCGCCGGTCCGGCCGTCCGGCTGGTTCTCCCCGCGCCGGATGACGCTGGGGGCCGCGCTGGCCGCGATGGCGTTCGCGCTCGTGCTGTCGGCAGACTTGGTCTCACGCGGCGCCATGCCCGGCGCCGCCGCGCCCTTGATGGTGGAAAATTTTACGGCTCCCGCGATGCTTCAATCGGCGGATCAGGCCGCGCCGGAAGGATCCGCATCGCCGCTTACCGTCCCGCCTCCCGCGCCGACCGCATCCGGACCGCAAGAGAAATACGGAGGCGGCGAAGGAGAGACTCCCGGGCTCGCCCCGCCGCCCGGAGAACCGGATACGGACGGGCGCGGTGAATCCTCCGGAGCGGATGCCGCCTCGGAACGGTCCGGCATCGGCCGAGGCTCCGATGATCCGCCGGCTCCGCAGCCTCTGGTCCTGCCGGATTTCCGTATGCTGGCCCCGTGGCTTGAGGTATTGCTGGGATCGGCCGCGGTTGTTCTGGCGGCGCTTGCGGTATGGTCGCGGCGCAGAAAATGAAGATCGTGCCGCTTAAGCCGGAGAAGATCGTGCGCGGAATCGCCGATAAAATCCGAAAATCACCGAAAAAAACTTATCGTCGCGGGGTGTCGGCTGCCGGGGAAATGAAAAAACCGATTGATTCCCTCGCAATCGGATTTTTCCGGTGAAACCCGCGCACAAAACAATACGTTCGGCTGAATAATTTCAAAACAAGAGGCATAATCGAATGCCGGAAAATTCGCTGATTGCGATTCGTCCGATGGAATCCGGGGATTGGCCGTCCGTAAGAGCCATCTATATGGAAGGCATCGCGACCGGCAACGCCACCTTCGAAACCAGCGCCCCCGAATGGGAGGAATGGGATTCCAAGCATCTGATGGAGGCGCGCCTGGTGGCGGAGGCGGACGGCATGGTGGTCGGGTGGGCGGCGCTCACGCCGGCCTCCGGCCGGTGCGTCTACTCCGGCGTCGCCGAACTCAGCATTTATATCGCCTCCGCGATGCGCGGGAAGGGGGTCGGCAAGGCGCTGATTGCCAAGGCGGTTGAGGAATCGGAAGCCGGGGGATTCTGGACCCTTCGATCCGGCATCTTCCCCGAGAATAAAGCCAGCCTCGCCCTGCATCAAAAATTCGGTTTCCGGATCCTCGGGACTCAAGAACGGATCGGGAAGATGAACGGCCGCTGGCGGGATGTGGTGCTGATGGAGCGGCGCAGCGCCGTCGTCGGAAATTGACGTTCTTTCACCGGCGGTGAAATTCTCACCCGTACGTCCCAATGCCCCTGTTCTTCCCATCCGTTGGATAGGATATAATCCTCCCATCCGCAACGGATTGGGCGGCGCCGCATGAATTGGTTTCAACGGTTATTCTCCAAGCCGGAAAATTCACCTACCGAAAAGGCTAAAAAACCTGTGCCCGCAGCGGTCGCCGGCCCGCCGCCGGCGGCCGGCGTCACCCGGCCCGGATTGGATTCCTCGGGAGTGGCTGATTCCCGCTCCGGAGCCGAGCATCACCTGCGGGAGGTGCAGGATAAAACCAACAAACTGGCGGAGGATTTCGCCCGGGGCGAAGTCAACCGCGCCACGTTCATCCACCTCTACCAGCATTACCAGCAGCAGCGTCAGGCCATCGAACGGATGCTCGAAATCTCACCCGAACAATGGCGCCAGGCGGTGAGCCAGGGGCAGAGCATCGCGATCCGCCGCGAGCACCACGCCAAGGCGCTGGGCTTTTCCATTTACGAAAACGCATCGGGAATGCCGCTCACGACCCTCGGACAGTTCGACCTGGACCCGGCGCTGATGGTGCCGATGCTCTCTTCCTACCGCGAAGCTACGCGCGAGATCTTCGGTTCGCGGATGCGTTCGACCCAGATCGAAAGCGGGCGTTGGGTGTGCTTCGTCTCGGGCAATACCACCACGCTGATCGCGCTCTACAATACCGAGCCGGCCGCGCGCCAGCTGCAGCTTCTGGAAGAGACCCACCTCTTTTTCGAACGCGCCAACAAACCGCGGCTGCAGCAGACGCCGATCTCGGTCGAGGGCTTGGTGTTCCCGCACGAGGTTTACCTGCAATAACGCGATACACCCGGCCGGGCATCGGCCGAAGGAGCGAGGAGCATGTCGGATATTCCTCTGTATAAAGTATCGGTGGGCGGGGATGAAGCGGTCGGCAAGACCTCGCTGATCCGCCGGTATTGCGAGGGCCAATTCGAGACGTCGCGGGTCGCCACGATCGGCGTGGATTTTCAGACCAAGATCGTCGAGCTGCCCTCCGGCGCGGTCAAACTATCGATCTGGGATATGGCCGGGCAGGCCCGCTTCGAAATCGTCCGGACCGGAATGTACCGCGGCAGCCGGGCGGTGGCGATCGTGTTCGACCTGTCCAACCCGGAAACGTTGGCGCACCTTCCGGCCTGGCACACCGAGGCGGTGACCAACGCCAAGGGAACGAAGATCCTGGTGGTTGGCAACAAGCTGGATCTGGCTCCGGCGCGCGGCGTTGGAAAATCCTTCGCGGATTCGGTCGGCGCGCCGTATGTCGAAACCAGCGCGCAATCCGGCGAGGGCGTGGCGGAAATGTTCACGGCCCTGGCCGCGCTCGCCGGGGGGAATGGCTGACCCATCTTCTTCTTCCCCATCCCCTCTCCTCCTTTCCTAAATGGAAGGAGAAGAGGGGTGGAGGGGAATGGCCGGATCCATTTGAAAACAGGGGGATGCTTATGCCAAAGAATATTTGCGCAGGCCAATGGATCCATGAATCAAAATATGCAGAGGCAAAGACTCTCCGCCGATGGATGACCCGGGCGGAGAGGTTGCTTTGGGGGAAAATTAGAAATAACCAGCTCGAAAATATCCATTTTCGAAGACAACAAATTGTCGCCGGTTTCATTGTTGATTTCTATTGTCATCAGGCAAGCCTCGTCGTCGAGCTGGATGGCGCCGTTCATCTTCACAACAAAGAGGCCGATTTTGAGAGGGATACCCTTCTCAAGGGAATGGGTTTTCGAATTATCCATTTTACAAATGAAGAAGTATTATCGAATATGAATCTTGTCCTTGGAAAAATATTGGATATGTGCGCCTCAGACCTAACCCCACCTTCCCCTGCACCCCCTCCTCCCCTTCCCTTAAGGGAAGGGGAGGAGGGGGACGGGGGGAGGAGAGGTTAGGTCGGAGCAGCGACTCGGACCCACCCGAGATTCCAGCCGGAAGGGGAGGAGGGGGACGGGGGTGGAGAGGCCAGTTCGGAGACACGGTTCGCCTTCGTACATCCATAAGTTTTAGGAAGGGGTGGAGAGGCCAGTTCGGAATCCAGGATCGTGACTGATGTGGGAATGGGACGGGGGGAGGAGAGGGTGATCGGAGAAGTGGATATCACATGAATATCCATAAGTTAAGGAAAGGAAGGGAAAAGCATGGTCAGAAAAACACCGGCTCTTCCCGGTATGAAGGCCAATGCTGACCTTTGCGGATTCTGATATGCTGTAGGACGGAGATCATTCCATGACCCAGACACCCGCCTTTTACTTCGACATTCTGGAAAACCTGGCCCGGGGCCGGTGCCCGGCGTGCGAGCTTGTCCGGCAGAAACCGATGCACTACATCGATCATGCGCTGTACGGGCTGGTGACAGACCCGGGCGCGCAAAATTTATTCGCGGAGACGGGCGGATACTGCCGCCGGCACGCCGGGATGCTTTTAAAAATCCCCTGGGGCTCGGCGCTGGGCGTCGCCATCCTCTACAAACGGCTGGTCGAAGATGCGGCAGCGCAGCTCCAGGCGGGGCGCGGGGAGGAGGCCGGCCGAACCAAGCGCGGCGGAATATCCGGTAATCTTTTTTCCCGTAAAGGGCGGAAGGATTTCCCGGCCCGGGACGATAACCCCGATTGCCTCGCGTGCAAAGTAGAACGGGAGACGGAGCAGGGGGTGATGAACACTCTGGTGGAGGTGCTGCGCGCGGGCGACGGCCGCATGGTTGCGGCGGTGGAGGGGAACGAAGGATTCTGCCTGTACCACCTCGGACTCGCGCGGACGATGGAGCACGGCGGCCGGATCGATCCGATTCTGCGGCGGCACGGACTGCGCCGGGCGGAGCGTCTGCTCGCCGAGCTCTCGGAGTTCATCCGCAAGAGCGATTACCGGTTTACCCGGGAACAGATGGGCGGCGAAGGCGACAGCTGGATGCGCGCGGTGGGGTGGGTGACAGGCGTGAGCCTGGAAAAGGAGGACCGCGCATTTTCCCCCGGCGAATTAAAGCGGAAAATGCGCGGAGAAACGCCGGCGGAGGAATAACCGCGGCGGCGGCGCTTGACGAAAATGAAATTCCGCCTATAATTCGCGCGGCATGAAGAAGATATTCCTCCGGAACCTCGCCAACGCCCGAAAGGGGATCGTCCCCCGCGCGGGCGTTTTGTTTTTTCTGCCCTGACAAGAGAGCCGAAGGGCTCTCTTTTTTCTTTCTGCGGGAATGCCGCCATGCTGCTTACACTTCCGGGATTGATCGATCCGCACGTCCATATGCGCGAACCGGGCCAGACCCACAAGGAGGACTGGCGCTCAGGTACCGCCGCCGCGCTCGCCGGGGGGTTCACCTGCGTCCTGGCGATGCCCAACACCCGGCCGCCCCTGGTGGATATTCCGAGCCTGGAAGCGGCCGAGGATTGCGCGCGAAAGAAAGCGCTGTGCGATTACGGGCTCTTCATCGGCGCCGGGGCGGACAACTTGGAAACGGCCGCGCCGCTGGCGCCCAAAACCGCCGGCCTGAAGATGTACCTGGACCGGACCTTCGGCCCGCTGCAGTTGAAAAACAAAGCTGCCATCACGGCGCATATGGCCAACTGGCCCGCCGCAAAACCGATTGTCGTTCACGCGGAGGGCCGTAAAATCGCGATGGCGATCCAGATCGCCGCCCGGCTGAAGCGCAGCCTGCACATCGCGCACGTCTCCCGAAAAGAGGAAATTCTGCTGATCAAAGCCGCCAAGGAGAAGGGGCTCGCGGTCACCTGTGAGGTCACCCCCCATCATCTGTTCCTCACTAAGGAGGATATCCCGAGGATCGGTCCCGGGCGCAGCGAAGTCCGCCCGCGCCTTGCCGAAAAATCCGATCAGGCGGCGCTCTGGGAAAATCTGGCGGTGATCGACTGCTTCGCGACCGACCATGCGCCGCACACCAAAGCCGAAAAAGACGGCGAAGATCCCCCGCCGGGTTTTCCCGGACTCGAGACCGCGCTGCCCCTTCTGCTCGGAGCGGTCCATGAAGGCCGATTGACCATGGAGGACCTGCTCCAGCGGATGCACGACAACCCGAAGCGCATCTTCTCGCTACCCGAGCAGTTGGTGACGATGATCCAGGTGGATGTAGACGCCCGCTGGACCGTCCGCGGGGAATATCTGAAAACCCAGTGCGCCTGGACGCCCTTCGAGGGAATGAGCCTGCGCGGCCGCGTGATCCAGGTTGACCTGCGCGGCACGACGGTCTATGAAGCGCCGGATGTGATCGTGGAACCCGGCTTCGGGAGGAATATCTCCACCGGATCGCTCGCCCCCGATCCGGTCAAGCCCATTCCGATGTAAACCCGGTCCGGCAGCGTTCCCGGGCGCCGATGCCCGGGGGCGAAAAAAGAAAGGAAGCGACAGTGTCCACCTACATTCCCCCCGCCCAGCGGCGCGAAAAGAGCCCGCACCTTCCCTTCGGCGACATGCGCCAGACTCCATTCTACGGAAAAGATATCATCTCCGTCTCCCAATTCGACGCCGCCGGTCTGGAATACGTGTTCGGCGTGGCCGAGGAGATGCGTTCGATGGTGGAGCACGTGGGCACGTTCGACCTGCTCAAGGGAAAGATCCTGGCCAATCTCTTTTACGAGCCATCGACCCGCACCTCCTCCTCCTTCATGGCCGCGATGCAGCGCCTCGGCGGAAGTGTGATCCCGATCAACGAAGTGCGGTATTCCTCGGTCGCCAAGGGCGAATCCCTGCCCGACACCGTGCGGACCCTCGAATCCTACGCCGACGTGATCGTCATCCGTCATCCCGAGGTCGGCGCCGCGGCCATTGCCGCGCAGTACTGCCGCAAGCCGATCATCAACGCCGGCGACGGCGTGGGCGAGCATCCCACCCAGGCGCTCCTGGACCTGTTCACCATCCGCGAAGAACTCGGCCGCACCGACAACCTCACCGTGACGATGCTCGGCGACCTGAAGTACGGCCGCACGGTGCATTCTCTTTCGCGCCTGCTTTCGCTCTTCAAAACCAGAGTCCACTGCGTTTCGCCGGACATCCTGCGCATGCCGCCCGACCTGGTGGCGGAGCTTAAGGCGCGCGGGATGCCGATCCAGGAGCATGCCATGCTGGATGCGGTGCTGCCGGAAACCGACGTGCTGTACGTGACCCGCGTCCAGAAGGAGCGCTTCGAGGATCCGGCGGCGTATGAATCCGTCAAAGGCGCCTTTGTGATCACACCCGAGACGATGCAATCCGCCAAGAACCAGATGGTCGTGATGCACCCGCTTCCGCGCGTCGGGGAGATCGCGATGGAGCTGGACGACGATCCGCGCGCGGCCTATTTCCGCCAGATGGAATACGGCCTCTACACCCGCATGGCGCTGCTGGCGATGGTGCTGGGGAAAGCATGACCTAACCTCTCCACCCCCATCCCCTCCTTATAAAGAAGGGGAGGAGGGGTGCAGGGTTGGTGGGGTTACGTTGGAATCCTCCAGGATATTAAAAAAGGAGGTAACTGCTCAGGCTTCCTACGATACACTGTCCTAACCTCCTCTCCCCCAACCCCTCTCCCCCTTCCCCGTAAGGGGAAGGGGGAGA